>NZ_CAXAPT010000017.1:0-95485 GCF_963970475.1 Pseudomonas sp. EA_5y_Pfl2_R50 | reverse complement strand
CGTCGACAACGTCGGCGACACCGTCACCGAAACCAGCACCCTGACGAACGAGATCGACACCGTCCGTGCATCGATTGACTGGACACTGGGCGCCAACCTGGAAAACCTCGTGCTCACCGGCAACGCCGTCAACGGCACCGGCAACGCGCTGAACAACACGCTGACCGGCAACGCGGCGGCCAACACCCTTGATGGCGGCGCAGGCGCTGACACCATGATCGGCGGCGACGGCGTCGACACCTACTACGTCGACAACGTCGGTGATGTGGTCATCGAAACCGATGTCTCGCTGACCGCCCTCGACCGCGTGTTCGCCTCCATCGATTACACCCTCGGCGCCAACGTCGAGAACCTGATCCTCACCGGTAATGGCAATCTTAACGGCACCGGCAACGCGGTCAGTAACCGTATGACCGGTAACGCTGGTGACAACATTCTCGACGGCGGCGCCGGCATCGACACGCTGATTGGGGGCTTGGGCAACGACACTTATGTCGTCGACAACGCTGGCGACATCATCACCGAGACTAGCACCCTGGCGAACGAAATCGACACCGTCCGCGCGTCGGTTGACTGGACACTGGGCGCCAACCTGGAAAATCTGGTGCTGACCGGCAACGCCATCAACGGCACCGGCAACAGCCTGAACAACTTGCTCACCGGCAACGCCTTGAACAACACCCTCAGCGGCGGCGCCGGTGACGACACCCTCGACGGTGGCCTCGGCGCCGACACCATGATCGGTGGCGACGGCGTTGATACCTACTACGTCGACAACGTCGGTGATGTGGTGATCGAAACCGACGCCTCGCTGACCGCACTTGACCGCGTGTTCGCGAGCATCGACTACACCCTCGGCGCCAACGTCGAAAATCTGATCCTGATCGGCAGCGCCAACCTCAACGGCACTGGCAACGCGGTCAACAACCGCATGACCGGAAACATCGGCAACAATATCCTCGACGGCGGCATGGGTGCCGACACGATGATAGGCGGCGCCGGCAACGACACCTACGTTGTGGATAACATCAACGATGTCGTGATCGAGCAGGTCGGCGAAGGGCATGATCTGGTCAGAACCAGTTTCAGCTATACCCTCGGCGCCAACGTTGAAGATTTGACGATGACTGGCAGTGCCGATGGATCGCTCACAGGCAACGCACTGGACAACGTCATCACCGGTAACGCTGGCACCAACTATATCGATGGCGGGCTTGGCGCTGACACCCTGATTGGTGGCGGCGGCAGCGATGTCTATATCGTGGATAACATCAACGATGTTGTCATTGAGCTCGCCGATGGCGGGAATGATAGCGTCTGGACCAGTGTGGACTACACACTCTCGGAGAATGTCGAAGACGGCATGATGATTGGCAAAAACAATCTGAACCTGACCGGTAATGCGCTGGACAACAACCTGAATGGTAACGAGGGCAACAATATCCTGTCGGGTGGACTCGGTGCCGACCGGATGTTCGGCGCGGGCGGCGACGATACGTATATCGTGGATAACGTCAATGATGTCGTGCTGGAAGCCCCGGATAAAGGTCACGACCTTGTCCGCACCTCGGTCGACTACACACTCGGAGACAACGTCGAAGACGGCACCCTGCTCGGTAGCGCCGACCTGTCGCTATGGGGTAACAACCTCGATAACATCCTGACGGGGAACGCCGGCAACAACGTCATCTGGGGTTATGACGGTATCGACAAACTGTACGGTGGCGCCGGTAACGACACGCTGTACGGCGGATTGGGCAACACCACGCTCAACGGTGGCACAGGCGCCGACTCCTTTGCCTTCACCAATCTGTTCCTCATGAATGCAGGAGTGCCTGGGGGCGGCCCGCACAACGTGATTGCCGATTTCAACGCACTGGATGGGGACAAAATCGATTTCTCCGACTTTGACAGTTCGCCTAATACCCTCGGCCTCCAACACATGACGTTCATTGGCTCCAATGAGTTCACCGGGTTCGGCCAGCTGCGTTTCGTGGATCAGGTCCTGTCGGGGAACATGAGCCCAAACGAAGGTGGATACTTCGAAGTGCAACTGGTGGGTGTCCACTCGCTCAGTGCGAACGACGTCATCGTCTGATCCCATCGCTGTCTGAAACAAACGAAGCTGAAAAATGAAAACACCCCGCCGAGGCGGGGTGTTTTTTTGGTCGCGTTTTTTATCCGCTAGGCCAGCAAGCCCAGCGCTTTGGCCCGCGCCACTGCCTGCGTCCGCCGCTCAACCCCCAGCTTGCTGTTGATGTGGCTGGCGTGGGTTTTTACCGTGTGCAGCGAAATGAACAACTGCTCGCTGATTTCCTGGTTCGAACATCCCTGAGCAATCAACCGCAGTACCGCCAGTTCGCGGCTGCTGAGCTGCTCGGTGACCGTGGACTCCTGCATCGGCCGGGCCGCCGCCGGCGGCGGCAAATGCTCGAGCAGTTGCCGGCCCGCCAGGCCGGGTGAAGCCAGCAGTTGCCCACGCAGCCAGTCCGTGTGTTCCTTGACCAATCCGTCGAATGGCTGCAACACGCCACCCGCCGCGAATTCCAGCGCCTGGCTCAAAGCCTTGCGCGCTTCCGGCTCGCGTCCGCCCGCCAGCAGCAACGCGACCTTCTGCGTCAACGCCATCACACTGAGCAATTGCCGTCCCGTCTGCTGGCCGTTCTCGTGCAACACGTTCAATCGCCCTTCGGCGAGCATTGGTTTCCCCTTGATGACATCCAGCAGTGCCTGTTGCAACTCCACGTGCAATGGCAGTTGTGGATGAAACTCCGGTGGCGCCGCCGCGCGCTCGCCAGTGTAGGTCTGGCCCAGTCGCGCGAGCCAGGCTTCGGCCAGATCAGTACGCCCCTGGGCCAGCCACAGCTCGCATTTGACCAGGGTAATCATCGCCAGATAGTAGATCGGCGGGACGTCCCAGATATGCATCAAGCGCTCGGCCTCGGCCAGTTCAGCGAAGGCCTTGGCGAACTCACCGATGCTGCCGTCGAGCCGGGCGATCACGCAATGGCCGATCAGCACACTGATATCACGGCAGGCCCGCGCCTCGCCGATCCCGGCCAGCAGGCAGACGCGTGCGGCCTGAGGCTGCAAACGCATCGCCAGTAGAAAACCTTCATACAACGTCAGCCGTGCACGCACCGCGTACAGGCGTTGCGGTGACAAACCGCGCAGACGCTCCAGGCCCTGATGCACTTCATCCAGCGCCCGCAGGATTTCGCCACGAGACTGCAACACGCGGGCACGGTCGTAATGGGCCAGGGCTTCGAACAGTGGATTGCCAACCCGCTGCGCCAGCTCAAGGGATTCGCGATTGAGCCCTCGGGCACGCCACAGATCGCCGTCGGCAATGGCCAGGTTGGACAAGGTCGACAGGCACATCAGCCGCTGGCCGTAGCGCTTGGCCGGCAGGCTTTCCAGCGCCTCGGTGCAATATCTGAGCGTCAACTCGCGATGGCCGCGCCCCCGGGCAATGATCCCGCTCAACGCCAGCCATTGCGCCAGCATCGATTTCTGCGCCGTGGCCGACGGGGCCGGCAGAAAGCGGCTCAAATGGCTGGACAACTCTTCGGCGGCATCGAGCTGACAGGCCAGCCCCAGCGCCCAGCTGTACAGCACGATCAGGCGCGGCGTGCTGATCAGCAGGCTGTCAGGCAGGTCCATTTTCCAGCGCAGCAACATGCCGACGTTCTGTTCGGCCAGCAATTGTTCTTCGGAGAGGTTCTGCACCAGATTCGCCGCCACATCGAGATGGCCCGCACGCAAGGCCTGCTCTACCGCTTCATCGAGCAATCCCTGGGCGTTGAACCAGCGACAGGCGCGCAGGTGCAACGTCGCGGTCGGCACCAGCGCCTGGGCGACAGGCCGACTGCGCAGCAGATCGGAAAACAAATGGTGATAGCGATACCAATGCCCGTGCTCGTCCAGCGGCACCAGAAAGACCTGATGCGCGAGGAGAAAACGCAAAATTTCGGCGCTGTCGTGGGCTTCGCGCACGGCATCGCACAGCTCGCTGCAGAAGCGCTCCTGGGGTGCCGTGTCATAAAGAAAGGCCTGCACTTCCGCAGGCAGGCAATCGATGACTTCCTCCAGCAGATAGTCGCGAATCAGCCCTTCGCCACCGTTCAGCGCTTGTGGCAAGGCGGCAGCGCTGCCGGCCTCGGCCACTGCCAGCAACCAGAAACGCAGCCCGGCAACCCAGCCTTCACTGCGCTGGATCAGGTTTTCCAGCGCCTCACCGCGCAGCGAAGTGCTGTGGCGATCAAGCAGGGTCAGGGCTTCATCGTGGGTCAGGCGCAGGTCCTGCTCGTGAAGTTCCAGCAATTGCCGCGACAGGCGCAAGCGCGCCAGGTGCCAGTCCGGCCGCTGCCGACTGGTGACCATGACCAGCAAGCCGTCAGGCAGATGATTGAGGAAAAACTGCAGGCAACGGTCGAGTACCGGGCCCTGGGCGAGATGGTAGTCGTCGAGCACCAGCAGCAACGGTGCCGCCGGATCGAGGTGCAGCGCCAGCTCGTCAAGCAAACCGTCCAGCCATTCTTCGAAGGCGAACGGCTGATGACGCTGGCGCATTTTCAACAGGCCGAGTGCACGGCTACCCAGTTGCGCAAAGTAGTCCTGCAACCCTTCGAGCAGGCGTTCGAGAAAGCGCCCCGGATCGTTGTCGCGCGGGCTCAAACCCAACCATAGACTTTGCCACTGCGCCGGCAGGCTCTGACAGAACTCCACCGCCAGCGAACTCTTGCCGAATCCAGCCGGTGCGCTGATCAGCAACAGGCGTCCACCGAGCCCGGCTTGCAGGCGCTCGCACAAGCGTGGTCGCAGTACATAGCCGTCAGGCAGCGGCGGGCGAAAAAAACGCCCGTCCAGTGCCGCGACGGCAACGCTTGCAGGACCCGGAAGTGGGGACAGATCAGTCATGGCCGGCTCTTGTTTGAATGGCTATTGGCGGCGTTGCAGATGTCCGCAGACTAGCCTTAAACGAAGAGGGAATGAAGGTCGCCGCTACAAATGGCTACAAAAAAGCTACAGATAAAAAAACGCCCCGAACCGGTCGGGGCGTTTTTCACGAGGATGCGGCCTCGCGGTTACAGCGGTTTAGCGAATACCATCCTGACGCAGGGCGGCCGGGGTGAAGTCGCTGGTGGTGGCGGTGAAGCCGAAGTCATACGCCTGTTTCTCTTCGTTCTTCATGCCCAGCGCCAGGTAGCGGCCGGACTGCAGGTCGTAGAGGGTTTCCAGGGCGTACCACGGCACTTGCTTGTCGTAGTAGTTCTCGGCATGCGCCTCGGCCACACGCCACAGTTGACCACGACCGTCGTAATGGTCGATGACCGCTGCTTGCCAGGTGTCCTCGTCGATGTAGAAGTCACGCTTGGCGTAGATGTGACGCTGGCCTTCCTTCAGGGTGGCGACCACGTGCCAGACGCGGCGCAGTTCGTAACGCGCCAGATCCTGGTTGATGTGGCCGGCCTTGATGATGTCGGCGTACTTCAGCTTCGGATCGTCGAGCTTGTAGCTGTCGGAGGCGATGTACATTTCCTTTTTGCCTTCGAGCTTCCAGTCGTAGCGATCCGGCGCACCGTTGAACATGTCGAGGTTGTCGGAGGTGCGCAAGCCATCCGCCGCTGTGCCCGGGCCGTCATAGGACACCTGTGGCGCACGGCGCACACGACGCTGACCGGCGTTGTAGACCCACGCCGAACGCGGCTCCTTCACCTGGTCGAGGGTTTCGTGCACCAGCAGTACGCCACCGGCCAGACGTGCCGGCGCGGTCACTTTCTGCTTGAAGTAGAACAGGATGTTGCCCGGGTTCGCCGGATCGTAGTCTTTCATCTTGTCGCGGAACACGAACTGATCCTGGAAGTACACCAGGCTGTACGAACCGTTCGGTTGCGGTGTGGCCTGGGTCACCAGACGGGTCACGCTGCCGCCGCGATAACGGGTGATGTGGTTCCAGATCACTTCCACACCGGTTTTTGGAATAGGGAACGGCACGGCGGTATCGAAGTTTTCCAGACCGTTGCCGCCGGACACCAGATTGGTGTTGGTGGCGTTTTTCTTGATGGCGGCGAATACCTCATCCGGCACGGTCGCACCGCGATGGGACGGATAGACCGGCATCTTGAAGGTGTCCGGATAGCGCTTGAACATCGCGTACTGACCCGGCGCAAGCTTGTCCTTGTACTTGTCGACGTCCTTCGCCGTGATGGTGAACAGCGGCTGCTCACTGGCATACGGGTTGGACAGGAATCCCTTGCTGTCGACCGAACCGGCATTCTTCGGCAGCGGTTTCCAGGCCGGGATCGAACCGTCGGCGTTACCGGCCATTTCAGCGCCCATCGGCGTCAGGCTTTTGCCCAGTTTGTCGGCTTCGGCAGCAGGTACGGCCGCCATGACACTGGTCGCCAGCAGCGACAGGCCCAGAACACCGGCGTGGAACAGACTCTTTGTTATTTTCATATGTGTGTTCGTCCTGAAATGCAGTGCTTAGAAGTTCACGCCGAAGCTGAGCGCCACGAAGTCGCGGTCATCCACGGTGGTGTACTTGCCGTCAAAGAAATTGGTGTAGGCCAGGCTCGCGGTGTAGGTGTTCTGGTATTCGGCGTCGACACCGAGGCTGACGGCCTTGCGTCCTTCCTCGAAGTTGCCGCCAGGGCCTGGCGAGTAACCGCTGACGTCATGGGACCAGGCCACGTTCGGCTTGAGGTTCACGCCGGCAAACACGTCGTTGTATTCCCAGATGGCGCGACCGCGGTAGCCCCACGATGCCGAAGTGGTGAAACCTTCGTTGGTGCAATTACGGCTGCGGTTGTTCTGCGGCGATCCTGGACCGGCACCGTTGATGGTGCTGGCGTTGAGGATATTGGCGCAGGTGTCGGCGGTGCCGGTGGCCGGCAGTTCGCCCGGACCGTAGACCGGGTCACGGCCATAGCGCACGTCAGAGGAGCTTTCCAGCCCACCGACGTAAGTCACGCCGACTTCACCGACGAGGGTCAGACGGCTGGCGCCCATGACCTGATCGAAGAAGTGCGTCAGGGTCGTCTGCAGCTGGGTGATTTCCTTGCGGCGATAGCCGTGCAGGTCCTGGCCCGGAACGCCGTTGAGCAGCGAAGCATTGGTCAGCGCACCGCCCAGTGGACGCACACCGGCGAACAGGATGTCGGTGGAGTTCAACTGTACCGGCGCGTTCGGACGGTAGCTGATCTCGCCGCTCCACGCCGTACCGGTAGGCAGGGTGGTCGAGAAGCTCAAGCCATAAAGACGAATGTCTTCAGGGTATTCAACGAAGTACTGCGAGTTGCCCGCGACCAGCAACGGGCCGAGTGCGGCAAATGGCCCCGGCAGCGCCCGCGCGGTGTTGTAGACCGATTGCGGTGCACCGGTGGCGCTGAAGATCGGCGCACGGCTGTGATAATTCATGAAGTAGGCACCGAACTCGGTGTCCAGCGGCTCGTACATGTACCTGAACGAGGCGCCCCACTGGCCGCTGTCACGGGCATCGCGGTCGCCGCCACGGCGTACCAGCACGCCCTCCTCGTTGACGTTGACGCCATTCGCCGCCAATGGCCCGAGGGCGATGGCCGGGATTTGCGAACGCTTGTTCAACACGCGCAGATTGTCGGTGCAACCGTCGGCGATGATGTCCGGTTGCGAGAAGAAGGTGCCGCAGTTGTCGACGACCGTCTGGTCCCATTCCAGTTGATAGAACGCTTCGGCCGAGAGGTTCTCGGTCAGGCTCTGGGACACGTAGAACATGTTGACCGGGATCAGGCCTTCCTTGATCTCGGCGCCCGGACGACGGAACGCGGAGACGTCGATCGGGTTGATCGAGTTGATACCGCTGCCGATGAAGGTACTTTCACCCCAGCTCACCACCTGCTTGCCCAGACGCACGGAACCCGGCTGATCGGCAACCGAGTAGTTGTGGTAGACGAAGGCGTCGAGGATCTGCCCGCCGGACGACTTGGCGCCTTCCTTGCGGTTGCTGTCGCTGATGTCCTTGAACTGGCGGCTTTCGTCCTTGAGCTCGAAGTCGTACCAGTATTTGCCACGGACGAACACGCCGGTATCGCCGTATTTCAGTTCAAGGTCATGGATGCCCTTGAAGATTTTCGAGAAGGTTTCACCGCTCTTGAAGTTGGCGTGACCGTCATCGGACGTCTGCGACAGACCGTGGCCGCCGTTGTTGACGCCGATGAGGTTCTTGTTCGGGCTCTGAGTAGACCAACTGGCACCAATCGACAGGGACGAGTCGACCTGGCCTTCGATTTCACCGACGTTGAAACTGACGCCGAATGCAGGCCCGGCGAGCGAGGAGGCAAGACTGACCGCCAGAGGCAGTTTCGCCCGGCGCCAGAACTGGTTTACTGAGGTCATCGACGCTACTCCATGTGCATTATTGTTATGGCAGTGAGTATTTTCAAAAACGCTGTGGAAGACCGGACGTCAGGGCAGTCCGAAATCCTTCCAAAGTTGCTCGCCCCAATCAGTGCGTGTGCTCCGTTCTTAAAAATCCTTGAGCGGACTATAGCCAGCAGGTGGTACTGCTTGATCCCTCTAAAGTGTGATTTGCAGCTGCCGGCCACTCTGGAACAGTCCTTTCGCCAGTCCGACACATGTCGGCACGGCAAGGATGGCTGATTTTTTCGATTTCACAAGCCAAGCGCTTGCTTGGTGGGGCTGGCGCGCCGTTTTCGGCGCGCCAGGGACACTCAAAGTGTCGAGAGGAAGGTGCTGTTGTTGGCCTGCCATTCGGTGATGTCGAGGCGGATACGCTTCTTGTCGAGCTTGCCGACACTGGTCTTGGGAATTTCGGTAACAAGGGCGATCTGACTCGGAATCGCCCACTTGCTCAGGTGCCCCAATTCCACGAACGGCTTGAGGTGTTCCTTGAGTTCGCGCGCCCCGATGACGTGCCCTTCGCGGATCACCAGCAAGGCAAACGGGCGCTCGCCCCACTGCGGATCGGCGATGCCCACCACTGCTACTTCGCGTACCGCTACGTGACGGCTGATCAGGTCTTCGAGGTCCAGCGAGGAGATCCATTCGCCACCGGTCTTGATCACGTCCTTGATGCGGTCGCGGATGTCGATCACGCCCATGCTGTCGAGCGTCGCCACGTCGCCGGTATGCAGCCAGCCGCCGGCCCAGAGTTCGGCGCCCTTCTGTGGTTCGTTGAAATAACCTTCGGTGAGCCACGGCGCGCGCAGCACCAGTTCGCCCTGAGTCTCGCCGTCGGCCGGCAGGAAGTTGCCGTCGCCGTCGATGATCGCCGCCTCTACCAGCGGCCCCGGGACACCGGCCTTGATCCGATAGGTGGTGCGCTCGTCCTCAGTGCCGGCCATCAATTCATCGTTGAGATGCGCACAGGAAACCAGCGGCCCGGTTTCCGACATGCCGTAAGCGGCCGTCAGTTGAATGCCCTTGCTCTTGGCGGTTTCGTAAAGCGTGCGGTTCAGCGCGCTACCGCCGATGACGATTTTCCAGCCGCCGAAATCGGTGGCTTGCGCGCCTTTGGCGTTCAGCAGCATTTGCAGGATGGTCGGCACGCAATGGGAAAACGTGACCTTCTCCTTGCGCCACAACTCCACGAGGAACTCGGGGTCGTAGCGCCCCGGATAAACCTGCTTGAGACCGAGCATGGTCGCCACATACGGCAGGCCCCAGGCGTGAACGTGGAACATCGGCGTGATCGGCATGTACACATCGTTGGTGCCGAGCAGGCGCACGCTGTCGATGGAACCCATGATCGTCGACACGCCCATGGTGTGCAGGACCAGTTGCCGGTGGGTGAAATACACGCCCTTCGGATTGCCGGTGGTGCCGGTGGTGTAGAACGTGGTGGCGACCGAGTTTTCGTCGAAGTCCTGGAAGTCGTATTGCGGGCTCGCAGCAGCCAGCAGTTGCTCATACTCGCCGAGCAGATTCGGCAGCTCGGCGGTTTTTTCCGGCAGATCGTTGAGCAGCAGGGTTTTCTCGACCGTGGTCAGGTGCGGCGCAATCGCCTGATACAAACCGACGAACTCGCTGTTGACCAGCACAAAGCGGTCCTCGGCGTGGTTCATGGTGTAGAGGATCTGTTCCGGCGACAGACGCACGTTGATGGTGTGGATCACCGCACCGATCATCGGAATGGCAAACATGCATTCGAGGTAACGATGACTGTCCCAGTCCATCACCGCCACGGTGTCACCCGCCTTCACACCGGCTGCCGTCAGCACGTTGGCCAGCCGTGCGACGCGCTCGATCAGGGTCGGATAGCTGTAGCGTATCTGGTCACGGTAGATGATCTCGCGGGTTTTCTCGTAACGGGCGCCGGACATCAGCAGTCGTTTGATCAGCAATGGATACTGGTAGGCCCCATCGGCCGGGGGAATGACGCGAGTCTGCAACATAAGAATCCCTTTTCTGACTGCACGGTGTTGGCGTAGAGAGCGGTACTCTAGAACCCTTATACGCCGGCCAAATCAGCCAAAGGAATGATTTGCAAAGCCGTACAAATGCTAGCTTTGCGCCAGCATTTGCCGGGTTTTGTCACTGTTCAGGCGGTTTGCCCTACGGCCGCTTCCGATGGCGTGCGTGGGAAAACCACCGCCGCGAGGAAGGTCAGCGCGCCGAAACCCGCGAGAATCAAGTAAAGACCTACGAACCCGTGGCGTGGTTCGACATAGGAAATCAGCGGAATCGCCGTGGCACTGGCGCCGAACGACAAGCAGTAACGCAAGGCAAACACCCGCGATTGCCATTGCGGTGCGACGAAGTTGGCGACCATCGCATCGTTGACCGTGACCTGACCGAACACCACAAACATGAACGCTGCACCAAGGGCGATCACCTCCCAACCATCGGCGTAAGCCAGTGCAAACAACAGTGGCGCCTGACAAAGGGTCAGAACAATGAACGGCCATTTCAGGCTGAGCCGATGCAAAACCCGGCCAATGCTCAATTGCGCGACCGCACCAAAGGCATAAGCCAGGCTGACCACCACGCCAAGGGTTTGCGGCGAAGCAAACAACTCATGCAGACGCTCTTGGAACAATTTCGGATAGGTCATCGTGGTGGCGTTGAACACCACACCACCGGTGGCCGTGGCCAACGCCAGCACGCCGAACACCATCACCATCGAAATGCGCTGACCGGCGACGCCTTTGAGCGGCGTGTGCGGGCGTTTCGGGATCGGTTCTTCGCGCACCTGCACGGCGAAACCGACGCCCAACACAATCGCCACCGCGCCCGGTAACAGAAATGCCGAACGCCAGCCGAACTGCGCCACCAGCAAGCCAGTGATCAGCGCCGAAAACGCCACGCCAAGATTGCCCCACATGCCGTTGATACCGATTTCACGGCCCCGGTTTTGCGCATAAGCCACCAGCATCGCCGTGCCCACCGGGTGGTAGATCGCGGCAAAAATGCCGATCAGGGTCAGGCCGATCACCAGCATGGTCGGACTGTTGCTGAGGCCGGTGAAAATTGCCGAAGCGCCGATGCCGAAGAAAAACACCAGCATCATCTGCCGACGACTCCAGTGATCGCCCAGCCAACCGGCGGGTAGCGAGCAGGCACCGAAGGCAATAAAGCCCCCCAGTGACAGCCCGATCAGCGCGGCATAGTCGAGACCAAAGGCCTGCGTCATGCCGAGCACGGCGGCGGGAAAAATCAGCATGAACATGTGATCGATCACATGCGCGGCGTTGATGTAGCGGATGACGTTTCTCGATTGATTCATGGCGGCACGCTTTACGTTGTTGTGTGCCGCTTATGCTAAGTTGGCGAAAAAGCGCATTCCTGCCAAACAAGTCATCGAATCCGACATGTTGATCAGCCACTTCGAACATGGTCCGGTGAGCGCCTACCCCCGGGATTATCTGGACGGCGCGCACCAGCCGTTGCACCTGCATCGCGAGGCGCAGTTGTTGTATGCCGTCAGCGGGATCATGCGCGTAGTCACAGAGCGGGGGGCGTGGGTGATTCCCCCCAGTCGTGCGGTGTGGATTCCGCCAGAGGTGGCGCACGAGATTTTCATGAGTGGCGACGTGCAGATGCGCTCGTTGTTCATCGCTCCCGAGTTGTCACCGGCCAGCCTTCAGCAGTGTTGCGTGCTCGCCGTGACGCCGTTGTTGCGCGAGTTGATCCTGCGCGCCGTGCAAGGCCCGCCGCACGCCGACAATCCGTTGATTCAGCAACTGATGCTCGAAGAGCTGGCCAGCCTGGAAAACCTGCCGCTGCACATTCCGATGCCGACTGACCGGCGCCTGCAGAACATATGTCTGGCACTGTTGCAAACCCCGGATCACCCGAACTCGCTGGAAGACTGGGCGCAGCAGGTCGGCGCCAGCTCACGGACATTGGCGCGGCTGTTTCAGCAACAATTACAGATGAGCTTCAACGCCTGGCGCCAGCAATTGCGCCTGATGGCGGCGCTGCCCCGCTTGCTCGCCGGGGACAGCGTGCAGCGTGTGGCGCGGGATCTGGGTTACGGCAGCGCGCGGGCGTTCAGCGCGATGTTTCGCCGTTTGCTGGGTGAAAATCCGCGTGATTACCTGAATAACCTGAGCAAACTCAGCGAACTCGTTTAGGGCCCTGTGGGAGCGGTTCTGCGATCAGTGCATCTCGGTGAAGGCGATTTTCACGCCGAGAGCAATCAGCACCGCGCCCATGGTGCGGTCGAACCAATGCCCCATACGGGCGAAACCGGCACGCACGCGCTGCTGGCTGAAGAGCATCGCCACCAGGCAAAACCAGACGGCGGTCGCGACGGCGAGATAAACGCCGTACCCGGCCTGGATCGCCAGCGGCGTGTGCGGATTGATCACCACGGTGAACAACGACAGGAAGAACAGCGTGGCTTTCGGATTCAAACCATTGGTCACGAAGCCCGAGGTGAACGCGCCGCGAGCGGTACGCACGCCAGCCTCTTTATGCAGATCGTCGGTCACGGTTTTCGCCGGTTGCGCACGCAACGCCTTGAAACCGATGTACAACAGATACGCTGCAGCGGCCCATTTCAAGGCGTTGAACAGCACAATCGATTGCGACACGATCAGGCCGATACCCAGCAACGAATAACCAACGTGCAGGAAAATCGCCGTCCCCACACCCAGTGCCGTCCAGGTGCCGGCGCGACGACCGTGGGTCACGCTCTCGCGCACCACCACGGCAAAGTCCGGCCCGGGACTGGCGACGGCCAGCAGGTGGATCAGGGCAACGGTCAAGAACTCGGTCCAGTACATGGATGCTCCTCTGGGGTCGTTCGTCAGATTGGACGCATCGCCTGAATGCTTTTCCCTGTGGGAGCGGGCTTGCTCGCGGATGCTGTGTGTCAGGCAACCTCCATTCGCCTGACACGTCCCCTTCGCGAGCAAGCCCGCTTCCACATGGTGAGCACCTCAGGCACTGCGTAACGTTTTGTTTCATCTGGTAGGCTCGGCAGATTACGCCCTACGCTCTCAGCACAAAAGGTACAGTTGATGACGAACACGCGCCGCGCGGTATTCCTTGATCACCCTTCGCTGGATCTCGGCGATCTCGATCTCAGTCCATTGCGTGACTGCTTCAGCGACCTGCAACTGTTCGCCCAGACCTTGCCCGAACAAGTCGCCGCACGCCTGCAAGGCGCTGCCGTGGCGATTTCCAACAAGATTCTGATCGACGCCGCCGCCATGGCTGCCAACCCCGATCTGAAACTGATCCTGATCACCGCCACCGGCACCAACAACGTCGACCTCGTCGCCGCCCGCGAGCGCGGCATCACTGTGTGCAACTGTCAGGGTTACGGCACGCCGTCGGTGGCGCAACACACGATCATGCTGTTGCTCAACCTCGCCACGCGTCTGACCGATTATCTGAAAGCTGTCGGCGAAGGGCGCTGGCAGCAGGCCAGACAGTTCTGCCTGCTCGACTATCCGATCGTTGAACTGGAAGGTAAAACCCTCGGGCTGCTCGGCCATGGCGAACTCGGTGGTGCCGTCGCGCGACTGGCCGAAGCGTTCGGCATGCACGTGCTGCTCGGGCAGATTCCCGGCCGCCCTGCCCGCCCGGATCGTCTGCCGTTGAACGAATTGTTGCCGCAGATCGACGCCCTCACCCTGCATTGCCCACTCAACGAACACACCCGTCATTTCATCGGTGCCCGCGAACTGGCGTCGATGAAACCCGGCGCCTTTGTGGTCAACACGGCGCGCGGCGGACTGATCGATGAACAGGCGCTGGCCGATGCCTTGCGCAATGGCCACCTCGGCGGCGCGGCCACCGATGTGTTGAGCGTCGAACCGCCGACCCAGGGCAATCCGCTGCTGGCCGCCGACATCCCGCGCCTGATCGTCACGCCGCACAACGCCTGGGGCAGTCGCGAAGCCCGCCAGCGTATCGTCGGTCAATTGACCGAAAACGCCCAGGCGTTCTTCAGCGGTAAGGCGCTGCGGGTCGTCAGTTGATAAACTGCGGCACTTTTTTTGAGGAGCAGTTATGGACCCGCGCAGTGAAGTACTGCTTCGTCAGCCCGAGTTGTTTCAAGGTTCGTTGTTGCTGGCCGGTTTACCTGCCGACGATTTGCTCGGCCGCCTGCCCAACGCCTTCGGCTGGTGCTGGCATGCCGGCGATCAAGCCGCGCTGGACGCCCGCTTCGAGGGCCGCAGCCATTTCGGCGTGAATGTCCCGGAGCGCGAGTTCGACAGCGCCGTGGTGTTCCTGCCCAAGTCCAAGGATCTGACCGATTACATCCTCAACGCCGTGGCTTCGCGTCTGGCTGGACGCGAAGTGTTTCTGGTCGGGGAAAAGCGCAGCGGCATCGAAGGCGCCTCCAAGCAACTCAACCCGTTCGGCAAGCCACGCAAGCTCGACAGCGCCCGCCATTGCCAGCTGTGGCAAGTGACGGTAGCCAACGCCCCTGAGGCGAAATCCCTGGAAAGCCTGGCGCAGACTTATGAACTGCCACTGGCTGAAGGCCCGTTGAAAGTCATCAGCCTGCCGGGCGTGTTCAGCCACGGTCGTCTTGATCGCGGTAGCGCCCTGCTGCTGGAGCATCTGGACAAGTTGCCGAGCGGTCACCTGCTCGACTTCGGTTGCGGCGCCGGTGTGTTGGGCGCGGCGGTCAAACGTCGCTATCCGCACAATCAGGTTACGTTGCTCGACGTCGATGCGTTTGCCGCGGCCAGCAGCCGTCTGACCTTGGCGGCCAACGGTCTGGAAGCCGAGGTACTGACCGGCGACGGTATCGATGCCGCGCCGATGGGTTTGAACGCGATTCTGAGTAACCCACCGTTCCATGTCGGGGTGCATACCGATTATTTCGCTACCGAGAACTTGCTGCGAAAAGCAGCAAAACATCTGAAAAACGGCGGCGAACTGCGCTTGGTGGCGAACAGCTTCCTGAAGTATCAGCCACTGATCGAGGAGCATCTCGGTGTGTGCGCAATCAAGGCCGAGGGCAATGGTTTCCGGATTTACCGGGCCAAGCGCGGGTGAAAATTTGTTCTTGCCCTATCGGTTTTGCGAAGGCAGAATCCGCTCCGTCCTAGGGGAGTAGTCTCCCACGAGCACCAAGCTCGTCCGGCATACGTCAACATACTTGATCCTCAGATCATGGCGTATGCGACCCAAGCGTCCGCAGCAGACGGATCGCAGGGTTTGACAAGACCTATGACACGCACACCTTACCCGGGGCGGGAAGGCTGTACGTGTCATAGCCGTGTCGACCCGCCCCTTAGGAAATCCTGATGCTGGACTCGTTACTCGTTCCCACCGCAATCGTTGCCTTGGCCGAAATCGGCGACAAGACGCAACTGCTCGCGCTGATTCTCGCCGCTCGCTTCCGCAAACCCTGGCCGATCATTGCCGGTATTGTCGCCGCGACCCTGGCCAACCACGCAGCAGCCGGTGCGGTAGGCGCCTGGTTCGGCAGTTTCTTCTCAGACTCGGTTCTTCACTGGATTCTCGCCGCGAGCTTTGCCGCCACCGCATTGTGGACACTGGTGCCGGACAAGATGGACGACGATGAAGCCAGCACCGCCCGCAAGTTCGGGCCATTCCTGACCACGCTGATTGCGTTCTTCCTCGCTGAAATCGGTGACAAGACCCAGATCGCCACGGTGATGCTGGCGGCGCAGTATCCGGAGTTGTGGCTGGTGATCATCGGGACGACCGCGGGCATGCTGATTGCCAACGTGCCGGTGGTATTGGCGGGTAATTTTGCGGCGGAGAAACTTCCCCTGACCTTGATCCGTCGCCTCGCGGCTTCGGCATTCATGATCCTGGCCGTTGTCGCGGTGTACAAGGCGATGCAGAGCAGTGGCTGGGTTTGATGGCGTAGGTCAGTAACACCGCGTCATCGTTCTTCGCGAGCAAGCCCGCTCCCACAGGGATATTCGGTCATCACACATTATGTGAACACCACTGAACCTGTGGGAGCGGGCTTGCTCGCGAAGGGGTCAGCAGCTTCGCTGCAAACTCATCAGGACTTCGGCGCTTGTTCGTACAGCGGCATGACTTTCGGAATCGCTGCCTGCAACGAAGCGATCCGGCTGGCCGAGGCCGGGTGGGTGCTCATGAATTCCGGCGGCGAACCTTCCGACGCCTTGCTCATCTTGTTCCACAGGGTGATCGCCGCGTTCGGGTTGTAACCGGCGCGCGCGGCCAGTTCCAGACCGATCAGATCGGCTTCGTTTTCGTTGGCGCGGCTGTTTGGCAAGGTCATGCCGTAATTGGCCACGGTGTCGGCCAGCGCCAGGCTGTCCTGACCCAGACCGAGCAACGCACCCGCCCCCTGCTTGGCCATTTCAACACCGTAAGCCTTGGACATCGCTTCACGACCGTGCTCGCGCAGGGCGTGGGCGATTTCATGGCCCATGACCGCAGCGATTTCATCGTCGGTGAGTTTGAGGCTGTCGATCAGCCCGGTGTAGAAAATGATCTTGCCACCAGGGCCGCAGTTGGCGTTGAGCTCATCGCTCTTGATCAGATTGACCTCCCACTGCCATTGCGCGGCATCGGGACGGAAATTCGGTGCCTGGGCGATCAGACGATTGGCAATTGCCTGAACCCGCTTGGCCTCAGGACTGGTCTTGTCCAGCACACCTTTGCTGGAGGCTTCACCGACAGTCTTCTGATAGGACTGCGCATACATCTGGTCGACCTCTTGCGAGGACAGCATGCTGAACATGTACTGCTTGCGCTCCACACCCACGGCTCCGCCGCTGGTGGTGTTGACCGACTGACAGCCGGCCAGCAACAACGCTGCGCTCAGTGCACTTACAACCAATGTCTTGTTCATTCAAACGCTCCCTGAAAACCTGTCGCGTATCCTAGGCGGGTAATCGTATCGGCGCCAGATACAACGGACGTGCTGCAGCGACTTTCAGACGTTTCCCGCCAGGACTGTCGTAAAAAATTCACACCGACCGGCAAAGCCTCTGCCACAACGTCGCACACTGATCCATTTGCGACATCGGCTTTCAATTACCACTGCCTGCACTCATGGCCCCATGCCGGCTGCCGATACATGACCGCAGACGTCCTCTTGCGTGCGGAGCTCCCATGAAGTTCAAGTCGATCCAGTTTTCCGTCGCCGCCCTGGCCGGCGCTATCGTGCTCAGCGTGGTGGCCGCGCTGGTGCTCTACGCACTGTTTTCCGGCGCACGTACCCAAGACATGGTGCAACAGCGCACCCAGGCGCAGTTCGAACAAGTCATCGAACAACGCCTGACCTCGCTGGCACAAACCCAGGTCAGCCAGATCCAGCGCGAACTCGAAGCGCCGCTGCTGATTGCCGGCGGCCTGGTGCGGGTCAATGCCCTGCTCGGCACGCCGGGCGCCGACGGCCAGCCGCGCCTGAGCATCAGCCGCGAACAACTGATCAGCCTGATCAAAGAGAACGTCGAAAAGAACCCGAAGATTCTCGGTACCTACATCGGCTGGGAAAAAAACGCCCTCGATCACAATGACGCGGCCTATGTCGGCACGAGCGTGGTCGGCATCGACGCCGCCAACGGGCGCTTCCTGCCGTGGTGGTTCCGCAATGACGACGGCACCCTCGGCCTCGATAAACTGGTCGACGTCGATGATCAGAAAACCCTGTCCACCGGCGTGCGCGCCAGCGAGTACTACCTGTGCTCGAAGGAAACGAAGAAAGCCTGCGTGATTGATCCGGCACCGTACAAGGTCGGCGACAAGGTCGTCATGCTCGCCTCCTTTATCGAACCGATCATGCTCAACGGCGCCTTCCAGGGCATCGTCGGCGCAGACCTGTCGGTGAACTTCATTCAGGAAATGCTCCTCGCGGCCAACCAGAAGCTCTATGGCGGCGCCGGACAAATGGCCCTGATCGGCGGCAATAGCCGCATCGTGGCCTACACCCAGGACCCGAGCAAATTCGGCGAAAAAGTCAGCGACATCCTCGACGCCGAACAGATCTCCAACATCACCAATCTCAAACGCGGTGAAGTGACTTACTCGGTCAACAAGGACAAGGGCCGCATCGAATTGTACCTGCCGTTCGGCATCGGCCAGACCGACGCCCGTTGGACGCTGATGCTGCAATTGCCGCTCAACGCGGTGATGGCCGACCTGCAAAAACTGCAGGGCGATCTTGAGGCCCAGCGCAAATCCGACACCTTTGGCATGGCCATGGTCGGCCTGATCATCGCCGGCATTGGCTTGCTGGTGATCTGGCTGGTCGGCCACGGCATCGCCAGACCGCTGAAGCAAATGGTCGCCATGCTCAATGACATCGCTCAAGGTGAAGGTGATCTGACCCGTCGTTTGACCAGCGACCGCAGCGATGAACTGGGTTCGATTGCCAAGGGCTTCAACACCTTCCTCGCCAAGCTGCAGGCGATGATTACGCAGGTGGTGACGTCAGTGCAGAGCGTCAGCGATTCCTCGGAACACACCGCCGACATCGCGATCCGCACCAACATCGGCATCCAGAAACAAATGGCCGAGATTGATCAGGTCGCCACGGCGGTGCAGGAAATGACCGCCACCGCACAAGACGTGGCGCGCAACGCGACGCAGGCGGCGCAGGCGGCCAGCCATGCGGATCAGGCGGCCAGTCAGGGCATGCAGATCGTCCGTGACACGTCGAACTCGATTGGCGTGCTGGCGGTGGAAATCGGCAAAGCGGTGGACGTGGTACAGACCCTGGCCAAGGACAGCGAAAACATCAACGCGATCCTCACAGCGATTCGCGGCATTGCCGAGCAGACCAACCTGCTGGCGCTCAACGCGGCAATCGAAGCAGCGCGTGCCGGCGAGCAGGGTCGCGGCTTTGCCGTGGTGGCCGACGAGGTACGCAATCTGGCACAGAAAACCCAGAAAGCCACCGAAGAAATCCAGGCCATGATCCAGCAACTGCAGCAAGGCACCCGCGATGTGGTGCGGGTCATGGAAGACAGCCAGAACCGCACCGACGAAAGCGTGCAACACGCGGCGAAGGCAGCCGAGGCGCTGGAGACGATTACGCAGGCGGTGTCGGTGATCAACGACATGAACACGCAGATTGCCAGTGCGGCGGAAGAACAGAGCGCGGTGGCCGATGACATCAACCGCAACGTGATCAATATCGGGCAAGTGGCGAATGAAGTGGCGGGGGGTGCGGATGAGTCGAGTTCAGCGAGCGCAGACCTGACCAAACTGGCGGAGCAGCAGCGGCGGTTGATCAATCAGTTCAAGGTCTGAAAAGCGAACAGCCTCTCACACCAGCCCTCTCCCAGAGGTAGAGGGAGCTGATCGCGTTGTCTACCGTCATACATCGATCTGAAAAATCGTGGCGATTATGGATTCGGTGAAAAGCTCTCAACTCGGTGTATTTCGTCAATATCCCCCAATCAGTCCCCTCTCCCTCCGGGCGAGGGCCAGGGTGAGGGGCTTTTGATCTACAGGCTTTAACCCGGAGTCAAACACTCCGGTCCATTAAGCTTTGGATCATTGATCAGATTCGCCAACACCCGCTCGCGCAACGCAGCAGGCTCGCTGGCGAGCAAGCCCTGCAACACATGCAACGGCGTCTCAGGATCGAGCCACGCCGCCTGCCCCGCCTCATCGAGAATCAACGGCCGGCGCTGACTCGACGCGGGTTGTGTAATCACCGCCGTGCTCAGCCAGACCTGCTCCTGCACCGGATACGCTTCCCAGATCGCCGCAAAAAACAGCGAAGAGCCCTCCCCCGGCGTTAGCCAGAAAGGCCGCTTGCGCTGGGTGCCGCGCCATTCATAAAACCCGTTGGCCGGCAGCAGGCAGCGGCGCTGGCGCAGCGCTTCGCGAAACATCGGTTGCTCGGCCACGGTTTCTGCGCGGGCATGCGCCGGAGTTTTCGACAGGTCGGTCAGCCACGGCGGTGTCAGCCCCCAGCGCGCACGCGCCAATGTACGCTGACCGTCTTCGGCAGCACGCAGCATCAACACCGAATCATTGGGGGAAATGTTCCACTGCGCCAGTTGATCGGCAGGAAAACCTGGCAGCGCCGCAAAGTCGCGGTTCCAGCGAAACAGGGCATAACGTCCACACATGAGGTAACACGACTCTCAGATAAAACCAACGCCAGCCTAACAGACAAGCGTCCCGGGAAAGCTCTCCGGTTCATCACCGGGCAGCGGCAGCGCGGCATTGTACGCAGTGATCAGCTCGCGGGCGTACTCGGCCTGTTCGTTATCCACCGACAATCCCAACAGACCGAAGATCGGCAGCTCGCCAGTGCCACCCAGCAAATCACGGCCAACCAGGTGCGCCTCGATACCTTCGCTGGCGAGCATGCCCTTGAGCATCTCGCCTTCCATCAGGTTTTCCGGCTCGTAGATTCGCTGCATGGGCGCCCCTCTCACTCGTTCTCGCTGAAGACTTCCAGAAACCAATCCTCTCCGTGGACCTGCAGGACGAAGGTGATCGGCCGGCAACACACCTGACAGTCCTCGATGTAGGTCTGATCGCCGCCGGACAGATCCACAGTTGTTTCAACTTCTTCACCACAATACGGACATTCGTACAGTGCGCTCTCCAGCATCGCGGTCTCCCAAGTGACTTGTGCGTATAATCGCCGGTCTATTTGCAGGGCTATTTTTGTCTGGCTACTTTTTCAGACCGTGCCCCGCGGGTTTTCGATCAAAACCTTTACTTACCCTAGCCGTTTCCAACAAGAGAGCATGATGGGCGAATTCGATGCCATCCGACCTTACGACGACAGCGAAGTACCTGCGGTACTGGCACGACTGCTCGGCGACAAGGCGTTTCTAGATATCCTCACCCACTTCCGCTTCCCGCGTTTTGCCGGTGCCTTCGGCTGGATGCTCAAACCACTTATAGCCCATCGGCTGCGTCGTGAGTTCGCCGACGTGACATCGGTGGCCACCTTGCAGGACAAAGTCGAGTTCTACGTCGACCACACCATCGAGCGCGCCACCGACGGCGTGACCTACACCGGTGTCGAGCAATTCAAGTCCGGCAGCGCCTATCTGTTCATCGCCAACCACCGCGATATCGTGATGGACCCGGCCTTCGTCAACTACGCCGTGTACCACGCCGGCCTGCCGACACCGCGCATCGCAATTGGCGACAACCTGCTGCAGAAGCCGTTTGTCAGCGACCTGATGCGCCTGAACAAGAGCTTCATCGTGCACCGTTCGATCACCGGTCGTCGCGAGAAAATGGCTGCGTATCAGCTGCTGTCGGCGTACATCAACCACTCGATCCGCAACGATTGCGCCTCGATCTGGATCGCTCAGGCTGAAGGACGGGCGAAGGATGGCGATGACCGCACCGAATCGGCGATCCTCAAGATGTTCCACATGAGCCGCAAGGACGAGCCGTTTGGTGAAGTGATTCAGTCGCTGAACGTCACCCCGGTGTCGATCAGCTACGAATATGACCCGTGCGACCAGGCCAAGGCCCGCGAGCTGTATATCCGCGCCACCACCGGCACCTATGCCAAGGCACCGGGCGAGGATGACGTGAGTATCGCCAAGGGCATCACCGGCTACAAGGGCCGGGTGCACGTGAACTTTGCCGCGCCGATCACTGAGCTGTTCGAAGACACCAAGCAATTGGCGGTGGAGATGGACAAGCAGATTCTCGGCGGTTACCGCTTGTTCCCGGTGCATTACCTGGCGTATGCGCAGTGGGCGGATGCTGATCCACAACTGAACGTACCCAAGGCTGCCGAGGTGTTCCCGGCCGACGAACTGGCCAAGGCCCGGGAAGAGTGGCAGAGCCGGCTGGACGCCTGCCCTGTAGAGCACCGTCCGTATCTGGTGCTGCAATATGCGACGCCGGTGCGCAATCAGTACCGCGTGAAGGCCGGGTTGCCGCTGTAACCGGTGATCACCAGACGCAAAAACGGCGCCCTCGGGCGCCGTTTTTTTATGCCTGAAGCGTTAGAAGCGCGTGCTGATCCAGGAAACGATCAGTGCCAGGCCCAGACAGGCAAAACCGAAACGATAGAAAAACCGGTTCATGCGCAGCGTCGCCCAATCCAGCAATGGCTCGGCATTCGGCTGTGCCTGGCGCTGCGCGGCGATGCTGGCCATCGCGCGTTGCTCACGGCGGCGGGTCGCGTGCAGCAGCCAACTGCCCGGGAACGCCAGAAGCAGCGCCAGCAGGTTGATCAATTTGGCGGGATGGGCGGTAAACAGCGTCATCAAGTGCAGTGACATCACAGACCTCAATCAAAACCGGTATGGCAGGCGCCAGACCGACGACTGCGGCGCGAATTCTACCGAAACCAGACCGCTCTGCCGCATCCTTTACGACAAATTAACTGACAATCGACCGATGGCTGTCCTGTGTCACGGCTCCGTCATGTGGATAGGCCACCCTGCGCGCCTCGAACACACAGGGAACGCGACATGCTTCACGCTGAAAATCAGGATCGTCTCTACCTCATCACGCCTTACGACGAACAACAAAGTCTCGTCGGCAGCCTCGCCTTCAATGTGCAGGACCGCCATTGGCTGGTGTATTGCGCCCTCGGCGGCCATCAACATGCGGATTTGCCCGAGACGGATTTGCTGACGGGCGTCAGCGTTCTCGATTTCTACTCGCAGGCTGCCTGAAAAAGCAAAAGCACCCTGAGCGGGATCAATTTCCCATACGCCAAAAAACCCGAACCTGACACCCACAAAAAAGCCCGAAACCATCACTGGCACCGGGCTTTTTTGCATCTGCCGAGAAGCTTACTCGGCGAGCACCTGCCCCACGGTCGGGTCCTTGAACAGGCGCGTCAACGCATCGCTCAACACGTCGCTGACCAGTTTGGTGTTGGTTTCCTGGTTCGGCGCCATGCCGAAGCGCTGGTCCAGCGAAGCGCCGTAACGGCCGCTGTAACGGCGGTTGGCATTCTGCACGTCGGAGCGGAAAGTCGCGCCGATGGTGGCTTCGGTCACGTACATGCCTTCTTTCGGCGACTGGTATTTCAGCTCGGCCAGGGTCACGGTCAGCTGTGGCGCGTTCGGTGCATTGTTGGTCGGAGTGAAACCGAGCAGACGCACGGCGGCTTCAGCCTGAGCCTGCAGCTTCGGCAGGATTTGTTCGCGCTGCACGGTAATGGCGCTGGTTTCCGGGTACAGGCCGCCACGGGTGCCCAGGGTTGGCGACGGACGACCGTCGACCACGCGAACGACGACTGGCTGGCCACGACCGACCGCAGCCAGCTGGGTGTTCAGCTTCGGCTCCGGACTCAGTTGTTGCGGGCTATGGGCGCAGCCGGCCAAGGTCAAACCGGCCACAGTGATCAAACCGAACAACAGGCGTTGCAACATGCTCTTCTCTCCAGAATCAGGCACAAACAGGCCGGCAGTATAGCGGTGGGCCACTGCGTGGAACCAGCGTCACACAATGAATACTGAAATGTCTGACACAGCCGTGGGATAGCGGTTCCTGTCACAGATTATTCACCCGCCATACACGTTCACGTCACGACGTGTTGGCAACCTTGTACTCAGTCCCCCACAAGGTACTCAATCATGCGTTATCTGATCTCGTTGTTCGCTCCACGCCCGCTGCACCGCAGCTTTGCCCTGCTCGACCGCAACGGCCACTGCCAGGCTTTCAAACAGTGCAGCCTGCAGCCAATGGGCGACGGTTGGGTCGAAATCGAAGAAATCCGCCTCAACTGGTTGCACCAGCCGCTGCCCGCCAGCGCCCGCGTCATCACGTCGCAGCCCCGTGCACGGGCACAGGCGATGTTGAGCATCTGACCGGATGCCTAATAAAAGTCATTAAACACGAGCAACACCGCGCATTTCTTCGATACAATCTCCCCCCGATTATAAGGACGTCTCCTGATCGGGCCCCGCAACAGCGTCAATGCGCATGCATCGACACCCAAAATCGCCCACAGAGAGCCGCCCACACAGATCGAGTGAAGTTGGCGCGCTTGCCTGTTCTTCCGGCAAAAACCCGCTTTTCGCGAATCTGCAGAGCTGTCATGACGCTCGGCCACCGCGTTGTTTTGCCCCTTCGGGCACGGTGCCCTGCTGTGACAGCCCTTTTTGAGGTTCACGTCTTCAAAAGAGCGTGAAAAAAACGGGTTTTCACAACTTCACAAGAGTGTGGCGAGCAAATGAAAAGTTTTGCGTCTGAACATGCACCATTAGCGTCTGAAACAGCCCAACGACACAGGACCGGGTATACCTCGAATATCGGAGCCTGAAGCCTGTCCGCTACGGATTTGGTTGCACAAAAACGGATGTCTCGACCATAAGTCGAATTGCCAGCAGCGTGCTGAAATGAGTTCATGGAGCTCTTGAAGCCAGGCCGCATACATCCGTCGAAGTTGCGAAAAATTGCGAAGATTCGGACATGGCGAACCTGACCACGGATAGCCCGGACATTACTGACCTGTCCCGGAACGCCTGGCAGCCATGCCGACAATTTGGTGCTGCAGATTTTGGAGACGCGTTAAATGGCGCATAACGAAGCAGTCGACGTAGTTCTGGTTGGGGCCGGCATCATGAGTGCCACCCTTGCCGTGCTGCTCAAAGAGCTCGACCCCGCGATCAAGCTGGAAGTCGTCGAGCTGATGGATTCCGGTGCCGCAGAGAGTTCCAACCCCTGGAACAACGCCGGTACCGGCCACGCTGGCCTGTGCGAGCTGAATTACACGCCGCAGGCTGCCGATGGCACCGTCGACATCAAGAAAGCCGTGCACATCAACACCCAGTTCGAAGTGTCGAAGCAGTTCTGGTCGTACCTGACCAAAAAAGGCACCTTCGGCTCGTGCAAATCCTTCATCAGCCCGGTGCCGCACCTGAGCTTCGTCCAGGGCGACAAAGGCGTTTCCTTCCTCAAGGAACGTTTCGACGTGCTGCACAAGCATCACGCGTTCTCCGATATGGAGTACACCGAAGACAAGGCCAAGATGGCCGAGTGGATGCCGCTGATGATGCCGGGCCGCTCACCGGACGAAGTCCTCGCCGCGACCCGCGTGATGAACGGCACCGACGTCAACTTCGGCGCCCTGACCAATCAGTTGCTCAAGCACCTGACCAGCGCGCCGGACACTCAAGTCAAATATTGCAAGCGCGTGACCGGCCTCAAGCGTAACGGTGCCGGCTGGACCGTCAGCATCAAGGACGTCAACAACGGCAACACCCGTGAAGTCGACGCCAAATTCGTCTTCCTCGGCGCGGGCGGCGCGGCATTGCCATTGCTGCAGGCCTCGGGCATCGAGGAAAGCAAAGGCTTCGGCGGCTTCCCGATCAGCGGCCAGTGGCTGCGTTGCGACAACCCGGAAGTGGTCAAGCAGCACCAGGCCAAGGTGTACAGCCAGGCCGCTGTCGGTTCGCCACCGATGTCGGTGCCGCACCTGGACACCCGCGTAGTCGATGGCAAGAAGTCCCTGCTGTTCGGGCCATACGCCGGTTTCACCACCAAGTTCCTCAAGCACGGCTCCTTCATGGACCTGCCGCTGTCGGTTCGCGCCGGTAACATCGGGCCGATGCTGGCCGTGGCGAAAAACAACATGGACCTGACCAAGTACCTGGTCAGCGAAGTGATGCAATCGATGGAGCAGCGTCTGGATTCCCTGCGCCGCTTCTACCCTGAGGCGAAAGCCGAAGACTGGCGCCTGGAAGTGGCCGGCCAACGGGTGCAGATCATCAAGAAAGACCCGAAAAAGGGCGGCATCCTGCAGTTCGGTACCGAACTGGTTGCGGCCAGGGACGGTTCCCTCGCCGCCCTGCTCGGTGCTTCGCCGGGTGCCTCGGTGACCGTTTCGATCATGCTGGAACTGATCGAGAAGTGCTTCCCGGCCAAGGCCAAAGGCGAGTGGGCCAGCAAACTGGCGGAAATCTTCCCGGCCCGTGAAAAGGTTCTGGAAACCGATGCTGCGCTGTATCGCAAGATCAACACGCAGAACAACATCGCGCTGGAACTGGTTGAAGAAAACAGCGAGACGCCAAGCTACGCTTGATACCGCGCCATAAAAAACGCCCCGTACTCGATGAGTGCGGGGCGTTTTTTTATGCGGACAAACCGTCAGCCACACAACCCATGGTGTAAGTGCCATCGCTTTCGCGAGCAAGCCCGCTCCCACAGTCAATCTCCAGCCTGGCAACAGAGATCAAATGTGGGAGCGGGCTTGCTCGCGAAAGGTCCAAAGCCAACACCACCAAATCTGGCAAGAATGTGTTCAGCCAAATGTCAGGTACGGGACTTCTCGATCAGTTCGATGTAGTCCGGGGCATTGCGCTGATCCGCGATCAGATCAACGAAAGTCTTGCCGTGCTCGTCCTTGCCATCGACGTCGTAACCGGCCGCGACGAAGAACGTCAGGAAGCGTTCGAAGTCATCAATGCGCAGACCACGGTAAGCCTTGATCAGTTTGTGCAGGGACGGCGAAGTGGCATCGACCGGTTCAAAATCGAGGAACAGCTTGATCTGCTCATCGCCGATCTCGTCACCAATCACTTGTTTCTTATCTTTACGCATTGCCGACTCCAGCTCGCAGACATTACACGGGGGCGGGCAGTTTACCCCTGCGCAGGCTCAGGGCTCAACGCGATCGAACGGTCCCGGTGTGCAAATCCGCCCAGATATGGCCGTTGGCGTAGCTGAGGAATTGCACATACACGGTGTCGTGGCGCAGCAGATCGATCACCACGCGATACTGAGCCAAGGGGTAGAACAGCGTGAGAGTTTTGCCCTTGTCGTCGTAGACCGGCTTTTTCAGGCTTTTGCTTTCGCCATCGAAATTGACCAGCACCTGAGTGATCGTCGCGCCTTTGTTCAGGGATTTGCCCTTGAGGCGGATCATCAGCGCTGACGTCACCGGAATCGGCTGTTGATTGGACTGGCGTTGCGCGCCGACGACCACGGAATAGTCAGTTACCTGCATGAGTTGCTGCTGCTCGGGCTCGGCATCGCGCACGGTCAGGTCGTCAGGCGGCAGGAACTGGCTGTGCATCGGCGCGGCGGCAAGAGGCAGGCTGAGGCTCAGCAACAGGGCGGCAAAGCTGCGGATCAAGAGGCGCATGACAGGCTCCGGAGGGCGGGGCCAAGCACTCTAGCATGGGTATCGCGGATGGATCAGCACACACAAAACTACTGTGGGAGCGGACTTGCTCCGGGCGGCGTTCCGACGAAGGCAATTTCACATTCAACACTTATGCTGAGTGAAAGATCGCTTTCGCGAGCAAGCCCGCTCCCACATTTAGATCCAGGCTTGGATTACATGCCTTTAACGGCAAAAATCCCGTTGGCGTTGCGCCAGTAGCCTTTGTAGTCCATGCCATAACCGAAGATGTAGCGGTCGATGCACGGCAGGCCGACGAAGTCGGCTTTCAGGTCAGGACGCGCCTTGCGGTCGTGATCCTTGTCGATCAACACGGCTGTGTGCACTTTGCGCGCGCCGGCGTGTTTGCAGAAGTCGATGATCGCGCCGAGGGTGTGACCTTCATCGAGGATGTCGTCGATGATCAGCACGTCGCGGTCGATGAACGAGACTTCCGGCTTGGCTTTCCAGAACAGGTCGCCGCCGCTGGTTTCGTTGCGATAACGGGTCGCGTGCAGGTAGGACGCTTCCAGCGGGAACTGCAGATGGGTCAGCAGTTTGCCGGAGAAGATCAGGCCGCCGTTCATCACGCAGAACACCACCGGGTTGCTTTCAGCCAGTTGTTCGTTGATTTGTGCACCGACGCGGGCGATGGCGGCCTCGACTTCAGATTCGGTGTACAGGCAGTCAGCCTCTCGCATGATTTGACGGATATGCTCGAGATCAGCGGACATGGCGCTCTCCAGGGGGGGATGTTTTCGGAAAAGCGGGCAAAGGTACGCATCCATCGAGGCCGAATCAAGCCTTTATGGACTAACGTACAGAATGTCCTATAGGACATCACCCTCGGATAGATTAATCTAGGCCGGTTTTTTTGCCCGCCGCCGGAGTTTTTCCATGCCCATCCTCGAGATCCGCCATCCGCTGATCCGCCATAAACTCGGCCTGATGCGCCGCGCCGATATCAGCACCAAGAATTTCCGTGAGCTCGCTCAGGAAGTCGGCGCCCTGTTGACCTATGAAGCTACAAAAGATTTGCCGCTGGAGTCCTACGATATTGCAGGCTGGTGCGGCACCGTGTCGGTCGAGAAAATCGCCGGCAAGAAGATCACCGTCGTGCCGATCCTGCGCGCCGGTATCGGCATGCTCGAAGGCGTGCTGAGCCTGATCCCGGGTGCCAAGGTTTCCGCTGTGGGCGTTGCCCGCAACGAAGAAACCCTGCAAGCGCACACCTATCTGGAAAAACTGGTTCCGGAAATCGACGAACGGCTGGCGATGATCATCGACCCGATGCTCGCCACCGGCAGCTCCATGGTTGCGACCATCGATCTGTTGAAGAAAGCCGGTTGCAAGGACATCCGCGCGATGGTGCTGGTTGCCGCGCCGGAAGGCATTGCTGCCGTAGAACAGGCTCACCCGGACGTGACCATCTACACCGCGTCCATCGATGAGCGCTTGAACGAGCACGGTTACATCATCCCTGGACTTGGCGACGCCGGTGACAAGATCTTCGGCACCAAGCAGAAGGACGCGTAACCATGCAGCAAGAGTTCAACGATCCGCTCTGGCGCACGGTGCTGTCTGGCGCCCAGATGCTGTTCGTGGCTTTCGGCGCTCTGGTGCTGATGCCGCTGATCACGGGTCTGGACCCGAACGTGGCTCTGTTTACCGCAGGTTTAGGGACGATCCTGTTCCAGATCGTCACCGGCCGTCAGGTGCCGGTGTTTCTGGCGTCGAGCTTCGCTTTCATCACCCCGATCATTCTCGCCAAGGGCCAGTTCGGCCTCGCCGCGACCATGGGCGGCGTGATGGCGGCCGGCTTCGTCTACACCTTCCTGGGCCTGGCCGTGAAGATCAAAGGCACCGGTTTTATCGACCGCTTGCTGCCGCCGGTGGTGATTGGCCCGGTGATCATCTCCATCGGCCTGGCCATGGCGCCGATTGCCGCGAACATGGCGATGGGCAAGGCTGGCGACGGTGCCGAGCTGATCCACTACCAGACCGCGATGATGATCTCGATGCCGGCGCTGCTGACCACGTTGATCGTGGCGGTATTCGGCAAAGGCATCTTCCGTCTGGTGCCGATCATTTCCGGTGTGCTGGTCGGTTTTGCCATGTCGTTCTATTTCGGCGTGGTCGACACCGCGAAGATTGCCGCCGCCCCATGGTTCGCCCTGCCGCACTTCACCGCGCCGGAATTCAACTGGCAGGCGATCCTGTTCATCGTTCCGGTGGCACTGGCCCCGGCCATTGAGCACATCGGTGGCGTGATTGCCGTGGGTAGCGTGACCGGTCGCGACTATCTGAAGAAGCCAGGCCTGCATCGCACCCTGCTCGGTGACGGCATCGCCACCACCGCTGCCGGGATGTTCGGCGGCCCGCCAAACACCACCTACGCCGAAGTGACGGGCGCGGTGATGCTGACCAAGAACTACAACCCGAAGATCATGACCTGGGCGGCGATCTTCGCCATCACCCTGGCGTTCATCGGCAAGTTCGGCGCGCTGCTGCAAAGCATTCCGGTGCCGGTGATGGGCGGGATTCTGTGCCTGTTGTTCGGCTCGATCGCCGCGGTGGGGATGAACACCCTGATCCGTCACAAGATCGATCTGGGCGAAGCGCGCAATCTGGTGATTGTTTCGGTGACGTTGGTGTTCGGGATTGGCGGTGTGCTGGTCGGCACCGGGACTGGCCCGGACGACTTCGGCCTCAAAGGCATCGCGTTGTGCGCGGTGGTGGCGATTGCGCTGAACCTGATTCTGCCGGGCAATGATGGCTGGAAGAACAAGAAGGCGGATGAGCCGCTGATCTGAACCTTGAGATCGTCATCGCCTGACAGATAGCTATCGCGAGCAGGCTCACTCCTACAAGGTCAACGCAATACCTGTAGAAGTGAGCCTGCTCGCGATTTGCTTTTAGAGCGCCAGCGGCGCTCGTTCGCAGAGAGTTGCCAACGCCTTCGCCCATTGCGGGTCATCATTGAGGCACGGCACCAACACCAACTCCTCGCCCCCCGCTTCGCGAAACTGTTCCTTGCCGCGATCACCAATTTCTTCCAGCGTCTCGATGCAATCGGCAACAAACGCCGGGCACATCACCAGCAGCTTCTTCACGCCGCTTTTACCCAGTTCATCCAGCCGCGCTTCGGTGTACGGCTCGATCCACTTCGCCCGCCCGAGACGTGACTGAAACGATACCGACCATTTGCCCTCCGGCAGCCCCATGCGCTCAGCGAACAGCGCTGCCGTGCGCAGGCATTGCGCGCGATAACAGGTCGCCATAACGGCAGGTGAGGCGTTCTTGCAGCAGTCGTCATTCTTGAAGCAGTGATTACCGGTCGGATCGAGTTTGGTCAGATGCCGTTCTGGCAATCCGTGGAAGCTCAGCAGCAAGTGATCGTAATCCTGCTGCAAATGCGGCCTGGCGCTTTGCACCAACGCGTCGAGGTATTCCGGCTGATCATAGAACGGTTGCAGCACCGACATTTTCACGTCGAGCTTGTGCTCGCGAATCACCCGCTTGGCCTCTTCAATCACCGTGGTCGTGGTGCTGTCGGCGAACTGCGGATACAGCGGCGCCAGCGTAATGCGCTTGTGCCCCGCCGCCGCCAGTTTGAGCAGGCAGGTTTCAATCGACGGCTCGCCGTAGCGCATCGCCAGCTCCACGGGACCGTGGCTCCACTGCGCGGTCATCTGCTGCTGCAGGCGACGACTGAGCACCACCAGCGGCGAACCTTCGTCCCACCAGATCGAGGCATAGGCGTGCGCCGACTGCTCCGGGCGCTTGATCAGGATGAGCGACACCAACAAACGCCGCACCGGCCACGGCAGGTCGATCACATACGGGTCCATCAGGAATTGATTGAGGTAGCTGCGCACATCGGCCACCGAGGTGGAGGCCGGGGAGCCCAGGTTGACCAGAAGCAAAGCGTGATCGGTCATGCAACGTCCTATTTCAGAGGCGGCTGGAGAGATCATCCAGGGCCGCGCGTAAATCCGTGAACTGGAAAGTGAAGCCGGCTTCCAGCAAGCGTGCCGGCACGGCCTTTTGACCACCGAGCAACAACAAAGACATCTCACCGAGGCCGACCTTCAGTGCCAGGGTCGGCATCGGCATGAACGCCGGGCGGTGCAACACGCTGCCCAGCGTCTTGGCAAATTCGCGATTGCGCACAGGGTGCGGCGCGCACGCATTATAAGGACCACCGGCCTGATCACGGTGCAGAAGAAAATCAATCAGGGCGATTTGGTCATTGATGTGAATCCACGGCATCCACTGCCGGCCATTGCCCAAAGGCCCGCCCAGCCCGAGTTTGAACGGCAGCAACAGGCGCGACAAAAAGCCGCCCTCGGCGGACAGCACCAGCCCGGTTCGCACCAGCACCACACGGATGCCCTGCGCTTCGGCACGCTGGGCGGTTTCTTCCCAGGCGATACACAACTGGCTGGCGAAATCGTCGATCACCGGCGGCGAATCCTCAGTCAGTTCGCGCTCACCGCCATCGCCATACCAACCGACAGCCGATCCGGAAATCAACAGCGCCGGTTTCTGCGCCCGGGTGTCGAGCCACGCCAGCAAGGTTTCCGTGAGCGTGATGCGACTGCTCCACAACAGCGCCTTGCGCCGATGCGTCCACGGGCGGGCGGCAATCGGCGCGCCGGCGAGGTTGACGATGGCGTCCACCGGCTCTTCGCCGAGGTCTTCCAGTCGTGCAATCCCACGTACCTGCGCACCGCAGATTTTTGCGACTTTCTCCGGGCGCCGACTCCAGACAGAGAGTCGATGGCCCTGCCCTGACCAGTGTCGACAGAGTTGACGTCCGATCAAACCAGTACCGCCGGTCAGCAATATGTGCATGACATCTTCCTCGCGTGGCGTTTAACCCGGATCACTAGTCTATTTTTATAAGCAGGGATCTTTTCTATCGGGCAGGCTCTATTGTTTAACCATAGGCCAAGCTGTCAGAACGAGAACGCTAGAAGTTATACCAAAAAACAAAATTGTACAGGTTTAAACCACGGCGTAGTCTGTACAGAAAGGTAAACGAGGCCCCTATGACTGTACCTATCGCAATCATCGGCACCGGCATCGCCGGGCTCTCCGCCGCCCAGGCTCTGACAGAGACCGGGCACACCGTGCAACTGTTCGATAAAAGTCGCGGCAGCGGCGGGCGCATGTCGAGCAAGCGCAGCGACGCCGGCTCGCTGGACATGGGCGCGCAATACTTCACTGCTCGCGACCGGCGCTTCGTCACCGAGGTGCAGCGCTGGCAAAGCCAGGGCTGGGTCGCCGAGTGGACGCCGCAGCTCTACACCTATCAAGGCGGGCAACTGAATATGTCGCCGGACGAGCAGACTCGCTGGGTCGGCGCGCCGCGCATGAGCGCCATCACCCGTGGCTTGCTCGATGGTCTTGAAGTGCATTTTTCCTGCCGCATCACCGAGGTCTATCGCGGTGAAGAACACTGGCACCTGCAGGATGCCGAAGGCTTCACTCACGGCCCTTTCAGCCATGTGGTGATCGCCACGCCGGCACCCCAAGCCACGGCATTGCTGGCCGCCGCACCGAAACTGGCCGGTGCCGCCGCCGGAGTGAAGATGGATCCGACCTGGGCCGTCGCCCTTGCCTTCGAAACGCCGCTGGATACGCCGATTGAAGGTTGCTTCGTGCAGGACAGTCCGCTCGACTGGCTGGCCCGCAACCGCAGCAAACCGGGGCGCGACACCACCCTCGACACTTGGGTGCTGCACGCCACCAGCGCGTGGAGCCGGCAGCACATCGACCTGCCCAAAGAGGCGGTGATCGAGCAATTGCACGGCGCCTTCGCCGAATTGCTGCACAGCGCGATGCCTGCGCCAACCTTCAGCCTCGCCCATCGCTGGCTCTACGCCCGCCCGGCGAGTGGACACGAATGGGGCACCTTGGCCGATGCCGATCTGGGCCTTTACGCCTGCGGCGACTGGTGCCTGTCGGGGCGTGTCGAGGGTGCGTGGCTCAGCGGCCAGGAAGCCGCACGTCGCCTGCACGAGCATCAACAATGAACCGCATCAATCCGAAAAAACTGCTGCTGTCGAAATGGACCGCAGCCCACCCGCAAAATCGTGAGAAGCACTTTATGGTGACTGAACTGTTTTGCGATGAAGAAGGCGTGGTACTGGCGATTGAGTTGCAGGCGGTGTTGACCAAACGTGCTGAACGCCGTGAGTGGCAGACGCTACAAAATAGCGCTGAATGGCAGCAAGGCTGGAAGTAAGCAAGGCCGATTGTGGGCGCGAGGGAGTTCGCCCCCACAAGAACTGCATTCAATCCTCAAAAGTTGTACAAAACATTTGACTTGTACACCCATGAATCTATGCTGAGCAAAGTTGTACAGAGATTGACCTCTGTACAGGTATGGATTCGAGGTGGTCATGTCTGACTCTTGCGCAGCCAAACCCAAAATCGCTATCAGCGCTTGCCTGATGGGCGCCGAGGTGCGCTACAACGGTGGGCACAAGGAATCGCGGCTGTGCAGCCGCACGCTCACCGAGCATTTCGATTTCGTCCCGGTGTGTCCAGAGGTTGCTATTGGCCTGGGCATCCCACGCGAACCGATTCGCCTGGTGGGTGACCCAGCGCATCCGCAAGCCGTCGGCACCGTCAACCCGGCGATCAACGTGACTCAGCCATTGGCCGAGTACGGACAGCAAATGGCCGCCGAGCTTGATGACATTTGCGGCTACATCTTCATGCAGCAGTCACCCTCCTGCGGACTGGAACGCGTCAAGGTCTATCAAGCCAATGGTGCCCCGGTGAACGGCGGCGGACGTGGCATCTACGCCCAGGCCTTCTGCGCGCAACACCCGGATTTGCCGGTGGAGGAAGCCGGGCGCCTGAACGATCCAGTGCTGCGCGAGAACTTCATCACCCGCGTGCTCGCCTACAGCGCCTGGCAGCAAGTGCTCGCCAATGGCCTGAGCCGCCGTGCCCTCACCGACTTTCACTCGCGCTACAAATACCAGTTGATGGCGCACAACCCGGAGCAATACCGGGCGTTGGGCAGAATGCTCGGCACCATGGTCGACAGCGACCCCGCCGAACTCGGCCCGCGCTACTTCAGCGAGTTAATGGCAGCGCTGAAAAAATGCGCCACCCGTGGCACGCATTGCAATGTCTTGCAGCACATCAGCGGCTATCTCAAACAGTCGATCACTGCCGAAGACAAAGAGGAAGTGCAACACGTGATCGGCCAGTACCGCCTCGGCATCGTGCCGCTGGTCGTGCCGCTGACGCTGCTCAAGCACCACTTCCGTCTCCACCCGGACCCGTACATCGCGCAACAGGTTTACCTGCAACCGCACCCGGAAAACCTCAGCCTGCGAAACGCGATTTAATGAACAACACTCCAGACACAAGCGCCCAGGAAGACCTTGGCGCCGACTTCAAGAAAGCCCTCGACGAAGGCTGGCTGCCGATTCGCGAAGTCGCGCGGCAGACCGGCGTCAACGCGATCACCCTGCGTGCGTGGGAACGCCGCTACGGGCTGGTTGTGCCGCAACGCACGCCCAAGGGCCATCGCCTGTACTCGGCAGAACATGTTCAGCGCATCCTGACCATTCTCACTTGGCTCAACCGGGGCGTGGCCGTCAGTCAGGTCAAGCCGTTGCTCGACACCCCGCAAGCCTTCAACGAAGCCGTGGCGAACGATTGGCAGATGTTGCGTCAGACCTTGCTCGCCAGCATCACCCGCCTCGATGAACGCGGACTCGACGACAGCGTCAATCAAGCGATGGCGCTCTACCCGCCGCGCACGCTCTGCGAACAATTGCTCCTGCCGCTGCTTTCTGACCTGGAACAACGCTGGCGAGGCCAGTTCGGCGCGCAGATGGAACGTGCATTCTTTTTCTCCTGGCTGCGCAGCAAATTTGGCGCACGCATCTACCATAACAATCGACAGTTGCATGCCGCGCCGCTGCTGTTGATCAATCACTCCGACCTGCCACTGGAACCTCATCTGTGGCTATGCGCGTGGCTGATCAGCAGCGCCGATTGCCCGGTGCAGGTGTTCGACTGGCCGCTGCCGACCGGAGAACTCGCGCTGGCAGTCGAACACCTGCAAGCCCGTGGCGTACTGCTGTATTCCAGCAGAGCCATGCAGCCTGGTCAGTTGCCGAAATTGCTGACGGGCATCACCTGCCCGACGTTGATCGTCGGATCAACGGTATGCATCCACCACGCCGAGTTGTCCGCAAGTACTACCGAGATCGCTGATTTGTACCTGGCTGAAGATCTGCTTTCAGCGCACCAGGCACTCGTTCAGCGTGGGTTGATTTGATGATGGATTCAATCTCATGCAACTGATCTGGCTGCGCAGCGATTTGCGCCAACACGACAACACCGCCCTCGCCGCCGCTGCTGCACGCGGCCCGACGGTCGCGGTGTATCTGTTGAGTCCGCAGCAATGGCAGGAACATGACGATGCGCCGTGCAAGATCGACTTCTGGTTGCGCAACCTGCGAGAACTGAGCAAAAGCCTCGGCGCATTGAATATTCCGCTGCTGATCCGCACGGCCCCGCGCTGGGATCAGGCGGCGGCAGAACTGCTCAAGCTGTGCCGGCAATTGCAGGTCGTGGCGGTTCACGTCAACGAGGAATATGGCATTCATGAAAGTCGTCGCGATCACGCCGTTGCCGAGACACTGAAAGCTGAAGGCATCGAGTTTCACAGTTATCTTGATCAGTTGCTGTTCAAACCCGGCACGGTGCTGACCAAGACCGGCACCTACTTCCAGGTGTTCAGCCAGTTCCGCAAGGTCTGCTACGAACGCCTGCATCGCTCGGTGCCGGCGTTGGTAAAAGCGGCGGCAAAGCAAAACGTGCTACCCGTCGAAAGCGATCCGATTCCCGATGCCATCGAGGGCTTCGCCACGCCGAGCGAGTCGCTGCGCAAGCTCTGGCCTGCCGGTGAGCAGGAAGCCCGCCGCCGCCTCGACACCTTTACCGACGCGCAGATCGACTATTACCGCAACGAACGCGATTTCCCGGCCAAGCCCGGCACCAGTCAGCTTTCCGCCTATCTCGCCGCCGGAGTGATTTCGCCGCGCCAATGCCTGCACGCTGCTCTACAGAGCAATCAGGGCGAATTCGAAAGTGGCAAGGTCGGCGCCGTTACCTGGATCAACGAGCTGTTGTGGCGCGAGTTCTACAAACACATTCTGGTCGGCTATCCCCGGGTGTCGCGTCATCGCGCCTTCCGCCCGGAAACCGAAGCGCTCGCCTGGCGCCACGCACCGCAGGATCTCGCCGCGTGGCAAGAGGCGCGCACCGGGTTACCGATCATTGATGCGGCCATGCGCCAATTGCTCGAAACCGGCTGGATGCACAATCGCCTGCGCATGGTGGTGGCGATGTTCCTGACCAAGAACCTGTTGATCGACTGGCGCGAAGGCGAGCGGTTTTTCATGCGTCACTTGATCGATGGCGATCTCGCGGCCAACAACGGTGGCTGGCAATGGAGTTCGTCGACGGGCACCGATTCGGCGCCGTACTTCCGCATCTTCAATCCGCTGAGCCAGTCGGAGAAATTCGACAGCGAAGGCCTGTTCATCAAGCACTGGCTGCCTGAACTGGCCGGGCTGAACAAAAAGGAAGTGCACAACCCCGCCGGCGCCGGCGGGCTGTTCGGCGTGGCGGATTATCCCGCCCCCATCGTCAACCTTGGCGCCTCCCGGGAACGGGCGCTGGCAGCCTTCAAGAACCTGCCCTCCCGGCAACCGGCAGGAGGCGATCATGAGTGAATTCCTGAGCAACTTCGCCCGGCAATTTTCAGCGTTGAACAAAGACAACCTGCAACGCCTGGGCGAGCTGTACAGCGAAGACATTCACTTCACCGACCCCTTGCACGAAGTTCAGGGGTTGGCGCAATTGCGCGATTACTTCAGTGAGCTGTACGCCAACGTCAGCGAACTGCGCTTTGACTTCCACGGTTATGACCAGATCCGCGAAGGCGAAGGCTACCTGCGCTGGGTCATGAGCTATCGCCATCCGCGTCTGGCCGGAGGTCGGGAAATAAGTGTTGGCGGCTGCTCGCACCTGCTCTGGCGGGACAAGGTTTATCGCCATCGGGATTATTTCGATGCCGGGGCGCTGCTGTATGAACACTTGCCAATATTGGGCCGGGTAATCGCCTGGCTGAAAAGGAGAATGGGATGAGTCGTACACCTCCACGGCGTTATTGGCTGACCGGTGCCAGCAGTGGCATCGGCGCGGCACTGGCTGAGGAAATTCTGAAAACCGGTGCCCTTCTGGCGGTCAGTTCCCGTCAAGTCGCGGTACTGAAAGTCTTGTCGCAACGCTACCCGGGGCAAGTCCTGGTAGTGCCGGGAGATTTGACCAACAGCCAGACCGTGCGCGAAATCGGCGAACAGATCACCGAGGTCTGGGGCTCGCTGGACAGCGTGATCCTCAATGCCGGCACTTGCGAATATGTCGACGCCAAGCAGTTCGATGCCTCGATCATCGAGCACGTGGTGCGCACCAACCTGCTCGCCAGCAGCTATTGCATCGAAGCCGCGCTGCCGCTGTTGCGCAAAGGCACGGCGCCGCACCTGATCGGCGTGGCCAGCTCGGTCACCTATCTGCCACTGCCACGGGCCGAAGCCTACGGCGCCTCGAAAGCCGGCCTGCGTTACCTGTTCGAATCGTTGCGCATCGATCTGGCGGATGAGGGCATCGAAGTCACCGTCGTCAGCCCTGGATTCGTCGAGACACCACTGACGGCCAAGAATGATTTCCCGATGCCGCTCAGCTGGCCTGTGGATAAAGCCGCGCGGCACATCTTCGCCAAGCTCAAGGATCGACCACTGGAGATCGCCTTTCCGGCACTGTTCATGGCGGCCTTGTGGCCGCTGTCGAAACTGCCCGCCCGCGCGCAACTGGCGATAGGCCGGCGCATGGTGCGCAAGCCGCCACCGATGACGGACGTGACATGAAAATCGCCATCATCGGCAGCGGGATCGCCGGGCTCACTTGCGCCTACCTGCTCAATCGCCGGCATGACGTCACGGTGTTCGAGGCCAGCGACTGGGTCGGCGGCCACACGCACACTGTGCGGGTGGCGGTGGACAATTGCGAGTATGCGATCGACACCGGTTTCATCGTGTTCAACGACTGGACCTACCCGAACTTCATTCGCCTGCTGGGTCAGCTTGGGGTGACTTTCAAGCCGACCGAGATGAGTTTTTCGGTGACCGACCCCGACTCTGGCCTGGAATACAACGGCAATAACCTCAACAGCCTGTTCGCCCAGCGCAGCAATCTGTTCTCGCCGGGCTTCTGGGGCATGTTGCGCGACATCCTGCGCTTCAACAAAGAAGCCCAGCGCGACCTCGCCGAACTGCGCATTGCCCCCGACACCACCCTCGACGCTTATCTCAAGGCCGGCGGCTACGGCGAGCGCTTCGTCCTGCATTACATTGTGCCGATGGGCGCGGCGATCTGGTCGATGCCGATGGCGCAAATGCTGAATTTCCCGCTGCAGTTTTTCGTGCGGTTCTTCAAGAACCACGGCTTGCTGTCAGTCAGTGATCGTCCGCAGTGGCAAGTCATCGAGGGCGGCTCCAGCGCCTATATCGAGCCACTGACCGCGTCGTTCAAAGAGCGGATTCGCCTGAACTGCCCGGTGACCCGTGTGGATCGCAACGAACATGGCGTGGTTATCCACAGCCCGGCGGGGCTGGAACACTTTGATAAGGTCGTGTTCGCCTGCCACAGCGATCAGGCCCTGCAACTGCTGGCCAGCCCGAGCGATGCCGAACGCGCCATCCTCGGCGCCCTGCCCTACGCCGACAATGACGTGGTGCTGCACACCGACACACGCCTGTTGCCGAGCCGCAAACTGGCGTGGGCGAGCTGGAACTATCGCCTCGGCGGTTCCGGGCATACGCAGGCGGCGGTGACGTACAACATGAACATCCTTCAGGGAATTGAGAGTGACACCACGTTCTGCGTCAGCCTCAATCAAAGCGCCGGCATCAGCCCGCTGAAAGTGCTCGCCCGATACACCTACGCCCACCCGCAATTCAGCCTCGCTGCAGTGGCCGCGCAAAACCGCTGGGCCGAACTCGACGGCGTCCAGCACAGCCACTTTTGCGGCGCCTACTGGGCCAATGGCTTCCATGAAGACGGCGTCGTCAGCGGCTTGCGCGTGGCCGCGTCGTTCGGGGAAAGCCTATGAACAGCGCCCTGTACAGCGGCTGGATCGGCCATCGGCGTTTTTCGCCACGCCGGCATGAATTCCGCTACCGGATCGGCCTGCTCTACCTCGACCTGAGCGAGCAGGATACCGTCCTGCAATTGTCCGCGCTGGCCGGGCGCAGCCGCTTCGCGCCATTCTCCTTCCGCGAGACTGATTACCTGAAAACCTATACCGGTCGTGGCATCCGCCTGATCGATGCGGTGCGCCAGCAAGTCGCTGCCGCCATCGGCCATGAACCGCAAGGAACGATCTGCCTGCTGACCCAGGCGCGCAGTTGGGGACTGTCGTTCAATCCGGTGAGTTTTTTCTACTGCCACGAAGCGGACGGGCAACTGGCGGCGATTGTCTGTGAGGTCACCAACACGCCCTGGGGTGAGCATTATCACTACGTGCTGCCGGCTCGAGCGCCGGCCGATCGGCAGGACGCTTACCAGCATTTCGCAGTGACCAAGGCCTTTCATGTCTCGCCGTTTCTGCCCAGAGATCTCGAATACCGCATGAGTTTCAGTCCCGCCGCGCAAACCCTCGGCGTGCACATGGCTGACTGGCAGGGCGAGCACAAGCTGTTCGACGCCACCCTCAATCTGCAACGCGAGGCGCTCGACCGCCGCAGTCTGCACCGGTATTTACGACGCTTCCCGTGGATGACCGCAAAAACCGCGCTAGCCATTTATTGGCAGGCCCTGCGGCTAGTACTCAAGCGAGCTCCGTTCTTTGCTCATCGTGTTGCCGACGGCAGCTTCCAAACCGCGACTGTCTCTCCCAAGGAGCCCCGCCATGAAATCCTCTAGCCTGTCGGTTAGTCGGCTCAGCACCAACGGTTTCACCGGATCACTGCTGCGCCGGGGCGTGTTACGCCAGTTGGCTCAACTCAAACACGGCCAACTGGCGGTGATCGAAGAGGGCGAACGCATGTTGTACGGCATGCCCGGCAGTGTGTTGCTCGGCGAGGTTCACGTACACGATGCCGCGGTCTGGGGCATGGTCGCCAGCAATGGCTCGATTGGTGCCGGCGAAGCGTTCATCCATGGTTATTGGAGCTCCCCGGATCTGACTGCAGTGGTGCGCGTGTTCGTCAGCAATCTGGACGTGCTCGATGCGATGGAAGGTGGCCTGGCCCGTCTCGGTCGGCCGCTGGTGCAGGGGTTGCACTGGCTCAACCGCAACACGCGCAAAGGCTCGCAGAAAAACATCGCGGCGCACTACGACCTCGGCAATGATCTGTTCGAGCAGTTTCTCGACCCGACCATGATGTATTCGGCGGCGCAGTTCCTCAGCCCCGAAGACTCCCTGGAACAGGCGCAACTGAACAAACTCGAGCGGATCTGCCAGAAACTCGCGCTCAAACCCGACGACCATCTGCTGGAGATCGGCACCGGTTGGGGCAGCATGGCGCTTTACGCCGCGCAACATTACGGTTGCCGCGTCACTACCACGACCCTTTCGAAAGAGCAGTACGCCTATACGGCACAGCGCATTGAACAATCAGGCCTGCAGAATCAGGTCACGCTGCTGCTCAAGGACTACCGCGACCTCACCGGCGTGTACGACAAACTGGTGTCCATCGAGATGATCGAAGCGGTCGGCCATCGCTTTCTGCCCACCTACTTCAAGCAATGTGCCCAGTTGCTCAAGAGCAACGGCTTGATGCTGATCCAGGCGATCACCATCCGCGAGCAGCGCTATGAGCAAGCCAAGCGAAGCGTCGACTTCATCCAGCGTTACATCTTCCCCGGCGGCGCCCTGCCCTGCGTGCAGAAGATGCTCGAAGTGGTCGGCCGCGACACCGACATGAATCTGCTGCACATGGAAGATTTCGGCCTGCATTACGCGCGCACCTTGCGCCTGTGGCATGAGAACTTTCGCCGTGCCCACAGTCGCTTGAGCGAGTTGGGCTACGACGATTACTTCCTGCGGCTGTGGGAGTTTTACCTGTGTTACTGCGAGGGCGGGTTCCTCGAACGCACCATCGGCACTGCGCAACTGCTGCTGGCCAAACCCGGGGCGATGAACGCGCCACTGCTTGGGCGCTTCGATGCTTGAGCGTTGCGCCAACGCCGTGCTGTTCCAGATCGGCTGGCTGACCTGCGTGCTCGGCGGCGACAGTTTGTGGTTGCTGCTGGCGCTGGCAGTGCTGGTGATTCACTTGCGCTGGATAAGCAGTTGGGCGGCGGAAGGCCGTTTGATACTCGGCGTGGTGATCGTCGGCACCGCGGTCGACAGCGTTCTGCGCGCGGCCGGGGTGTTCGAGTTTCAGGATCAGTCGCCGCTGATTCCGTTGTGGCTGATGCTGCTTTGGGCATTGCTCGCCACCACGTTGCGCCATTGCCTGGCGTGGAGCGCAAAGCCTTGGTGGCTGGCGAGCGGGCTCGGTGCCATCGGCGGCGCGCTGTCGTATTACGGGGGCGGGCGACTGGCCGGGGTGCAATTTCCCTACGGTGACTCAGCCACCCTGATCGGCCTCGGCCTGCTCTGGGCGTTGCTGTTTCCGCTGCTGCACACGATGGCGCGACGTCTGGCTCACTGAGCGTCCGTCAGACCTTTCACACACCCGGCGAACACTGCCTTACACTGCCGCCATGAAAACCATTCCCCACCAGCAAATCAGCGAACCGGTCGTCACGTGTTCGACCTGTGCCGCATGCTGCTGCCAGCTCGAAGTGATGCTGATCACCGACACTGGCGTGCCTGATCGCTTTATCGATACCGATGAATGGGGCGGCGAAGTCATGCTGCGTCTGGACGACGGCTGGTGCGCGGCGCTGGATCGCGACACGATGATGTGCACGATCTACGAAAAACGTCCGCTGATCTGCCGCGAGTTTGAAATGGGTGCGCCGGAATGCATTGAAGAACGCAAAGGCATCACGACCGCCTACCGCTGATTCTGAAGACAGCCAAAACCAAATGTGGGAGCGAGCCTGCTCGCGAAAGCGGCATTTCATATTCAACATCTTCGTTGAATATGAAATAGCATTCGCGAGCAGGCTCGCTCCCACAGGGATAAAGTTTTTGGCAGTTACAGCGGCATCGTGTAATGCAGCGCGTAACTTTCTACGCCATCGTTGTCGCTGGCCAGGCCGGCGTTGGAGTAGTGCGTCGCACGGATACCGACTTCATGCCCACCGTTGAAACGCAGACCAAACCCGATACGGTCTTCAAACTGAAAAGAGCCACCGAGGTTGTTCGATTCGTATTTGGTATTGCTGAACGCCGCTACGCCGATCCCCGCTTCGATATACGGTTTCACCGACTGACCGGCAAACTCATAAACGAACACGGGCGAGAACGACAGGCTGTTGTTGCTGGAAGTCTTGTCACCTTCCCAGTAAGTGTAAGCCCCGCTCCAGTAACCGGTCAGGCGACCCACGTCGCTCTGCAGCCAACTTTTGTCCCAATCGAAATTCATGCCCAAGCGGTAGGTCATAGTCGAATCGCTGGTTGCACCCACTGCAAATTCAACACCTGCAGCTTGCGCGGTAATACTTTGCCCCATCAGTGCGGCCGCAATCGCGGCCAAGCAGAATAGTCGCTTCACTTTGAAACTTCCTTTTCCGGAACGAACGTTTGGTTTTCTAGATAACTCATCGCTATAGAAGCTAGCGCTTGATTAGAAGTTCAGCTGTTTTTTAGTTTTTTCACATTTTTTTTACAAGCTGAATTTTTGCACTTCGCCTGCTGTTTGCCCCAGTAGCGGCAGGATGTTCTTAAAGTACTGCGGATCGGCGCTGGTCCAGAATCTGACCGGTCGGTTCGACGTTTCGCAAAGCAGCTCGCGCTCGGCCAGCAACCTTTGCAGTTGGCGCGCCACGGCGGCGCCGGTATCGATCAGGCTAATGTCCTTGGGGATCATCGACCTGAGCAACGGCTTGAGGAATGGATAGTGCGTGCAGCCCAGAATGATGGTGTCGCAGCCGCTGTCCAGCAGCGGGTCAACGTAGCCTTGCAGCAACAGGCGAAGCTCGGGACTGTGCAGATCACCGTTTTCGATCAGCTCGACCAGACCGGGACACGGTTGGGTGATCACGCGTACATCCGTGGCAAAGCGATCAAGCAAGGCCGCGAACCTGGCACTCTGCAACGTGCCTGTGGTGGCGAGCACGCCGACCACACCGCTCCGGGTTGCGGCGGCGGCAGGCTTGACCGCCGGCTCCATCCCGACAATCGGCCACTCGGGGTAATCGCGACGCAGATCGGCCACGCCGGCCACCGTGGCGGTATTGCAGGCGAGTACCAACGCCTTGGCGCCCTGCTCGCGGAAAAAACCGGCCATCACACTGCATCGCTGGCGGATGAACTCCGGGGTCTTCTCACCGTAGGGAATGTGCCCGCAATCGGCCACGTACAACAGCGATTCGTTGGGCAACAATTGCTGGATTTCTGCCAGTACCGACAAGCCGCCGACACCGGAATCGAACACGCCTATCGGCGCTTCACGCATGGCGCGGACCACAGACGCTGCAGCCCGGATCACGCTTGACCCGCAGTTCACGGAAGCGCGAACCCAGCGCATCGATCAACAACAGTCGGCCCACCAGAGGTTCGCCAAAGCCTACGAGAACCTTCAAGGCTTCCAGCGCCTGCAGGCTGCCGACCAGACCGACCAGCGGCCCGACCACGCCCGCCTCGCTGCAGGTCAGTTCGGCTTCGCTGCCGTGACCGTACAAGCAGTGATAGCAAGGGCTCTCGGCACGCCTTGGGTCGAACACCGACAGTTGCCCTTCCAGACGAATCGCCGCGCCGCTGACCAAAGGTTTCTGCGCCGCCACGCACGCCGCATTGACCGCCTCGCGGGTGGAAAAATTATCCGAACAGTCGAGCACCAGATCCACCGCAGACACGGCAGCGGCGAGGGAGTCCTCGTCCAGTGCCTGACGATGGGCAATCAGCTGGATTTCGGGATTGATCGCGCCCAGACGCTTGAGCGCCGAGTCGACCTTGCTCATGCCGACACTGTCGGTGTCGTGGATGATCTGGCGCTGCAGGTTGGTCAGATCGACCGTGTCGAAATCCGCCAGGTGCAGCTCACCGACACCCGCCGCCGCCAGGTACAAGGCAACCGGAGCGCCGAGACCGCCGAGGCCGACGACCAACACCCGACTGCCCTTGAGCTTCAACTGACCGTCGATGTCGATGTGTTGCAGGAGAATCTGCCGGCTGTAACGCAGCAATTCCTGATCATTCAGCACGGCAGGCGCCCCAGACTGATGCGTTGATGACCGCCCAGATCGGTGCGGCTGTGGACTTCTTCGAAACCGCGAGTCAGCAACAGATCGCGCACGGCTTCGGCTTGATCATAGCCGTGTTCAAGCATCAGCCAGCCGCCTGCTTCCAGATACTCCGGGGCCTGGGCGACGATCAGCCGCAGATCGTCGAGCCCGTCTTTCCCGGCGACCAAGGCGCTGGCCGGCTCGAAACGCACATCGCCCTCAACCAGATGCGGATCGGCGGCAGCAATGTACGGCGGGTTGCTGATGATCAACTGAAAACGCTGACCTTCCAGCGCGCTGAACCAATGACTGCTCAGCACCGTGGCGTTGTTCAAATGCAGACGCTGGCGATTGCGCTCGGCCAATGCGACGGCTTCGAGCACGCGATCCACAGCGGTAACTTTCCACGCCGGACGTTCGCTGGCCAGGGCGAGAGCTATCGCGCCACTGCCAGTGCCGAGGTCGAGCACTTTGGCCGGGGTCGCGGGCAGCAACTCGAGCGCCGCTTCGACCAGCAGTTCGGTGTCGGGACGCGGAATCAATGTGTGCGGCGCGACTTCCAGATCGAGTTTCCAGAACCCCTGCTGACCGAGAATGTAAGCCACCGGCTCGCCGCCACGACGACGTTGCAGGTACTCGGCGAAGGTCAGCGCCGCTTCACTCGGCACGATGCGCTCGGGCCAGGTGTGCAGAAAGCTGCGCGACTTGCCCAAGGCGGCGGCGAGGAGCAATTCGGCGTCCAGACGCGCGGTGGGCGAGTCGGGCAATTCAGCGGCACGCAACAGGCTGGCAATGATGGTCATTTATTCACCTATTGCAGCGAGTTGGTCAGCCTGGTATTCGGCCAGCAACGGCTCGATGACCGCTTCAACGCCACCGGCAAGGATTTCATCCAGCGAATACAGGGTCAGGTTGACGCGATGGTCGGTGACCCGGCCCTGGGCAAAGTTGTAGGTGCGGATACGCTCGGAGCGGTCGCCGGAACCGACCAGCAATTTACGCTCGCTGGCGATGGCATTCGCCGCCGCTGCGGTTTGTTGATCGTTGAGCTTGGCCGACAGCCAAGCCATGGCCCGGGCACGGTTCTTGTGCTGGGAACGTTCTTCCTGACACTCGACGACGGTGCCGGTCGGGATGTGCGTGATGCGGATCGCCGAGTCGGTGGTGTTGACGTGCTGACCACCAGCGCCGGAGGAGCGGAACGTGTCGACGCGCAAATCCGCCGGGTTGATCTCGATGGCTTCGCGCTCGTCAGGCTCGGGCAACACTGCCACGGTGCAGGCCGAGGTGTGGATACGACCCTGGGATTCGGTGGCGGGTACACGCTGTACGCGGTGCGCGCCGGATTCGAATTTGAGCTTGCCGTAAACGTTGTCGCCTTCGATGCGGGCGATGACTTCTTTATAGCCGCCGTGTTCGCCTTCGTTTTCCGAGAGGATCTCCACACGCCAGCCACGGCGCTCGGCGTAACGCGAGTACATACGGAACAGATCGCCGGAGAAGATCGCCGCCTCGTCGCCACCGGTGCCGGCGCGGATTTCGAGGAACACGTTACGACCGTCGTTGGGATCTTTGGGCAACAGCATGCGCTGCAGATCGGATTCCAGCGTGATCAGCAATTCCTTGGCTTCACGGACTTCTTCCACGGCCATTTCACGCATGTCCGGGTCGCTGTCCTTGAGTAGCGCCTGCGCGCCTTCAAGATCGCTTTGTACGCCGAGCAGCTTTTTATAGCCTTGTACCACCGGCTCCAGCTCGGCGTATTCCTTGGAATAGGTGCGAAATTTAGTCTGATCGGAAATGACTTCGCCGTCGCCGAGCAACGCGGTCAGTTCCTCGAAACGGTCCTGGAGGATGTCCAGCTTATTGAGCAGTGACGCTTTCATTGCGATTTTTTATCCGAAAAGCTATCCGGTGAGCCCTCTAGGGCAAAGAGTTCCTGGGCCATGGCCAGCGCATCGAGGCGGCCTTCGGCAGAAAGCTTTTTCAACTGCACGCTTGGAGCATGCAGCAGTTTATTGGTCAGGCCACGGGCCAGTTGCCCGAGCACGTCTTCGGCATTGCCGCCGTTGGCCAACAGACGCAGGGCTTTTTGCAGTTCCTCGTCACGCAGGCGTTCGCTCTGCTGACGATAGGCCTTGAGCACGTCGACCGCCGCCAGTTCGCGCAGGCGCACCATGAAATCGTCGGCGCCGACCGAGACCATCTCTTCTGCGGCCTGGGCTGCCCCCTGACGGCTCTTGAGGTTCTCGGCGACCACTTCGTGGAGATCGTCGACGCTATAGAGGTAAACGTCGTCCAACTCGCCGACTTCCGGCTCGATATCGCGGGGAACCGCAATGTCGACCATGAAAATCGGTTTGTGCTTGCGCAGCTTCAGTGCGCTCTCGACCGCGCCCTTACCAAGGATCGGCAGCTGACTGGCGGTCGAGCTGATGACGATGTCGCTGCGCACCAGTTCTGCCGGGATGTCCGACAGCAGTACCGCGTGGGCGCCGAACTGTTCGGCGAGCAGACTGGCGCGCTCAAGCGTGCGGTTGGCGACGACGATGCGTTTGACCCCCAGTTCATGCAGATGGCGGGCGACCAGGGTGATGGTCTCGCCGGCGCCTATCAGCAGGGCCTGACTGCGTTGCAAATCACTGAAAATCTGTTTGGCCAGGCTGACCGCAGCAAACGCAACGGACACCGGGTTTTCACCAATCGCGGTGTCGGTGCGCACCTGTTTGGCGGCATTGAATGTCGCCTGAAACAACCGCCCCAGCAGCGGCCCGATGGTGCCGGCCTCGCGGGCCACGGCATAGGCCGACTTCATCTGACCAAGAATCTGCGGTTCGCCCAGCACCAGCGAGTCGAGCCCGGAGGCGACACGCATCATGTGACGAACTGCCGCATCATCTTCATGCACATAAGCACTCGCGCGCAGCTCATCGAGACTTAAATGGTGATAGTCGGCCAGCCAGCGCAGCACGATATCGGCAGAAAGCTGATCCTGTTCTATATAAAGCTCGCTGCGATTGCAGGTGGAGAGGATCGCAGCTTCGCGGCTGTCGGTCAGTCGGCAGAGCTGCTGCAAGGCCTCCACCAGCTGTTCAGGAGTAAACGCCACGCGCTCGCGGACGTCTACTGAAGCAGTCTTGTGGTTGATACCGAGTGCAAGGAAGGCCATTCAAGGTCGCTGATGGTGACGTGAAGCCGGCAATTGTCCTACTTCGAAAGATTCAGAACAACTACCGCTGACTATTGTCCCAATCGTCAGCCCCTATAATGGGCACAATTGAGTCTCGGTTATGTTTGGTCGAAGGCTTGTGTCATGATGATCCGACCGCAGGTTAGTCGTCCTTCTCCTATATGAATAGATCTTCCGCGTTGCTCCTCGCTTTTGTCTTCCTCAGCGGCTGCCAGGCCTTGGCCCCCGTGTCGCCGGACGGTACGCCGCCGGTCGAAGACACCACGCCCGCGCCTGAAAAGCCCAAGGTTTACAGCTCGTTCAGCGAGGAAACCGTTTTCAGCCTGTTGAGCGCCGAACTCGCCGGCCAGCGCAATCGTTTCGACATTGCCCTGGATAATTACGTGACCCAGGCCATCAACACCCAGGACCCGGGCATCTCCGAGCGTGCATTCCGTATTGCCGAATATCTGGGCGCCGATCAACCGGCCCTCGATACCGCGCTGATCTGGGCGAAAAACGCCCCGGAAGACCTCGAAGCGCAACGCGCCGCCGCCGTGCAACTGGCCCGTGCCGGGCGTTACGACGACTCGATGGTCTATATGGAGAAAGTCCTGCAGGGCAAGGGCGACACCCATTTCGACTTTCTCGCACTGTCGGCCGCTGACACCGATCAGGAAACCCGCAACGGCCTGATGAAAAGTTTCGACCGCTTGCTGCAACGCCATCCGAACAACAGCCAGCTGATTTTCGGCAAGGCCCTGCTGTTGCAACAGGATGGCGACAATAAAGCCGCACTGGCATTGCTCGAAGACCATCCACCGGAAGAAGGCGAGATCGCGCCGATTCTGCTGCGCGCGCGTCTGCTGCAATTGCTGAACCGTGGCGACGAAGCGCTGCCGCTGTTGCAAAAAAGCATCAAGAAATACCCGGACGACAAACGCCTGCGCCTGACTTACGCGCGCATGCTGGTCGAACAGGACCGGATGGACGACGCCAAGACCGAGTTTTCCAGCCTCGTTCAGCAATACCCGGAAGACGACGAACTGCGTTACTCCCTGGCCCTGGTCTGCCTGGAAGCCAAAGCCTGGGACGAGGCCAAGGGTTATCTGGAAGATTTGATCGCCCGCGAAAGTCACGTCGATTCCGCGCACCTGAACCTGGGGCGCATCGCCGAAGAACGCAACGACCCGCAAGGCGCCCTCATCGAGTACGCCCAGGTCGGTCCGGGCAACGACTATCTGCCGGCGCAGTTGCGTCAGGCCGACATCCTGATGGACAACGGCAGGACGGCCGAGGCGCAAAGCAAACTGGCCGCCCAGCGTGATGAACAACCGGATTACGCGATCCAGTTGTTCCTGATCGAATCGGAAACCTTGGCGGCCAACAAACAAGAGGACAAGGCCTGGAAAGTCTTGCAGCAAGCGTTACAGCAATACCCGGACGATCTGAATCTGCTGTACACCCGGGCGATGCTTGCGGAAAAACGCAATGACCTCGCGCAGATGGAGAAAGATCTGCGCCTGATCATCAAGCGTGATCCGGACAACGCCATGGCACTGAACGCCTTGGGTTACACCCTGTCTGACCGAACGACCCGCTACGCTGAAGCCAAAGCGTTGATTGAGCAGGCGCACCAGATCAATCCGGAAGACCCGGCAGTACTCGACAGCCTCGGCTGGGTGAATTACCGCCTGGGCAACCTGGACGACGCCGAGAAGTATCTGCGTCAGGCACTGGAGCGTTTCCCTGATCACGAAGTCGCCGCTCACCTCGGTGAGGTGTTGTGGACCAAGGGCAATCAGCGTGAAGCCAAACAAATCTGGGGCAAATTCCTCAAGGATCAGCCCGACAGCACCATTCTGCGCAGCACCATCAAGCGCCTGACCGGTTCCGAGACTCTTTAAACCATGTTTTTGCGCCACGTTATTGTCTTCAGCTTCATCGCCCTGCTCGCCGGTTGCGCGGGTTTCGGCGCTCGCGAATCCGTCGAGGGCCACGGCAGTCCGGCTCAATGGGCGGCGAACAAACAACAGCTGACCGGCCTGGACGGCTGGCAGATCGACGGCAAGATCGGCATCCGCGCACCGAAGGATTCCGGTAGCGGCACGCTGTTCTGGCTGCAGCGTCAGGACTATTACGACATTCGCCTGTCCGGCCCGCTGGGTCGTGGCGCCGCGCGCCTGACCGGGCGTCCGGGCAAAGTGTCGCTGGAAGTTGCCAACCAGGGCCGCTATGACTCCGAGTCGCCGGAAGCGCTGCTCGAAGAACAGCTCGGCTGGAAACTGCCGGTGTCGAATCTGGCCTGGTGGGTGCGCGGCCTGCCGGCGCCGAACAGCAAAAGTCGCCTGAATCTGGATGCGGACAGTCGCCTGGCCAACCTTGAACAGGATGGCTGGAAAGTCGAATACACCGCTTACACCGAACAGAATGGTTATTGGCTGCCCGAGCGCATCAAGCTGCACGGCACAGACCTGGACGTGACGCTGGTGATCAAGACCTGGCAGCCACGCAAGCTGGGGCAATAACCCATGACCGCTGCACGCCTGACCCTGCCCTCGCCGGCCAAACTCAACCTGATGCTGCACATTCTCGGGCGCCGCGAAGACGGTTATCACGAGCTGCAGACGCTGTTTCAGTTTGTCGATTATGGCGATGAAATCACTTTTGCCGTGCGTGATGACGGCGTGATCCGCTTGCACACAGAATTCGAAGGTGTGCCACATGACAGCAACCTGATCGTGCGCGCAGCGAAAATGCTGCAGGCGCAATCCGGTTGCGCACTCGGCATCGATATCTGGATCGACAAGGTTCTGCCCATGGGCGGCGGCATTGGTGGCGGCAGCTCGAATGCGGCGACCACGTTGCTCGGTCTGAATCATTTGTGGCAGCTGGATTGGGATGAAGATCGCCTGGCCACTTTGGGTTTGTCTCTCGGTGCCGACGTTCCGGTTTTCGTCCGTGGCCACGCGGCTTTTGCCGAGGGCGTGGGCGAGAAACTCACCCCGGTCGATCCCGAAGAACCGTGGTATCTGGTGCTCGTACCGCAAGTATCTGTAAGTACGGCAGAAATTTTTTCCGATCCTTTGTTGACACGTAACACGCCGCCCATTAAAGTGCGCCCCGTTCCCGAGGGAAACAGTCGAAATGACTGCTTGCCGGTGGTTGCAAGGCGTTATCCAGAAGTACGTAACGCATTGGATTTGTTAGGTAAATTCACCGAAGCAAAACTCACCGGAACTGGAAGTTGTGTGTTTGGGGGCTTCCCAAGCAAAGCTGAAGCTGATAAAGTCTCGGCCCTTCTGACAGAGACCCTTACAGGGTTTGTAGCGAAAGGAAGCAACGTTTCGATGTTGCATCGCAAGCTGCAAAGTCTGCTCTAAAGGAACCAAGTGCCCGGCACTTGAAGCAACAGATACAGGGGCGTCGCCAAGCGGTAAGGCAGCAGGTTTTGATCCTGCCATGCGTTGGTTCGAATCCAGCCGCCCCTGCCATTTTCTATACTCATCCAGGTTACCCTCAGCCTCTAGGTACTGCGCGTGTCCAAGATGATGGTCTTTACGGGGAATGCTAACCCCGATCTGGCTCGGCGTGTTGTACGTCAGCTGCATATCCCTCTCGGTGACATCTCTGTCGGCAAATTTTCCGACGGCGAAATTACTGCCGAGATCAATGAAAACGTTCGCGGTAAAGACGTCTTCATTATTCAGCCGACTTGCGCTCCGACCAACGATAACCTGATGGAACTGGTAGTGATGGCTGATGCCTTCCGCCGCTCCTCGGCTACTCGTATCACTGCTGTTATTCCTTATTTTGGTTATGCCCGTCAGGATCGCCGTCCGCGTTCCGCACGTGTGGCTATCAGCGCGAAAGTCGTTGCTGACATGCTTACCGTAGTCGGCATCGACCGTGTTCTCACGGTTGATCTGCATGCTGACCAGATTCAGGGTTTCTTCGATATTCCGGTAGATAACATCTACGGCTCCCCGGTTCTGGTGGATGACATTGAAGATCAGCGCTTCGAAAACCTGATGATCGTGTCTCCGGACATTGGCGGCGTCGTGCGCGCACGTGCTGTTGCCAAGTCCCTGGGCGTGGATCTCGGGATCATCGACAAACGCCGTGAAAAAGCCAATCACTCTGAAGTGATGCATATCATCGGTGACGTCGAAGGGCGTACCTGCATTCTGGTCGATGACATGGTCGACACCGCCGGCACTCTGTGCCACGCGGCCAAGGCCCTGAAAGAGCATGGCGCAGCCAAGGTCTTTGCCTACTGCACACACCCTGTGCTGTCGGGTCGGGCCATCGAGAATATCGAAAATTCCGTGCTGGACGAGCTGGTGGTGACCAACACCATCCCGCTGTCCGCTGCAGCACAAGCCTGTGCACGTATCCGTCAACTGGATATCGCACCGGTTGTTGCCGAAGCGGTTCGCCGCATCAGCAATGAAGAATCGATCAGCGCGATGTTCCGTTAAGGGCCCTGCCCTTCTCGAAATGTCTCGTTGACGAAAAGCGCCCCGCCCCGGCATTCCTGCCGGGGCGGGGCTTTTTTGCCCATACCGTGTTCGGCGCTGGTCGCAAACGCCACTCGGTCATGGCTATTTTGGAGATACAAAATGAACGAATTTACTCTGAATGCTGAAGTGCGTTCCGACCTGGGGAAAGGTGCGAGCCGCCGCCTGCGTCGTCTCGCCGCTCTGGTTCCAGCTGTTGTTTACGGTGGCGAAAAAGCCCCTGAATCCATCAGCATGCTGGCCAAAGAAGTTGCCAAACTGCTCGAAAACGACGCGGCTTACAGCCACATCATCGAGCTGAACGTTGGTGGCACCAAGCAAAACGTAATCATCAAAGCTCTGCAGCGCCACCCGGCCAAAGGCCACGTGCTGCACGCTGACTTCGTGCGCGTTGTCGCTGGTCAGAAACTGACCGCGATCGTACCTGTGCACTTCGTTGGCGAAGAAGCTCCAGTGAAGAAAGGCGGCGAAGTTTCGCACGTTACTTCGGAAATCGAAGTGACCTGCCTGCCTAAAGACCTGCCTGAGTTCATCGAAGTCGACCTGTCGAAAGCAGAAATCGGCACCATCATCCACCTGTCGGACCTCAAAGCTCCTAAAGGTGTTGAGTTCGTTGCTCTGGCACACGGCGATGACAAGGCTGTTGCCAACGTCCACGCTCCACGTGTTGCTCCAGAAGCTACCGAAGAAGGCGCTGCAGAGTAATTCACTCTGTAACGTCGGAGTGATTCAGTAACATCGCGGACTGGAACGTAGCGAGAAAGCGGGCGAGAACGCGGAGTTTACATCCATGGTAAATGAGCATTTTTCGTCCACTTTCGCCGCTTCTCCTGATCGCGGCGATGTTACTCACCACTCAAAGGAAGGGCCCCTATCGTGACTGCCATCAAACTGATCGTTGGCCTGGGAAATCCAGGCGCTGAATACGACCAGACCCGGCATAACGCAGGGGCCCTTTTTGTTGAGCGCATCGCTGACGCACAAGGTGTCAACCTTGTCGCCGATCGCAAATATTTCGGCCTGACCGGGCGCTATTCGCATCAGGGTCAGGATGTTCGTCTGCTGATTCCCACCACCTACATGAACCGCAGCGGCCAGGCCGTGGCGGCACTCGCCGGTTTCTTTCGCATCAAGCCTGAAGAAATCCTCGTGGCGCATGACGAACTCGATCTGCCTCCGGGCGTTGCCAAGCTCAAGCAGGGCGGCGGCCATGGCGGTCACAACGGGTTGCGCGACATCATTGCGCAACTGGGCAATCAGAATACGTTCTACCGCCTGCGGCTTGGCATTGGCCACCCGGGCGTCGCCAGTATGGTTTCAAATTTCGTCCTGGGTCGTGCGCCACGCGCCGAACAGGAAAAACTCGATGCCAGCATCGACTTTGCCCTCGGCGTGCTGCCGGATATCCTCGCCGGTGAATGGAACCGCGCGATGAAAAACCTGCACAGCCAGAAGGCCTGACTTTTACCCGAGGGGAAACACCATGGGATTCAATTGCGGCATCGTCGGCCTGCCTAACGTCGGCAAGTCCACCCTGTTCAACGCCCTGACCAAATCCGGTATCGCGGCCGAGAACTTTCCCTTCTGCACCATCGAGCCGAACAGCGGCATCGTGCCGATGCCGGACCCGCGTCTGGAAGCGCTGGCGGCCATCGTCAATCCGAAGCGCATCCTGCCGACCACCATGGAATTCGTCGACATCGCCGGCCTGGTGGCTGGCGCCTCGAAAGGTGAAGGCCTGGGCAACAAGTTCCTCGCCAACATCCGCGAAACCGATGCCATCGCTCACGTCGTGCGCTGCTTCGAAGACGACAACGTGATCCACGTTTCCAACAGCGTCGATCCGAAACGCGACATCGAAATCATCGACCTGGAACTGATCTTCGCCGACCTCGACAGCTGCGAGAAGCAACTGCAGAAAGTCGCGCGCAACGCCAAGGGTGGTGACAAGGACGCCGTGGTTCAGAAAGCTCTGCTGGAGCAACTGATCGCACACTTCACCGAAGCCAAGCCTGCACGCAGCCTGATGAAAAACATGAGCGCTGACGAAAAGGCCGTGATCAAGGGTTTCCACCTGCTGACCACCAAGCCGGTCATGTACATCGCCAACGTTGCTGAAGACGGTTTCGAGAACAACCCGCACCTGGACGTGGTCAAGGCCATCGCCGAAGAAGAAGGCGCCATGGTTGTTCCGGTCTGCAACAAGATCGAAGCGGAAATCGCCGAGCTCGATGACGGCGAAGAGAAGGACATGTTCCTCGAGGCCCTGGGCCTGGAAGAGCCTGGCCTGAACCGCGTGATCCGCGCCGGTTACGAAATGCTGCACCTGCAGACCTACTTCACTGCCGGTGTCGAAGAAGTCCGCGCCTGGACCGTCAAAGTCGGCGCTACCGCGCCACAAGCTGCTGGCGTGATCCACACCGACTTCGAGAAAGGCTTCATCCGCGCCGAAGTCATCGCCTACAACGACTTCATCCAGTACAAAGGCGAAGCCGGTACCAAAGAAGCCGGTAAATGGCGTCTGGAAGGCAAGGATTACGTCGTCAAAGACGGCGACGTGATGCACTTCCGCTTCAACGTGTAAGCATACACCCAAGAAAAAGCCGCGTCTGATACGCGGCTTTTTTGTGCCTGAAATTTTATGGCCCAACGAATTTCCCTTGTGGAATCGTGTACTCAGGCCTTTTTGGTGCGCGGCAGGAAAATCGCCAGTACGCCAAACAGTGGCAGGAACGAACACAGGAAATACACGTACTCAATCCCGTGAATATCCGCCAGATGCCCCAGCAACGCCGCGCCAATCCCGCCAAAACCAAACATCAATCCGAAGAACACCCCGGCAATCATCCCGACATTGCCCGGCACCAGTTCCTGCGCGTACACCACAATCGCCGAGAACGCAGAAGCGAGAATGAAACCGATCACCACGCTGAGGACACTGGTCCAGAACAGATCGACGTGGGGCATCAGCAGCGTGAACGGCGCCACGCCAAGGATCGAGAACCAGATCACCGCCTTACGTCCGATCTTGTCGCCAATCGGCCCGCCGAAGAACGTGCCTGCCGCCACCGCGCCAAGAAACAGGAACAGGTGCAGTTGCGAGCTGGCCACCGACAGGTCGAACTTCTCGATCAAGTAAAACGTGAAGTAACTGGTCAGGCTGGCCATGTAGAAATACTTGGAGAACACCAACAGCCCCAGCACCACCAACGCGCTGATCACCCGGCCCTTCGACAGACCGTGAGTCGCCGCCTGACCGGCCTTGAGCTTGAACAGGTTCAGATGATGGGCGTACCAGCGACTGATGCGGTAAAGCACGAACAGTGCAAACACCGCGAACAAGCCAAACCACGCCACATTGCCCTGACCGAACGGAATGATGATCGCCGCCGCCAGCAACGGGCCGAACGCGGAACCGGCATTACCGCCGACCTGGAAGGTCGATTGCGCCAGACCAAAGCGTCCGCCGGAAGCCAGCCGGGCAATCCGGGATGCTTCAGGGTGGAACGTCGAGGAACCGATACCGATCAGCGCCGCCGCCAGCAGAATCAACGGAAAACTGCCGACCATCGACATCATCACGATGCCAACCAGCGTGCAGATCGAGCCCGCCGGCAGCAGCCACGGTTTCGGATGACGATCCGTGTGATAGCCGACCCACGGCTGCAACAGTGAAGCGGTCAGCTGGAAGGTCAAGGTAATCAGGCCGACCTGCGTAAACGTCAGGCCGTAGTTGGCCTTGAGCATCGGGTAGATCGACGGCAAGACCGACTGGATCAGATCGTTGATCAAATGCGCCAGCGCAACCGCGCCGATGATACGCATCACCAATGGACTGCTTTGTGGAGCAGCGGGCGCCGAGGCAGCGGCGGTCTGAACGTTGCTGATAGCCATGGGAGTTTCCGGACAGCAGGTGGGTGCACGCAGGCAGGTGCGTCAATGTGCCATTTTTCGGTGCGCCAGCGCCATCCCCTTAGCCAGCTAACTAACTGGCTGGTCGTCGACTGAAAAGTGATAGCGCAACGCCATGGTCTGAATCTTGCCTTGCTACTTCCCTTGAACGCGGTGCCCTTACAAAGGGCACCAACAATGGGAAGTTTCGCTACAGAGCCGGCCTACAGAGCGGGCAAGGGTGAACTTTCGAGGCCTTTTAGCAGGGCACAACATCAACGTCGAACGACCGCGATGCACGCCAATGGTGCGTGGTGTCCAGAGGAGTCATGGGGCATGCAGGCTTTCCTTTCACCGGGGATCAAATTGCTGGGGCGGTTTGGCTTCGCAGGTAAATTCCAGTTGTTGTTTTTGTTGTTCATTCTGCCGTTGGCCGGCAGCCTGTTGATGATCGGCCAGGATTATCGCGACAAGCTCAATCTGATTTCCGGCGAACGTGCCGGTGTTCGCCAATTGCTCGCGCTGGATGCGCTGGACAACCTGCTCGCCGCGCAACGTGACCGAGCTGCCCGTTGGCGCGCCACCGAAACCAATCGCCAACCGACGCCGGCCACCCTTGCCGCCATGGGCGCGTTCGACGCCGTGCAACCGGCCGTGCAGCAAGCCCTCACAGACCTGGGCAATGCGCTGAACAATGAAGGCGCCGAGGGCGAAACCCTCAGCCGTTATCAGGCGCTGCAAACCGCGCTCAATGGTCTGGACTCGAAAAGCCTCAGTGGCGTGGGCTGGTGGCCGGATGGTTACGACCGCTTTACCAGTGCCCTCAGCGCCCTGCAAGCGCTGCGCGAACAGATCGTCATGGACAATCGCCTGACCCTCGCGCCGTGGCTGGAAACCTATCTGCTGACACAGATTTCCACGCAGCACGCGCCGGATCTGATTGAACGCGTCGGGCGCCTCGCCGCCGTCGGCCAGGCCTCCGTCGTCTCGGGCCAATTCACCCTGCAAAGCCGTTTGCAGTTGCGCGACCTGCGCAGCCGCATCGGCGACGCCCGCGAGCAATTGGTCAAAACCGCCACGCTGCTAGAAGCACGCCTGCCGAAAGATCAGCACAGCTGGGCCAGCCAATACCACGACAGCCTCAAACACCTCGACAGCGGTCTGAAGGTGCTCGATGACGGCGTATTCGGCGGCAGCATCAACCTCAAACCGGAAGACTTCGAGCGCAGCCTCGACGCCTTGTTGAGCGACCTCGCCGCCCTGCGCCAGCAATCGCTGGTGTCGCTGGATCAGCGGCTCGACGCCCACCACAGCTCGGCGATTCGTCAGTTCATCCTCGTCGCAGCCATCTTCGGCTGCCTGCTACTGGCGGCGCTGTACTTGTTCGTCTGTCTGCAAGCCTCGATCCGTCGCAGTGCCAGCGGCATCACCCTGCTCGCTGAAGCCTTGCGCGACGGCAACCTGAGCCTGCAAGTACCGGTGACGGGACGCGATGAGCTGGCGGCGATCAGCACTGCACTCAACGTTGCCGTGGTGCAACTGCGCACGAGCATGCTCGGTGTCGATCACGAAACCTCGCAACTGAGCAACGCGGTGCGCAGCCTCAACGAGCACTCAAGCGGCGCGCTCGGCGAAGTCGAGGCTCAGCAGTTGCAGATCAGCCAGATCGCCGCCGCCGCCACGCAATTGGCCGCGACGTCGCAAGGCGTGGCGCAGAGTTGCGAACAGGCTTCCGGCAGTGCCCAACACACCCGGCGCATCGCCGCCGACAGCAGCCGCGACAGTCAGCGCACCACAGCGAGTATCCAGCAGCTCAATCAACGCCTCAACGACACCGCAGCGGCGCTGGGCCGGGTCAGCGAACAAGGCCAGCAGATTCAATTGGTCGTCGACACCATTCGCGGCGTTGCCGAACAGACCAACCTGCTGGCGCTCAACGCGGCCATCGAAGCGGCACGCGCCGGTGAACAGGGACGCGGCTTTGCCGTGGTCGCCGATGAGGTGCGCAGCCTGTCGCAACGCACGCAGTCGTCCACCGCGCAGATCGCCGGCACCGTCGACAGCCTGCGCGCCACGGTCAACGAAGCGGTGAGTTTGATGGAAGCGGCGTGCGGTCAGGCGCAAACCGATGCCGAGTCGGTCACCGGGCTCGGCGAACGCCTGGGCGAAATCGCCAGCGCCGTGCAGAGCGTCACTGATACGTTGGCGCAGATCGCCACGGCGGTTGAGGAACAGGCCAGCACCGCCGACGAAGTCAGCGGCAATATCCAGCAGGTCGATCAGGCGGCCGTGCGCTTGCTTGAGGGTGCACGGGCGGTGAATCTGGCGGCAGACACCCTCAGCCACGGCAGCAAGGCACTGAGCGACAACACTGCGCGCTTCCGGCTCAGCTGATCACTGCGGCGGGGAAATCCGCTTCCAGCTCAGCCTTGAGCCATTGAATAAACCACGCCACATCCGCCGAGAGTTCGGCGGACGGCGTCAGCACCCGATAACTCTCCAGTTTCACCTGAGCGTCGACCGCTCGCACCAGCTTGCCGCTGGCGAGCTCATGGCGCACCAGCACCTCGTTGGCCAGCGCGATGCCCTGCCCGCTCTCGGCGACTGACAGCGCGTGGTCATTGTTGACGTAGAGCATGTCGGAATTGAGATGGATATCGAGGTCGTGGGCGGCGAACCACAGGTTCCACCATTCGCCGTCATCGACGTGGATCAGTTCGTGGCTGACCAGATCGGCCGGGCTGTTGATCGGTGCGATGCTGGCAAGATACGCCGGCGTGCAGATCGGAAAGACCCGTGGGCAGATCAGCGCTTCCCGTGAGTCGGCATATTGTCCGTCGAGGCCGTAGACGATGCCCAGATCGGCGGTTTTTCCATCCACTTCGGTGAAGGTGGAATTCGGCTCGATCGCCAGTTTCAGTCCCGGGCGCAGATGCCGCAGCGCTTCGATCCGCGGCATCAGCCAGCGCTTGGCAAAACCCGGCACCACCATGATCCGCAACCAGCGCTCGGCATCCTTGGGCTGCGCCTCTTTGCCCGCCTCGATGATCAACCGCAAAGCAGCGCTGATCTTGCGGTGGTACTTCTCCCCCGCCGGCGTCAGGTTGACCCCACGCGAGGTGCGCTCGAACAGTTGAATGCCCAGCCAGTCCTCTAGCAACTTCACATGGCGACCAATCGCAGGCTGGGTCACGTGCAACGCTTTCGAGGCTTCGACATAGCTGCCCAAGCGGGCGGCGGCATCAAAGGCGCGTACCGCATTGAGCGGCGGCAAACGGTGGTCGGGCATGATTCCGGGCACCTTCGGCTGTTAAATTAACTAATACCTGCCATGTTTAAATTGAAGTGTCGCGCGGCGCAACCCCTGACTGATAATCGAGCCACAGCAGAACAAAAAAACAGCTGGTTTCACACCCGAACGCAATTTCGATCCTGCCCAAAAAAATAATATCCATGGCCTGCCGGCAACGCTTTTCAGCGCCCGTCGCGAGCAATGGGGGAATCGGAGGTAACGCATGAATGCCCTGCATTCGCTGCAAACGCTGGCGGTCTCGATCCGCTCGGTGCGCAAGGTTTACGGTGATCCGCACACAGGCCCGGTGGCACTGAAAAGCATCGACCTGGACATCCGCGACAACGAATTCTTCACCCTTCTCGGCCCTTCCGGCTGCGGCAAGACCACGCTGCTGCGGATGATTGCCGGTTTCGAATTTCCCACCGAAGGCGAGATTCTCCTCTACGGCGAAAACATCGCTGAACGCCCGCCATTCCAGCGTCCGGTCAACACGGTGTTTCAGCATTACGCGCTGTTCCCGCACATGACCATCGCCGAGAACCTGGCCTTCGGTCTCGAATCACACCCGATGGGCAAAGTCCTCACCAAGGCGCAAATCGCTGAGCGCGTGCGCGAGATGCTCGCGCTGGTGCAGATGGAACGCTTCGCCAATCGCAAGCCGGCGCAACTGTCGGGCGGTCAGCAGCAACGTGTCGCCCTCGCCCGCGCGCTGGCACCGCATCCGAAAGTGCTGCTGCTCGACGAGCCGCTGTCGGCGCTCGATCTCAAGCTGCGTCAGGCCATGCGCGAAGAGCTGAAAACCATTCAGGCCAAGACCGGCATCACCTTCATTTTCGTCACACACGACCAGGAAGAAGCGCTGACCATGTCCGACCGCATTGCCGTGCTCTCGGAAGGCGAAGTGCAGCAGGTTGGCCGCCCGGAAGACATCTACGAACGCCCGCGCAATCGCTTCGTCGCCGACTTCATCGGCGAAACCAATTTCATCGCAGGCACCGTCACTCGCGTAGAGGACGGGAAGGCGTGGTTCGCCGGCCCGGCCGGGCACCCATTGCCGGCGCAACCGTGCAGCGATGTGCAGGTCGGCGCCAGCGTGACTTTGTCGGTACGCCCGGAGCGCCTGCATCTGCTGCCCGCCAATATCGAAAATGCGCTGCCCTGCCGGATCGAAGCGCAGATCTATCTGGGCACCGATCTGCAATATCAGGTCAGCCTCAGCGATGGTTCGCGCCTCACCGTGCGCACGCCCAATTGCGTCGACCAGAGCCTGCGCTTTGCCGTCGACTCCCAGGCCGGCCTGTTGTTCGACCCAGGCAGTGCCAGCGTCCTGCACGATTGAGCCGGAGAAAATGCCATGCACGCCTTACCGATAGCCAACGCGCTGGCACGGCGCAAAGCCTTCCAGAGTTTCCTCGGGGTCAGCCCGGCGCTGATCGCCATCGGCCTGTTTCTGGTGGTGCCGATCCTGATCGTCATCGGCTATTCGCTGATGGAAGCCAACCCCTACGGCGGAGTCAACAAAGTCTTCAGCAGCGACGCCTACACCTCGCTGCTGTTCGAGCGGCAACTGGACGACAGCCTCGCGTTTGCCGACTCGTATCTGATCATCGCCCTGCGCTCGGTTGGCATCGCCGGGCTGACCACGATCATCACGTTGCTGATCGGTTTTCCGGTCGCCGTATGGCTGGCGATGCAGCCGGCGCATCGACGCGGCTTACTGATCTTTCTGATCACCGTGCCGTTCTGGGCCAACCTGTTGATCCGTACCTACGCGTGGATTCTGCTGCTGCGCAATACCGGGGTGATCAATAACAGCCTGATGGGCATGGGCGTTATTCACGAACCGTTGCAGTTGCTCTACACCGACGGCGCGGTGCTGCTGGGACTGGTTTACACCTACGCGCCGTTCGTGGTGTTGCCGATCTACGCAACGCTGGAAAAGATGGACATCCGCCTGCTCGAAGCCGCGCAGGACCTCTACGCCGGACGTATACGGACCTTGCGCAAAGTGGTTTTGCCCATCGCCAAACCGGGGATTCTCGCCGGTGCCATTCTCACCTTCGTGCCGTGTCTGGGCGCGATGATTGCCCCGGAACTGCTCGGCGGCGGCACGCGAATGATGCTCGGCAACCTGATCTTCCGGCAGTTCAGCGATGCACGTAACTGGCCGTTTGGCGCGGCGCTGTCGCTGGTGCTGATGGCCGCCGTGATGCTGGTGCTGACCGTGTATGCCCTGCGCGCCGAGCGTCAGCGCATCGCCAAAGGAGCTGCGTGATGATCGGACTCTTCAAACGCAAAGGGCTGGGCGTACAGGACTTCCCCGGTTTCGGCGGCTTCAGTTTTCTGTTTTACCTGTACCTCTACGCGCCAATCGTGGTGCTGGTGGTGTTCTCGTTCAACGCCAACCAGTCGGCAACGGTGTGGACCGGTTTCAGCCTGGACTGGTATCGCGCCGCGTTCGCCAATCAGGCCTTGCGCCAAGCGGCCGGCAACAGCCTGTTGATTGCTGTGTGCGCGAGCATGATCGCCACGGCGATTGCCACCCTCGCCGCCCTCGGCACCTCACGTGGCGCCAGGTTCAAGGGTCTGCAATTGTCGATGGGCGCGATCATGTTGCCGCTGGTGTTGCCGGAAATCGTGGTCGGTGTGGCGACGTTGGCGCTGTTCTCCACCATCGGGCTGTCGCTGGGTTACGGCAACCTGATCATCGCGCACACGGTGTTCTGCATTCCCTTCGCCTACCTGCCGATTCGCGCGCGGTTGAACGATATGGACCTGTCGCTGGAACAAGCCTCGGCCGACCTGTATGCCGGCCCGTGGCGAACCTTTCGCAAAGTGACTTTGCCGCTGCTGATGCCGGGAATTTTCTCCGGGCTAATGCTGGCCTTCATCGTCTCGCTGGATAACTTCGTGATCTCGATGATGGTCTCGCAGGCCGGCACCACGACCCTGCCAATCTTCATCTTCGGCCTGCTGCGCATGGGTGTGACACCCGACGTCAACGCCGTGTCGACGCTGATTCTTGGCGTTTCGGTGCTGTTCGTCAGCCTCTCTTACCTGTTGGGCAAAAAGAACGCCTGAACCTTCTGTGACCTGTGGGGAAATAGCATGAGCAAGTGGATAAAAAGCGTCGGCACTTCGTTGTTCCTGACTGTGCCGCTGACCATGGCCGTCAGTATTCAGGCCGCCGAGAAACTCAACGTGGTGAGCTGGAGCGGCTACTTTTCGCCGGAGATTCTCGCCAGGTTCCAGAAGCAGACCGGCATCGAAGTCACTGTCGATTCCTACGACTCCAACGAGACTTTGCTGGCGAAATTGAAACAGGGCGGCGCCGGTTATGACGTGGCGATTCCGTCGCACCAGTTCGTGCCGATCCTGATCAAGGAAAACCTGCTGGAACGCTTCGACCCGGTCAAAGAGCCCTACTATGCCAGCGTCGTGGATAACCTGAAAAAACCGAGCTGGGACCCGGAAGGCGCGTATTCGGTGCCGTTCATCTGGGGCACCACCAGCGTCGTCCTCGACAGCGCTCGCTACAAAGGCCCGGCCGACAGCTACAAGGTTTTGTATGAGCCGCCAGCCGAATTGCAGGGGCGGATCAACATGTTCGATTCGGTCAGCGAGATGGTCGACATGGCCAGCCTGTACCTGAATATTCCGCTGTGCAGCGAAGACCCGAAACAGATGCAGCAGGTGCTGACGCTGCTCAAGGCGCAGAAGCCGTTCGTGAAAACCTACAGCTCCAAGGCCGGCTCGATTCGCGAGAACCTCGCCTCCGGTGAAATCGACATGTCGATGTTCTGGGGCGGCTCGTCGATGCGCGCTCGTGAGATGAAACCGACGCTGAAATACCTCTATCCAAAAGAAGGCGTGCTGGCCTGGGTCGACAACATGGTCATCCCTGCCGGCAGCAAAAATCCGGCGAATGCCAAGGCGTTTATCGCGTTCCTCAGCCAGCCGGAAAACTCGGCAATGACGCAGAACTTCCTCAAGCACCAGAGCCCGATCAAAGGCGTCGAACCGTTTCTCGATGCGACGCTCAAGGACGCGCCGGAATTGCACATTCCCGAAGCTACCCACGTGGTGTTCAGCAAGACCTGCGGCGAAGGCGCGATCCGCCTCGCTGATCGTCTCTGGACCAACCTGATGCGTTGATCGTTACCGCCCCGTCGCACTGGCGGGGCGTTTTTCCAGCCGTCTGAAAGGCGCTTGCAATGAACTCTAATAACATCAGCGAACTGGTCCTGTTGCAGGCCCATGAGCTCGCCGAACGCATCCGCCTGCGTCAGGTTTCCTGCCGGGAAGTGATGCAGACTTACCTTGCCCATATCGAGCGTTTCAACCCGTTGGTGAATGCGCTGATCAGCCTGCAGGCGCCGGAACATCTGCTGGCGCAGGCCGACGAACGCGACGCCGAACTGGCGCGTGGCGAGTACCATGGCTGGATGCACGGCCTGCCCCACGCGATCAAGGATCTGTCGCTGACCCAAGGCATTCGCACCACGCTGGGTTCGCCGCTGTACAAGGACTTTGTGCCTGAGCGCGACGGCATCATGGTCGAGCGGATCAAGGCGGGCGGCGCGATCATTATCGGCAAGACCAATACCCCGGAATTCGGTCTCGGTTCGCAAAGCTACAACCCGTTGTTTGGCGCGACGGCTTGCGCGTATGACCCGAACAAAACGGCCGGTGGCAGCAGTGGCGGCGCGGCGGCGGCACTGGCGATGCATCTGGTGCCGGTGGCCGATGGCAGCGACATGATGGGGTCGCTGCGTAATCCGGCGGCGTTCAACAACATCTTTGGTTTCCGTCCGTCGCAGGGGCGTGTGCCGTTTGATGACAGTGCGGATCTGTTTTTCGATCAGTTGGGTTACGAAGGGCCGATGGCGCGCAGCGTGAAGGACGCGGCGTTGTTGTTGTCGGTGCAGGCCGGGGGCGATGCGCGGGCGCCGCTGTCCATCGCTGAATCCGGTGAGGCGTTTGCGGCGCCGCTGGAACGTGATTTCAACGGCACGCGCTTGGGGTGGCTGGGGGACTTCAACGGTTATCTGCCAATGGAGCGAGGCGTTCTGGCGCTGTGCGAGAAGGCCTTTGCCGACTTTGAGAGCCTCGGCTGTCGCGTTGAGTCGGTTGAACCCGGTTTCGCGCCTGAGCAGTTGTGGTGCAGTTGGCGCACGTTGCGGCACTGGCTGGTCGCCGGGTCGTTGGGCGCGACCTATGCCGATCCGCAAAAACGCGCGTTGTTGAAACCGGAGGCGATCTGGGAAGTGGAAAACGGCCTGAAGCTGTCGGCCAGCGAAGTATTCGCTGCCTCAGTGGTGCGCAGCGATTGGTATCGGGCCATCTCTCGTTTGTTCGAGAACTACGATTACCTGCTGCTGCCGAGTGCCCAAGTGTTTCCGTTCGATAAAACCCAGCCGTGGCCGACGTCTATCGAGGGCGTGAGCATGGACACCTATCACCGCTGGATGGAGGTGGTCATCCCCGGCACGCTCTCGGGTTGCCCGGTCGCCAATGTACAGGCAGGGTTCAATGGGCAGGGGTTACCGATGGGCCTGCAAATCATCGGCAAGCACCAGGCCGACTTCGCCGTCCTGCAATTGGCCCACGCGTATGAACGGGTCAGCGGCTGGTTCCAACGCTACCCTTCTCCGCTGCTCGGCCGGTGATTTTGATAAACGGTTGAAAGCGTAGAAAAATTTTTAAATTTACGCTTGACGCTTTTCCATTTCAGGGGAATAATGCGCGCCACTTGGCTACATAGCTCAGTTGGTTAGAGCATAGCATTCATAATGCTGGGGTCCGGGGTTCAAGTCCCTGTGTAGCCACCAAGTACCGATTTACAGACATCTCAGGGTGTCTGTAAATCAAAACAAGAAGCCCGCCTAGTGCGGGCTTTCTTGTGTCTGGAATTCCATTCCCGTGTCCCCCGCACCCTTCACATCCTGTATGCCCTCTGTTTGCTTCAATCGAAATTGAACTGCAGACCTGCGCAGATAAAGCACAGCGATACAAAACCCCGCCCCTCCTCGATTGCCCTCGGTGATCAGCCACCGATGATCACTCAACTCGACCACCTGCGTGGCGGTATGAATCCTTGTGGTTTTGCTTCGTGTGGTTGCCGCCCGGGGGATTGATTTCTGATGAGCGGCTGACGTAGGCTATTTGCGTTGATCGTGTCAGTCATTTCTCAAGGTTGAGTCGGATGACTACACATATCAGTACCAGATCAGGACGCTTCATTTTTACAAGGGTTGGTGGGCGTTGGGTTGCCTGCCTGTAATCGAACACGGCGAGTGCGTTGGCAAAAGCGTTCGCGAATATCTGGTTATTGATACTTTCATGTCTCCTTCCGTATTGAGCCCACACCGATTGATTGCGCGTATCCGCCCGGATATCGCCCTTTTCGATAGCCATGTTGCGAACAGTCGTCGTCGCAGCATTTTGTTTGCCTTCACTTTCTCTCCTCCCCCCCAAAAACGCTAAGCCGTTATTGAACCTATTGCCTTCCTGATAACTGGCCGGGTGCCTTGCCCTGCCTGTCAGCGATTGCCTGAGCCTTTTTTAGCGGAACGTCCACTTGAGTGGGGCGGGTTTTTTGATGCATTTAACAGGGAGTTCACTGCATGTGGTGGAAGAGTCTTGCTCGGCAAATTCAGGAAAGAACTGCCGATAACAATGGAGTCGTCGCGTTTGGCGCGGGTTTCGGACCCTCCGGACTTCCCCATATCGGAACGTTGTGTGAAGTGTTGCGCGTCAGCATCGTAAAAACGGCATTCGAGAAAATATCCAGCAAAGAAACCCGGCTGTTCATTGTTTCCGACGACCTGGACGCGCTGCGAAAAGTCCCTGGAACATTTCCTCAACCGCAGCGCCTGCAAGAGTGTCTGGGGCTGCCGTTGTGCGATATTCCCGACCCTTTCGCACAGGCGGCCAGTCTGTCGGCAGGCATTAACGCTCGACTGGATCAGGCACTGATGCCCTATGCGCTGGACTATCAGTTGATTGAAAACAGCGCGCTCTATCGATCCGGTTACTACAACTCGACCATCAAGCAGTTTCTCTCTCGGATGGAGGCAATCAATCAGGTTGTGGCCTCACGGCTGGGCATTACCCGTAGAAAGAGCTACAGCATGTTCATGCCCGTTTCGCGCTTTTCAGGGAAGATCATCGAGCATCTGGTAGTCCGGCATGTTGATGTGCAGCGCGGGGAAATTGTTTATCAGATTCCGCCAGACCTGCTGATCAACCGGCCAGGCGAGGAGTACAGCATCACGTCACAGGAGTACTACGCCGGCGAGCCGATTGGCGAAGACATCACCACCTCGGTGTTGGACGGTCACTGCAAGTTGCAATGGAAAGCCGATTGGGCAATGCGCCTGATTCACCGCAATATTGCTTTTGAAATGCATGGTGAAGACCTGACTGACTCGGCGAATACGGTGCGCGATATCTGCCAGGTACTGGATGTGCAAGCACCGATCCTGATGAAGTACGGGCTGTTTACCGACATCGCCGGCAAGAAAATATCCAAAAGCAAAGGCAATGGATTTTCTCTGGAGCAAGTCAGCAAGTACATGCCCGAGGGGGCGTTGCAGCATTTCATGTTCAACAACCCGTATCGCACCACTCGTTTTCACCCTCAGGTGTCGATCAAGGCCTATGACGATTACCGGGCTGACCATGCGCGCATGGTCGAGGGAGATGATGACAACCCCGTCGGTTATTTCCATCGCCCACCGCGCCATGGCAAACGTTGCACCACCTACCAGCGGATGCTGAACATCTTTACCGCCTGCCATCCAGATGACATTGATGCGGCGTACCACTACCTGCTCCAGCACGACAAAACCCGGCAAGACATTCTCGCCGATGACAGCTTTACCGATGTCGTACAGAAAGCATTTACCTATTACCAGGAACGGGTTGCCCCACGTTTCCAGCCACGACTGCTCAATGAATACGGGGAGTCGTTGTTGTATCGGATTTCAGAACAACTCAAACAACTGACGGTTCACTCTAAACCGGTTGCTCGCGAACAGATCACGCAAATCTTTGATCAGGTTGGCGTCTCCAGTCACGACATTGCGTACAGGATGCTTTACGCCTGTCTGTTCGGCGAGGACAGCGGGCCGCGACTGCACGGGTACATCAATCGTCTGGGTGTTCAGGCTTTTTGTGCCCAACTCGAATCAAGGATCAAACAGGCAGTTCAATACAGGGAAAGTAAAACCATGAGCGAATTACCGTTCAATCAAGCCACCACCGAGGCGTCCGAGATCCCGCAACTGGCAACCACAATCGAGCGGCCACAAGAGGCCGGGCGAGTGTTGGAAGCCATTGATTTCGAAGAGGTCAAAGTCCGTGCCGCGGCGTTTGCGCAGCATCTTCGAAGCAACAGCGAGGCGATTGCCGAGAGCCTTTCGGGGTTCGAGTGCTACAACGTGGCGGTGGATGAGATTGAGCGGTGTGTCGAGTTTCTTGAGTGTCTGGAACTTAACAGCCCGTTCTTTGAACGCAGGGTGCGTTGCGTCACCAGTTACTTGCCGCTCAACCAGCCGATCTATGCCACAACTTGTTTTGGCATTATTCCTTCCTTGCTGGCCGATTCAGCCTGGCTTCGGCCGCCGACGGCGATGCACTCGCACTATCGGAAATTGCTGGAGTCGTTGCAGCTCGAGCGCTTCTTTCCGAACCTGAATGTCTCTTTCGCCGACAAGGAGACGTTCGTCAGCCAGACCGCTGCGATGTCCGATGTGGTTATTTTTACCGGCACGCCGGAAAACGCGACCAAAGTCAGAAAGTCCTACCTCAAGCGCACCTTATTCATCCTCAACGGAGCAGGCCACAACCCACTGGTGGTGTCGGCCGATGCATCGATTGATACCGCGATCGAAAGTGCACTGCGGGTGGTGTTGTATAACCAGGGGCAGGATTGCGCCGGCCCCAACAGCATCCTGGTGCATCAGCAAGTCTACGGTGAGTTCATCCGTCGTTTGCGCGAAGAACTGGTCAAGTGCGAAGACTATGTGGGCGATTACGCACGCAAAGAAAACATCGTCGGGCCTAACAGCGACCCTGACCATACGTTGAAAGTGGTGAAGATGTTCAAGGAGTATCGCGAACACTGCACTTACGGCGGCGAGATCAACCCGATCAGCGGATTGATACGTCCAACCGTGTTCGAGCGGCCATTGTCGCTGGGCGGTAACTACAAAGAGTTTTTTGCCCCAGTGTTCTTTGTTCAACCTTATGCAGATGACGGAGAGCTGGCGGGCTATTTCGAACATCCGCTTTACGCGCCCAACTCCATGTATGTGTCGCTATTCGGCAGCAGTGGCTACATCGACGGTCTGGTGGCGTCCGGCAAACATACCGCGGATACGGTGCTGAACAACACCGACCTGCATGTCGTGGAGAAGGGCTACAACCCTTACGGCGGGTATGGGGTCGCGGCGTCCTGCCTGTATGTGAACGGCGTGCGGATTGCCAAACCGACGTTGCCTCAACGGGATATCCACGAACATCTCGTGGCGGTTTGAACGTGCGTGGGACGGCTATCGCTGGGCAGTGGGCCTGAGGGGTGATGAATGAATAGATTATTGTTGGCGGCGCTGGTACTCGGTGTTTCCATTGTCGGGCTATGTATCGGTTCGACCGTGCCAGTGGTCGCGTTGCGCCTGTACCAGGCGGGAGCGTCGGCTGTGCATATCGGCGTGATGTCTGCACTGCCCGCGGCCGGCATGATGCTGTCGGCCTTTCTGGTGGACTGGATCTGCCAGCGGCTGAGCCGTCGACATATCTATTTGGGCTGCTTCGCTCTGTCGACCCTGAGCGTGGCCGCCGTCGAGCTCTTCGCTTCGACGGTGTACGCCCTGGCACTGGCCAGGTTTGCGATGGGGCTGGCGGCAGGGATCATCATTATTCTGGGGGAATCCTGGGTGAATGAAATCGCCGAGGACCATTACAGAGGCCGGGTTGTCGCGATCTATACCACCTGCTTTACGATTTTCCAGCTACTCGGACCGGGGATGGTGGCCCTCTTCGGCACGGCTGGCCCCCAGGTGATCGGTGTAGTGATTGCCGGACATCTGTTGGCGCTTGGGATGATCTGGTTCACCTTGCCCAGAAAGACGGGGTATCACGATCATTCGCAAAGCAAGACGTTCTCGGTGCTGGGCTTCATTCAAGTGGCACCGGCGCTGTGTATGGGCATCATTTTCTTCTCGTTTTTCGATAGCGTGATCCTGTCGATGTTTCCGGTCTACGCGGCCGATCACGGCTATGCCATCAAACTCGCTGCGCTCATGGTGACGGTGATTCTACTCGGTGACGCGGCCTTCCAGTTCCCGCTGGGCTGGCTCTCGGACAACGTTGCCAGACCGATTGTCTACCTGGGCTGCGGGGTGCTTTCTCTGGCAATCGGTGTCTGCCTGCCGTGGTTGATGAATTATCCCTTTTTGCTCTGGCCAAGCCTGATCGTACTCGGGGCCGTTGCTGGCGGTGTTTACACCCTGGCAATCATCCTGATCGGCGAAGGGTTCAAGGGCCCGGACCTGGTGACCGCGAATGCCAGCGCCGGTTTTTTATGGGGGGTCGGCAGTTTGCTCGGGCCCTTGGTCAGCAGCGCAGCGATGACAACCAGCGCCCACGGCCTGCCGTTAGCGCTGTCCGCTGCGGCTGCGCTGTTTGTGTTGTTTGCGTTGCCGCTGTTCAAGAGAACGGTCGGGGTGAAGGCGTTGCGATAAAAAACGCTAATGCCGAAGAGCTTTTCAACGGCGCCGTCGGTTTTTTCGACGTTGTACACGTACTGAAAACGGCTTACCGAAAGGTAGGCCGTTTTTTTATGCCTCGAGAAAAGTCTCGGCAATCTGTTATTCCGCGGTAATCACCAGACACCCTTTCATCACACGCACTTTGACGTTCTCGTTTACCTCGAATCCTGCCTGCCTTAACCACAGGCCGCGTAGCCTGATCCAGGGTACGGGTTTGGCGGGGCTGTAGGTTTTTTCCTTGGTGTGGACCGGGTAAAAGTCTGCGGCGATTTTCAACCGGCGTTAAGTGATGGGGGTTGATGACGTATGATTGGTTTTAGCCATGATTAGCTCCTGTTTAGCTGCTTGTGGTTAGCGGGGCCAGGGTGTTGGTGCACCTTGGTTCCGCGTTTTTGGGTTACTTCAGATTTCTCTTTCTTCGTCGCTCGATTTGGTCGCTGCCTGTGCGATCAGGGCGTCGAGCATCTGCGCTATGACCTTCTGCTGGACCTTCGAAAGCTCATTGATGGACTGCAGTCGTCGATACCACGTCGAGGTCAAGCTGCGTCTGGGCGTCTCCGTGTAAGAGGGAACCCCGAGCAGGTCTTCAACAGGCACGCGAAGCGCAAATGCCATCTTCACCAGTGTCGTGACCGGCATGCTGCGCGCGCCCTCCTCGTAGCCCTGAAAGGTTTGCCGGGAAAGACCTAAAGCCCGTGCAAACCGAGTCTGTGTGATCTCATGCACTGTGCGTAAGTGAGCAATGCGACTGCCCATCGCCACCAGAAAATCGCGATCCTCACTGGAAATGCTCATGACAATGGCCGTCTGAAAATAGAATTGAATGGCAACAGACTTCTCCTTTTTCTGAAATCCATCTGGGGAAAAGAAGCAGAAAACATCCTCGGGCAGCGGTGCGTAAGTTGTCGACCTGAAAAATCTGTAGGAGAAATGCAGAATACTTCTCCATCCAAACCAAAAGACTACAAGCACAGAACACCGCTGTTTCATCTGCATCAATCGGCCCAGAAGCAGCCGTAGGAAACGGGTCCGATTCAGGTACGAATTGGATCTTTCGTAAAACCACGCGCCTGAAACTCACCTCATCGGTTTGCCCGAACTCCCCATTGACCGACAAGCTTCCCTGGCTCGATTCAAAGCCATACAGGGAGTTGGCATGTCTCGATTCAAATCACTCTTCAATGAAGATTGGCCCTGGAAGCGCGACGGTGGTGGCGCTTCATCGGGCGGATGGTTTTCACCCAAAGCGTCGGAGCCGGTGTACATCGAAAAGGATGAATGGCCAACGCCCAAGCCGCGCGAAGATCAGGTGTTCGCCAAGTCCTGCACTGTGGATAACTGGTGCCGAACGGACGCCGGTACGGCCCCCGAACCCGCCAGCAACTTTGGCAAGATCATGGTCGCCGGCGCCATGCTCTTGCCCTCTGCAAGCACCGCTGTCGCGACGGCAATAGGTGCCGATCTGGCCTTGGGGCGTTTGGCGGGCGGCGGAATTCTGCAACAGCGCCTCAACTGGGCAATTCGCGGCGCCGGTGGGCCGGCCAGCGTGTTCGTCCTCGGAATGCTGCCGATCCGAATGGGCGACGGCACGCTGCACACCGATGAACAACTGCGCCGCATGAGCCGCGCGCCCACTCGCGTGCGCTTCCAGTTTCGGCGTGATGCAGAAGGGGTCATGCGGGTATACGGCATCCACTCCGGCGCTTTGGGCGATGACTCGGTACATACTGTCAAAGTCGAGTGGAACAGCGACAAGACTGCGATGGAGGCCAAGCTCAACGGCATCACGATTTTGTGGACGCCGCAACGCGGGCCCCTGGGATCTATGCCGCCGCTGGTTTATCCCGAACACGGCGAGCAACTGAACACGATCCTTGTTCATCCGATTCCCGAGAACACTGATACCCAGATAGAAGGCCTGCCCGGCGAGGACTTTACTGCCGAGGATTGTATTCTGGTTTTTCCGGCGGACACTGGGCTGAAGTCGCTTTATGTGGTGTTTTCGAGGCCGGCCAGACTGACGCCGGGTACGGTGACGGGGGTTGGTGAGGATGTATCCGGGTTATGGCTGGAACATGCCCGGACTGGATCTGGCGCACCAATCCCAACCACTATTGCCGATTCACTGAGATGGCGCGAATACTCAACTTTTGATTCATTCAGACGAGCCTTCTGGACCGCGGTCTCGAGAGATGGTGCGGTAGCCGGGCAGTTTAGCGATGACAGCTTGGAACGTATGCGCAACGGGAAGGCACCGCGAGCTCGCTTGATGGATACGGCGGGCAAGAGGATCTCTCACGAGATTCACCATGTAAAACTGATATCCAAAGGCGGCGAGGTCTATAACGTTGATAACCTGCGGATCCACACGCCAAAAAATCACGTCGAATTACACCAAGAATAGGGAACAGCATGAGCGATCCATTCATCAAACGCAGCTTTTCGGACTACACCGAACATGACTTCGTTGAATTCGTGGACGAGATTAGAAAAGAAGATAAGGCGCCCACTGATGAGCGTGCAGATATTTTAGTGCGGCACTTCAACTCTATTGTTGGACATCCAAGCGGGATGGACCTTATTTACTATCCAGAACCCGGAGCTGATACGTCGTCCGCTGGTATAGCTCGTACAGTCGCAGCATGGCGTACAGCCAATGGACTGCCTGGATTTAAGCAGTAAGTCTGTGGTGAGTAGATTAGCCCCCTCACTACGGCGCGATGCCTGACCCTTTAAGGCTGCTTTGCCGACAGCGCCGCCACCCCCTTCGTCCAGATCTGCCGAGTCCGCAACCCCACCATCGCCCGCCAATCCGGATCAAGCGGATAAAACTGCTCCAGCAGACTCAACTTGATCCTCCGCCCCGTCGCGTCCAGCGGATCGCCATGCAGATGCAGCCAGTGATCATCGCGCAAATGCCGATGCACAACCGGCCCTGGATACGTCCCGCACTCGATCACAAACGGCATCAGTTGCACGTCCGGCAATGCATTGAGCAACGCCTGCGAGGTGTAACCGGTAGCCGTCGCTGCCACACCGGTTTCGCTCAAGGTGTCGGCGCCGGTGTGCAGCGTGTAAAGCCATGGGCCATAAATCGCCTGCGCTTGGGCAAGTGCCGGGTAAGGCGTCTGGGTGATGGTCAGCAACATCGGATGGCCGTACTCACCGGCGCCGGTGTGCAGGTCGAAACACATCACCGTTTCAGCGCCAGCCAGATGCGCGTTGATGATGTGATGCAGCGTGCGGTTCGACCAGCTCGGCGCGCGACCGCCGTAAAACAGTCCGTCGGGATGACTGTGCTGGCCGCCCTCGACAATCGACATCACGGCGGGCCAGCCGTGTTCGTTGATCTGCGCATTGAGCAAGGCATCGGCGCGATGGCGCTCGGGGCCGTGCAAATCGGTGCACGCGTAGATTTCATGCAGAGCGGCGTAAGCGCGGTTGTCCGGCAACGGTCCGGTGAAATCCTGGTGGTTGCGGTTGAGGTCGATATTGTCTTCGTTGACCCGTCGCAGCCACGCCGTGCCCCACGGGTTGATCAGGTGAACCATGACCACCGCGACATCCTTGGGCAGAGAACCGGGAGCGAAGGTTTTCAGCCATTCGATCTGACAATCCGAGCCGTAATAGCCCTCGACCCCGTGCGTACCGCTGAGCGCTACCAGTCGACGCTTGGCCTGCGGGTCACCGAGCACGGCAACGTCGCTGCTGAGCGGTTCGCCAAAAGGGCCGCAGCGTGGATGCGCATAGGAGGTGAGCGTGGCGCCGGCGGCATTGGCGGCGGTGATGAACAGTTCGCGTTGATCGCGGTAGCCGGGTTCGCTGGGGAACTCGCTGTGCATTCCTGGCCTCTTGTTGGTTTTGTATTTGTGGGAGGGCTTGTTTTCAGTCCGATGGATTTGCGGTTGACCCTACCGAACATCCGGCATGAAAAGAAGGACAAAAGTGTCCATCGGTTTGCGTTGCGACCGAGCGGTCGATAAAGTCCTTGGGACTTTAATCCACGGACGGAGAGCCCGCGTGTTTTCAGCCTTGACCTTGAGCCGCTTTCGCCTGCCAGCCCTGACGCTGATCATCAGCGCCCTGACCCTCACCGCGTGCAACGCTCCGCCCTCCTCGACCTTGCCGCTGGCCCCGGAAGCCGCCTCCGGTTACCGCACCGATCTGCAAACCCGTCACGCCAGCCGACACATGGCTGCGGCGGCCAATCCACTGGCGGCTGAAGCCGGTCGGGAGATGCTGCGTCAGGGCGGTTCGGCGATTGATGCGGCGATTGCGATGCAAGCGGTGCTGACGCTGGTTGAGCCGCAATCCTCCGGGATCGGCGGCGGCGCGATGATCGTGTTGTGGGACGGCAAACAGGTGCGCACGTATGACGGCCGCGAAACCGCTCCGGCCGGCGCCACCGAGAAGCTGTTCCTGGGCGCCGACGGTAAACCGATGGCGTTCCCCCAGGCGCAGATCGGCGGTCGCTCAGTGGGTACGCCGGGCGTATTGCGTGCGCTGGAAATGGCACATCAACAACACGGTCGTCTGCCATGGGCGAAGCTGTTCGAGCCGGCGATCAAACTGGCCGAGCAAGGTTTTGCGATCTCGCCGCGCCTGCATTCGTTGCTGGCGTCAGACCCGATGATCGGCAGGTCGCCGGACATGGCCAGGTATTTCCTCAACGCCGATGGCAGCGTCAAAGCCGTCGGCACGCGCCTGCAAAACCCGGCGCTGGCAGCTGTGCTCAAACGCATCGCCAACGAAGGCGCAGATGCGTTGTACAAAGGTCCGATCGCTGAAGAAATCGTCGCCAAGGTGCAAGGCCACGCCAACCCCGGCAGCCTGTCGCTGAACGATCTGCAGCGCTATCAGGCCAAGGAGCGCGCGCCACTGTGCACTGACTACAAACGCTGGCAGGTCTGCGGCATGCCGCCGCCGTCGTCGGGCGGGATCGCTGTGGCACAGATTCTCGGTACGTTGCAGGCGCTGGAAACCCGCGATCCACGCCTGTCGCTGACGCCACTCAAACCTGTGAAAACCGACAAACCCGCCGGCCTCGAACCGGCGCCGAAAGCCGTGCACCTGATCGCCGAGGCCGAACGCCTCGCCTATGCCGACCGCGCGCAATACGTCGCCGACACCGACTTCGTGCCGGTGCCAGTCAAAGGCCTGATCGATCCGGGTTATCTGGCCAGCCGCGCCAGCCTGATTGGCGAGCGCAGCATGGGCAGCGCCAAACCGGGCACCCCGCCGGGCGTGCAGGTGGCCTACGCGCCGGATCGCTCGCCGCTGCGCATCTCCACCTCGCAAGTGGTCGCGGTGGATGACCTCGGCGGCGCCGTGTCGATGACCACCACCATCGAAGCCGCATTCGGCTCGCACCTGATGGTTCAGGGCTTCCTGCTGAACAACCAGATGACCGACTTTTCGTTCATCCCCGAAGAAAACGGACAGAAAGTCGCCAACCGCGTCGAGCCCGGAAAACGCCCTCGCTCGTCGATGGCGCCAACGCTGATCTTTGATCGTAACAGCGGCGAATTCGTCGCCACGGTCGGCTCGCCGGGCGGTTCACAAATCATCGAATACGTGGCGAAAACCACCGTCGGCCTGCTCGACTGGAACCTCGACCCGCAAAGCGCCATCAGCCTGCCCAACTTCGGCAGCCGCAACGGCCCGACCGAACTGGAACAAGGCCAGTTCAGCCCGGCGCTGATTCAGGCGCTGAAGGACAAAGGGCACGCAGTGAATGAAATCGAGATGACCAGCGGCACCCAGGCCATCGTGCGGGTCAAGGATGCGCAGGGCAACGTGTCGTTGCAGGGTGGCGCAGATCCACGGCGCGAGGGGGAAGCGCTGGGGGATTGAGGCTACGCCGCAAAGAGAAAAGGCTTACCGCGAGGTAAGCCTTTTTTGTGGCTGAAATGGCAAGCGCGCGTTGACGCTGCCCACGCTATGGAAGCTCCATGAACGATTCGGTATTCCAGCCGAGAGCTTGATCAAACGCGCACAGCCGGGCTAATCAAACCGCCAACGTCTTGCCATCCACCGCATCGCCAATTTTCAGGAAATCTCCACCCGCCACATGGTGCAAGGTGCGCAAACCGTCATGCCCTTCGAAATGCCAACGCCCGTCGCTGAACACGCGCTCATCGGCGTGGGCGGCGATGACCAGTACGGTCGGCCCGTGATTGAGCAAACGGTAGGCTTTGTTCAGGGGCACCGGGCGGCGGTGAGAATCGCTCATGAGGTCTGCTCCGGGGAAAAGGAGCCGATTGTAGCGCTGCCACTGAAGAAACACCGAACCTGTGGGCGCGAGCCTGCTCGCGAAAGCGGTGTATCAGTCAACATCAATGCTGAGTGTACTGACGCCTTCGCGAGCAGGTCGAATCGTCGCTCCCACATGGGATCAGTGGAGATTAGCTGGAGAGCTGATTGGCGAACTGGCCCACCGCACTCACGACTTTCTGCGCGCCGTCCTGAATCTCGACGATCACCGTGCCCGCCTCTGCCGCCAGCGCCAGGCCTTGTTCAGCCTGGAGCTTGCCATCGGTCATCAGGGCCACGGCGTTGCGCGCCATTTCCTGGTTCTGCCGCACCACGCCAACGATTTCGTCTGTCGCCTGGCTGGTACGCGATGCCAACTGGCGGACTTCGTCAGCCACTACCGCAAAGCCACGACCCTGTTCGCCGGCACGTGCTGCCTCGATGGCCGCGTTGAGCGCCAGCAGATTGGTCTGTTCGGCAATGCCGCTGATGGTTTTGACGATGGTGCCGATCACCAGCGACTGTTCGTTCAGCGCTTCAATACCTTCGCCAGCGGTTTGCATGTGCTTCGACAGATCGCGCATCACGTTGACGGCTTCAGTCACCACCGTAGTCCCGCGCTGGGCAGTGCTGTCGGTTTGCTGCGAGGTGCTGTAGGCAATGTTGGCGGCATCGGCGACGGCTTGTTCGCGATTGATCTGATCGGTGATGACCGTGGCGAACTTCACCACTTTGTAGAGTTTGTCGTTGGCATCGACCACGGGGTTGTAGGACGCCTCAAGCCACACGGTACGACCATGGCTGTCGACCCGTTTGAAGCGGTCAGCAACGAACTCGCCATTGTTCAATCGTCGCCAGAAGTTCTGGTACTCGGCGCTGTTGTACTCCTCCGGTGCGCAGAACATGCGGTGATGTTTGCCTTTGATTTGCGCGAGGCTGTAACCCATGCCGCTGAGGAAACGGTCATTGGCAGCAAGCACATTGCCATTGAGGTCGAACTCGATCACCGCAGTCGAACGCACCAACGCACCAATCAGGTTTTCATGCTCACGGGAGGCCTCGATGGTGCGGGTCAGGTCACTGGCATAGATCGAAATGTGCCTGATACGTCCATCCGACGAGCACACCGGCTGCACGATTGAGCGCAGCCAGGCTTCGTCGCCGTTGCCACGCAGGATGCGAATAGCACCGGCGAAATGCTCGCCACGGCTCATCGCGTTCTTGAAGCGCAGGTGAAATTCGTCCGATTTCACGTGCGCCGGAACGATGTCTTCAATCGCGCGACCAATCAGGTCATGGCTTTGGTAGAGCATTTCGCTCAGGAAGTTCTGGTTGACCGACCGCACCCGGCCGTCTGGCTCAAGGGTCAGTACCAGCATCTCGCTTTCCAGGCTTTCCTTCACTTGCACAAGGCTGGAGAGTTCTTCACGAAGAGCGGCCAGCTCTTGCTTCAGGCGTTTGTTGAACATGGTGAATTACCGATGGGCAGGATAGAAAGCGGGATGCAGCCTAACCATCGGCCTTGAAAAACTTTTCTGAAGAGCGCTCGCGACCCGGCGGTCAAAAATAGTTCCCAGCCACCGGCTCAGGCAGTTCCCGCCGCCTGGCAGGGGCCCGTGCGCGGCATCCGCGAGCCGAAATACGCCGCCGTCAGCAGGCCCACTACCCCCATCACCGAGCAGAACATCACGCAGATCCATGGGCTCCACGGCATCAGACCGATCAGCAACAGCGGTGTGATACTCGCCCATGCGGCGTAGGCAATGTTGTAGGTGAAGGAAATGCCTGACACGCGGATACGCGCCGGGAACAAACCAACCATCACCGACGGTACCGCGCCGACCACCCCACACGCCAGACCCGCCACGGCATAGGCCAGGCCGACCCAATCGCCGCCCATGATCAAACAGCCATACAGCACGCCGATGCCCAGCGGCAGCAGCAGGCTATACAGCATTACCGTGCGCCACGCGCCGAGACGATCTACCAGCAGCCCGGCGATCACGCAACCCGTGTTGAGAAACACGATGCCCAGCGCACTGAGGGCGAAGGTATGGCTGGCGGTCATGCCGAAGGTTTTCTGCATCATGGTCGGGGTGATGACGACGAACACCACCACTGCCGAGGTCAGCACGCAGGTCAGCAGCATCGCCGGCAACATCGCCAGACGATGCTCGCGCAACACCGTGCGCAGCGGCAGTTCGACCCGCGCCTCTCGCTGCGCCTCCATCGCGATGAACACCGGCGTTTCACTCAGCCAGCGGCGCAGGTAGACACCGATCACACCGAATACACCACCGAGCAGGAAGGGATAGCGCCAGGCGTAATCGAGGATTTCCGCCGGGGTGAATACCTGTGCAAGGAAGGTCGCGGTCAGCGCGCCGATCAGGTATCCGAAGGTCAGCCCGGCCTGCAGAAAGCCCAGGGCATACCCACGATGCCCGATTGGCGCATGCTCGGCGACAAACACCCAGGCGCTCGGCACTTCCCCGCCCACCGCCGCGCCTTGGAGGATGCGCAGCGCCAGCAACAGCAGCGGCGCGAAATAGCCGATCTGCGCGTAGGTCGGCATGATGCCGATCAACAGGCACGGCAGCGCCATCATCAGAATGCTCAGGCTGAAGACTTTCTTGCGCCCCAGCCGGTCAGCGAAGTGCGCCATCAGAATCCCGCCCAGAGGCCGTGCGAGATAACCAGTGACGAAAATCCCGAAGCTCTGCAGCAGGCGCAGCCACTCGGGCATTTCCGGCGGGAAGAACAATTGGCTGAGGGTCAGGGCGAAGAATACAAAAATGATGAAGTCGTAGATTTCCAGCGCGCCGCCAAGGGCCGCAAGGCCGAGGGTCTTGTAGTCGGAGCGGCTGAACGGCGCAGGTTTGGCCGTGGATTGGGCAGTCATGGCAACGAACTCTGGATCAGGCAAAAAACCAAGGCGCCCATGGTCTACGCAAATGGGCGGATGGACAACCCGTTAGACCATAGTCCCGGTTTTGCAAAAACCTGCTCACAAATCATCATCGCTTGATTTACTGTTGAGGCCTGCCTGCATCCACAGCCTGGTGAAAACCTGTGGGAGCAAGCCCGCCCCCACCAAAAACACTGATCGCCCTGCAGACCAAAATAACCATAAAAAATCCGAGGTACTCCCGTGGCCGTTGATATCGAAGATAGCCGCTCTGCACGCTTTGCCCTGCGCTGTTCAAGCTTTGCCGAACGCTGGTTCCCCGACTCCTGGGTGTTCGCCGCGCTGGCCGTCATCATCGTCGCGCTGGCCACGCTGGCCATGGGTGCCAAACCCACCGATGCCGCGATGGCGTTCGGTGACGGCTTCTGGAGCCTGATCCCGTTCACCATGCAGATGGCCTTCGTGGTGATCGGTGGTTACGTGGTCGCCAGTTCTCCTCCGGCGGTGAAGCTGATCGACCGCCTCGCGCGGATTCCGAAAAACGGCCGCTCTGCGGTGGCCTGGGTCGCCCTGATCTCGATGGTCGCGTCTCTGCTCAACTGGGGCCTGTCGCTGGTGTTCGGCGGTTTGCTGGTGCGCGCCCTCGCCCGCCGCACCGATTTGAAAATGGACTACCGCGCCGCCGGCGCCGCTGCGTACCTGGGCCTTGGCGCGGTGTGGGCATTGGGCCTGTCGTCGTCGGCTGCACAGTTGCAAGCCAACCCCGGCAGCCTGCCGCCATCGATCCTGTCGATCACCGGGGTAATCCCGTTCACCGAAACCATTTTCCTCTGGCAGTCCGGCGTCATGCTGTTGGCGCTGATAGTGATCTCGATCATCATCGCCTACGCCACCGCCCCCGGCCCGAACTCGGCGCGGGACGCCCAAGCCTGCGGTATCGACCCGGCCTTCAATCTGCCACCGCTGCAACCGCGTACCCGCCCCGGTGAATGGCTGGAGCACAGTCCGCTGCTGATCATTGTGCTGGTGCTGCTGGCGGCGGGATGGCTGTTCCACGAGTTCTCGAGCAAGCCGGCGATCACGGCGATTTCCGGGCTGAACACCTACAACTTCCTGTTCATCATGCTCGGTGCGCTACTGCACTGGCGTCCGCGCAGCTTCCTCGATGCCGTAGCCCGGGCGGTACCGACCACCACCGGCGTGCTGATCCAGTTCCCGCTGTACGGTTCGATTGCCGCACTCATGACCACTGTCAAAGGCGCCGATGCCCAGACCCTGGCGCACCACATCTCGACGTTTTTCGTCAGCATTGCGTCGCACGACACCTATGCGCTGCTGATGGGTGTGTACTCGGCGATTCTCGGTTTCTTCATCCCGTCGGGTGGCGGCAAGTGGATCATCGAAGCGCCTTACGTGATGCAAGTGGCCAACGACCTGCAATACCACCTCGGCTGGGCCGTACAGATCTATAACGCGGCAGAAGCCTTGCCGAACCTGATCAACCCGTTCTACATGCTGCCACTGCTGGGCGTGCTCGGGTTGAAGGCGCGGGACCTGATCGGCTTCTCGTTCGTGCAATTGCTGGTGCACACGCCGCTGGTATTGCTGTTGTTGTGGGCACTGGGGACGACCCTGGCATACACGCCGCCAGTGATCCCGTAGCTGTCTGACAACCCGCTGGCTCTCTTCTTACAAAGTCCGCTGCACTGTCCCACGCATCCCGTGGAACAGTGCTGACTTTGCCAAGCCTCGTCTTCGTTTAGCTTGTCTCGGATCAATAACCCCCTGTTTAAGGAAGAACCGATGACTCCGATATCCAAGACCCTCGAAGAACTGATCAACGACATTTATCAGGACGGCAGCGTCTCCGTGGTCGAGTACAGGACCCTGCGAGATGATGCCGACCGCCGCATGGATGCCGTCGTGCGCGAATTTGGTCAGCACAACAACCTGACCGCTTTTCAGAAAGCGATGGATGTCGCCATGCAGTTGCTGCAGACCTCAGTCATTGATGCGAAGCAAGCCAGACTGACCGACACCGGCGAAGCCATCGTCAGGGATGCAGTGACCGCTCAGGTCGAATACCTGCGGGCGGGCAGCGAGCTTTCGTTGCGTCTCCTGTAATCCACGAACGAGCCCTGCCTGGGTGAGCCAGCCTGCTGGCTCACCCACAGGCCCCAAGCTGTCACTTGCCTTGCATTATCAGGCCTGGTCGCGAGTTTTGTGGTGTGGTTAAAAAATCTGCCGAGGGTGGCTTCACTGCGTCATACGCCTGATTCAATATGAGGCGCCCCCGACACGAGGGGAAACCACGCTGAAAAGGATCTGAGCATGTTCAAACTCGCAGGACTTACCCTCGCCGCGCTCACGCTGAGCGCGGCCGCCCACGCCGATGTAGACCTGAAACTGGGGAGCACCGAACGTGTCACCCGCCTCTTCGCCTACCCCAACAACTGCAACGTGATCTGCTTTCGCAACTGGACGCTGGAGCAAACCGTCACCCACTACCTGAACCAGAGCGTGCAGCGCGACGGCTATGCCGATGCCAAGGTTCTGGTGAAGTCCGATAACGGTCAACTCTACGCCGAAATCACCGGCGTGCCCCAGGGTTACGACAAACCGTTGTCAGCGTTGCTCGATGCCGGCGACCTTGCCTACACCGGCGCCAGCAAGCTCAACGCCGACGGCAAATGGGCGTACAGCTGGTATCTGTTCCTGCCGCTGGGCATGGCGCTGGAGAACCGTAAAAGCGTCGAGCTGCTGCACTTCCCGCCGGATTACTCGCTGACACAGGCCCAGGACTATCTGCGCTCGAACACCACCGATCGATGGGCCACGCTGCTGACTGACAATGGTATTCCCGCCGATCAGACACCGGCCTATCAGACCATCATCGATATTGCGCCAATTGCCGCGCCGTCGAATGCAGGCAGTGACCTGGAAGGCGTTTACGACTACTTCAAGGACTACCAGACCACGCTGGTCAAACAGTTCAGCCAGACCACCAACGGCACGACCCTGCCGATGGTCGCGTTTGGCGCGCCGGTGCGTAACTGGATCAAGCAGCAATACGGGCCAACCGTTAACGTGCTGGGCCTGGCGACAATCAGTCCGACTGAAGGCGTGAAAATGCCGGTGCTGGGCTCCAACCATCCCAGCTATATCTGGTACGCCGCCGATCCCAAGAGCTACACCGGCGACGATGCACAGGCCAAGGCAGATGCCGCCGGCCTGAAAGTCATGGGCCAGGACTTGAGCGCTGCATGCTGGCAGGCCGGGATGGGCAGCAAACCCGGTAGCGATCCGCAGGCTTTGCTCAATAGCTGCACACAAAACTGGCAAGTCACGCAGAAGGTCAAAACCTGTGAACTGTTCTACACCTCGATCCGCGACCTGACGGCGGAACAGGCCGCCGCCCAGTGCGCGACCGCGCCGGCCAAGACCCAGCTGCAACAGCTCAAAGCCCCCCTCCCCGCTGCCGACGTTCCCGCGCCGCACCTCTGATGGTCTTGATGTGATTCCCGTGTCAGTTAAGGCTGACGCGGGAAAGTGACGATTACGCCTGTCAGAAGTGACAGTAGACCCGTAGTTTCAGATGCGAGACGCTTGGATCCAATTCGCGCACCCATCATTTGCGCGTGTTGGGGTTCTGGGGGCATCACCTACGGACAAGGATCGTCATGAACAACCCAGCCATTCATCAGCGCCCGGGTCGCGATACAGAAGGCATCTATCCCTTTGCCATCCTCCCCGTGCGCCTCGGGTTCCCATCCACGAGCGACTTCCACATCATCCATGACGATCAGGGGCGTGCCGTCGGCGTGGAGGCTAGCCGGGACTTCACGCGTGCTCGCCGAATGTGCCGGGTTTCCGGGCAACTGTTGCCCTATCGCTGTCGCCAGACCCGACAACTGCAAAGCGGCATCCACCTTTACGACTCACGCTTCTGCGGATTGCTCGAACACGCCTGCGACCCGAACGTGTTTCTCGACATGAGTGAGTTATGGCTGTGGGCGCTTAAAGATATCCACTGCGGTGAGCGGCTGACCATGGATTTCGCCGCGACGGAGGACAAACTGCTGCAACAGTTTGCCTGCCACTGTGGCTCACCCCGCTGCCGTGGGTGGATCAGCGGTTACGACGAACCACCCAGCCTGGAGGGCCAGCGCGTACTGCGGCACTGGCGAGGACATGGCTTGCGTTAACGCAATTACAGCGCGCCGACAGGACGCAAGCGGTATTGCGGCGGCAACTGCTCGAAACCACTGATGGTGGTGTTCAGGCTTTTCCAGCGACCGTCCTTGATGCCGTAGATGCAACCGTGGATCGACAGGCTTTGCCCGCGATGCCAGGCGTTCTGGATGATGCTGGTATGGGCAACGTTGGCCACTTGCTGGATCACGTTGAGTTCGCACAGGCGATCAACCTGTTCTTCTTCGGTCGGCAACTTGGCCAGCTCTTCGCGTTTTTCGTAGTAGAGATCGCGAATCGAACGCAGCCAGCCATCGATCAGCCCGAACTGGCGGTCCTGCATCGACGCGCGCACGCCGCCACAGCCGTAGTGGCCGGTGACGAGGATGTGTTTGACCTTGAGTACGTCGACCGCGTACTGGATCACCGACAGACAGTTGAGGTCGGTGTGCAACACCACGTTGGCGACGTTGCGGTGAACGAACAGATCGCCCGGCAACATGCCGACGATCTCGTTGGCGGGCACCCGCGCGTCGGAACAGCCGATCCACAGATATTCCGGCGTTTGCTGGCGGGCCAGCTTGGCGAAGAAGTCCGGGTCTTCCTTGGTGATCGCGTCAGCCCAACGCTCGTTGTTATCAATCAGGTCTTGTAAGTCGTGCATGCTGTAAGGCCTCAAGAAAGATGCGCTGCTTTGACAGACGACCACCCGTCGGGGTCACGCCAGAACCGCAAGTGATTTCGTTGGAATTCTCGTGTGCCCGGTGAGTCCACCTAAGTAAGGCCCACAGTATGAGGAATTGCCATGACTGATTCACGACGCCCTTTTGACGCGGTGCAGCCGGAACCCATCGATGATAACGAAGACCGCATGGGTTCGGTGCATGAACTGGATTTCGACGAAGACCAACCGAGCGCGAAAATCGGTGATGAAATCCCGGAACGTGAACGCGAACAGTTGATGCCGCGTGAGCGAGTGCGTGAGGCCGGTATGACCGGCGCTTCGGTCAGCGATCATGAGCCGACTGACGATGACATGAGCCCCGAAACGCTGATTCATGAAGACGGCGCGCGGGATGCCGAGGAGGCTGGCGAAGACAATCCGGCGGATTGGGATTTGAGCCTGGTCGATGAGGATGACATCGGCGGTGGCAATGGGCTGGATGAGGCGGAACTGGCGCGGCGCGATCCGATGGATGGCAAGCGATGATCATCGTTGACTGACAGGACGCCTTCGCGAGCAAGCCCGCTCCCACATTGGAATTGAGTCGTTCACAACGGTTGTGATCAACACAAACCCCATGTGGGAGCGGGCTTGGTCGCGAAGGCGTTCCGACGAAGCTTTAAAGGGCGATCAATCAACCAGGGTGCAGGCCATGACCACAGCGTCCTCACGCCCGCCCACCGCCGGATAATAATCCCGACGCCGGCCAATCTCGTTGAAGCCATACCGCTCGTATAACCTGAACGCCGCCGTATTGCTGTCGCGCACTTCCAGAAAACATTCCCGAGCGTCAGCCTTGCAGGCAATCGACATCAGATGCTCCAGCAACGTCAGCCCCAGCCCGCGCCCCTGATTTTCGGGTTTGACGGTGATGTTGAGCAGGTGCGCCTCATCGAGAATGATCTGCACCACACCGTGACCGACCTGTTGCTGACCTTCAAACATCAACCAGATCTGATATTTGCCCAAACCGTCGAGAAAGATTCCTCGGGTCCACGGGTGGCTGTACGCGGCAAATTCAATTTTCAGCACAGCGTCCAGATCCGCCTCGATCATCGGGCGGAACGATACAGCGTCACTCATTCGATTCTTTCCAGCGCGCCATCAGCCGACGCATGGCTTGCCACACAGCGGCCTTGCGCTGTGGCTCTTCCATTAACAACTCCAGACCGGGAATGGCCCAGGCCGAGCCCAGACCTTCGATCTGCAATTCACGATTGAACGCTTCGGCGTCGGCTTCACCGGCAAACCGCACCGCCGGCAGGCCGATCAGCCACAGGCAGGCACAGGGCGCGGCTTCCATCTGCACCGAGAGAAAGCCCTGCACAAAGTCCCTTGCCGCGTCCGGGCCTTGATCCATGTTGCCGCGATTGAGCCACGGCCAGCGCACGGGTTCGCCCACGATTTGCGGCGCATCCGGCAGACCGGCGGCGCGCAACATGTCTTTGAGCAACAGATAGGCGGGATCGCGGCTCTGGAACGGTTCCCCTGTGGGTAACTCGACCAGCAGCAGGCAACGCCCGGCCCTCAGCAGTTGCAAGGCGAAACGCGGCGGCGGCACCGGTGCCGGTTTGGCGACGACCGGCGTGTCGTCGACCACTTCCACCGGTTTGGCGCCGGTGCGGGTACTCGCCAACGACGGCCGCGGCACTTCGATTTTCGGCCGCTCGACCGGGCGAGCGACAGCCGTTTGCTCTGGCGCTTCGGCCTGCGGCGCAAGCACGACCGGCGCTTCGACCTCGGGCTCGGGCATGTCCAGCAGCTCGGGCCGCGACGGTGCGGCGAAAGGCAATTCGGTGCGCGGCAGCCAGTTGACCACCTGCATGGCGTTCAAATAGGCGCGGCGGCGGGACTCGATAAGCAAAGGGTCGGCCACTTGTGGATAACTGAAGTGCGCTGATTCTACCGTCCTTCGCTCAAGATCGCTTGCTGTTGATCGATAGCCTTTATCTCAGAAAATGCGACAGCCCGTCCCGAGAGTGAATCGCATCCTTCATGATGCAGTACAATCGCGTCTTTTTATTGCCAACCAGCCGGGCATTCCGATGATCGAACCCAAGCGCGTCTTGCGCGCCCTCGCTGAACACTGGGCGCTTCTGGAGCCTTTGTGCGAGCACTTCGACCAAGGCACATTGAGCCTCAACGAACTGCGCGCGCAACTGGCCGCCCAACAACTGGACAGCACGCCGCAGGACATCACTAGCCTGCTCGACGTGTGGATTCGCCTCGATATTCTGATTCCGGTGGCGAAAAGCCCGAACCGTTTCGAGCTGAACGCACAAATTCACGACTTCCTCGCTTACCTGCGTCGCGAACACCGTTTGGGCCTGTGCCTGGAAATCGAAGCCTACCTGCGCCACCTCGAGCGTCTGGCCGGCTACATCCAGGACGCGTTCGAAGTCCGCGACGGCCACGATCTCGCTCGCCAGTTGCGTTTGCTCGATATGCGCGTGCGCGACGTACTGAAGAAACTCGACAACGACGAACAGGCGCTGGTCGCCGTGGCCGAAAGGGCCAAGACCAGCGACCGGCAGATTCCCTTGCGTCAGCGTTATGCCGAAGTACTGGCGACGTGGGACGAATACGTCGAGCCGATGATCGATCTGGTGAACGCCGATGGCGCCTTCGAACAAGGCGTGCGCAAGGTCGAAACCGTGTTGCTGAAGATGCTGAGCGAACAGCAGCGCCTGGGCCATCTGGTCGACGACGATATGCTGCTGCGCACCCACGCACGCATCCTCGAAATGCAGACCAGCGCGCAACTGACCTTGCGTCATGCCCGCGAACTGCTGTTACCGCTGCGTGAAGAAGCACGCCGGCACAATGCCGTGACCCGTGGCGCAGCGCTCGCACTGGCCGCGATTCGCCGCAAAGGCATCGACGCCGTGCCGCAAGCCGCGATGCCGCTGTTCACCCGTCCGCAAAGCACTTTCCTCGGCAGCGCCAGTCAGGTCGAAGCCTACGTTTATGCGTTGGCGCGTTTCGAGCCGAAACCGGCGCGTTTCCCCAAGGCGCACAAGACCCAGAAAGGCGAAGCCCCACGCGCGCCACGCACCGTGCGCGAGATGGTCGACCGTTGCGAAGAAGCCCTGCCGATGCCGGATCTGATGACCTGGCTGCTGGAGCAGGAACCGGACGGCGCTACCGACGAATTGCTCTACTGGTTCTCGCGCCTGTCGCGGGAAAAACGCTTCAAGCGCGAGCGTCTGGAACGCCGCGAATACCACACTCACGAGCATCAGGTCAGCCTGCGCTCCTTCGCCCTGCTCTCGGCCGGCGACACCGCCGCCGAGGATTCTGCGAGCATCCCCAATGCATCTTGATCTTTCCGAACTGTCGCAACTCGCGCCGATTTTCCGCGAGCTGTTCAAGGGTTACCACGTCAGCCGCCGCGACCCGGAGCTGTACGCGCAACTGTCGAACTTCCAGGATCAGTACCGCACGCTGTTCAAGGCGCTGGGGTTTGAACTGGTCTGCGACACCCGTGGTTTCTACTACTTCGTGCCGGACATGGCCGCTGCGGCGGTGAACAAGACTGCCCAGCGTCTGGCGTTGTTCACCTTTATCCTCGTCGAGCATCTGGCCGATCAGGGCCGCGACCCGATCGCCGTGCTCGATGGTGGCAGCCTCGGCCGTGAAGAGCTGCCATCGCTGCTGGAAAAATACCGCGACCTGTTCATTCAGGCCGAAGTACAGACCGTTGAAGAACTCGAAGAAAAGATCATGCGCCGCATGACCCAGCTCGGTTTCGCCAGCGAAGAAAACGGCGTGTACCGCTTCCTGCCACCGATGCACCGATTCCTTGATGTATGCCTGTCGGTACAGCAAGACCGCGATCTGGCGGCCAGCGTGCACAGCGTATTGCCGCTGCCAGCACCGGTGCTGATCGATGAAGCGGCCGAAGCCAGATTGCTCGAAACCGACGACCCGCTCGATCTTTCCGAATTTGAAGAAGAAAGCGAAGAAGACGCACTGGCCCGCGCCATTGCCGAAGAACAGGAGTCCGACGCATGAGCCAGGAACGCTACGGCATCCGCCGCTTTGCCCTTTTGAACACCGCCGGTTACAGCCTCGGCCTGTTCCCGCTGGAAGAACCGCTGTCGGTTTACGGCGCGAACAACCTCGGCAAATCGGCGTCGATCAACGCGCTGCAGTTCCCGATTCTGGCGCGCATGTCGGACATGAGTTTCGGCAAGTACAGCCTGGAACAATCGCGGCGTTTCTACTTCGCGTCCGACACCAGCTACATCCTCGTCGAAGTGAACCTGCCGCACGGCCCGCACGTGATCGGCGTCGTTGGTCGTGGCCCGGGCGGTGGTTTCGGTCACCAGTTCTTTGCCTATGCTGGCAAGCTGGATCTGGCGCATTATCAGAAGAACGACACCTGCCTGCGCCAGAAAGAGCTGTTCAGCAACCTTGAGAAAGAAGGCCTGAAGGCCTACGAACTCAAACCCGATGAGCTGCGTCGTTTGCTGGTCGGCGGTCACACGTCGATCCCGCTGGATCTGACGCTGATTCCGCTGCGTTCCACCAGTGAACAAAGCCTGAAGACCTTCCGCGCACTGTTCATCAACCTGCTGCACATGCGTGAAATTACTGCGGCCAAACTCAAGCAGTTGTTCCTCGATGCCTTCGAACACAGCCTGCGTTCCGGCAGCGTCGATTACATCGCTGCGTGCGAAGAAGCCTTCCGCGACGTGCGTCGCATGGAACAGGACTACAACTCGCTGGTCGCTGCCGGCCCGCTGGTCGAAGCCTTGGCCAACGGCGTGAAACAGCGCGACGTGCTGCGCGGCAAACTGCATCGCCTGTCGCCGCTGCTCGACTCGTTGCTCGGCACCTGGTCGGACTACGCCAGTGCGCGCAAGGAAGAACTGACGATTCAGGCCGACCACTATCGTGGCGAGCAGGACAGTCTGCAAAACGATCAACGCGGCGGTACCCAGGAACTGATGCGTCTTGAGCGGGAAATTTCCGGCATCCAGCGCTGGCTCGGCGAATTGTCGGTACTGAAAAATCGCTTTGCACTGGTCGATGACGTCAAAGTGCTTGAACAACAACTGCTCGCGGCCAAGGACGCGCACGACGAACTCGCCGGTGCGCTGGCGCAGTCCCGTCAGTTCAGCGCCGAAGATCTGGAAGAGCGCGTGCGCGATCTGGAAAAACGCCTGAAGTCGGTGAAGCAGCAACTCGATCACGCCGACAACAACAGCTACGCCCGACTGCGCGAAGAATTCTCGCAACAGGACGTCGAGCGTCTGATGCGCCTGTTCAACAGCGCATTGTTCAGCCTGCCACTGGGCGAACACGGCATCACCCTTGACGACGATGGCGAGTGGGTGAAATCGGTTGAGCTGATTCTCGATGGCTTCAAAGGCGAGCGATTCGAAGTGCCGGGCCTGTCGATAGACATCTCGCACATCGAGCCGCCAGCCCTGCAAGCGCTGGCCGACCGTGCCGCCCTGCGCGATCAGAAAGAGCGTCTGGAAAAAGAGCTCAAGCAACTGAAGACCCAACAGGCTGTGGCCGCCGACCGCGCTGCGAGCAAGACCCAGACCGAAGCGCTGTATCAGCAAGTGCTCGACGCACAGAAAGCGCTGGAGGACTTCCGTCGCACCCAGACCTTGAGCGCCGAAGAAGGCGACAAGCTCGAGCAACTGGCGCAGATGGAAGCCGCGCAGGACGAACTCAAGCGTTCCAGTGACGCCTTCACCGAGCGCGTCCAGCAACTGTCGGCCAAGCTGCAACTGGTCGGCCGCCAGATCGCGGACATGGAAGCCAAGCAACGTACCCTCGACGACGCCCTGCGCCGCCGTCAGTTGCTGCCGGCGGACCTGCCGTTCGGCACGCCGTTCATGGACCCGGTCGACGACTCGATGGACAACCTGCTGCCGCTGCTCAACGACTATCAGGACAGCTGGCAAGGCCTGCTGCGCGCCGATGGCCAGATCGAAGCGCTGTACGCACAGGTGCGCCTCAAAGGCGTGGCCAAGTTCGACAGCGAAGACGATATGGAACGCCGCCTGTCGCTGCTGATCAACGCTTACGCGCACCGCACCGATGAAGCGCTGACGCTGGGCAAGGCACGTCGCGCGGCAGTCACCGACATCGCCCGCACGCTGCGTAACATTCGTAGCGACTACGACAGCCTCGAACATCAGTTGGCGCTGTTCAACCGCGAGATCAACAAGCGTCAGGTGTCCAACCTGCAGAGTTTCCGCATCGTCCTCGCGCCGAACAAGGAAGCACTCAAGCACATCGATCAGATCATCCACAGCGCCGGTCAGTACGAGGAAGGCGAAACCCTGTCCGTGTTCGACCTCAGCCAAAGCGCCGAGCAGGACAACAAGAACGAAGAGGCCAAGGAATACCTGGCTCGGCTGGTGGCGGCGAACCACAACCAGCTCGGTCTCAAGGACTTGTTCGAACTGGCGTTCGAGATCACCAAGGTCAACGGTCAACCGGTTATCCACACCGACATCGACGGCGCCGCGTCCAACGGTACGACCATGACCATCAAGGCGCTGACCAACATGTACTTGTTGCTGCACTTGATGGATCGCGATCTGGCCGGTCGCGTGCGCCTGCCGTACTACCTCGACGAGGCGGCGGACATCGACGAGAAGAACCAGGCAGCGCTGCTGGAAACCAGTCTGCAACTGGGCTTCGTGCCGATTCTGGCAAGTGTGAAGCCGCAGGTCTGCGCCAGTGTGGCGATCGACCTGGAAGGCGGCAGCGGTCCGGCGGGGATCTACATTGATGAGGCGGACTGGAAGTACATCCGTCGCCATGATGTGGTCAAGGCGACGCTGAATGTTGAAGCGGATGAACCGGAACTGAATGCGGTTTGATCGGCATTGACTGAAGGTAAAAAAAGGGCCGCGATCTGTTGGGATCGCGGCCCTTTTTTATGGCTCGGGATTTGTGCTGAATTTAGTTGGCCTCTTCGCGAGCAAGCCCGCTCCTACAGGCTTTGCGTAGAACACAAATTCTGTGTGCACCACTGATCACTGTGGGAGCTGGCTTGCCAGCGATGGCATCCTTACGGACACCGCAGGATTTACTTACCGAGCGAAATCTTCGGCGCCCACGTCAGCCACTCATCCTCAAACTTGTCGAACAGCGGGAACGTCTGCTCAGCCCGGGCGGGGTTGCCCATGCGCTCGCCATCCGGCGTGGCGAAAGCAATACCGCCTTGAATCGCCGTCTCCAGCGATTCGGTTCGCACGGTCAGCCCATTGAACAAACCGATATCAAAGCCTACGCCGCTGGTGTTCCAGAAGCGGCTGCCGCTGCGCACCAATGGCGCGTATTTCGGTTCGATCAAAATATGCACCAACACCCGGTCAGCCGTCTGGCCCAGTTCATAACCGGTGACTTTACCCACCGTGATTTCACGGTAAGTCACCGGCACACCGGGTTTCAACGAGCCGCGACGGGCAGCGCTCAACACCAGACTCAGCCCCGCCTCTTGTTTGGTCACTTCCGGCGCAGCGGCCAGCGCAGTGAAGTTCTTCTGCGGACCGAGATTCTTGGCCGCCGGTTGTACTTCGATGTACTTCCCGGTCACCAGGGTTTCCAGATTCTCGGTCTTGATCAGCCCGAGCTCCGGCTTGACCACCCAGAACTGGCTACCGACCCGGGCAATCTTTTCCGGTACTTCCGTGATGCGCGTCGTGAGAATGACAGATTGCAGATCATCGGTCAGATCGACGCTTTCGATCTTGCCGACGTCCAGTCCTTTGAAGCGAACCGGCGTGCCGCTGCCAAGACCATCGGCGCGATCGACCTTGATCGTCACTACCGTGCCTTTTTGACTGGCATCATCATGATTGGCGAACAGACGGAAGCGCGGAATACGTTTCTGCAACGGCGCCTTGGCTTGCGGGGTTTCGAAGGCAATACCGCCGGCCATCAGGGTTTGCAGCGATTCGCTCTTCACTTGAATTCCGCCGGTCAAACCGCCGGTCAGGGTAACTCCGCTGACGTTCCAGAAACGCGTCGAGGCGTTGACCAGGCTTTCGTACTCCTTCTCGATGTGCACACCGACGATGATCTGCTTGCGGGTCCTGGAGAACTGATAGCTCTGCACCGAACCCACCTTGACCTGCTTGTACAGAATCGGACTGCCGACATCGATTGAGCCGAGGGTATCGGTGAACAACACCAGATGCAGGCCCGGCGAACGCAGATCCAGCGGCGGCGCTTTTGGCCGCGCCTCGAACTCACGCTTCGGCGCAGCGCCTTTGTCACCCGGACGCACGGCGATGTAGTTACCTTTGACCAGCGCTTCCAGCCCGGTAATGCCGGCCAGGGAAATCGACGGCTTGACCACCCAGAACTGCGTGCCGTCGACCAGATAGTCTTCAGCCAACGGATCAAGCGTCAGCTCAGCGGTGGCACTGTTCAGATCCGGATCAACCTTCAGCGCTTTCAGGTTGCCAACCTGAATACCTTTGTACATGACCGGTGTGCGGCCGGCCTGCAGGCCTTCGAAATCGCTGAGTTTGACCTTCACACGAATCCCGGCAGCGGCCGCGTCGAAGTCTTCGTAGAGACGGAAAGGCAGGCTTGGATCGGTCGGTGGGCTGTCCTTGCGATTCTCCGGGGTGGCGAAGGCAATGCCGCCGGCGACGATGCTGGCCAGCGACTCGCTGCGCACTTTCACACCCGACAGGTTGGCGTCGATGCTGATGCCGCTGGCGTTCCAGAAACGCGTGTGTTTGCGCACCAGTTTGGCGTAGGTAGGCTCGATGAAGACTTTGAGTTCGACAGTGCTTTGGTCTTCCGAAAGCAGGTAGCTTTTCACCTGTCCGACTTTGATCTGCTTGTAGAACACCGGGCTGCCCCGGCTCAACGAGCCGAGGCGATCAGCCTTGATGGTCAGGTGCAGACCGGGCTTGGCGTCGGACAGCGGTGGCTCTTCGGCCAACGCCTTGAACTTGCGTGTCGGCTCGCCTTCACCCGGGCTGATCGCGACATAGTTGCCGGACACCAGCGTTTCCAGACCGGTAATACCGGCCAGAGTCACGCTCGGTTTGACCAGCCAGAAACGAGTACTGGTCTTGAGGTACTGCTCGACGTCCTTGTTCATTTCGACCGTGGCGATTACCCCTTTGGAGTTGCCTTCGTCGTCGAGTTTGAGCGCCTTGACCTTACCAACCGACATGCCTTTGTACATGATCTCGGTCTTGTTGGCCTGGATGCCTTCACCACTCTCAAAGCGAACCTGAATCTCAATACCGGTTTCGGAATAGGCACGCCAGCCAAGCCAGCCGCCAATGATCAGCGCGATCAGGGGTAATACCCAAATGGCAGACCAGTTGGAGGCCGGTCGGGTTTTCGCTACGGGCAAATCAGTCATGGTCGTCGTCCGACTCCGTGTTATCCCAAATCAGTCGGGGATCGAAAGTTACTGCGGCAAGCATCGTCAAGATCACCACGCTGGCGAAGGCGATGGCACCAAGATTGGCTTCGACACTGGCAAGCCGGCCAAAGTTGACTACCGCCACCAAAATGGCAATCACAAAAATATCGAGCATCGACCAGCGGCCAATGAACTCGATGAAACGGTACATCCAGATGCGCTGGCGAGCCGATAACGGCTGGCGTCGCTGCACCGAAAACAGCAACAGCGCGATACCCACGAGTTTGAATGTAGGCACCAGAATACTGGCGATGAACACCACGGCGGCAATCGGGATCATGCCGTGCTGCACCAACTGGATCACGCCGGACATGATGGTGCTGGGGTCACCTTGGCCCAGGGAACTGACCGTCATGATCGGCAAGACATTGGCCGGAATATAGATGATCGCCGCAGTGATCAGCAGCGCCCAAGTGCGGACGAGACTGTTCGGCCGGCGGGCGTGAACCTGTGCACCGCAGCGGGTGCAGATTTGCTCGTCGGTGTCTGCTTCGTGCCTGTTCAACTCATGACATTCGGTACAGACCAGAATGCCCGCATCAATCGCCCGCATGAGCATCTTCCCCTGATAACGCCTGCCAGATCTGATGCGGTGACATCACCACTTCCAGCCATACCTGTACCAACAACAAGCCGATGAAGCACGCCAGGCCGAGTCCTACGGTGATGGCTGCCATGTCGGCCAGTTTGACGATCGCCACCAACACGCCCATGAGGTAAACCTCGAGCATTCCCCAGTCTTTGAGGTGGTGGTAAATGCGGTAGAGCAACAAACCGTAGCTACGGCCAATATCGAAACGTATCGTCAGCAACACGAACAACTGGCACAGCAACTTGAGCAGCGGTATCGCCATGCTGCACAGGAATACGACAATCGACACGCCTTGCATGTCGGTGTTGAAGAGGCCCAGCACGCCACTCCAAACCGTATCCTGCGAAGACTGTCCGAGGATATTGAGTTGCATGATGGGTAAAAAGTTTGCCGGGATGTACAACAGTAATGCTGCGATCACCAGGGCAAGGCTGCGCTGCACCACGTTGTGGCGGTGGGCATATAACTCATAACCGCAGCGTGGGCAGATGGCTTTCTCACCGTGAGCAAGTTCTGGCTTGCGCATCAGCAGGTCGCACTCATGACAGGCCACCAAGTCTTCCAGCGGTAAATCTGACAGCCTGGGGGCGTCAACCGGCTCTGACATAAAGGCTCTGGCCTCCGAATAAGGTGGGGCTATTCTAGTGTTCTGATTCGAAAATAACTGTGCAAATTTGTTCGCTGTCTGAGCAAAAACTTTTCTACAGGCAAAACAAAACCCCAACTGCTTTCGCAATTGGGGTTTCGGAATTTAATCTTGACGATGACCTACTCTCACATGGGGAAACCCCACACTACCATCGGCGATGCATCGTTTCACT
>NZ_CAXAPT010000016.1:0-111262 GCF_963970475.1 Pseudomonas sp. EA_5y_Pfl2_R50 | reverse complement strand
ACACAGTCGACCGGCCCTGAATCCCATAACGCCGTTGAGCCTCTTTATAACTCAGTTCGCCCTTTTCAACTTGATCGACGACCGCCAATTTAAAGCTCAGCGTGTAATCACGCTGACTGCGCCTTTTGCCTGATTCCATTGGTTCCTCCTGAGGATAGGTCAGAAGGTGTAAACCTTATTCAGGACGGGACAGCCACAACAAAAAGGCCCGCAAGGGGCCTTTTCAGTCGAGCGCGGGACAGATCAGCGTTCGAGTTGTTCGATCTTGCCTGGCTTGCCATCCCACTCTTCAGCGTCAGGCAACGATTCTTTCTTTTCGGTGATGTTCGGCCAGATATCAGCCAGCTCAGCGTTGAGATCGATGAAGTTTTCCATCCCGGCAGGGATTTCATCCTCCGAGAAGATGGCCACAGCCGGGCACTCTGGTTCACACAGCGCGCAGTCGATGCACTCGTCCGGGTGAATCACCAGGAAGTTCGGGCCTTCGTAAAAGCAGTCCACCGGACAGACTTCTACGCAGTCGGTGTACTTGCACTTGATGCAGTTGTCGGTGACGACGAAGGTCATTTCTAATTCTCTCCTCAGGCGGCGGCAGCGTTGCCCCTTCACGGTTGGGGTCGCCAGGTTCGGGAGCGATGTCTGCCGGCCAGGCTATTAGCCAGCAGCATCCCAAACCGCGCGAGATTCTAACAGCTTGAAGCGGTTTGCGTTATATCCGCTTCTTCAGTGCTTATATCCGGTTTTTCAGTGCATAGAGCATTTCGAGCGCACGACGCGGCGTCAGATCATCAAGATCCAGTTTTGCCAGCTCATCGAGCACCGGGTGCGGCAGGCTGGCAAACATGTCGCTTTGCTGCGGCGTCGCCGCTTTGCCCTTGGCGGCGGGTTTAGGCGCCTCATGGGGCAGGGCGGTTTCCTCCAGTCGGCTCAGATGCTCGCGGGCACGCAGGATCACTTGGCTTGGCACGCCAGCCAGTTGCGCTACCGCCAGACCGTAGCTTTGGCTCGCCGGCCCCGGCAGCACGTGGTGCAGGAACACGATCCGTTCGTTGTGCTCGGTTGCATTGAGGTGCACGTTGGCTACCAGGGGCTCGGCTTCCGGCAATACCGTCAGTTCGAAATAGTGCGTGGCAAACAAAGTATAGGCGCGCAGATGAGCCAGGCGCTCGGCGGCGGCCCAGGCCAGCGAGAGACCGTCGAAGGTGCTGGTGCCGCGACCGACTTCGTCCATCAGCACCAGGCTGCGTTCAGTGGCGTTGTGCAGAATGTTGGCGGTTTCGCTCATTTCCACCATGAAGGTCGAACGGCCACCGGCGAGGTCATCGCTGGAACCGATTCGAGTGAAGATGCGATCAACCAGCGACAGTTCGCAACTCGCCGCCGGCACGAAGCTGCCAATATGCGCCAGCAGCACGATCAATGCGGTTTGGCGCATGTAGGTGGATTTACCGCCCATGTTCGGGCCGGTGATCACCAGCATGCGCGTGTTGTCATCGAGGCTCAGATCGTTGGCCACGAACGGCGTGGTCAGCACTTGCTCAACCACCGGGTGACGACCCTGGGTGATGCGCATGCACGGCTCGCTGACGAAGCGTGGGCAATTGAGGTCGAGGTTCAGCGCACGCTCGGCGAGGTTGCTCAGTACGTCCAGTTCCGCCAGCGCGGCGGCGGTGTCCTGCAACGGCGGCAACTGGCTGATCAGATCTTCCAGCAGCGCTTCGTAAAGCATTTTTTCGCGGGCGAGGGCGCGGCTCTTGGCTGAAAGTGCCTTGTCTTCGAACTCTTTCAGTTCCGGTGTGATGAAGCGTTCGGCACCCTTCAGGGTCTGGCGACGAATGTAATCGGCCGGGGCCGACTCGGCTTGCTTGCTTGGCAGCTCGATGAAGTAGCCATGAATGCGGTTGTAGCCGACTTTGAGGTGGCTCAGGCCAGTACGCGCCTTTTCCCGTGCTTCCAGATCGATGAGGAACTGGCCGGCGTTTTCGCTCAGCGATTGCAGCTCGTCGAGTTCGCTGTCGTAGCCGGTTTTCAACACACCGCCATCGCGGATCACAGCCGGCGGGTTGTCGATGATGGCTTTTTCCAGCAGTGCCGCAAGCTCCGGGTAAGTGCCGGTGGTGGTCGCCAGACTTTGCAGGTGTGGCGCTTCCAGATCGGTCATCGCCACTTGCAGTTGCGGCAGCGCGCCGAGTGCGTCACGCAGGCGCGCGAGGTCACGAGGACGCGCATTGCGTAGGCCGATCCGCGCGAGAATCCGTTCGATGTCGCCGATTTCCTTGAGCTGCGGTTGCAGCTTTTCGAAGCGATAACCGTCGAGCAGGCAAGTGATCGAGGTCTGCCGAGCCAGCAGCACGGTCAGGTCACGCAGCGGACGGTTCAGCCAACGCGTCAGCAAGCGGCTGCCCATGGCGGTCTGGCAGCGATCCACCACCGATTGCAGGGTGTTGTCGCGGCCACCGGCCAGGTTCGTGTCGAGTTCCAGATTGCGTCGGCTGGCGCCGTCGAGCACGACGGTGTCGTCCAGGCGTTCATGACGCAGGCTACGCAAGTGCGGCAGGGCGGTGCGCTGGGTTTCCTTGGCGTAGGCCAGCAGGCAACCCGCAGCGCCGATGGCCAGGGTCAGGGTTTCACAGCCGAAGCCTTTCAGGTCTTGGGTGGAGAACTGTTGGCAGAGGCTTTTCAGTGCTGAATCACGCTCGAAATCCCACGGTGCACGGCGACTGACGCCACGACGTTTTTCCGCTGGCAGATCCTTCGGCCAGTAATCCGGGATCAGCAACTCAACCGGGTTGATCCGCTCCAGTTCTGCCAGCAGGTTTTCCCAACCTTTGATTTCCGACACGCTGAAACTGCCGCTGGTGATGTCCAGCACCGCCAGGCCGAACAGACGCTCGTCACCCAGCAGCGCAGCGATCAGGTTGTCGCGGCGCTCATCAAGCAGCGCCTCATCACTGACCGTACCTGGCGTGAGGATGCGCACCACCTGACGTTCGACCGGGCCTTTGCTGGTCGCCGGGTCGCCGACCTGCTCGCAAATCACCACCGACTCGCCGAGCTTGACCAGTTTCGCCAGATAGCCTTCCGCCGCGTGGTAAGGAATCCCGCACATCGGGATCGCCTGTCCTGCGGACTGGCCGCGCGCGGTCAACGTGATGTCGAGCAACTTGGCCGCCTTCTTCGCGTCTTCGTAGAAGATCTCGTAGAAGTCGCCCATACGGTAGAACATCAGCTGATCCGGGTGCTGATTCTTCAGGCGCCAGTATTGCTGCATCATCGGGGTGTGGGAGCTTAAATCGGAAATTGCATTATTCATCAGTTGGTTAGGCTAACCCGTCAAATTGGTGGGGAAAAATGGGAGCATCTTAGCATTTTGGCTTGAGACTCAAAAACACTCGCCCGGCCAGAAAAACAGGTGTTAAAAACGCGGTCAACTCATCGATTTACCTTCAAACGAAGCCTTTCCAAAGCTTTTTTCCTCTTCGCCATGCAGCAACTGTTCGAACCGGGTCGCGTCTGGGATCTGCGTGGCTGTCCCTGCCTGGCTAGTGGATTGCTTACACTTGCCGGCGTATTCGGCATCGGTGAAGGTTATCCGTTTTATCAACTGATTGGGTCGCGGGGGGCGGGAACCTGGCCAAATCCTGAAGCCTTCTTCAAAGAGCACTTAGTTGAATCTAGATAAGCTGGAATAGCGAAATGGTATAAAAACTGTCAGGTTTTACAGGTTTTTTCAAGGTTGCGTGGCGGAGAATGAAGACTTCGGAGTTTCTATATTTCAAGGAGAGCTATCATGGGACTGGAAGTTTTCGATGAGCCAAAAAAGGACTCTGCTACAGAGAGTGCATATGCCAGGCAGGTAAAAATTAAAAAAGGACTGCCGTTGAAGCTTGGCGATTTCGAACGACTATTTCATTCTTTTTCGTCAAACTATGGGGCTAGATACTTTGATGATCAGGCTGTCGAAGAAGTAGATAGGTTGTTATCAAGCGAAAATTTTGGTGCGCTGAGAAATTTTTTGGCGACTTCCAAGATGAAGGAGATTGAAGAGTCAAAACAATTAATTTCTACACCGAACCTGAGCCTCCATTGACTGATGTAGAGGTTGGATTGATTCAGGAATATGAAGATAGAGTTGCTGAGTTTCGTCGTACTCACCGCCCGTTCTCGATTTCAGATGTTACAGATGAGTTGGTTAAACAATTCATAATTTTTCACAGGGGTAGTGTGCGATTTAAATTTGCAGCAACGAATTATGATACTGAAGTGAATCAGGTGCTCGCTCGTTTGAAGAATGGCGAGTGTCGTAATGCTGATGGCAGTGTATACAGTTACGATAAAGCCAAAGAAGAGCTTATTGGTGATTTAAAATATCGAGGTCGGTGACCGCGCTATGTTGGTTTCTCCAGGCCGGATTGAAGTAGCCATCTAGCTCTGATGCCCTCGTGGCTTGAGTTTCAAAAAACGCTCGCCCCGCCAGAAAATCAGGCCCTCATCGCTGTCAACTCATCGGTTTACCTTCAACCGATGACTTTTCAAGCCATTTTCTCGCATTGCAGAGTGCCTGCGCTATCGCCAGCAGCCCTTCTCGCATCGTCCGGGGAGGCGCGGGCTACAGGGCGAAAGCGTCATTTTTCATTTGGCCGACGCTGCTGTTGATCTCGTGTCGTTACGAGTGCTGGATCATCTTCAGATAGCGCGCCGGATAAGTCTTTTTAAACGTTTCCGAAGGTTCGGGTGTCACGTGGGTTGGGGGAGGCTTTCGACCCGAAATGTTGATTTATGCACATTTATGCAAATCAGCATTTGTCTTCGCGAATAACTTCAAGCACTATGCGCATTATGCAAAAACGCAACGTAGCCTCCGTCTTAAGAGCACTGCTCGACCAGCACGGGATCTCCCCCACGGAGCTCCACCGTCGCACCGGCGTGCCTCAATCCACTCTCTCGCGGATTCTCAGCGGGAAGATCGTCGATCCTTCGGATAAACATATTTCGAAAATTGCCGAGTACTTCGCCGTGAGCACCGATCAATTACGCGGGCGCGCGGATGTCGCGTCGTCGGCCGATGCCGCGCGTGATGACGTGCACGCGGAACTCAAGGACATAATGCTGTGGGACGACGATACGCCTGTCGATGATGACGAAGTATCGGTGCCGTTCCTTCGCGAGGTTGAATTGGCTGCTGGATCAGGAAGATTCGTCATCGAAGAGAGCGAGCGCTCTAGTCTGCGCTTCGGCAAGCGCAGCCTGCGCCATAACGGCGTGCAGTTTGACCAGGCCAAATGCGTGACAGTGCGCGGCAACAGCATGTTGCCGGTGTTGCGTGATGGCGCCACCGTCGGCGTCAACGCCGGCAAGTGCGGCATCGGAGACATCATCGATGGCGACCTGTATGCGATCAATCACAACGGCCAGTTACGCGTAAAGCAGCTTTACCGCTTGCCGACCGGGATTCGTTTGCGCAGCTTCAATCGCGATGAACATCCCGATGAGGACTACAGCTTCCAGGAAATCCAGGAAGAGCAGATCGTCATCCTCGGTCATGTCTTCTGGTGGGGCATGTACGCCCGCTAAGCAGGACCACTTCAGATAAAACCCGCCGCTCTCGGCGGGTTTTTTTTCGTCTGGATAAACCCTCGACCCCTTGATTGGCGCGGCCTCCATGCATTCGCGCATTTCTTGCGCATAAATAAATGCATTAATGCATTGACTGGATATGCATACATGCATATTCTTGCCACCAAGCCGCTCGACAAAGTGGCTGGCAAGACAAGCTCTTTAGTTCCACAAGAACAGGCGGCGATGAACCGGCCTCAACGGTTCAGAGGGTTGGCAACTGACCCGGGTGTGCAGCGTAAAGCACCAGAAGCAGTTATCCGGCGGGCAGGGACCGCGGTCGGAAAAACAATTTGAATGGACTCGTACCGCGCCAGTAGCGCCGAAAAGTCAGGTTCCTTCTTGAGCACAGGATTTGAAGGAAGGCGAAGGAGCGCATTACTGAAAAGCCCGGTGTGCAAGCGCCGGGCTTTTTGGAATGCCTGCCTGAAGAGAAACCGTTTGAACCCAAACCCACACCACTCATCAATCACCCACGGAGGCGTGACATGACAAACGAGCAACAAGCGTTGGCGGACATGCCGATCTGGCTGGTCATCCTCCTTGCCGTGGTCGGCGGGGTGTCCGGCGAAATGTGGCGCGCCGACAAGGAGGGCGCCCGAGGCTGGCCGTTGTTGCGGCGACTGGCGCTGCGCTCCGGCGCCTGCATGATCTGCGGCGTGTCGGCGATCATGCTGCTGTACGCCGCCGGCATGTCGATCTGGGCCGCTGGCGCCTTCGGCTGTCTGACCGCGATGGCCGGTGCCGACGTAGCCATCGGTCTGTACGAACGCTGGGCCGCCAAGCGCATCGGCGTCTGTGAAGTTCCACCCCGCGACCAGCCTTGACCTTAAAACCTGTACGTGCCGCCCTTTGGGCGGCAGGGCTGCGCGTGGACGATTGAAAAGGAGGTCATGTATGCCCACACCGATCCAACAGCCGTCGCAACTGTTCACAGCCATCGCGACGACGCTGCGCAACACCGCCGGGCTCAACATCATTGTCGGCGATCACGAAGAGTTCACGGCGCCGGGCGATCAGGCCTGGGTGCTGATCGACTTCGACCGCAATGCATCAGGACTGCGTGCCGGTGACGGGCGTATCGCTCATGTCATGACGGTGTCGCTGCAGGTCATTCCGGCACTTTGCGCGAGTGCCTTTGCCTCGTGCGATCTGATCGCCGTGCTGAAAAATCTGATCACTGACAATCGCTGGAGCTTGCCCGGCGAACAATGTGATCTGCCGATGAACATCGACGGTTTGCCTTCATTGCTCAATCAGCAACACAAGGCCTGGACCCTGACGTTCGAGCAGACGCTTTACCTCGGCCCGACCTTGCTTGACGACCCACTGGGCACGCCGAAATTCGCCCGCACCTGGGAAGTCAGCAACATCGACGACCCTGATCAATACACCGCGCTGGAGGCCTGAGATGTTCGATGGACTTTTGCGCATGCAGCTCGGCCCGATCATCGAACGCCTGGCCGAGATGGAAGCAGAAATCGATGATCTGCACCGCCGTGCCGAGAGCTTCTGCCGTATCGGCATTTGCCAGACCGTGGACGCGGCGAGCAACACCTGCAGGGTCAGTCACGGTGGCTTGCTCACGCCGGCCATCAAGTTTTTCAACCCGAGTGCCGGCGCACAAAGCGAGTCGCGGATTCCGACGGTAGGCGAGCAGTGTCTGCTGTTCAACTACGGCAGCGGCGAAAACGGTGCGCAGAGTGTGGCGTTGTTCGGCCTGAACAGTGACCGTTTTCCACCTGCCTCAACGGTACCGACGCTGACCCGTCGTGTGCATCAGGACGGCAGCGAAAGCGGTTACGACGACGCCAGCCACACCCTGCATTGGCAAAACGGCCCCGCAGCTTTCAACGGTTCTCGTGAATCGCTGGAGCTGAGCATTGGCCCGGCACGACTGGCAATGACACCGCAACTGATCACCCTGCAACTGGGCGCCGTCGGCCTGACCATTGACGCCTCCGGCGTGCACTTCAGCGGCCCCTTGGTCGATCACCAGGGCCGCGTCATCAGCCCCTGAATCAAGAGCTTCCCATGATCGGAATCGATAGAGACTCCGGGGCCACGGTCGACGACTGGCTGCAGTTTGTGCAGCGCGCGACCCGGGCCCTGACCACGCCGCTGGGCACCCGGCAGAAACGGCCCCTGTATGGCTCGCTGATCCCCTCGTTGCTGGGGCAGAACCTTGGCGATGACGTCCTGCTTCTGGCCCAGAGCCACGCAGCGCAGGCGTTCTACAACGCGCAGAACGGGATCAGCGATTTTCAACCGCAAGTGATTGTCGCCAGCCGTCAGGGCGCCGGTCTGCTCCTGCGTTTCGCCGGCACCTGGAAAAACCGTCAACAAACCTTCGAGGTCGTGACATGAGCATGTTGATCCCCGGCCAGAACCAACTGGCCGAACCCGCGCTGATCACCGTCGACGCCTTTGAAGACTTGCTCGCCGAGTTCAAGACCTTCGTCATCGAGTACGTCGGCGCTCGTTCGCCTGACAGCGCGGCAAAACTCAAGACCAGCCTCGACAGCGAGAGTGAACTGCTGACACTCGCGCTTGAGGCGTTCTGTGTGCGGCTGCAAACCCATGAGCGCAAGTACAACGCACGCATCAAACAGATGCTGGCGTGGTGGGCTACGGGCAGCAACCTCGACGCCCGTCTGGCGGACATGGGCCTGGAGCGTCAGTTGCTCGATCCCGGCGACCCGGCGGCATTCCCGCCGGTGCCGCCGATTTATGAAAGCGACGATGACGCCCGCTTGCGTTATTACCTGGCGCCCCATGCACCGGCAGCGGGCTCGCGGATGCAGTATCGCCGCGAAGTGTTCACCCTCGGCGAGCGTCCGTCGGTGCAGGTCGAATCCACCGAGACGGGTGTGGTGAAAGTCACTTACACCTTCAACCCGGACGGCTTCGCTGCGCAGGTCAAGGATGGTAACGGTCGGCGCACCGCACCCGGCGAAGTGCAGGTCACCGTGCTGTCCCGCGATGGCGACGGCACGCCCTCCGCGGCGTTGCTTGAAGGCGTCCGCCAGCATTTTGCGCGGCCAGATGTGCGACCGGAAACCGATCTGGTCAGCGTCAAGGCTGCCGACATTCAGCACTACAAGATCCGCGTTGTCGCCAAGATCAATTCGGGGCCGGATTCAGGCCTGACCCAAGTCGCCGCGCAGCAGCAATTGCAGGCCTACGCCGACAGTTGTCATCGCCTCGAAGGCCGGGTTGATCCGAGCTGGATCGACTACACGCTGCACAGCGCCGGCGCCGTGCAACTGCAGATTCTCGAACCGCTGGCGCCAATCGTGACCAGCGCGTTTCAAGCGCCTTACTGCACGGCGGTCGAGGTTGAGGTGCTGACGCTATGAATGACCCAACCCAGCGTCGGACGCTGCTCCCGGCGAACAGTTCGGCACTTGAACGAGGTCTGGATCTTGGCTTCGGCGCCTTGCTTGATCGTGTTGCACCGCCGTTTCCCGAACTGATGAACCCGAGCGAAACGCCGGTCGCTTTTCTGCCGTATCTGGCTGCGGATCGCGGTGTTGCTGAATGGAGCACTGCTGCACCGGAAACGGAAAAACGCCTGACCGTCGAACTGGCCTGGCCCACCGCGCGTCAGGCCGGTACCCGCAAGGCGCTGGAAAACGCTGCCAAGGGTTTGCAACTGCGCCCGGAAATCCGCGCCTGGTACGAACAGACACCGCCTGGCACGCCTTACAGCTTTTCCGTGCGGGCCTTTAGCGAACAACCCTACAGCGAAGAAATCGACGCCCGTCTCGACCGCCGTCTGGCGGATGCCAAGAGCGAGCGCGATGTGTTGACGGTGTCGGTCGGCCTGAGCGCTTTCGGCACTCACGTTATCGGCGCCGCGACGTTCTGCGGCGAGCTGACCACGGTTTATCCGGTGTTCATCGAGGGGCTCGAAACCTCTGGCGAGGCGTTCATGGCCGCTGCTTTGTACACCGTCGAAACATCCACTATTTATCCTCAGGGGGCCTGAATGGCTGACTATTACACCCTGCTCACCAACGCAGGGATTGCCTACGAAACGGCGTGCAAGGCCGCGGGCACGCCGATCAAGTTGACGCAGATTTCCGTCGGTGACGGCGGCGGCTCGGTCTACAACCCGGCTGCAACCGCCACCTCGCTGAAACGCGAAGTCTGGCGCGGGCCGCTCAATGCGCTGTTCCAGGACGAGAAAAATCCGAGCTGGCTGCTCGCCGAAGTGACCATTCCGCCGGATGTTGGCGGTTGGTATGTGCGTGAAGCCGGGCTGTGGACGGACACCGGGATTCTCTATGCCATCGTCAAATACCCGGAGTCGTTCAAACCGGTGTTGGCGACGTCGGGTTCGGGTAAAGAGTTCTACATCCGCTCGATTTTCGAGACGAGTAATGCGTCGCTGGTGACGTTGCTGATCGATGACACGGTGGTGAAAGCCACGCGTGCCTGGGTCATGAGTTACCTCGCCGAAGAGCTCGGCAAGCTGGATGGTAAGCAGTCGGTGCGTGTTGCGGCATCCACCAACATCGTGTTGAACGGTGCGCAGCAAATTGACGGTGTTGCAGTGATCGCTGGCGACCGCGTGCTTGTTGCGAATCAGGCGCTGGCCAAGGACAACGGCCTGTGGGTTGTTGCCAATGGCGACTGGGTGCGGGCGACCGATGCCAATACCAGCGCCAAGGTGACGCCGGGCCTGACGGTAATGGTGGAGGAGGGCGCCACGAACGGCGATTCGCTGTGGTACCTGACCACCAATGCGCCGATTACTCTCGGCACGACCGCGCTGACGTTCAAGATGCTCGCCGGGCGCACCGGGATTGCCGCCGGGACTTACAAGAGTCTGACGGTCGATGAATATGGCCGCGCGACTGCCGGTGCCAACCCCGAAACGTTGGCCGGGTTTGGCATCAAGGACTCGTACACCAAGACTGAAGTTGAAGCGCTGATTGCCAAGGCGTCAGCGTTGCCGGTGGGCTCGATTGTGGCGTTCCCGGTCGATGCACCGCCGCCGGGTTTTCTGGAGCTGGATAACAGCGTCAAGAGCAGTGCGACGTATCCGGACTTGAGCGCCTATCTGGGCGGCAAGTTCAACAAGGGGGATGAGGGGGTTGGGAATTTCCGCCTGCCGGAGGCGCGTGGGGAATTCTTGCGGGGTTGGGATCATGGGCGGGGTGTGGATGCCGGGCGTGCAGTTGGTGGTTACCAACTTGATGCTTTGCAAAACATTGCAGGTACATTTGACGGCAATGTGGACATCAAAACTGCAACAGGTGTATTCGGGACGGCTAACCCTAGCGGAGCAATTACAGGAACAGCCAACTCCACGGGGTTTCATTCTGTCTTTTTCGATGCTTCCAAAGTCGCGCGAACCTCGACAGAAACCCGTCCTCGCAACTTCGCGGTTATGTGGTGCATCAAAGCCTGGAACGCGCCGGTCAATCAGGGAACCATCGATGTCGCCGCACTGGCCCAGGAAGTCGAACGGCTCAAGTCCGCCGTTCCGGTGGGCGCTGTTCTGGCATTCCCTACCGGCATTGTCGCTCCTGGTTATCTGGAGCTGGATGGCAGCGTGCAGAGCATCGCGACTTATCCGGATCTGGCGGCGTTTCTAGGTATCACTTACAACAAAGGCGACGAGGGTGCCGGCAACTTCCGCTTGCCTGAGGCGCGAGGGGAATTTTTGCGCGGTTGGGATCATGGGCGAGGGGTGGATGCCGGTCGGCTAATTGGTAGCTGGCAGAAAGGATCTGAGCACATTTTCGACACAGGCACTTCTGTCGCTAATGTTTCGGACAGGAACTCTGTTACCTCGGTAGTCACCGCCCTTTCTAACATGGGGTATGACACTGTCAATGCGGCGGATTATCCAGGCGCCGAATATACAGTCTCCACCCCAAACACTAGCGCCCCTGTATCTAATACCGACCAGACAGCCTTTGGTGCAACCCGCCCGCGCAACCTTGCCGTCATGTGGTGCATCAAAGCCTGGAACGCCCCGGTCAATCAGGGAGACCTTGATATCACTGCGCTGGCGACACTGGCGCAACGAGCCTCCGAAACCAGTCAAGGCACAGCAAAGGTCGCCACTCAAGTGCAGGCGGATGCCGGCGCAGACGACAATACGATCGTGACTCCGAAGAAACTGCGCTGGGGATTCTCCATCAGCGTATCCGGGGACATGAGTGGCAGCTACATCATCTTTCCAACCTGGCTGGGAGGTTTGATCCTGCAATGGGGCATGACGTCTGCGATTGCTTCCGGTGCCAACTATTTACAGGTTTTTCCGGTGGCTTTTCCGTCGATCTTTCCCTCGGTTTTCACGACCTATCCCAATACATCTGTTGATGCTTCCGTAGGCTCGACGTACATCGGGCAGATTCGGGCTCTCAGCAGGTCCAACGTGACCATTCGCAATCTGGGTCAGGGGACCGCTCAGTATTACTATTTTGCAGTGGGCCGTTAACACACTGAGTAGGGAGGATTAATCATGAAGTTCGCAACATTTGATGAGAACGGAACGCTGACCGGTCGGTATGACTCGGGTATTCACAGCGTTATTCCCGAGCACGCTATTGAACTCAGCGAAGCAGTGTTTTTAGCGACCAGAACCGATAAAGATGGCATCTGGAAGCTGGTCGATGGTGACGTAGTCAAAGTACCTGTTCCTGAGGTTGAAACGAATTATGCCGCATTGTTCGCAGCGGAGCGTTTCGCAAGAGAAGCATCAGGTATCACCGTAGACGGCATCGCCATCGAGACAACGCGTGATAGTCAGGCACTCATTGCCAGTACCGGACTGTCGGCGATTCTCGAACCGGAGTATCGCTGCAATTTCAAAACGCTGGACGGGTTTGTCCAAATCGACTCACCGCAAATTCTCGCCATTGCCAAAGCGGTCCGCGCTCACGTTCAGGCCTGTTTTGACCGGGAGCTGGAGCTGCTGAATGCGCTTGAGTCCGGCACTTATATGGAAGAAATGCTCAAGCAAGGCTGGCCCCACTCTTCGGCGGCTACGCCGGTCACTGCGCCTTGATAAACGCCCCGCACCCCGGGGCGTTTTCTTATCCGCCCAGAAACATTCAACACCCGCCAAGCCCCTCCCAAGAGGGGCTTTCCCGTTTATGGAGAAACGAAAAATGGCAACCCGCCAAACCTACACCGTGCTCGTCCCATTCCCCACCGGCGGTGGGCATTGGTCGAGCGTTGGTCAAGATCTTGATCTGCTCGATGTCGAGGCCAGTGCCTTGTGCACGGCCGGTCGACTTGAACTGAAATCCCCCTCCACCCAGGCCAAAAAGGCCGCTGCCAAGAAGGCTGACTGAACATGGCTGAGGTTCTGAACTTCGAGCACAACGGCATTACCGTCAATGCCACCGAATCCCCCGAGGCCATGGGTGGCCTGGGTGACAACGTCATCGGTCTGGTCGGCACTGCGCCGAACGCCGATCCGCTGATTCCGCGTAACGCGCCGTTTCGCATCAACAGTTTCACCACCCACGCGCTGCTCGATCCGACCGGTTCGGAAGAGGGCACGCTGTACCACGCGGTTTACCAGATCCTCAAAGTGGTCAAGGTGCCGGTTTACGTGGTGATCGTCGAGGCAGGCGCGACGCCGGCCGACACCGTTAACGCGGTGATCGGCGGCGTCGATCCAGCCACCGGCCGCAAGCTCGGTCTGGCCGCGCTGGGCAGTGTCCCGGAAGACCTGACCATCATCGGCGCGCCGGGCTTCACCGGCACTAAAGCGGTAGCCAGCGAGTTCGCCTCGTTCGGTAAACGCATCAAGGCCCGTGTGGTACTGGATGGCAAGGACGCATCGGTTGCAGACCAGGTGCTGTACAGCCAGGAACTGGGCGGTGCCGACCTCGGTTTCGACCGTTGCCTGGTGGTGCACAACATGCCTGCCGTGTACTCGAAAGCGGCGAAGAAAAACGTCTTTCTCGCGCCGTCCAGCCTGGCGATTGCCGCGCTGGCCAAGGTCAAGCAGTGGGAGAGCCCGGGCAACCAGGTGACCTACGCCGAAGACGTCTCCCGGGTCGTCGAATACAACATTCTCGACACGTCCACCGAAGGCGATCTGCTCAACCGTTACGGCGTCAGCTACTACGCCCGCACCGTGCTCGGCGGCTTCTCGCTGCTGGGTAACCGCTCGATCACTGGCAAGTTCATCAGTTACGTCGGTCTTGAAGACGCGATCAGCCGCAAGCTGGTCAAGGCCGGCCAGAAAGCCATGGCCAAGAACCTGACCAAGTCCTTCATGGATCAGGAGGTCAAGCGCATCAACGATTGGCTGCAAACCCTGGTGGCCGACGAAACCATTCCTGGCGGCAGCGTTTACCTGCACCCGGAACTCAACAGCGTCGAGAAGTACAAGAACGGCACCTGGTACGTGGTCATCGACTACGGCCGCTACGCGCCGAACGAACACATGGTTTATCAACTCAACGCCCGCGATGAAATCATCGAGCAGTTCCTGGAGGACGTTCTCTAATGTTTACCAACCGTAATCGCCAGGCCATCGCGGCCACTCTGCAAGGCCTGCCGCTGTCGGCGACCGTGGAAGAATTCACCCCGCCGAAGATCGAATTCGACGTGGAAGAAATGCGTGGCGGTCGCTTCATCGTCGAAGAAATGGCCAAGGGCGGCAAAGCGCTCAACGCCAAGTTGACCCTGCAAGGCATGGGGGCTGAGGTCATGCTCGCACTGGGTGTGACGCTGGGCGACGACATTCTGCTGAACGTGCGCGAAGCCGGTCAGGATCAGGATGGCAACACCTGGTTCACCTATCACACCGTCGGCGGCAAGCTGAAATCCCTCGAAGAAACCGCCGTGAAAATGGGTGAAAAACCCAAGACCAATCTGGAGCTGTCCTGCCGCACCTACAACCGCCTGGAAAACGGCGTGCCGGTGATCGACATCGACGTGCGCACCCAGAAATTCGTGCTCAACGGCGTCGACATCCTCGGAGATGCGCGGCGTGCGGTGCTGATGCCGTAACCCGGTAAGCAAGCCTGGCACCGGATCCTGTGGGAGCGGGCTTGCTCGCGAAAGCGGTGTGGCAGTCGAAAATTATCTCTCTGACACACCGCCTTCGCGAGCAAGCCCGCTCCCACACTGGATCAGTGTGCCTTGGCGGATGGTTAGCAATACCCCTCAAGAACCACCAAGGAATTCATACATGTCGTGGATGCCACCCCAGCATGACCTGTTGTCGCCGATCACCGGCGATGACGGTTCGCAGATCAACCAGATCCAGCTCAAGCCGCTGTTCTACGCCGCGCAGAAAGAAGCGCTGGAACGCGCCGGCGATGACGAAGACGATCAGTTTTTCGAACTCGCGCTGCTCGCCACCGGCCTGTCGGTCAAGGAGCTCGACCAACTCAAGCGCCCGGACTACGTGAGCATTGCCCAGTACGTGCACGAGATGTCGACCCGTCCGGCGTCGCACTTTCTGAATCAGGTCGAAGACGCGCAAAAGTCTGACGATCCCGATCAGGTGCAACTGCTGCAACCGCTCGCCGTGACCGGCCGCACCGTGACATCGCTGAGCCTGGAAATGCCGGCCCTGCGGGCAACCAAAGTGATGAAGAAACTGAAAACGGCCAAGGAACGCGCCGAGTTCATCACCGCCCATTGCACCGGCCTGATGATCCCCGATCTGGCCCTGATGACCGTCCCGGACTGGACGCAACTGCAGGTGCGCATAGACGATTTTTTAAACCAGCCGGCGGCCTACTTTCGGAACGCGACATCGAAGTAATCCTCGATATCGTGCCGCTCATTTACCCGGTAAGTGAGGCGGAAATTCTGGAATGGGACGTCGAAAAGGCGTTGCGCCGCTACGACATAGCGATCACTCGCCTTGGCGTAAAACAGGAGTAGAGCGGCATGGCAGAGAGTAAATATGCGCTCGCATACGCCGGTGAGAGTGCCAATACGGCGGACACACTACCGGCCAACCTCGGCAAATCGCTGCAGGAGCTGAACCTGACGCTGTCCCTGGCAAGCGTGGAAATTCGCTTGTTGACGCAGGAGCAGATCAAGCTGCGCGAGCTGCTGGTCAGCCAGCAATCGTTGTTCAAGGTCGTCGCGGCGCCGCCAGCCGCCAATAGTGAGCCGAAGTCAAAACTCAAGGCGGAAATCGAGCAGCATCCGCCACCGAAAAGACTGCAATCGCCGATGGTTAACGAGACGGCGCTGGTTGAGCTCAATCAGTTGATTGGACTTAACAGAGACCAGCTTCAAGCGCATTCAGAGCTAACCCTCGAACTTGCGACTCAGCGATCGGTTGCAGCCAGTGGCGCGACTGGTGCGGATCTGTTGCAAATCCAGCAGATCGGGGCGCGATCTGGTATTGCCGACGGCTCCAAGGGGGCTCAGCGGGCGACAGAGCTAAGAGCGTATTCCGGCGACGCTGCGATCAATGCCACAGCCTTCCGGATTGACGTCAAGGCCGCGGGGGAAATGCTCGCGGTCTGGCGTTCCGCCTTGAAGCTGGATCGATACCAGGGACAGGATCTGGCCGATGCGGTCAGTTACCTGGGCAGCAGCGGTCTGGATGCCAAGCCTGCCGATATTGGCGCGGTTGTTCAGCGCTCGGGCGAGAGCGCCGTTACATCGGGAATGACACCGGAACAGGTGGCAGCCTTTGCCACTGCGCTGTTGAACAGCGGGGCGGACAAGGACGTTGCCAGTGCGGCATTGAAGAGCTTTACGTCGGCCTTCGGCAAAGGAAACGCTGCGTCAACCGAACAGCGTTCGGCGATGACCCGGTTGCACCTGGACCCCGAATCGTTGCGTGAGAAGATGCGCACGGATGCGCCAGGTGCGATTGATTCGGTGCTCGCAGCACTCAGTAAACAATCCGTACCCGAACGTGCAGCCACGGCGAAGACGCTGTTTGGCGAGAGCAGTACAAGCATTCTTGAGTTGCTGAAGAAGCCCGACGACGTCAAGACAGCCTTCACTCGAGTGTCCGACAAGCACCAATATGCAACCTCGGAACTGGGTTCCGGGGGCGGTGCCGCGACGAAAACGGCCGAAGCCTTTGGCGATACGTCGCAAGGGCGCTGGAATGCGTTGGATGCCGGTCTCAATCGGCTATCCACTGCGGTTGGTTCCGCATTGTCGCCGATCACGGATGGTCTCGCGGTCGCATTTACGGCGCTGGTCAATGTGGCGAGTACAGCGGCAGAAGCGTTCCCCGCCCTCACCGCAGGGTTGGTCGTGCTGGGCGCTGTCACCGTGCCATTTGTGGCGGCTGCCCTGAAGAGCGGTGCGACTGCTGTGCTCGGTGCGGTTACGACAAAGCTGTTGCGTCTGGCCACCACCCGATTGCCGCCTGAAATCGGTGATGTGATTACCGGAGATGAAGGCGGTGATCGCCCTCGAGAAACGAACAAAACCAGTCGATCACCCGATCAGCAAAAAACTGCCAGGGTATCGTCGCGTTCAGGCGGCGGGGGTGGTCGTTTGCGCGGTGTTACGGCAAGAGTGCTGCCCTTCATTGACAACGCGAAAATCGGCCTCGAGATGTGGGCTGATAAAATCGGCAGCTGGACGCCGCGCTCAATCGAGAAGATTGCCGCTCGACAGGTGCCGGCGGTACAGCGTCTCGGCGGCAGTTTGCTGCCCAGACTTGCCAGTGCAATGCCGGCCGTGAAGGCCGGTGCCCCGCTGGCCATCGTGAGTGCAGCCTACACCGGCCTGAAGGGGTGGCGAGAGGGTGACGACAAAGCGGTCAAAGGCGCCGCCGGTGAACTGGCCGGAACTGCAATTGGTGCCACGATCGGATCGTTGATTGCGCCTGGCATCGGTACTTTCATCGGGGGGACTTTGGGCGGCATGCTCGGTTCTTACGTCGGTGAACAACTGGCGACGCCTGCCGAGGACAAACTCGCGCCCCCCGCGCAAGTGGCCAAGGATCTGTCCAGCGCTCAGACGCTACTCCCCAATTACATCTACTACTCGCCGTTAGTGCAGATCAGCGGCAGTGATGCGCTCAATGCCGAAAAAATCGGCGATGTGGTTTCGCAGGTTATGCGCAACCATTTCGATACCGCATTCACACCCGCTGTGGGCACCAACGCTCTCGCCACCCGCCGTGACGCAGCCCTGACCGATGGAGTCGTCTGATGAAACAACAAATGGCTCTAGGCAGTTTCATCTTCGGCCTCTCGCGCAACTTCGCCTACAGCACGCTGGCGCGAAAGTCCGACGGTGGCTGGACCGAAATACAGATCCTGACCAGCAAACCCAAATCCAGTCAGACCGGGCAGAAAGCGGAAACGCTGACCATCAGCGGCAAGTCGATGTACGCCGTGGCCATGGATCGGCTCGATGAATTACGCGCCTTGCAGGCGCTGCGTATGCCGCTGCCGCTGATCGACGGCATTGCTCGCAATTGGGGCCTGTGGCGGATCAACAGCGTTCAGGAAACCCAGACCCAGATCATTGATGACGGCACGGCGATGGTGGTCGATTGGGTCATCGAATTGGTGGAGTTCAACAATGCGTAAGGTACGAAGCGTGGCCGGTGATTCGGTGAATCTGCTGCTCTACCGCGAAACCGGGCGCAGCGATGATGCCGCTGAACAAGCCCTGTGGACACTCAATCCGGCACTGGCCGAGTACGGCCCGATTTTGCCCGCCGGTGTCTGGATTGTGCTGCCTGAACTCGACAGCAGACCCGCCGCGATCAAAGCCCTCACAGCCTGGGATTAAGGAGGTTGCATGACACTCGGCTTTACCCCGGCGGTAGAAATCTACGGTTCAAATTCGACGCTGCTCAATCAGCGTCTGATCAGTTGGGAACACATCGATGCAGCCGGTATCGAGTCGGATCAACTGACCCTGACCATTGATCTGGAAGGCCTCGAAGGGCTGCCGGACCTGGGCGGGAAGATTGGTCTGAAGGTTGGTTATCGGGAGTCCGGAATGGTCGACAAAGGCCAGTTCAAAGTGACGCGCCTGACGCCAACGCTGTTCCCGTTCCGCCTGACATTGGTCGCCACTGCGGCGCCGTTCAGCAAGGATGACGAGACCGGCTTCAAACAGCGCCGCACTGCCAGTCATGGACCCACCACCCTCGGTGCATTGTTCAGCAAACTGGTGTCTTCGCACGGCTTTTCACCGCGTGTCGCAGCGGATGTCTCGTTGATCAGGATCGCCCACGTCGACCAGTCCAATGAAACCGACATGGGCTTTCTGACGCGGCTGGCGAAGAAGTACGACCTGGTCGCCAAACCTTACGGCGATGTGTATGTGCTGGCACGGCCCGGGCAGATCAAATCAATCTCGGGCCAGAAATTGCCCGACGTGACGTTGTCGGTCACCCATGACAATCATCCCGGCGATCAGGCCTTCATCAGCGCCACACTGGAAGAGGCCGCACGCGAGCAGACTCAAGGCTGCAAGACCTGTTTCTGGGATGCGGCGGCGGCTGTGGTGCGCTGGATTGAAACCGGCGTTGCACCGCACAAGGTCATTCGCCAGCAACAACCCAACGAGGCCGATGCCATCGCGGTTGGTGAGGGTGAAGTGCGCAAGATGCTGCGCAAAAAGTACAAGGTGAAAATCACCTGCCCGGGCAATCCGCTCCTGACGGCTGAGGGGTTGTTGGTGCTCGACGATACCTGGCCGGACTTCATGCGTGGGCGCTGGTCGGTCGAAAAAGTCACCGCGAGCGGCACTCGTGAAAACAGCTATCGCTGCGTGATCGATGCCAGCTGTCTTGATCCCAAAGCCGTAGCCAAGGACTGATTCACCTCTCTCTCAGCCATGAAGATCCCTGTGGGAGCGAGCCCGCTCGCGAAGAGGGCGGCACATTCAGCATCAATAGCGACTATCCCACCGCATTCGCGAGCAGGCCCGCTCCCGCATGGGCCTGTGGTCATTCTCATCATTCGGAACACCCCCATGAAGATCACCCCGATCCTCACGCAACTGCGTGGGCAATGCCCTGGCCTTGCCAATTACATTTCGGTGGGTGTCGATCTGGCGTTGCTGCAAGGCAACGCCGATCTGCCGACACCTTCGGCCCATGTGTTGCCACTGGCCGATCTGGCCGGCAGCACCACTGCCCAAAACCTCACCGCGCAACCGATCCGCGACCGCTTCGAAATCGTCCTCGCACTGGATGCCAGCGACGCGACAAAAGCGCTGGATCGGTTGCACGACCTGCGCGCCGAACTGTGGCGCGCGCTGGTGGGCTTCAAGCCGGACAACGACTACAGCGCCATCGCTTACGACGGCGGCGAACTGGTCTCGATCAACAGCAGCCGCGCGTTCTACCGGCTGCGCTTTTTTGCCGAGTTCCAGCTCGGCCGCAATCTGCCGAGTCAGCCTGCGGAGAGTTGGCACGAACGCGAACTGGACGGTTTGTCGTCCTTTACCGGGGCCACCGTGCGGGTCGATGCGATCGACCCGGCCGACCCCAATCTGAAACGCCCGGGCCCGGATGGGCGCGTGGAAATGACTTTCTCTGGAGACGTAATCCCATGAGCAACCGCATCACCGTACTGCCGGCCGCTGGCCGCGTCGTGCCTGACCCGGAGGCGGGCGACCTGCTGCCCTCCGAAGGCCGTGAAGTGCTGGACAGCGCCTGGTGGCGCCGACGTCTGGCCGACGGCGACATCACCCTCAAAACCGCACCAGCCAAACAAAAGGGAGCCAAATAATGGCGATCGGATTCAGCAACATCCCGGCGGACATTCGTGTACCGCTGTTCTATGCCGAAATGGACAATTCGGCCGCCAATAGCGCGACCTCGACCATGCGCCGATTGATCGTCGCTCAGGTCAACGACAACATTGCCCCGAGCGAAGTCGGCAAACTGGTGCTGGTCTCCAGCGTTGCGCTGGCCAAGAGCATCGGTGGCCAGGGCTCGATGCTCGCCTCGATGTACGAGACGTTCCGCAAGGCCGACCCGATTGGCGAGATCTGGTGCCTGCCGTTGCACAACGCCGAAGGTGCCGTCGCCAAAGGCGTGCTGACCCTCACCGGCACCGCCACGCAGGCTGGCTTGCTCAATCTGTATGTGGGTGGCGTGCGGGTACAGGCCACCGTGGTCAACGGCGCAACCGCTGCCCAGGCGGCCACTGCGCTGGCGCAGAAGATCAACGCCACCGCCGACCTGCCGGTCAGCGCGGCTGCTGCCGAAGGTGTGGTCACCCTGAGCGCCAAATGGACTGGCGACAGCGGCAACGACATCAGCCTGCAATTCAATCGCCTGGGCAAGAGCAACGGCGAAGAAACCCCGGCCGGCCTGACCACCGCGATCACTGCAATGACTGGCGGCGCCGGTGTGCCTGATCAGGTTGAAGCCATCGCGGCACTGGGTGATGAACCCTTCGAATTCATCGCGTTGCCATGGTCGGATCTGGCGACCCTCAACACCTGGCAAGCTGTGATGGATGACAGCACCGGTCGCTGGTCGTGGGCCAAGCAACTGTTCGGTCACGTCTACAGCGCCAAGCGCGGTACCGTCGGCACGCTGGTCGCAGCAGGCCAGGCGCGTAATGACCAGCACATGACCATTCAGGCGCTGGAACCGGGTGTTCCGCAACCGTTCTGGGTACAAGCAGCGGCACTGGCGGCACGCACTGCGGTGTTCATCTCCGCTGACGCCAGCCGTCCGACCCAAAGCGGCAGCCTGCCGGGCGTTGACCCTGCACCGGCGAGCGAGCGTTTCACCCTGACCGAGCGCCAGTCGCTGCTCAACTACGGCATCGCCACCGCGTACTACGAAGGCGGTTACGTGCGCATCCAGCGTTCGATCACCACTTACCAGAAGAACGCTTACGGCCAGGCCGACAACTCCTATCTGGACAGCGAAACCATGCACCAGTCGGCGTTCATCGTGCGTCGCCTGCAAAGCGTGATCACCAGCAAATACGGGCGCCATAAACTGGCTTCCGACGGCACCCGTTTCGGCGCCGGCCAGCCAATCGTGACGCCTGCGACCATTCGCGGCGAGCTGATCGCGCAGTACGCCAAGCTCGAACTGGAAGGCCACGTCGAGAACGCCGAACTGTTTGCCGAGCACCTGATCGTCGAGCGCGACGTGCAGGACCCGAGCCGCGTGAACGTGCTGTTCCCGCCGGATTACATCAACGGTCTGCGCGTGTTCGCACTGCTCAACCAATTCCGTCTGCAGTATGACGACGCGGCCTGACAGGCGCGTTTGACGGCAAGTTTTCAGCCCACCTTGCGTGGGCTTTTTTATTCAAGGGAGTAACACCATGGGTCAACTGATTGCAGGTACCTGCTACGTCAAGGTCGACGGCGCACAACTGACCATCAATGGCGGCTGCGAAGCCCCGCTGATGGCAGTCAAACGCGAAACCGTCGTGCCCGGTTTCTACAAGGAAACCGACATTGCGCCGTCGTTCAAAGTGACCGCGCTGCACACCGCCGACTTCCCCCTGAAGAAGCTGATCGAAGGCACTGACATCACCGTCACCTGCGAATTCAGCAACGGCAAAGTCTACGTGCTGGCCGGTGCCTATCTGGTCGAAGAACCAGTCTCCAAAGGCGACGACGCCACCATCGAACTGAAATTCGAAGGCATCAAGGGGACCTGGCAATGAGCGGCGCCGTGAAGCTTCAAGTTGCCATCGAAGCTCACGGCGAGCCCCTGACCGAACTCGTCCTGCGCCGTCCGACGGTGCAGGAAGTGCGAGCGATCAAGGCGCTGCCGTACAAGATCGACAAGAGCGAAGAAGTCAGCCTCGACATGGACGTGGCGGCCAAATACATCGCCGTGTGCGCCGGCATTCCGCCGTCGTCGGTCAACCAGTTGGATCTGGCTGACCTGAACGCGCTGAGCTGGGCCGTTGCCAGTTTTTTCATGAGTGCGGCGTCGGAGCCATCACCGACCTGATCGCAGTCGCCTATGACCTGGCCTGGTTCTGGAAGGTTGACCCCGAACAGATGATGGCCAGGCCACTGGATGTGCTCCGCGAATCGCTGGAGCACGCGCAACGGATCAATGCGATGCAGCAGGTGCAGTGATGGCAGAAGAAACCAAAGCTAAAGCGTCGGTGTTGCTTACCGGCATCGATGAACTGTCGCCCAAACTCGGCGCCCTGCGAGCCAGGGTCGATAGCTTCAAGAACAACCTCGAACAGACCGGCCTCGGCAAACTGGACATCAGCGGTCTGTTCAAGGGCGGCAGCGTGATCACGCCGTTTGTGGACGGGATCAAGTCTGCCGCAGCGTTTCAGGGCAAATTGACCGAAGTCAGCGACACGGCAAAAACCGTCGACCTGCCTGCCACACCGAAAGTCGCCGCGCAGAACATGAATGTGTTCAGCGCGTCGATGGATAAGGTTTCGGCCGCCGTCGATGCCGCACTGGTGCCAGCGGTCGGTGCGCTGGTGGTCGGCCTGGAACCGATGCTGACCCAGGTTGGCAGCCTGCTCGCCGACAACCCGAAACTGATCGAAGGCCTCGCGGCTGGGGCGATTGCCTTCTCCGCCATGCAAACCGCCGTCACCGGTATGACCCAAGTGATGGACGTGATGAGCATGGTGCTCAAAACCAACCCGATCATGTTGATCGCCATGGGCATCGCGGTGGCGGCGGGTCTGATCTATGCCAACTGGACGCCGATCAGCGCCTTCTTCAAGGGCATGTGGGAGGGCGTGAAGAACATCGGTGTGAGTGCGATGACGACGTTGCGCTCGATCCTCGATTGGCGACCGCTGGATGCACTGGCGGGGCTGTGGTCACCGGTCGCGGGATTGTTCTCCGGGATCTGGGACAAGGTCACAGCGGTCACCGCGCCAGTGATCGACTTTTTCAAATCTTTGTTCTCGTGGACGCCCGCCGGCATGATCCTGGAAAACTGGGCGCCGCTGACCGGGCTGTTTACGGCGATCTGGGACTTGCTCAAGGCCTTGAGTGTGCCGGTAATGGGTTTCCTCAAAGGTCTGTTCGACTGGACACCGTTGGGCATGATCATCAACAACTGGGGTGCGATCAGCGGTTTCTTCGCCTCGATCTGGACGGCGCTGCAGCCTGCGGCACAAGCCATCAAAGACTTCTTCGGGACGTTGTTCGACTATTCCCCTCTGGGGCTGATCGTCAACAACTGGGGGGGCATCGTGGCCTTCTTCGACCCGATCTGGGCCGCATTGCAAGCCTCGGCGCAGCAGATCAAAAGCTTCTTCCAGAGCCTGTTCGAATGGTCGCCGCTGGAACAGATCGCGATGTACTGGCAACCCGTCAGCGAAGTCTTTTCGGCGTTGTGGGGCGTGGTGCAGGCGTTGGCCGCACCGATGCTGGAGTTTCTGCACAACATGTTCGAATGGACGCCGTTGGGGCAGATCATCAAGAACTGGGGGCCGATTACCGAGTGGTTCGGCGAGTTGTGGCAGAAGCTGCAAACCGTGATTGCACCGATCAAAGAATTGTTCGACGGCGGCTTTGCCGGATTGGTCGCCAAGGTCACCGGAAAGGTTGAAACCCTCACCGAAGCACAGCGTCAGACCAATGCCGAAGGCAAAGGGGAGCTGGCGCCGGCGTTCTTCGGGGCAAGTACCGCGCCGGCGGGCAACGGCGCGTTGCAGGGCGGCTCGTTGCCACAAACTTCCGGAGCGCTGATCCAGCAAAGCGCAATCAACAACCGCACGCAGCTCGAAGGCGGTCTGACCGTGCGCTTCGAAAATGCGCCGGCCGGATTGCGCACCGATCAACCGCAAACCAATCAACCAGGCCTGGCGCTGTCTTCGCGCATTGGCTATCGCTCGTTGTCGGCAGGAGGTTCCAATGAACTGGCGTGACCGTTTGTTGCCGGCATCCTTTCGTGGTGTCGGTTTCTGGATTGATCAGACGAAAACCCCGGTCGGTCGCAAGGGGCAGTTGCATGAATATCCGCAACGCGACCTGCCGTTTTTCGAAGACCTTGGTCAGCAGGCCAAGACTCACGACATCACGGCGTTCATCATCGGCGCCGATTGCCTGGAGCAGCGCGACAAGTTGCTCAAGGCGCTGGAGCAGGGCAGTGGCGAGTTGGTGCACCCTTGGTTGGGACGCCTGCAAGTCAAGGTCGGCGAATGCGACATGACCCACACCCGCCAGGATGGCGGGCTGGTGACGTTCAGTCTGAAGTTCTACCCCGACCGGCCATTGCCGTTTCCGACCGCCACCGTCAGTACGCAGAAAGTTCTGTTGGCCAAGGCCGACACGTTGCTGGGGTCGGCGGTGGCGCGATTCGAGCAGGCGATGACATTGATCAAGGCTGCGCGGATCGGCATTGCCAATCTGCGCAACAGCCTGACCGGCGTCTATGAAGTGATCAAGGAGCAGCTCAAACCGCTGATCGCGCAGTACAAGCAGATCACCGAACTGGTCAAGGCCGTGAAGGAGTTGCCCAAGGAAGTGGCGGCGGAGTTCAAGGGCTTGCTCGGCGATATCAAGGAGCTCAAGGCGTTCGCGAAGGAGGGCTACCGTGGCGTGATTGCCGACGTGTCCCAACAACTCGAAGCGATCCGCAAGGCTGACGCGCCGAAGATCACCACCGGCAAGGACACCAATGCGGCGGCGCAAGCCATGGCCGATCTGGTGCAGGACACGATGTTGGTCAAAGTCGCGCAATGGGTCGCGTCGATGCCGGTGGCGACCCCGGTGGTAAAACTGACGTCGACACCCTCGGTGGCACATCAGGCCGATCAACCGGTGACCCGTCAGGAAGTACCGGTGACCGACGAAATGAAAGCGCTGCAGAAGGCGGTCGGGGTGGCGATTGACCCGATGCTGGACAAAGCCGATCCCAAGCATCACCAGGCAATCAACGACGTGAAGGAAGCGCTGATTGCGCATCTCAAGGCTGTGGCGTCATCCGGTGTGCGACAGGTCACTCAATCGTTCCAGGAAAGCCTGCCGGCGCTGGTTGTGGCCTACAGGCAATTTGCCGATGCCACACGGGTGACTCAGGTGACTCAGAGCAACGCGATGAACCATCCGGGCTTTTCACCCAACGACGTGAAAGTGTCCAGGGAGTGAGCCATGAGCGAGATGGATAACCATGTCACGCTGACCGTCAACAACATGGAATACGGCGGCTGGAAAAGCGTGGAAATCACCGCTGATCTTGAGCGCCAGTTCCGCACCTTCAAGCTCGACATCACTTGGCAATGGCCGGGGCAGACGGTCGCCAAGCCGATCAAGCCTGGCGATCCGTGCGAAGTGCGAATCGGCAAGGATCTGCTGCTCACCGGCTACGTGTTCAAGGCACCGATCAGGTATGACGGGCGGCAGATCAGCCTGACCATCGAGGGCAGTTCAAAGACTCAGGATCTGGTCGATTGCGCTGCGCGAAACCAGCCGAACCAATGGCAGGAGCAACCGCTGCTGAGCATCGTCCAGGCATTGGCGATGGAGTACTCGCTGATGGTGGTCAACGAGATTCCCGAGACGGCGCGGCTGACCAAGCACACGATCGTCCCGGGTGAAACGGTGTTCCAGTCAATCGACCGTTTACTCTCGCTGTTGCGGGTGTTTTCCACCGATGACGAGCAGGGCCGGCTGGTGTTGGCCAAACCCGGCAGCGCAGGTCGGGCCAGTGATGTGCTGGAATTGGGCAAGAATATTCTGTCCGCCAATGCGCCAATGGATTACAGCCAGGTGTTTTCCGAATACCGGGTGATCGGCCAGCAAAAAGGTTCGGATGCCAAGAGCGGCGCGGCGGTCAGCGAAGTCGAGTCCACGGCCGCCGACCTGACCTTCAAGCGCCGGCGTACCACGATCATCAACGAAGGCACGCAACTGACCTTCGAGCTGGCGCAGCAGCGTGCCCAGTGGGAAAGCGCCACGCGCATGGGCCGGGCGCAGACCACCACCTATCAGGTGCAGGGCTGGCGTCAGTCCAACGGCGATCTGTGGCGCCACAACACGCTGGTGCGGGTGAAGGATCCGGTGCTGGAGTTTGACGGCGACATGCTGATTTCCAAAGTCACCTACTCGCTGTCGGCACAGGGTTCGGTGACCACGCTGCAAGTGGCGCCGCCGCACACCTTCGATCCTGATCCAACGCCCCCGAAAAAAACCTGAGCCCGACACTGACCCCCTGTGGGAGCGGGCTTGCTCGCGAAAGCGTCGGTAGCTCCGACATCCAATTGACAGACCCACCGCATTCGCGAGCAAGCCCGCTCCCACATTTGGTCCGTGTCGGGTCTGCTCCTTGAGGACACCCCATGAGCCTACTGACACGCCTGCTGGCGCGCGGCACTGTCGTGCTCGCCAATTCGGCATCCAAGCTGCAATCGCTGCAAATGCGCCTCACCGCCGGCGAAGTGAACGACGACATGGAACACTTCGAGCCTTACGGCTTCACCAGCCATCCGCTGGCCGGCGCCGAAGGTGTCGTCACCTTCATCGGCGGCGACCGTTCCCACGCCATCGCGCTGGTGGTTGCCGACCGCCGCTATCGCCTGCAAGCGCTGGCCGCTGGCGAGGTGGCGATCTACACCGACGAAGGCGACAAGATTCATTTCAAGCGTGGTCGGATCATCGACATCGAGACCGCCACGCTGAACATCCGCGCCAGCCAGGCTGTGAACTTCGACACGCCGGTGATCAACCAGACCGGCAAGATCGTTTCCACCGGTGATCAACTCGCCGCTGGCATCAGCCAGATCAAACACGTGCACATCGGCGTGCAGGCCGGCAGTGGCCAGACCGGCGCGCCGGCAGGAGGTCAGTGATGCTGATCAGCCCGAACCTCCACGCCGCGCTGACCCGCGCCGTACTCATCAGCCTGTTCACCTGGCGCCGCGCTGCCGATGACGACGCTCTCGATGACGAAGAACGTTTTGGCTGGTGGGGCGACAGCTTTCCCACCGTTGCCGATGACCGCATCGGCTCGCGGCTGTGGCTGCTGCGCCGGGTCAAGCTGACTCGACAAACGCAGATGGACGCCGAGTTCTATGCCCGCGAAGCCTTGCAATGGCTGATCGACGACGGCCACTGCAGCGCCATCGACATCATCAGCGAACGCCTCGACGCCCAGCGCCTGAACCTGCGCACGGTCCTGACCCTGGCCGACGGCGAACGTCTGGACATCAACCCCGATAACAGTTGGCAGGTGATCTATGCCGTTTGAAACCCCTTCGCTGCCGGTGCTGATCAAGCGCACCCAAAGCGACCTGGCCGGCGATTCGCTGCGCCAGTCCGATGCGCAAGTGCTGGCCCGTACCCTCAGCGGCGCGGCTTATGGTCTGTACGGTTATCTCGACTGGATTGCCGAACAGATTCTGCCGGACAAGGCCGATGAGTCGACTCTGGAGCGTATCGCCGCGCTGCGCCTGAACCAGCCGCGCAAACCGGCACAAGTCGCCACCGGCAGCGTCGGTTTTACCGCCACTGCCGGTGCGGTGCTGGACGTCGATACGCTGCTGCAAGCGAATGACGGTCGCACCTACAAAGTCACCGCCGCGCGCACCACCGCCAATGGCAGCAACACCACGACCATCGCGGCACTGGATGCCGGCAGTCTGGGCAATGCCGACGCCGGGCTGGCGCTGACACCGGTGCAGCCGATTGCCGGTGTGGTCGGCAACAGTTTCGTGGTGCTGGCACCGGGGCTCAGCGGCGGCGTGGCACGGGAAAGTCTGGAGTCGCTGCGTTCGCGGGTGATTCGTTCTTACCGCGTCATTCCCCATGGAGGCTCGGCCAGCGACTATGAAACCTGGGCCCTGGAAGTGCCGGGCGTGACGCGGGCCTGGTGCCGGGGAGGCCTGCTCGGGCCGGGCACGGTGACGGTGTTCATCATGCGTGACGAAGATCCGCAACCGGTGCCCAACGATGAGCAACTGGCGGAGGTTCAGGACTACATCGAACCGCTGCGTCCGGTGACGGCGCAAGTGCATGTGCAGCGGCCGGTTCAGGTGCCGGTGGTGTACCGCTTCAAAAGCGTCAACCCCGACACCAGCGCCGTGCGCGCCGCCATCGAAGGGCAGTTGCGCGATTTGCACAACCGCGAGGCCGATCTGGGCGTGCCGTTGCTGATCAGTCATATCCGCGAAGCCATCAGCAGTGCGGGCGGCGAATACGATCACCTTCTCACCGCACCGAGCGCCGACGTCGCTGCCGAGCGCAGTGAACTGCTCACCTTTGGAGGTTGCGTATGGGGGGCATAAGAACCGCCACGCAATATCAGGCGCAATTGCGCGCCTTGCTGCCCAGCGGCCCGGCGTGGGACCCGGAACGCGTGCCTGAACTGGAAGATGTGCTGCAAGGCGTGGCTGTCGAACTGGCCCGCCTTGATGCGCGCGCCGCCGACCTGCTCAACGAAATGGACCCGGCCGGCGTCAGCGAACTGGTGCCCGATTGGGAGCGGGTGATGAACCTGCCCGACCCGTGCCTGGGCGCCACGCCGCTGTTCGACGACCGCCGCCTCGCGGTGCGCCGGCGCTTGCTCGCGGTGGGTAGCCAAGCGGTCGGTTACTACCTCGACATCGCCAAAAGCCAGGGCTATCCCAACGCGACCATCACCGAACTCGAAGCCCCGCGTATGGGCCGTTCGCGTTTCGGCTCGGCGCATTGGGGCACTTGGGAGGCGCAGTTCATGTGGACGCTCAACACCGGCGGGCGCCTGTTGCTCGGCCGGCGCTACGGCGCGAGTTATTGGGGCGAACGCTTCGGCGTCAATCCGGGCTCGGCGCTGGAGTGCCTGATCCACCGCAGTGTGCCGGCGCATACCAAGGTGCACATCAATTATGACTAGGGAGGTATGAGGGGATGGATTATCCGAAGAGTGTGCCCAGCGCCGGTTTGGTGAATGGGAAGTTTGTTGATGAAAACCCGATGACCGGGACGCCGGGATCGCTGATTCCGGCGGATTGGGGGAATGGGGTCACGCAGGAAATTCTCAACGTGATCAAGGCCGGGGATCTGACGCCGGACGAGAAGAAATACGATCAGTTGTTGCAGGCGATTCAGAGCGTTTCGGCCAAGGGCTGGAATCTGGATTCGGCGTTGCCGCTATCGGCTTTGCCTTTGCCAAACGTTGCCACGGCGGATGCCCGGTTATCCATCACGCCAGCCGCCGTATCGAGCAGTGGCGGGCGAGTCTCCGTACCCGCGGGCGTATACGTCAGCATTGCTCAGGAAGTGGTGGCGGGTCAGTTGGGGCGTTCACGTACTTTCACTACCCAGGCCTGGAGCAGTGCAGACCTGCTACCCAGCTCAAGCTACTTTCTGCGAGCGCAAGTGGTGGGCGGTATGCTGAGTTTCTATACCCAGCTCGGTACCATTTACGACGTGACACCCGAGACTCTGAAAGGTGTAGCCAACGGTGCTGCCGGCGGCGGTTTTCAGAGCTCGGTGCTGGACATGTGTCTGGCGTGGGTAGTCACAGGTGCGCCAGGCTCCGTGCCGACGGTGCGCGCGATTTACAATCGCGCACGCTTGACCTGGACTCAGACCGTCAACGGCACGGGTGCAGTGTTCCTGCCCCTGGACCCGCATGCACGTGCTGCACGGCTGGTGGTGGGCAATCCGACGCCCTCATCGACGGCCGTAACAAGCGTGGCTTTTCCGGCGGCAGGATGGACCGGGGGTAACTACAGCTACCTGTCACCGGTATCGACGGGCGTATCCAATAATGCGGGAGGCTGGACCCCGGCCACTGTGCAACCGTGCGTGATATTCACCAACAACATCGTCTACGACGTCACGGTCTCGACCCTGACCGCGAGTTTTGATCATGCCAATTTGCGCTCGCTCTGGCAGTCCTATCAGGCTGAGCACAATCTGGGGCAATCCAATGCTGACAGTGATGAATTGCTACTCAGCATGGGGATCAAGAGCCATCCGCTAACCGACTATACCGCCGGCATCGCGATCAATTTCGGGGGCGCTGTGAACGTCCAATTGCAGTGGGAGCTCATTCGATGATCGTCATTCAGGAACTCCATCAGTTCGACGGTGAGTTGCGTCTTCCCCAACCCTCTGCCGCCCACGGCTGGGACGGCGAGAAGTGGGTACTGAACGCGGACAAACAACTTGTGCTGGTGGAGCAGGAAACCGAGCGCCTATGCAGCAAAGTCGATGCCGCCGCTGACAATGCTCGTACCGAACTGGCCGGCGACCCGCTCAAAGCCATGGAATACGCCCAGGCCGCCGCCGATGCTCAGGCCTATCAGGACGCCGGTTACCCGAAAAAGGAAGTGCCGCTGTCGGTCGCTGCATGGGTCGCCAAAGGTCGAACGGCGAAACAGGCAGCCGAGCAAATTCTCGGCAAAGCCGAACAGCTCACCGACCATCTGCTGGCGCTGCGGACTTTGCGCCTGAAGGCTAAAGCGCAGATCCGCGCGCAGGCTGCCAAGGGAAACATGGATCTGGCGCGCAGTGCGGGTGAGGACGCGTTGATCGCGATTCGCGAACTGGCCAACGGTCTTTCCGGATAAGCGCAAAAAAACTCCGTTCTGCATCACTCAAGCCCACTTCAATGTGGGCTTTTTTTGTTTTCAGCAACCGACCGTGGACTGGCACACAGAAAGTGCGGTGCCGATGCCGGTCATTTGTCATTTCAAAGGAACGAACAACCTATGGATTATCCCAAAAGCGTCCCCAGCGTCGGCCTGGTCGATGGCCGTTTTGTTGATGAGAACCCGGTGGCGGGTACGCCGGGGTCGTTGATTCCGGCAGTGTGGGGCAACAGTGTCACTCAGGAAATTCTCAACGCGATCAAGGCTGCCGGATTGACCCCGGATGAAGCCAAAACCGATCAACTGGCCACAGCCATCGGTGCCCTCGTTGATTTCACCAAACTGAAAAATACCCCAACCACGTTGGCTGGTTATGGCATCACCGATGCGGTGGGGCGGCTGCTGGCGGTCCGACAGTTTGAATCCGTCGGTATCACGCTCTACAAACCCCACCCCCGGGCGAAACGCATACGTGTGCGCGTGGTCGGCGCGGGTGGTTCCGGTGGTGGCTGTGAACCTGTCCCCGCCAATAATCACCGTATTGGTGGTGGCGGTGGTTCCGGCGCCTATGCGGAGAGTCTCTACGACGTGACCCCGCAAATATTGGCTGGCGTGCCTGTGTCTTTGGGGGCTGGCGGCGCTGCAGTCAATACGACTGGGATGACCGGCGGCGGCGCGTCCTTCGGCACCTATATGAGCGCCGCTGGCGGTGCAGGCGGGCAAATTCTTTCATTCTCGGTGACAGCAACGACGGTCGGTTTCGTCATGGGCGGTGCTGGCGGTCAAATCGTCACGGGCGGTGGTCTTGCCAACGCTCGTGGCACCCCTGGTGAGTTCGCGATGTACAACATCAATTGGGGGGTCGTTTCCGGCGCCGGGGCTGCCAGTCCGTTTGACGGTGGCGGCACGCGCGTGGGCGTGAATGGAAATGGCATCTCCGGCGGACGTGGTTCCGGAGGCAGCGGCTCCTGCTCGACAAATGCTTCCGCTTCCGTCGTCAGCGGCGCCGGCGGCAATGCCTTCTGCGAAATCTGGGAGTACGAGTAATGGCCGTTTATGCACGGATCGAGAACGGCGTGGTCGTCGAACGGATCGACACCGGTGACTACGCAATCAGCCAACTGTTCGCGCCGTCTTTTGTCGAGTCGATGGTGCGAGTGCCGGATGGCGAAACGGTCGAAATCGGCGCGCCGATCAGAGAGCTGCCGACAGCTGCCGAACCACCGCCCGTACAGCAAAGTCCGGTGATCCCCCAGGCGCCGATTGTTGCTGATCAAGCGCCTGCGGCAGCGGAACGTAGCTGGCGTCAGGCATCCCTTTCAGCGACTGAATGGCTGGTCACTCGCCATCGCGATGAGCAGGAACTGGGACGTGGAACCTTGCTCAAGGCTGCGCAATATCTGGAGCTGCTTGAGTACCGACAGGCGTTGCGCGACTGGCCTGATTCGGCACTTTTTCCCGCAGCGGATTCCCGGCCGTCAGCACCGCTTTGGCTGGCCAGCGTGATTGGCTGAACCCGCCCCCAACTGTATTTCAAGCAAGGAGATGAACATTGGACTACCCAAAGAGTGTGCCCAGTGTCGGCCTGGTCAATGGCCAGTTTGTCGATGAGGACCCGATTGCCGGAAAACCCGGTTCGCTGATCCCGGCGGCATGGGGCAACAGTGTCACGCAAGAAATTCTCAACGTCCTTCAGGCGGCCGGCATGACGCCGAACGAGTCGTCGAACAATCAGTTGCTGGCAGCGTTGCGCAGTCCGGCGCTGTTCATGACTGCGCCGCAGTTTGATGGCGGACGCTCGGCAGCAACGTCCGAGTTTGTGCAGCGGGCGCTGGGCAGTCATGCCAGTGCTCGCGGTATATCCGCCGCCACACAATTGACTCAGGCCGATGTCGGCTGCTCGATCGGTCTGGGCGGTAACGCGGCTTATACCGTGACGCTTCCGGATGCGGCTGCGCCCACGTTGCCGAACGGCGCCACGATCAGTCTGCATTGCCGTAATAATGCACCCGTCACCGTGGCCAGTAAAACCGGCGCCCAGATCAGCCCCCAAGGTAGTTATCTGGCGTCGATCGTGATGAACAATGGCGAGAGTGCAAACTTCGTCAAAGAGTCTGGAATGTGGGTGGTGTATGGCACTGCTGCGCTGAAGTACTCAGCCAATTACGCCGTACAGTTCGGTACATCGGGATATCAAAAGTTTCCCAGCGGCTTGATCGTGCAGTGGGTCACGGGGGGCTCCGATGTGAATGGCAACATGACGGTTTCGTTGCCGATCAGGTTTCCCAATGCTGTCCTCGGAGGTATTGCCAATGAAGGCTACCCGGCAGGTTGGGGGAGCTCCAACGTCACCGTTTGGGCATTTGACGGCGCGAACTCCACGACAACGACAGTGGTTGCGCGGGTCCGAAATGTGCTGGCGGCAAGTGTAAAGGCTGAGCCGGGGATTTCGGGTCGCGTTCTGGTTTGGGGGTACTGACCATGACGATTTACTTTTATGCACAAAGTCTCGGCTTTGATCGGGTCGACAGCGCGCTTCCCGAACTGCCTGCGGGGGCGGTGGAAATCACCCTGGCGCAATACACCGAACTGTTCGCCGGCCAGGCGAGCGGCAAAATCATCAGCGCCAGTCCCAGTGGTCAGCCCGTTTTGACCGACCCCGTCGTTTCTCCTGCAACGCTTGCAAGCCACGAGCGCGCATGGCGCAACCACGTTCTGCAAAACACCCAGTGGCTTGTCTTTCGAGATGCCGAAGAACTGGAAATGGGCGAAGGCACCACCCTGCGTACCGAGGAGTTCAAAGAGCTGCTGGCCTACCGGCAGGCGCTGCGAGACTGGCCCAATCATCCAGACTTCCCCGAGACACGTTCGCGCCCGGCCGAGCCTGACTGGCTGGAAGATTTGCTGCGGGCCAATGGCTGAGCGGTTCGCTCTCAATCAAGGATTGATAGGCATGGATTACCCAAAAAGCGTTCCTGGTTCAGGCTTGGTCGACGGCAAGTTTGTCGATGAAGACCCCACAGCAGGAACACCGGGAATCTGCTCATTAATGGCAATTTCCGAATCTGGCAGCGTGGGGCGAGCAATCAGACCTCCAATATCGGTGGTTACGTGGCAGACCGCTTTCGTTGCGGTGTTGTTGCCCCTGCGCCCTTCGCAGTTTGTTGCCAACGCAAGAAGCAGGTTTTCTGGTGCAGAAAAGAGTTCAGCCAACCGTGACCGCGTATTGCCCGGGTGACAGCAGTAATCAAGTCTGGAATCAAACGATCAGCAAGGCATGCACTGGCACTACATTGCAAGGTGTAACGGATCGCAGTATTTCAGTTGCAACTGTCACACCTGTAGGAAGTGCCCCTGGGCAAACCTTGCTACTGGAATGGACAGCGGACGCGGAAATCCAGGAGAGAACTCATGACCTATCAATTGACCGCTTGCGGTGTACTGCGCACGGAGGATTCAGCGTTCATCCCACCTGATCCAACCAATCGTGACTGGCTTGAATATCAGGCGTGGCTTTTATCGTGCGGCCGAGTGCATTTCCCCGAGGGAACACTTGGAAAAGCCGTAGAGCAAAGCACCCTGAAAACTCTGGCAAATAAATGGCTGGCAGGCATTCGCCGTCAGCCGTGATTCAATCGAGGCCATATCCAGGGAGGATCGAGCATATGCAAATAACTGAAAGCAACCTGATCAACATCATGCCCAACGCCCGCTCCCAAGCGGGCGTTTTTGTTTCTGCACTCAACAGCGCCATGAAGCGTCGCAGCATCGACACGCCCAAGCGCATGGCGGCGTTTCTCGCACAGGTCGGTCACGAGTCGGGGCAACTTCGCTATGTGCGCGAACTGGGCAACAACCAGTACCTGAGCAAATACGACACCGGTACGCTTGCCTTGCGTCTGGGCAACACCCCGGAGGCCGATGGCGACGGGCAAAAGTATCGCGGTCGCGGGCTGATCCAGATCACCGGTCGCAACAATTATCGTCAGTGCAGCCTCGGGTTGTTTGGCGATGAGCGCTTGCTGTCCTTGCCCGAGCTGCTCGAACAGCCGCAATGGGCCGCCGAATCCGCCGCGTGGTTCTGGACGCAGAACGGCCTGAACGAGCTGGCTGACCGTGACCAGTTCAACACCATTACGCGGCGCATCAACGGCGGGTTGAACGGTTTGCAGGATCGTCTGGAAATCTGGGCGCGGGCGAGGGCAGAGCTATGCCAATCCCCTGGCGCTTGATCGTTCTGGGCTTGCTCGCTCTCGGCGCGGCGGCGCTGGCCTGGCAGTTTCAGGACTGGCGCTATGGGCGGCAACTGGCGGAGCAGGCGCGGTTAAACGCCGACACGCTGAATCAACTGACCCTGTCCGCGGCCAGCGCACAACAGGCCGAGCAGGATAAACGTCTGGCGCTGGAGCAACGGCTCGCGACCAGTGAACAAAGTCATTACCGAGCACTGAGCGATGCCCAACGTGATCAGGATCGCCTGCGCGATCGTCTTGCCACTGCTGATGTGCGCCTGTCAGTCCTTCTCGACGCCAGTGACGTCGCCCCGGGCTGCAACGTGCCAGCCACCGCCGGCGCCGGCGGCGTGGATCATGCAACCCTACGCGCCCGACTTGACCCGGCGCATGCTCAACGAATTATCGCCATCACCGACACCGGTGACCGCGGACTGATTGCCTTGCAGGCGTGTCAGGCCTATGTCAGAGCGCTGGCGCCCGTACATTTTGAATGAGTCTGTGTATTGAAAGCGCAACCGGGTCGTGTACGGTGGTACGCATTCCACACGATCCGGAGCGCACCGTGAAAGAGATCACTCAACTGGCCGCCGAGCTTGGCCGACGTTTGCAAGTGCTCAATGCCCACGTCACGACCGCCGAGTCCTGTACTGGCGGCGGGATTGCCGAAGCCATCACACGGATACCGGGCAGCTCGGCGTGGTTCGAGGCCGGTTACGTGACGTACTCCAACCGGCAGAAAACCCAGCAGTTGAATGTGCCGGGCGAGCTGTTCGAAACGGTGGGCGCGGTCAGTCGCGAGGTGGTCGAGGCGATGGTGCGCGGTGCGCAGGAAAAAAGCCTGTCGCGCTATGCCGTGGCGGTCAGCGGCATTGCCGGGCCGGACGGTGGTTCGCCGAACAAACCGGTGGGCACTGTGTGGCTGGCCTGGGGCGTGGGTGAAGCGCTGACCAGCGAGGTACAGCACTTCCCCGGTAACCGAGATGAAGTGCGCCGACAAACGGTGAAGGCCGCGCTAGAGGGGCTCCTGCGACTAGCGGCACGAGAAATCGAAAATCAGGGGTAGGCGATCCGCGAACGCTGTGGAATAATACTGGCTACTTATACAGGTGTTGGCCGTCAGGCCTTATTGATTACGTGAGGACTTTAATGGACGACAACAAGAAGAAAGCCTTGGCTGCGGCCCTGGGTCAGATCGAACGTCAATTCGGCAAGGGTGCCGTGATGCGTATGGGCGATCAGGACCGTCAGGCGATCCCGGCAATCTCCACCGGCTCTCTGGGTCTGGACATCGCACTCGGCATTGGCGGCCTGCCAAAGGGCCGTATCGTTGAAATCTACGGTCCGGAATCTTCCGGTAAAACCACACTCACCTTGTCCGTGATCGCCCAGGCTCAAAAAGCCGGCGCGACTTGCGCATTCGTCGACGCCGAGCATGCTCTCGATCCTGAGTACGCCGGCAAGCTGGGCGTCAACGTCGACGACCTGCTGGTTTCCCAGCCGGATACCGGTGAACAGGCCCTGGAAATCACCGACATGCTGGTGCGCTCCAACGCTGTTGACGTGATCATCGTCGACTCCGTGGCAGCACTGGTGCCGAAGGCTGAAATCGAAGGCGAAATGGGTGACATGCACGTGGGCCTGCAAGCCCGTCTGATGTCCCAGGCGCTGCGTAAAATCACCGGTAACATCAAGAACGCCAACTGCCTGGTGATCTTCATCAACCAGATCCGCATGAAGATCGGCGTGATGTTCGGTAGCCCGGAAACCACCACCGGTGGTAACGCGCTGAAGTTCTACGCTTCGGTCCGTCTCGACATCCGCCGTACCGGCGCGGTGAAGGAAGGCGACGAAGTGGTCGGCAGCGAAACCCGTGTCAAGGTTGTGAAGAACAAGGTTGCTTCGCCGTTCCGTCAGGCCGAGTTCCAGATTCTTTATGGCAAAGGCATCTACCTCAACGGCGAGATGATTGACCTGGGTGTGCTGCACGGTTTCGTCGAGAAGTCCGGCGCCTGGTACGCTTACGAAGGCACCAAGATCGGTCAGGGCAAGGCCAACTCGGCCAAGTTCCTGGCAGACAACCCGGAAATCGCCGCGAAGCTCGAGAAGCAACTGCGTGACAAACTGCTGTCGCCAGCCGTGATCGCTGACTCCAAGGCTTCTGCAGTCAAAGAGACTGAAGACGACCTGGCCGACGCTGATATCTGATTGCAGCGATGACCACCGCCGTACTTGATACCCTCGTCGCGGTGCGGCGAACCGCTATGGACCTGCTCGCACGTCGCGAGCACGGTCGAGTCGAGCTGACGCGCAAGCTGCGTCAGCGTGGCGCAGAGGCGGAGATGATCGAAACAGCCCTCGACCGATTGACCGAAGAAGGGCTGCTTTCCGAAGCACGTTACCTTGAAAGCTTTGTTTCCTACCGCGCCCGTTCAGGCTATGGTCCATTGCGGATTCGCGAGGAACTCAGCCAGCGTGGTTTGCAACGCGCCGATATCGAACTCGCACTGCGCGAAAGCGGTATCAGTTGGCAGGAACAACTTCAGGATACGTGGCGACGCAAGTTCTCCGGGCAGTTACCGATTGATGCGAAAGAGCGGGCCAAACAGGGCCGCTTCCTGGCGTATAGGGGGTTCTCGATGGAGATGATCAACCGCTTGTTCAGCGGCAGAGGGATGGACGATTAAACCGATTCAAAAAAACGGCCCGCTATGAAAATAGCGGGCCGTTTTTTTTGGCCTTCAGATTGCCTTCGACGGTTCCAGGTTGCGTTGTGCTGTTTGTGGTTGGGAGTGTGCCCAGTTTTCCGGCAGGTTGATGTAGTCGATCAACTCCCTCAGACGCCCGTGGGTGCGTGCATTGAAAGCAAAGGCCAGCCGCGCCAGATGGCTGAACTGCACTTCGTCGTGTTCCTCCCCGCTGTAGGCGTGTTGATGAAAATGGTCGCTCAGGCACAGATCGGCGAAGGCTTCCTGCATGTGCGCCAGCGCCTGATCGCTGAGCTTGTGGTGCATGCGGATGACGAATTGGCGCTTGAGCCAGCGGCTGGAGTGGAAGTTGCTGTAGAACTGGTTGATCTGCTCCACCGCCTCTTCGACGGTGTAAACCAGGCGCATCAGCTTCATGTCGGTGGGCAGGATGTAGCGGTTGTCCTGCAATTGTTCGCGAATGAAATTCATCGCGCCCTGCCAGAACGTACCGCCCGGCGCATCCAGCAGTACCACCGGCACCAATGGGCTTTTACCGGTCTGGATCAGCGTCAGTACTTCCAGTGCCTCATCCAGCGTGCCAAATCCGCCCGGGCACAACACCAGCGCGTCGGCTTCCTTGACGAAAAACAACTTGCGGGTAAAGAAAAAGTGGAACGGCAGCAGGTTGCCGGTGCCATCTACCGTGGGATTGGCGTGTTGTTCGAAGGGCAGGGTGATATTGAAGCCGAGGCTGTGATCACGACCGGCACCTTCGTGCGCGGCAGCCATGATGCCGCCACCGGCACCGGTGATGACCATCATGTTGGAGCGGGTCAAGGCTGCACCGAGTTCCCGGGCCATGGCATACAACGGATGTTCGACCGGGGTGCGTGCCGAGCCGAACACGGTGACCTTGCGCCGGCCTTTGAATTGTTCGAGTACCCGAAAGGCCTGTTCCAGTTCGCGCAGGGCTTGCAGGGTGATTTTGGCGTTCCAGCGGTTGTGGTCTTCCTGGGCCATGCGCAGCACGGTCAGAATCATGTCGCGATAGATGGGAAGGTTGGGGCTATTGGAGGAAACCCCGCTGAGTTGTTCTTCGACCTGGCTGATGAGGTCGGGGCCGCTTTCCTGAAAATGACGGCTCAAGAGGTCATTCGGTTGGTAAGGCATTCAACGTCTCCTTCTGCTCGGAGCGGGTGCCCTGACGAGCGGCGTCAGGGCCGCGCTGCAAAAAACACACACGTCGGCAGTTCCTTTCCTGCCGTTAATCAGTGATCGGGAATACTTTGAATCTAGACCCTTGCACGCTTTTGCGCTGACTTGATCATTGCGCAGCAATGTCGGGGCTGGCAACCGTTTATCTATTTTCGCTCGACAGGTTTGCCGCTCGTCCGAACGTGCGCCGGATGACAAAGCCTCTGATTAACTGAAATACAGGCGCCGTGCGACAACTTTGCGGCAACAGGCATACGCAAGGCGCACGTGATTCAAGGATTAGCAGGTGGCAGGGAGGCGGGACACATGGCCAGAGTGATTCTGGAAATCGATACGCAGCTGTATCGAATGTTGAAAGCGGCAGCCGAGACCAATCAACTCAGTCTCGAAGAGGAGTGCTGCCGGCGCTTGGCGGGTGGCGAGCGCCGTTCGCACTATTTGCAGGCCTTGCTGGCCGAGCTGCGCGCCGAGGATGAACAGCGGCGCGCCAATTCGCGATGATTACTTCTTCTTCGCCGGGCCGGCTTTCGGGCAATCCGATTCCTGGTAGCTGGCGGAGCCGATCGCCTTGTTGGTTTTCACTTCCGTGAAGTCGTAACGCATGATGGCGCCCTTGGCCATCAACTTGCGGTACGACGGGTTGTTGCACACCGAGGCGCCCAGCTGGAAATACACAGCCTTAGGGTCTGCGCGCATTTTGTCGGCGTGGCTCTTTTGCACGCTCAGGTGGTTGATCAACTGAGTGCCTTCAACGGTGTAGCCCTGATCAAGAATGTCTTCATTGATGGCGCGTGGCGTGCCGACGCTGCTTTGGGCGGCGACGTTGCGCAGCTCGCGGTTCAGATTCTGCTCACTCAGCGATGCAGCCTGAGCGGTGAAGGACGACGCCAGCAGAATGGCAGCGGTGGGAACGATAAGGCGCAGCATGAAACTCTCCTGATTCAGTGACTGGTGGTTCGACCAGCCCTGTGGCTGTGCGTTCAGTGGCGCCGGATTATAGGGGAGCCGGTCGGGACGGTACAGGTTTGCGCTCGCCGCTCTGGTAAACTGCCGGTCTTTGTAGCCTTGCCGAGTGCTGTGCGTGTCGAGTTTTCCTGCCGTAAGGCGTTGCCCGTGACCCATCATGCCCCCAACGCCGTAGCCCGCTTGCGCGATCAGCGCGAGGACGAGGGCATCAAGCCGATTCAGGCCCGTGGCTTTCGCTCCGAGCGTTGCCGCGATTGCCGGGTGATCATCAGCCATTGTTTGTGCGCGTGGCGGCCGAGTGTCGAAACCCGTTCGGGCGTGTGCCTGATCATGACCGGCAAGGAAGTGTTCAAACCGAGCAACACCGGTTGGCTGATTGCCGACGTCGTGCGCGATAACCATGCGTTTATCTGGTCACGCACTGAGCCCGATCCGCAGATGCTCGAACTGCTCAACGACCCGCAATGGCAGCCGTACCTGGTGTTTCCCGGCGAATACGTCGAGCCGTCGCGGGTGACTAACACTGTCGCGATCAATAGCCGCAAGCGCCCGCTGTTCATTCTGCTTGACGCCACCTGGACCGAAGCACGGAAAATCTTCCGTAAAAGCCCGTATTTCGACCGTTTGCCGATCCTCAGTCTGCTGCCCGACAAACTCTCGCGCTACCGCCTGCGCCGTTCGACCCGCAGCGAGCATCTGTGCACGGCTGAAGTCGCCGCATTGTGCCTGGAACTGGCCGGTGACAGCGATGCGGCCTCGGCGCTGGACGCCTATTTCGACGTGTTCAGCCAGCATTACCTCGGCGCCAAGCAACAACTGGAGATGAATGAATCCACCCCCGCTCACGCCGAGTTGCTGCCCTATATACGAAAGCCGCAGCCGGAGTTGGCCCAATAGTGGCCCATACTGTATTGACCGGCGGCCGTGCGGCTTGACCACCCCGTCTTCGCTGGGCATGCTTGGCGCCGATTAGGGTGCGGCCAAGGTTTGAAACGCCGTGTTTGCTGTTGATTGGCGTTGAACGTGCCCCTGTGGATATCGCTTCAAAAGCGGCATCTTGAGTTGCTTTGGCCAGACCGGAATGCGCCGCGTCTGCCATCAAAAACAGGATCATTTGAAAAATGGCCACATACGACATCCTGATTGCCGATGATCACCCCCTGTTTCGTAGCGCCTTGCATCAAGCGGTGACGCTGGGCCTTGGCCCGGATGTACGGCTGGTTGAGGTGGCGAGCATCGCTGACCTGGAAGCGCGCCTGTCCGAAAAGGCTGACTGGGATCTGGTCCTGCTGGACCTGAACATGCCCGGCGCTTTCGGATTTTCCGGGCTGGTCATGCTACGCGGCCAATACCCGCAGATTCCGGTGGTGATGGTTTCGGCGCAGGAAGAAGCGTCGGTGATGGTCAAATCCCGAGAGTTCGGCGCCAGTGGTTTTATTCCCAAGTCCAGCGACCTCAGCGTGATTCAGGAAGCCGTGCGCAAAGTGCTCGATGGCGATGTGTTCTGGCCACCGCAGGCGTTCGAAGCCGTTGCCGTTTCCGATGAAGCCAAAGCCGCCAGCGACGGGCTCGCCAGCCTGACTCCACAGCAGTTCCGCGTGTTGACCATGGTCTGTGAAGGCCTGCTGAACAAGCAGATTGCCTACGAGCTGGGTGTGTCGGAAGCGACCATCAAGGCCCACGTCACGGCGATCTTTCGCAAGCTGAATGTGCGTACTCGCACGCAAGCGGCTTTACTGCTGCAACAACTTGAGTCAATTCCGAGCCAATAAAGACAGGCGCCTTCACGCTTTTTTGACTTTTGTTGCACTAGCTTTTCCACTCCTTTCCGGTTGGTTTCTACTTTATGTCACCTTTCAAAGGCCAGACCGGCCTGAAACGTATCCTCAATGCCTCTGGTTATTCGCTGGACGGTCTGCGCGCAGCCTTCACCGGTGAAGCGGCGTTCCGCCAACTGGTGCTGCTCAATGTCGTGCTGATTCCGTTGACGTTCTTTCTCAATGTCAGCCGTGTCGAACAGGCCCTGCTAATTGCCGTGTGCCTGCTGGCGCTGATCGTCGAACTGCTGAATTCGGCGGTAGAAGCGGCCATCGACCGCATCTCGCTGGAACTGCACCCGCTGTCGAAGAATGCCAAGGACATGGGCAGCGCCGCGCAATTCGTCGCGCTGAGCATGATCGCGCTGGTCTGGGCAGTGATTCTGCTTTAAGCAATTGTTGGCAAGACGATCTCGTCGCTGCGCTGCACCCCGGCGGTGAACGCGCGGCACAGGTCGAGAAACTCGCGCATCGCCGAGGTCTGGTACTTCTGCTTGTGCCAGATGAAGTAGAACTGCCGGGCCAGGTCCAGGTCCGGCGTCTCCACCGGCACCAGACTGCCGCGTCGAAACGCATCACGCAGCGCCAGCCGCGAGATGCAGCCAATCCCCAGCCCTGACTCCACCGCGCGCTTGATCGCTTCGGTGTGTTCCAGCTCAAGCCGAATGTTCAGGGCACTGCGATGGTGACGCATGGCCTGATCGAAGGTCAGTCGTGTGCCGGAACCCTGTTCCCGCAGAATCCACGCCTCGTGGGTCAATTCCTCCATCGTCGCGGTGCCACGTTTGGCCAAGGGATGTTGCGGCGCGCAGAACACGACCAGCTCATCCTCGACCCAGCTCTGCACTTCGATGTCCGGGTGGCTGCAATCGCCTTCGATTAGACCCAGATCAATTTCGTAGTGGGCGACTTGTTGCACGATATTGGCAGTGTTCTGCACATGCAGCTTCACCTGACTTTCCGGATGGCGCTGCATGAAACCGCCGATCAGCAGGGTCGCCAGGTAATTGCCGATGGTCAGGGTCGCGCCCACCGACAGCGAGCCGAAACCGGATTTACCATTGAGCAGGTCTTCGATTTCCTTGGCCTGATCGAGCAAGGCGACCGCCTGCGGCAGCAGCTGTTTACCGAGGGCGTTGAGGCTCAGTCGTTTGCCGGCGCGGTCGAACAGCTGGCAGCTGGACTGGCGCTCCAGTTCGGTGATCGAAGTGCTGGCCGCCGACTGCGAGAGGTTGAGCAGACCCGCAGCACGGGATACGCTTTCCTGCTGGGCGACGGCGACGAAGACTTGCAGTTGACGGAGAGTAAATCGCATATCGATATAACCGATAACCCTTATCTTAATAATCCAGTTAACAGATATTGTCGTCGCTATTAGAATGCGATGCAATTGCGCACCGTCGCCTTCAAAAGCCAGCGCAGACCCAATATCCAGGAGTCAAACGTACATGAGCAACATGAACCACGAGCGTGTCCTCAGTGTTCATCACTGGAACGACACTCTGTTCAGCTTCAAGTGCACCCGCGATCCGGGCCTGCGCTTCGAGAACGGTCAGTTCGTGATGATCGGCCTGCAACAGCCTAACGGCCGCCCGCTTATGCGCGCTTACTCGATCGCCAGCCCGAACTGGGAAGAGCATCTCGAGTTCTTCAGCATCAAGGTGCAGGACGGTCCGCTGACCTCGCAGCTGCAGCACTTGAAGGAAGGCGACGAGATCATCATCTCGAAGAAGCCTACCGGCACCCTGGTTCTCGACGACCTGAACCCGGGCAAGCACCTGTACCTGCTGAGTACCGGCACTGGCCTGGCACCGTTCATGAGCGTTATCCAGGACCCGGAAACCTACGAGCGCTTTGAAAAAGTGATCCTGGTTCACGGCGTGCGTTACGTCAACGAAGTCGCCTACCGTGAATTCATCACCGAGCACCTGCCGCAGAACGAGTTCTTCGGTGAAGCGCTGCGTGACAAGCTGATCTACTACCCGACCGTGACCCGCGAGCCTTTCGAGAATCAGGGCCGTCTGACCGACCTGATGCGCAGCGGCAAGCTGTTCAGCGACATCGGCCTGCCTCCGATCAATCCGCAGGACGACCGCGCGATGATCTGCGGCAGCCCGAGCATGCTCGACGAAACCAGCGAAGTGCTCGACAGCTTCGGCCTGAAGATCTCGGCGCGTATGCGCGAGCCTGGTGATTACCTGATCGAGCGTGCGTTCGTCGAGAAGTAAGCCCAAGTCCATGTGGGAGCGAGCCTGCTCGCGAAAGCGGTCTGTCATCAACGTTAATGTTGGCTGATAAGACGCCTTCGCGAGCAGGCTCGCTCCCACAGTTGGTTTTGTGGTGTGACAGTTAAAGCCCGCGTTGCCTGTGAAGGCAGCGCGGGCTTTTTATGCTTCGGCGGGGATGACTTCGAGCACGCGGATCTGCTCCGGTGTCGGGTAATGCCAGCGAACATCCAGATCCCAGAATTGCGCGCCATATTCGCGCTCCGGCGCCGGGGTTTGATACGCCGGACGCGGGTCTTGGGCCAGACACTGTTCAATCAGCTCAACCAAGGGTTCGCCAAGGCGCTGAGCGTGTGTGTGCGCTTGTTTCAGCGCCGCGTCCGTCCATCGCACGTCAATCAGCTGCGGCGCCGCGCTGGCGATGCTGTTGACTGCGTCAGGGATGATATCGGCGTAGGGCACGTAGGGTTTGATGTCGAGGATCGGCGTGCCGTCGAGCAAATCGATGCCGGAAATGAACAACCGATTGGCTTCGACCTTGTCCAGTTTTACCACCGACTGGCCGATGCCGTTTGGCCGGTGTGTGGCGCGGGTAGCGAACACGCCCATGGATTTGTTGCCGCCCAAGCGAGGCGGACGAACTTTCAGTCGTGGTTTGTCTTCCAGCGCCTGATGGAACAGAAACAGTAGCCAGACGTGACTGACCTGTTCCAGGCCTTGCACCGCGTCCCCTTGATCGAACGGTGCCACCAGTTCCAGCACGCCACGGGCGGCGGGGGCCAGTTGTGGCTGGCGAGGGATGGCGAATTTCTCCTTGAAGCAGGAGTGCACGAAGCCGATGGGGGAGACGCTGTAAGTCATGGTTTGTATTCGAAGCGGAGCAGGGTGCGCATGATAACCCGGTAGCCCTCAAGTCTGGTGGTACCAGGACCGGCCTCTTCGCGAGCAGGCCGCACCGCCAATCTCAGAGGCTGAATCCGCCATCAAGAGGAATAATATTCCCGGTCATATAAGCCCCTGCCGTACTCGCCAGACTGATCGCCAACGCTGCCATCTCTTCCTCCCGCCCCCAACGCTTCATCGGAATCAGCGCCGTGTCGTCGGCCAACGCCTGCTGATCGTTGCCAATATGCTGGGTCATTTTGCTAGGAAACCGCCCCGGCGCAATCACGTTGACGTTGATGTGCTGGCTCACCAGTTCCCGCGCAAGAATTCGCGACAATTGGTGTAGGGCAGCTTTACTCGGACCGTAGGCATAAGCCTGCTCACCAAACGAAGAAATCCCCGCCACTGACCCGATGTTGATAATCCGCGCCGGATTCGCCGCTGAACCTGACTGGCGCAGCAGCGGCAGAAATTGCTGGATGCAGGTGAATACCGACGTCACGTTGAGTTGCATGACCTTTTCCCAGCCCTTGACCGGGTAGCTCTCCAACGGCGCTCCCCACGTGGTGCCGGCGTTGTTCACCAGGATATCTAGATGGGTGATCTGCTCGCCCAGGCGCGCGGCCAGCTCCTGTACACCTTCCTCCGTCGCCAGATTCGCCGCCACGCCGTGGCACTTGCCCAATGCGCCGAGTTCTTCAGCGGTTTGATGACAGGCCTCGGCGTCGCGCGAGCAGACATATACAAGGGCGCCAGCCTCGACGAAGGCTTTGGCGATCATTTTGCCGATACCACGGGTGCCGCCGGTCACCAGAGCGGTGCGGCCTTGCAGGGAAAAGTACGGGTGCATGGCGAGTCCTGAGTGCTAGGGATCAATACACTCTAGGCCATGCGGCCAGCTTCGAGTTGCAAGCTACAAGCGGCAAGTAGAAGCGAAGTGGCAACTTGCAGCTTGCAGCTCGAAACTTGTAGCTGCTGTTTACGCTCTCACGCGCAGCGTGAGCCCTTTGAGGAAGTTGCGCAGCAACTGGTCGCCGCACGGGCGATAGTTGTTGTGGCCGACCTTGCGGAACAGGGCGCTCAGCTCAGGCTTGGACACCGGGAACTCGGCAGCCTTGAGGATCGCGTGCATGTCGTCTTCTTTCAGTTCGAAGGCCACGCGCAGTTTTTTAAGAATGATGTTGTTGGTCACCGGCACTTCAATCGGCTGCGGCGGACGGCTTTCGTCCTTGCCACGCTTGAAAATCACCAGGCCGTCGAGGAAGTGTGCGATGACTTCGTCCGGGCAGCGCACGAAACCTTCTTCGTCTTCTTCTTTCTTGTCGAGCCAGGTCACTACATCAGCGAGGGTCACGTCCATGCCGCCGAGTTTGATGATCTCGACAACCTTCTTGTCGCTGATGTCGAGCATGTAGCGCACGCTGCGCAGTACGTCGTTATGAACCATGTGGGTAATCCTGATGCGTTGTGGGCAGCGCGCACGGGCGCTGCCGGAATGTGTGGCGGCAGTCGACGCGTTAGAACTTCTCTTTGCCGGACAGGTAGCGCCATTGGCCGACCGGAACCTTGCCGATCGAGACACCGCCGATGCGGATGCGGCGGATGCCGACGACCTTCAGGCCGACCGCTTCGCAGAACTGGGCGATGATGCCCGGCTGCGGATTTTTCATGGCGAAGCGCAGGCGGTTTTCGTTCTGCCAACTGGCCTTCACCGGCGGCAGCTCCTTGCCCTTGTGCGTCAGACCGTGCTGCAAGCGGTTAAGGCCATGGGCGAGCATGTCACCTTCGACCTCGACCACGTATTCCTGCTCGATCTTCGCGGCGTCAGCGGTGAGCTTGCGCAGGATTTTCCAGTCCTGGGTGAACACCAGCAGACCGCTGGCCTTGGGCTGCAGATCGGCACTGGCAGTCAGGCGCAGGAAATGTCCGCGCAACGGGCGCTTGCTGTAGCGGTGTTCTTCGCTGAGGGTTTCGGCGCTGAGCGACTGCATGGCGGTCTCGACGTCCATGCCGGCAGGAACGTTGAGCAGGATGGTTACCGGCTCCGGCGCAGTGGCCTTGGCGTCCTTGTCGAGCTCGACCTTCTGCTCGCCGACCTTGAATTGCGGCTCGTCAATGACTTCGCCGTCCACAGTGACCCAGCCGCCTTCGATGAACAGCTCGGCCTCCCGGCGGGAGCAACCGACCAGTTCGATGAGGCGTTTGGAGAGGCGAATCGGGTCAGTCATGACAGGGCCGTAACAAAAAAGGGGTGAGCATTGTACCTGTGTGGCGCCGGTTAAGCCCGGTTCCATTTACAGGGTGTCCGCAATTCCCTGTGGGAGCCAGCCTGCCGGCGATTGCATCACCGCGGTGTATCTGACTGACCGCGTCGCCTGCATCGCTAGCAGGCTAGCTCTCACAGTTGTTTTGGGTTGTGTCAGCCGTTACTGGAACGCTGCTGGTTCTGCCTCAAGCGCATGTGCAACAACGGATACGGCTGGCCCATGCCATCGACCTCCGAGCGGCCGATCACTTCGAAGCCTTGCTTGAAGTAAAACCCCAAGGCCTGCGGGTTCTGTTCGTTGACGTCGAGTTCATCGGCATTCAAATGCTGCATCGCGTAGTTGAGCAGTTTCTTGCCCAACCCTTGCCCGCGATGGTCAGGATCGATGAACAGCATTTCAATCTTGCCTGCCGCGACACCGGCAAACCCGGTGATGCACTGATTGGCGTCCCTGGTACAGATCAGCATCACCGCATCGAGATAACGGGTGAGCACCAGATTGCGCAGCAGCTCGATATAGCTGTCCGGCAGAAAATCATGGGTGGCGCGAACCGAGGCCTCCCAGACCCGGGCCAGTTCCTGGTAATCGCTGAGTTTCGGCGTGTGGATGACCGAATGGTGACGCATGCCCGTCTGCCTCTTGTCCGTTTCAAGGGAGTCCGTCCCCCGGTAAACGATAGACGTAAAAAAGCCCCGCATCTCGTAAAAAGAGCGGGGCTTTTTGTATTTGTTGCGGTGTCTGGCTGGCTATTTCTGTCGCCAGCAAGAGCTATCCCCCTCACCCCAACCCTCTCCCCCAAGGGGGCGAGGGGGAAGGGAGCTGATCTTCGTGCTGTTCAAAACCCGAGTTCGACTCGATGTCTCAGTCGCAGCAATTCAAAAGAACACCTCAATCAGTCCCCTCTCGCTCCGGGAGAGGGCTAGGGTGAGGGGCTTTTGACGTTCAGATCAGATCTGCTCAGCCCACAGATCGTATTCGTCGGCATCAGTGACTTTGCACCACACCTTGTCGCCCGGCTTCAGATTGCTGCCGTTATCAATAAACACGTTGCCATCGATTTCCGGGGCGTCGAAGAAGCAGCGGCCGACCGCGCCTTGCTCGTCGACTTCGTCCACCAGCACTTCGATTTCACGGCCAATGCGCATCTGCAGACGTGCCGAGCTGATCGCTTGCTGGTGCGCCATGAAACGCTCCCAACGATCCTGCTTGACGTCGTCCGGCACCACTTCCAGATCCAGATCGTTGGCTGGCGCGCCATCCACTGGCGAGTACTGGAAGCAGCCGACGCGGTCGAGCTGGGCTTCGGTCAGCCAGTTCAGCAGGTACTGGAAGTCTTCTTCGGTTTCGCCCGGGAAGCCGACGATGAAGGTCGAGCGGATGATCAGGTCCGGGCAGATTTCGCGCCAGTTCTTGATGCGCGCCAGGGTTTTGTCTTCGAACGCCGGGCGTTTCATCGACTTCAATACTTTCGGGCTGGCGTGCTGGAACGGGATGTCCAGGTACGGCAGGATCTTGCCGGCGGCCATCAGCGGGATCAGTTCGTCAACGTGCGGGTACGGATAAACGTAGTGCAGACGCACCCAGACGCCGAGGGTGCTCAGCGCTTCGCAGAGTTCGGTCATGCGGGTTTTCACCGGCGCGCCGTTCCAGAAACCGGTGCGGTATTTCACGTCAACGCCGTAGGCGCTGGTGTCCTGGGAGATCACCAGCAGCTCTTTGACGCCCGACTTGACCAGACGCTGGGCTTCGTCGAGGACATCGCCCACCGGACGGCTCACCAGTTTGCCGCGCATCGACGGGATGATGCAGAACGAGCAGCTGTGGTTGCAGCCTTCGGAAATCTTCAGGTAGGCGTAGTGGCGCGGGGTCAGCTTGATGCCTTGTGGCGGCACCAGATCGATCAGCGGGTTGTGATCCTGACGCGGCGGCACGACTTCGTGCACGGCGTTGACCACTTGCTCGTACTGCTGCGGACCGGTGACGGCCAGCACGCTCGGGTGTACGTCACGGATATTGCCTTCTTCCACGCCCATGCAGCCGGTGACGATCACCTTGCCGTTTTCCTTGATCGCTTCGCCGATCACTTCCAAAGACTCGGCCTTGGCCGAATCGATGAAACCGCAGGTGTTGACCACGACGACGTCGGCGTCCTGATAGGTGGACACCACGTCATAGCCTTCCATGCGCAGCTGGGTCAGGATGCGCTCGGAGTCGACCAGTGCTTTCGGGCAACCCAGAGATACAAAGCCAACCTTGGGATTGGCCGGCGCGGGAGTGGTGGACATGTCTAACCTCGGTATTTTGTGACATCGCTTTCTTGATGCGAAAGCCGACGGACGGGCGCTTAGGGCGCGCCTCTGATCAAAAAGTGCGCAATTCTAGCGGCGGGCAACGCACTTGACCAGCTTTATGCAGGGAAATACGACGAGTGCTGCGCTATGCTTCGCGCCGTTGAGCTTTACCGGATTTTTACAGTCAACAAATACTCTGTAACAACAGGTAAAACAGCGCATGCTGCGCCACAAAGCATAGTGCTTCATTCAAAGAAGCCGGTTATGAAATCAGGAGTGTTGGATGGGTCAGGCAAGTAGTCATGCGGCAGGCGCCGAAGGTTCGGCCACCAAGCCGCTGAGCATGCTGGTCGCGGCGGTCGGGGTAGTTTACGGCGACATCGGCACGAGCCCGTTGTACACCCTCAAGGAAGTCTTTTCCGGCGGTTACGGTGTGCCCGTCAATCACGACGGCGTGCTAGGCATTTTGTCGTTGATCTTCTGGTCGCTGATCTGGGTGGTTTCGATCAAGTACATGATGTTCGTGCTGCGCGCCGACAACCAGGGCGAGGGCGGCATCATGGCGCTCACCGCACTGGCGCGTCGCGCGGCAGGGCATCGCAAGAGGCTGCGCTCGTTGCTGGTAGTGTGCGGACTGATCGGCGCGGCGCTGTTTTACGGCGACAGCATGATCACCCCGGCGATTTCCGTACTGTCGGCGATTGAAGGTCTGGGGCTGGCGTTTGATGGTATCGACCACTGGGTGGTGCCGTTGTCGCTGGTGGTGCTGGTGGCTCTGTTTTTGATCCAGAGTCACGGTACAGCGCGGATCGGCATTCTGTTCGGGCCGATCATGGTCACCTGGTTCCTCGTCCTCGGCGCCCTCGGTGTGTATGGCATCAGCCATACGCCCGAAGTGCTGCATGCGCTGAACCCGGCCTGGGCCGTGCGTTTCTTCATGGTCCACACCGGCATGGGCGTGGCGATCCTCGGCGCCGTGGTGCTGGCGCTGACCGGTGCCGAAGCGCTGTATGCCGACATGGGCCACTTCGGTCGCAAGCCAATTGCCCGCGCGTGGTTCATCCTGGTGTTGCCGGCGCTGGTGCTTAACTACTTCGGTCAGGGCGCCTTGTTGCTGGACAACCCGGAAGCAGCGCGTAACCCGTTCTATCTGCTGGCACCGAGCTGGGCACTGATTCCGCTGGTCGGTCTGGCAACGCTGGCCACCGTGATCGCTTCGCAAGCGGTGATTTCTGGCGCGTTCTCCCTGACACGTCAGGCGATTCAGCTCGGTTACATCCCGCGCATGTACATCCAGCACACCTCCAGCGACGAACAGGGCCAGATCTACATTGGTGCGGTGAACTGGGCGTTGATGGTTGGTGTCGTGTTGTTGGTGCTGGGCTTCGAATCCTCAGGCGCACTGGCCTCGGCCTACGGTGTAGCGGTGACCGGCACCATGCTGATGACCACCATTCTGGTGTCGGCGGTGATGCTGCTGCTGTGGAAATGGCCACCGATCCTCGCGGTGCCGGTATTGCTCGGATTCCTGCTGGTGGACGGCCTGTACTTCGCCGCTAACGTGCCGAAAATCGTTCAGGGCGGTGCCTTCCCGGTGATCGCCGGTATCGCGCTGTTCGTGCTGATGACGACCTGGAAGCGCGGCAAGCAACTGCTGGTCGAACGCCTCGACGAAGCCGCGCTGCCACTGCCGATCTTCATCAGCAGCATCCGCGTGCAACCACCGCACCGGGTGCAGGGCACCGCCGTTTTCCTCACTGCGCGTTCCGACGCCGTGCCGCATGCGCTGTTGCACAACCTGCTGCATAACCAGGTGCTGCATGAGCAGGTGGTGCTGCTGACGGTGGTCTACGAAGACATCCCGCGCGTGCCGCCATCGCGGCGCTTTGAAGTCGAAGCGCACGGTGAGGGCTTCTTCCGGGTGATCCTGCACTTCGGCTTCACCGACGAGCCAGACGTGCCGCAGGCGCTGAAACTGTGCCATCTGGATGATCTGGATTTCAGCCCGATGCGCACCACCTACTTCCTCAGCCGCGAAACGGTGATTGCCTCGAAACTTGAGGGCATGGCGCGTTGGCGCGAGGCGTTGTTTGCGTTCATGTTGAAGAATGCCAATGGGAACTTGCGGTTCTTTAATCTGCCGCTGAACCGGGTGATTGAGCTGGGGACGCAGGTGGAGATGTAAGCCTGCTCTCAACTGAAAAGCCCCCGTCAGCCTTGTGGCTGGCGGGGGCTTTTTACTGCCTGCATAAACCTCAAATCCAGCGCAAATCCCCTGTGGGAGCGGGCTTGCTCGCGAAGGCGCAGTGTCAGTCGACGAATCTGTAAACTGACCCACCGCTTCGCGAGCAGGCTCGCTCCCACAGGGATTATGGTGGCGGCTGGAATGTAAAAAGCCCCCGTAACTGCGAAGTTGCGGGGGCTTTTTGTGGGCGCGGCTCAGATCACTCTTCGGCGACCGAGTCCTTGCTCTGACGCTTCTCGATCAAATCCACCAGACGCTTGGCCAGCGCCGGGTAGTTCTCGTCGAAGTGGTGGCCGCCAGGCAGCTTCACCGCCTCACCGACTGCGGTTTTGTCCGTGCAACCGCTTTCATCGCTCTCTTCTTCGCCGTAAATGCACACGACCTTCGCCGCTGGCAGCTTGGCCATTTCCGGACCGGTGGCGGCTTCTTTGCCAGCGTTGCCCAGCCAGCCTTCGACTTCGATTTCGAAGCTGCCGGTGCGGGCGAAGGCGAGCAGGATGATCGCGTCGACGCGTTGCTGCTCGGTTTCTGGCAGGCGGTTGTAGATCGCCGGAAGGACGTCAGCACCGAACGAGTAACCGGTCAGGATGAAGCGCTTGGTGCCCCATTTCTGCCGGTAGTGTTGCATCAGTTCGGTCAGGTCCAGGGCGCTTTGCTCCGGGCTCTTGTGCTGCCAGTAGTAGCGCAGGGTGTCGATGCCGACCACCGGGTAGCCGATCTTCGCCATCTCGCCGGCCACGTCGCGGTCGAGGTCGCGCCAGCCGCCGTCACCGCTGAGGAACAGGGTCACGGTGTCCTTGGCCTGACCGGCCGGCACTTCAACCACAGGAATTGCCAGACCACCGTTGGCCTTGTCGCCGCCGACGAGAATCTTGCGCAGTTCGTTGTTCAGCACTTGCGGCAGGTTGATGTCGTAGTCGCTGATGCTGGTTTCGGCGTTCGGTTGATCGCGTACAAAACCTGCACTGGCGTCGTCCGGGTTGTCGTTCCAAGCCACCAGCCAGTGGCCGTGGGCGGCGGATTTTGGCAGCAGGTGGGTGCAGCCACCTTTTTCCAGCGCCAGGTCGACGGAGACCGCTTGGGCTTTGTCGTCTTTTTGCTCGGACAACCAGCGCCAGGCCAGTACGGCGCCAGGGCCGATACCGCTGACCAGAGTCGCCGGGCCATTGAGTTCACGCAGGCCCGATTGCAGGGCGCGGCTTTGCAGCAGGCAGTCCTTGGGCAGAATGACTTGAACGATCTGCGCCGAAGCGCTGCGGCTCAGGGTGGTCAGTTGTTTTTCACTGAGCTTCTGGTCGTCGTTGACCGCCACCAGCACCTGCGCCTTGGGCTTGGTGCCGGGAATGACGCGGGTCATGGCGGCGCCATCGGCCGGGGTCAGTTGTTCGACGGTCGGTTCCGGTGCCGGACGTTTGAGGTACCAGAAACCGCCGCCGGCAATCACGGCCAGCACGATCAGTGCGGCCAGGATGTACTTCAGGGAGCGTTGAATCATCAGCGTTTCACCAATCCAGTCAAGCCGCCCGCGATCAGGGCAGCAGTGTCGGCCAGCGCCACCAGCGGATCGAGTCCGGCGGGCACGGCCATATAACGGGGTTCCCAGTCAGGCTGGAACTTGTCTTTGAAGCGGCGCAAGCCTTGGAAGTTGTACAGCTGCTCACCACGGCGGAAAACCATCGAGCCCAGACGCTGGGTCAGCGGTGCACCACGCCGGGGTTGCAGCCCCGACAACGGCACCATGCCCAGACTGAAGCGCGCGTATCCGTGACTCTTATAGTGTTGAATCAGGCCGACCATCATGAACTCCATGGTCAGCTTGGGGGCGTCCGGGTGCGCGCGCATCAGGTCGAGACTGGCCAGGTTGTGGCTGTAAGTTTCGAGCAGGTTGGCGAACGCCACCGGGCGGCCTTCGAAGCGAATCACCGCGATGCGGAAATGCTTCAGGTAATCGTCGCTGAAACGCCCGAGGGAGAAGCCTTTCTCGCGCACGTTCTTGCCGGTCAGCCATGCATCGGAAATCACTTTCAGCTCGTCCATCGGTGCCTGACCCGGATCAAAGATTTCCAGCGACAAACCATCGCGGGTGCCACGGTTCCAGGTGTAGCGCAGGTCCTTCATCTCTTTGCCCTTGGCTTCCAGGTCAAAGCGATGCAGATCGACGCGGGCTTCTTCGCCGAGTTTGATCGCGGTCAGGCCGATGTCCATGTAGTACGGCAGATTTTCCGCGCGCACCTGGTAGAAAACCGGGCGGGCGTGGTGAAGGTCGCAGAGGTCGCGGAACTGCCAGATCATCTCGGCGCGCTGCTGGCCGGGGCCGATCGGGTCGTACAGCGCCACCAGGCTGCGGCCGCGGCGTGCGTACATCAGGAAAGCTTCGTCGTTCTGGTGAAACAGCAACGCCTTGTCACCCGTCAGCGCAAGGCCACCGTCGGGTTGCGAAGACGCCATCAGAATCTTCGCCGCGCGATCCAGTTCGTCGGGTGTTGGCAAATGAATGACCGGACGCGCGGTGCGCAGCAGCCAGGTCAGAGCAATCACCAACAGCAGGACGGCGGCGCCGAGCAGCGAGCGCAGGCCACGGGGAGCGTCAGCGTCCAGCGTGAACTGCCACCACAGTTGATGGCTGTAAGGCACGTCTTGATAGGCGAACAGCAGCAGCCAGGTCGAGGCACCGAGCACGCACAGGCTCGCTACCAGGTACAGCGGCGAGAACGGCAGCTCGGTCAGGCGGCTTGGACGATAGAACGAGCGACGGAACACCCCGAGCAATGCTGCGGTGAGGGTCATCAGCGTCGCTTCTTCCCAGTCGAAACCTTTCAGCAGCGAGAGCAGGGCGCCGACCAGCAACAGAATGATGGTGAGCATCCATGCCGCCGACAGGCGCCGGCGCAGGCCTTGAGCGAGCATCAAGCAGAGCACGCCGATCAGGCTGGCGCCGAAGTGCGAAGCGTCGACCAGACGATGCGGGATCAGAAAACCGATGTGTTCCAGACGCGTATCGATCTCGGGAGTGGCGCCGGAAAACAGCAGCACCACGCCGGACAGGAACACCAGCACCGCCAGAATCGGCGCCGCCAGACCGGACGCCGCGCGCATGGTCTGGCTCTGGAACAGACGCTGACCTTCGTTGATCAGCAGCAATACGCAGGCCACCAACAGCGGCAACACGACGTAGATCAGGCGATACAGCAGCAGGGCAGCGGCCAGCGGCGCGGCACCGAGCTTGTCAGCGAAGGCGGCCAGCAGGATTGCTTCGAACACACCGACGCCGCCCGGCACATGGCTGAGTACGCCCGCCGCCAGTGCCAGCAGGTACACCAACAGGAATGCACCGAACGGTGGCGCTTCCGGCAGCAACAGATAAAGGACGGTGGCAGCAGCGGCGACGTCGAGCGCAGTGATGACCAGTTGCAGGAAGGTCAGGCGACGACCCGGCAGGCGCAGGGTGCGGCGACCGGCTCTGACCAGCAGATTGTCGGGGTAGGGCTGTTCTGGCAGGCGACGGCGATAGATACCGATCATCAACATCGCGCCCAGCAGCAAGACCGTTACCGCAACGGTGCCGAGCAAGCCTTCAGAGAGTCCTAGCGCCTGGGAGGCAGCCGGCAGGTCACTCAGGGTCGCCAGTGCAGCCAGGGGCGGCAGGGCGCAACCGAGCGACAGGCTGGCGAACAAAGTCATGTGCGCGACTTCCGACGCCCCCAGACCCAGGCGAGCATATAAACGGTAGCGTACCGAGCCGCCGGAAAGCAGCGACAAACCGATGGCATTGCCGATGGCAAACGCGGTGAAGCCGCCCAGCGCCAATGTACGCGGCGGCAATGTCACGCCGGCATAACGGCTGGCCGACCATTCGTAGCCGAGCAGAATAATGAAGCCGACCACTGTGGCAGCGAATGCACCGAGCAGGGCGGGTTTCGGCACGTCGAGAATCGAGTCGTGCAGCGCATCAAGATCGAGTTCGGCGAGCAGATGGCGACAGGCAATCAGCGCAATGGCGAACAGCAGCAACGTGACCGCCAGACCGATCGGTTGTCGGTATTTGCTCAACCGATCCAGCAAGCGCAAACGCTTGGGTTTGATCGGGTGTTCCGCTGTGACGGTGTCTTGTGGATCAGACGAGTTGGCGCGCATCAATCACCTCTTGGATTGTGCGCGACAGGATGGAGGTATCCAGCCAAGTTACCAATCCCTGTAGAAAAAAATAATCACAAAATACTACGCCTCCCACCGGATATCGGCGAGGGCAGTTCCTGGATTGCAGAGGCCTTGCCTGCGACTCAAGCATAGTCGCAAGTCAGCACTTCTGAAGATCCCAAGCGGTTCACTGCACAGTGACAGATCATTGTTGCGAAAGGACTTTTTCCACAGATACAAAAAAGGCCACTCTTTCGAGTAGCCTTTTTTGATGTTTGGTTGCGGGAGCTGGATTTGAACCAACGACCTTCGGGTTATGAGCCCGACGAGCTACCAGACTGCTCCATCCCGCGTCTGTGTGGCGGCATTCTACAGGCGAACGGCGAGGTGTCAACCGCTAATCCCGTAAAGGGTCAAATAAGTGTGCAATCGCGTCAAACGGTCGCAGGTGGCGCGCTAACTTTCGGAAATGCAACGGATTCCTGTTTGGCGGTGGCTGCTCCATAAGAAGCGTAGATCCACAAAACAGGCGCGCACAAAAAAGGCCACTCTCTCGAGTAGCCTTTTTTGATGTTTGGTTGCGGGAGCTGGATTTGAACCAACGACCTTCGGGTTATGAGCCCGACGAGCTACCAGACTGCTCCATCCCGCGTCTGTGTGTCGGCATTCTACAGAGGAACGCCGGGGTGTCAACCCGCAATCCGGATAAAATCTGTTGAGGTTCAATCGGTTAGCGTTTTTTATCGGGTGTTTTTCCGGGCGCAGGGCAGGCGGGGCAAGGCTTTCAGCTCTATTGGCGGCGTTACGTCGATTGAGAAAATAAATTCAAAGGCGTTCTCTTACATTCGTAAAAGAACATTCGTACCACTGGTGCTATATACAGGTGTGAGTGAGATACTGCCGATCCGGCTCGCCACGTTTTCTTTTCTGATATGACTCAGCGAAAAATCATCCACATCGACTGCGATTGTTTCTACGCCGCCATCGAGATGCGCGATGACCCGCGTCTGGCCGGAAAACCGTTGGCGGTGGGTGGCTCGGCTGATCGGCGCGGGGTGATCGCGACCTGCAACTACGAAGCGCGAGCCTACGGCGTGCGTTCGGCGATGGCGTCGGGGCATGCACTGAAACTGTGCCCTGACCTGACTATCGTCAAGCCACGCATGGATGCCTACCGCGAAGCCTCAAAAGAAATACACACGATCTTTGCCGATTACACCGATCTCATTGAACCGCTGTCGCTGGACGAGGCCTACCTGGATGTATCCGATAGCGCGCATTTCGGCGGTAGCGCCACACGAATTGCTCAGGACATTCGTCGCCGGGTCTCCAACCAATTGCACATCACCGTGTCCGCTGGTGTGGCGCCGAACAAGTTTCTGGCCAAGATCGCCAGCGACTGGAAAAAGCCCAACGGTCTGTTTGTCATCACCCCGGATCAGGTCGAGGATTTCGTCAGTGATTTGCCGGTGAGCAAGTTGCATGGCGTAGGCAAGGTCACCGCCGACAAGCTGGGCAGACTCGGCATCGTTGACTGTTTACAGCTGCGCGAGTGGGACAAGCTGGCACTTGTGCGGGAATTCGGCAGCTTTGGCGAGCGATTGTGGAGCCTGGCCCGTGGGATCGATGATCGCTTGGTGCACAACGACAGTCGGCGTCAGTCGATCAGTGTGGAAAATACCTACAACGTGGATCTGCCAGATTTGCGCAGTTGCCTGGATAAATTGCCAGAGCTGCTGGAAACCCTGAAAACCCGCATGGCACGGATCGACAGCAGTTACAGACCGGGCAAGCCGTTCGTCAAAGTGAAGTTTCATGATTTTACCCAGACCACGCTGGAGCAGGCCGGGGCAGGGCGGGATCTGGGCAGCTATCAGTTGATGCTGACGCAGGCATTCAATCGCGGGGGTAAACCGGTGCGGTTGTTGGGGGTCGGGGTGAGGCTGGAGGATTTGCGCGGAGGCTTTGAGCAGATGGAGTTGTTTGAGCGGTAGTTTTGCAGTGCCTGGCAGTCAGCCTTCGCGAGCAAGCCCGCTCCCACATTGGTTCTGTGTCGTGTGCACATTCAATGTGGGAGCGAGTTGGTTCCGGGCGGCGTTCCGACGAAGCTGCTGCTGTTAATTCGGGCCTGGGTCCGCCACCAGACGCCCGGCATCCTTGGTCAACGACTTGAGAAACTCAGTCTGCAACTCAGGATCGTTGCGCGTCAGTTCGATCAGGCTTTGTTCCAGCTCGCTGGCTTCTTCTTCCAGACCCAGTTCCGACAGGCGTTTGACCCGGTGCACCCACTGGCTCACTTCGTCGTCTTCGAGGTCGTCATAAATCAGCCCGTGCGCTTCCAGCAGCTTGCTGCGCAGATGGCTGCTGATCATCAGAGATGAGTCGGAATGCACGTCATCCTTGGCGTCTTCGACGCTGATCTGCAGTTTGCCGACGTGGTTGAGGTCGTTCTCGGCAAACGGACTGTCGAGCAGATTCAGGCGCAAAACACCATTGCGGTCGGTGGTCATGTCGAAGGTCTGTTTTCCAGCCTTGACCTGTACCGGGCGCTCGCTCCACGGCAGGCTCGAATACTCCGTGCGCTTGTCGCGCTGGACTTCATCGATGCCGGCCAGATTCTGTTGCGCACGACCGTTGGACTGCACGTTCATGAACGGATTGAGCCCGGCAAAGCCGTAGCTCAGCCAGTCCTTGGTCACGCTGTCCGGCAGGTTGCCGAGGGCGAACACGTTGACCACGTTCGCGCCGACGCCGCCGACCACCGCCACCACGCCCAGGGGAATCTCGTAGACTTCCCGCCAAGGCTGGTAAGGCGTGTAGCGGTCGTAATGACGGGTGACTTCGAACTCGGTGACTTCGAACGTTTTCTGCTCGTTGATCTTCACGCGTCGCTGCGGCAGCTCAAGCGCCTTAGGCTCACCGACATCGATCTGCAGGCTGTGGTCGAGCAATTTTCGCTCGACCCGCTCTTCGTGCTCGCTGCGTTGTGACATGTGATTGGCACAGCCGCTGACCAGCAGGGCACCGCACAGGGCGGTGCCACCGAGGCCTAAGGTGTTTCGCTTGAACATGACGTCTCTATCTGGTTTCAGCGGCGGATACGGGCCTGGAGGAAGGACAGTACGTCGGCCACCGGCAATGCTTGCGCCTCGCCTTCGGTACGACTCTTGTATTCCAGGTTGCCTTCGGCAAGGCCGCGGTCGCTGACCACGATCCGGTGTGGAATGCCGATCAGCTCCATGTCAGCGAACTTGATGCCCGGGCTGGTTTTCTTGTCGCGATCATCCAGCAGCACTTCGAAACCGGCCGCTGTCAATTCGGCGTACAGCTTGTCGGTGGCTTCGCGCACCTGCTCGGTTTCATAACGCAGCGGTACCAGTGCGATCTGGAACGGCGCGAGGGTGTCGCTCCAGATAATGCCGTTTTCGTCGTTGTTTTGCTCGATGGCCGCAGCCACCACGCGGGACACGCCGATGCCGTAGCAGCCCATTTCCAGGGTGACCGGCTTGCCGTTCTCGCCCAGCACTTCGCACTTCATCGCCTTGCTGTACTTGTTGCCCAGCTGGAAGATGTGCCCGACTTCGATGCCGCGCTTGATTTCCAGTGTCCCTTTGCCGTCAGGGCTTGGGTCACCGGCAACCACATTACGCAGGTCGGCAACGGTCGGAACCGGCAGATCACGCTCCCAGTTCACGCCGAAGTAGTGCTTGTCGTCGATGTTTGCGCCGATACCGAAGTCGCTCATCAGCTCGACCGAACGGTCGATGATGATAGGGAGCGGCAGGTTCAGCGGGCCCAGCGAGCCGGCGCCAGCGCCAATGGCGTCACGCAGTTCGGCATCGGTGGCCATGACCAGCGGGCTGGCAACGCCAGGTTGCTGGGCAGCCTTGATTTCGTTGAGTTCGTGGTCGCCACGGATGACCAGCGCGATCAGCTTGCCTTCTTCTTCGGCGCGCACGATCAGGGTTTTGATGGTCTTTTCGATCGGCAGATTGAATTTTTCCACCAGGGCCGCGATGGTCTTGGTGTCTGGCGTATCGACCAGGCGCAGTGCTTCGGTCGGAGCAGGACGCGAAGTTTCGCGTGGCACCGCTTCAGCCTTTTCGATGTTCGCGGCGTAGTCGGAGCCGTTGCTGAAGACGATGTCGTCTTCGCCGGACTCGGCCAGTACGTGGAACTCGTGCGAGCCAGCGCCACCGATCGAACCGTTGTCGGCTTCAACCGGACGGAATTTCAGACCCAGACGCGTGAAGATGTTGCAGTAGGCTTCATGCATGCGGTCATAAGTAATCTGCAGCGACGCCTGATCGGTGTGGAAGGAGTAGGCGTCCTTCATAATGAATTCGCGACCGCGCATCAAACCGAAGCGTGGGCGGATTTCGTCACGGAATTTGGTCTGGATCTGGTACAGGTTGATTGGCAGCTGTTTGTAGCTGCTCAACTCGTTGCGCATCAGATCAGTGATCACTTCCTCGTGGGTCGGGCCCGCGCAGAAGTCGCGACCATGGCGGTCCTTGATGCGCAGCAGCTCAGGGCCGTACTCTTCCCAGCGCCCCGATTCCTGCCACAGCTCGGCTGGTTGGGTGCTCGGCATCAACACTTCCAGAGAACCGGCAGCGTTCATCTCTTCGCGAACGATGGCTTCAACCTTGCGCATGACTCGCAGGCCCATGGGCAGCCAGGTGTACAGGCCCGAGGCGAGTTTGCGGATCATGCCGGCGCGCAGCATCAGCTGGTGGCTGATCACGACCGCATCGGAAGGCGTTTCTTTCTGTGTGGCGAGCAAAAATTGACTGGTGCGCATGGTTGGCCGTTGTCGGTTGCTATGACTGGAAATGACGGAGCAGTGTACCGGCGAGTTTTGCTGACGTACAGGCGTGTGGCCGGTGGCGAGGTCCAACGGCGGGATTCCTCCCGCCGTTGACGAAACGTCTTACGATTCTTCTGTGATCGGCGTCGGCACGGGCTCGGGCGTCGGCGTCGGGCCTTCGCGGCGGCTCTCCTGGAACCAGTGCAGGGCGATCAGCACCAGCGTCGGTACGCCGAGCAGGGCGGTGATCAGGAAGAAACTGTGATAACCGAACTTCTCGACCAGAACGCCGGAGTAGCCACCCATCAGGCGCGGCAACAGCAGCATGATCGAACTGAGCAGGGCGTATTGCGTGGCGGAGAACTTCAGGTTGGTCAGGCTCGAGAGATAGGCGACGAACGCCGACGTCGCCAGACCCGAGCTGAAGTTGTCGAGGGAGATGGTCACCACCAGCATCTGCAGGTTCGGGCCCATATCGGCGAGCATCACGAACAGCAGGTTGGTCGCCGCCGAAGCCGCGCCGCCGATGAACAGGATGGGCAGGATGCCGAAGCGCACGATCAGCAGACCGCCCATACCGGCGCCGACCAGCGTCATGATCAGGCCGAAGATCTTGCTGACACTGGCGATCTGATCCTTGGTGAAGCCCTGGTCGATGTAGAACACGTTGGCCATGACGCCCATCACCGTGTCGGACATCCGATAGGTGGCGATCAGCCCGAGCAACAGCAGCGCCTGCCAGCGATAGCGCAGAATAAAGTCGTTGACCGGTGTCAGCACTGGCGCGAGGCCGCGACGGCCCATGGTCGACAGGCACAGGCCAGTCAGCAGCGTATAGAGGATGGCGCGCAGGAACGCGCGGTCTTCGAGCAACAGGTCCAGCGGGCTCATGTCGCCAAACAGCACGCTGGCGAAGTCGGTGTTGTACAGCTGGGTGAACATCGCCGGTACCGAGACCAGCAAAACGATCAGCACAAATACCGACATCAGTTGATGCATGAAGGTGTAACGCCCGGCCTGCAGCTGAGTGCGTAGCGGCACCGGTGGCTCGCGCATCAGCAGCGTGGTCAGCAGCGCGGGAATCATCAATGCGCCGAACAGTGCGTAAGTGCCCGCCCAGGCTGAATGTTTGTAGTTGAAGCCGGTGGAGCCGAAGCCTTCGGCAAAGAACAAGGCGCCAGCAGTCGCCAGCAGTGCAGCCACGCGGTACCCCGACATGTAGCTGGCGGCGAGGGCGGCCTGGCGGTTGTCTTCGGCGATTTCCAGGCGATAGGCGTCCACCGCAATATCCTGGGTGGCGGAGGCGAAGGCGACGACCACGGCGATGGCGATCAGCCAGGACAGGTGCTTCTGCGGATCACAGAAACCCATGCCGATCAGGCCAAGGATGACCAGGGTTTGCGAGAGCACCAGCCACGAACGGCGACGGCCAAGCTTGCCCAGTAGCGGCAAGCGCCATTGGTCGAGCAGGGGAGACCAGACCCATTTGAACGCATAGGCCAGCCCGATCAGGCTGGCGTAGCCGATGGTCTCACGGGCAACGCCCGCTTCACGCAGCCAGACGGAGAGCGTCGAAAACACCAACATGTACGGCAGGCCGGCGGCGAAACCGAGCAACAACAGCACGAGCGTCGAAGGACTGGCATAGGCGGCTAGTGCGGCGCGCCAGGTTTTACGGGGCATGGGCTGAAGTCTGCCTCAAGATTGCGAAAACAAAGCGCGCACTCTAACCGCTGTGCTCTACCGGACGCCAGCCATGGCGCTGAATATCCACACGATTGTTCAGGACGGTGATGCCTTCCATACGTAATCGCGCCCTTTGCTCGTCACCCGAAGGGCTGCCCACGGGCAGGCTGATCCGACCGCCAGCGCCCAGTACGCGGTGCCAGGGCAGCCTGGTATCACCGGGCAATTGGCTCAAGGTGCGGCCAACCCAGCGGGCGGCGCGCCCCAAGCCGGCCAGCTCGGCTAACTGACCATAGCTGACGACTTTGCCTTCGGGCACCTGAGCGAGCGTCGAGTAGAGCGCCGTGCGTCGGATTTGCGCTTCGCTTTCACCTGCGTGGGTCGGGTCTGTCACGGGCGGGGTTCCTGCACATCGTCGAATATTGGCTCCAAGGGTAATCCGCTACCGCGTGGTTGAGAAATGAACTCATTGGAATTCATCCGGTCAGTCCTTGTCATGGCCTTATTCCTACGGATAATGCCGATCTTTTTCGCAAACCTGAGCCCTAGATTCGCTTATGTTGTCCAGATCATTGCTGTGCCTTGCTGTATTCAGCGCGTCCACGCCCCTGCTTGCCGACACTGTCTGGATGAAGAACGGTGACAAGTTGAGCGGCACCATCACCGTGTTCGACGGCGGCAAACTGTTGATTCAGACCAAATATGCCGGCGCCGTCACGATTGACTGGAAAGAGGTCAAGACGCTGGACAGCGATCAACACTTGCTGGTCAAGCAGGATGCCTATGCCGGTGAAGTGTCCAAATCGCTGACCGCTGCGGAGGACGGCAAGGTTACCCTGGCTAACGGCGAGGCGCCGAAGACGGTCGAGCTGGCCAGTATTCAGCAAATCCTCAAGCCGAAACCGGTGGTCGAGGATCTGGTCTGGAAGGGCAATGTCGATCTGGCGCTGGACTATCAGCGCGCCGAGAAGGACACCGATGATTACGACGTCGGCTTCAAGACCACGGCGCGGCATGGTCGCTGGCGGCATATCGCGGAAGGTGAGTACAACCGCGAAGTGCAGGACGATGTCACCACCACCGACAACTGGCGCGCGGAATACTCGCTTGACCGCTTCCTCACGGATCAGTGGTTCTGGCAGGGGCGTTTGAATTACAAGCGTGATCACATTGAAGAGCTGGCTCGCCAGCGCGTGGTCGGTACCGGTCCCGGTTACCAGTTCTGGGACGATGAGCTGGGTGCGTTCTCTCTCGGCTCGCTGCTCAACCGCACCGATTACGAGTATCGCGATGGCAGCAAGGACAATTTCTATTCCGTCGCCATGAAGTGGGATTACAACCGCTACCTGATCGGCAAGAAAGTCGAGTTCTTCACCAACGGTGAAGTCGGCAAGCCGCTGTCCGGGGTTGCAGACTACGCACTGGATGCCGAGATGGGGTTGCGCTACAAGGTCACCGATTGGGCGTCGCTCAATCTCAAGGCCGAGCGTGACATCATCAGTGGCACCAACGATGCTGATCTGAACAAGACCCGTTACACCGCCGGGTTTGGCGTGGCCTGGTAACGCCAAAGCAAAAGATCGCAGCCTGCGGCAGGTCCTACAGGGAACAATGTAGGAACGGCCGCAGGCTGCGATTTTTTTGTCTGAAAAACAAGCGGGCACAAAAAAGCCCCGCTTTTAAGGGCGGGGCTCTTTTCTAAAGAAGCTACAAGTTAGATAACTTGTACTTCTTCAGCTTGCATGCCTTTCTGACCGCGGGTAGCGATGAAAGAAACCTGTTGGCCTTCTTTCAGGCTTTTGAAGCCGTCGGATTGGATAGCTTTGAAGTGAACGAACAGGTCGTCACCGGATTGTGGAGTGATGAAGCCGAAGCCTTTTTCATCGTTGAACCACTTAACGGTACCGGTTTGGCGATTAGACATGGTGTAACTCCTTGAACAAAGATAACTGCGACTCAGGAAGAACCCTGGCCGAGACTGAGTGCAAAGAGCAGGAAAAATTCTTGTAGATGGTTGGATCGAAATTCAACATATCGTGTAGAGATTCTCAGTGACACAAGCAGCACAGTGGCGCCACCTTAACCCTTTTTCCGGAACGTGCCAATGCTTCTTGCGAAGGTTTCTCTGATTTAGGGATCGGCGGTGCAACTGTTCGTCGTCAGACTGCGTATTTCATGGGGGATCGGCGAGAATTGCAGCCTGCACTTTGAACCCGGCGGCGCGCCCGGTAAGATGCCGGACAGAATTTTTCCACCTCGCTATTCAGGACACCCGCCATGAGCATCAAATCGGACAAGTGGATTCGCCGCATGGCGCAGGAACACGGCATGATCGAACCGTTCGTCGAGCGCCAGATGCGCGGCAGCGACGACAGCCGGGTGATCTCCTATGGTGTGTCGAGCTACGGCTACGATGTGCGTTGCACCAATCATTTCAAGGTGTTCACCAACATCAATTCGGCCATCGTCGACCCGAAAAACTTCGACGCCGGCAGCTTCGTCGACATCCACAGCGATGTCTGCATCATCCCGCCAAACTCCTTTGCACTGGCCAGCACCGTCGAGTACTTCCGCATTCCGCGCAATGTACTGACCATCTGCCTGGGCAAGAGCACCTACGCGCGCTGCGGCATCATCGTCAACGTCACGCCGCTGGAGCCTGAGTGGGAAGGTCACGTGACGCTGGAGTTCTCCAACACCACCAACCTGCCGGCGAAAATCTACGCCAACGAAGGCGTGGCGCAGATGCTCTTCCTCGAATCCGATGAAGAATGTGAAGTCTCCTACAAGGATCGTGGCGGCAAGTACCAGGGCCAGCGTGGCGTGACATTGCCGCGTACCTGAGTCGACCATCCGGCAGATGTCGGGAATTCTTTGGCGGGCAGGCACTCTATGGGGTGTACTGCCCGTTTTGCTTCTGGCGAAACGGGCCTTCGTCGAGGAGTGCCCCTATGAAGATCGATCCGCATATCACTGCCGAACTGGCAAGGCTGGAGCCCAATCAGATTGGCGTATTGGCCTGGTCCTTGTTGGCTCATCCGCCACTGAGCATGGCAGGCGGGATTCCCGGTCAGCCCGATCCTGACACCCCTAACGAGCAACCGACCGAGCCGGGCGAGCCTACGTTGCCGGACGAGCCGCCACCCGCGCCAGTCGCTTGATTCGCCGTGAAATGCATGGCCGGTCAGTTGAGGTCTGTGAAGACTTCAGCTGACCGGCCATATTTCGTTATCGCCGATGACAAAAATCCTGCAGCTGTCATCCTTTTCGACGGGATAGCCTCCAGTAAAAGCGCCGAACGCGGGCAGCAGGCTGATGCGCTCGCTCAGGCGGAAACACGCCAGTCGCAAACGCTGTCGACCCCTGCCGCGCAACCGGTAAACGGGATGCACATGACCGGCCAGTACATGCCGTTCAGGATGCGGATCAGGTTCGTGCTGCAAGGCAAACGGGCCCAGCAGCAGCGGCTCCGGGACCACGCGTATGTTCAGCGATGCCGGCGGGTCACCCGCGCGCTTGTCGTGATTGCCGCGAATCAGGGTCATGGGCAAGTCAGCGTGGCGTGCTCGCCACTGCGCCAGGGCGTTTAACGTGCCCGCCGCGTGAGAGCCGGGGCCGTGGAGAAAGTCGCCGAGAAATATCAGTTGCCGACAGGGCAGCTTCGCCAGCAGAGCATCAATGACTTCGATATTGCTCGCCGTGGTGCCTTGCGGGACGGGCTGACCAAGGCTGCGATAGGCAGCAGCCTTGCCGAAATGCACATCGGCAATCAGCAACGCCCGTTGTGCCGGCCAGTACAGGGCTTTTTCCGGCAGCAACCACAGTTCTTCGCCGGCCAGACGCACAGGGTAAGGTGCGCTCATCGGCGTTTTTCCTTGTCAGCGTCTTTTTCCAGGTCGCCGACCATGCGTCTGATTCGATCAGCGAGTTTTTCCGAACTCATGCTCTCGCGCATGCGCTCCACCAACAGCGGAAAGCCCAGCGGTGTGGGGCGTTTTATGTGATGCACGTCCATTTTCATCCCGTTGAGTCGCTCCAGCGTCTGTTCCAGTCGGCGAATGTCCAGTTCCTCTCGCAGGACTTCTTCCCCGGCCTGGGCGAGCAACAGGTTGTCGGCGTCATACTGTTTGAACACTTCAAAAAACAGACCGCTGGAGGCCTGCACTTGGCGAGTGCTTTTCGGTGCGCCGGGATAGCCTGCGAAGACCAGTCCGGCAATTCGTGCTATTTCGCGGAAGCGCCGCAGGGCAAGTTCGCCGGCGTTGAGGCTGGCCAATACATCATTCAATAGATGTTCAGGGCTGAGCAGGGCGGCGTCGAGTTGTTGCGCCCATTCCACGGGCGTGGCACTGAGCAACTCCAGACCGTAGTCATTCACCGCAATCGAAAAAGTCACCGCTTGCCGCTGGCTGACCCGCCAGGCCAGCAGGCTGGCGAGGCCCAAATGGACTTGGCGTCCGGCAAAGGGGTAGAGGAAAAGGTGCCAGCCCTCGCGGGATTTCAGCACCTCGGCCAGCAGGTTGCCTGCGGTGGGCAGGCCGGACCGGGCAGCCTGAGTGTGCAGAAGCGGGCGCAGTGCCTGCATTTCCGGGCCCGCCAACTCGCCTCGGGCCGCCGCATCAAAACGCATGACCACGGCCTCGGCCAGCTCGTTGGAAAGTGGCATGCGGCCGCCATTCCAGCGCGGTACGGCGGCCTTTTTTGCCGTGCTGCGTTTGACGTAGGCGGTCATGTTCTCCACCCGCACCAGCTCCAGCAAACGCCCGGCGAACAGGAAGCCATCGCCGGGTTTCAGCCGTGCAATAAAACCTTCTTCAACGCTCCCCAATTGTTTGCCTCCGCCCCCCTTGCTCCAGAATTTCAGGTGAATGCTCGCATCGCTGACGATGGTGCCGATGCTCATGCGATGCCGCCGCGCCAGCCGTGCATCGGGCACGCGCCAGACGCCGTGCTCGTCCGGTTCAACCCGGCGATAATCCGGATAGGCTGTCAGAGACATCCCGCCGTGGCGCACGAAAGCCAGCGCCCAGGCCCAATCCGCCGGTGTCAGGTCACGATAGGCCCAGGCGCCGCGGACTTCTTCGTACAGATCTTCGGGTACAAATCCGCCACCAAGGGCCATGCTGACCAGATGCTGTACCAGCACGTCCAGGGGCTTGTGTGGCGACAGCCGGGGTTCGATCTTGCGTTGCTCGACGGCATCGCGAGCGGCGGCGGCCTCGATCAGTTCGAGGCTGTGAGTGGGTACCAGCGTCACCCGCGAACTTCTCCCCGGAGCGTGTCCCGAACGTCCGGCACGCTGCATCAGGCGTGCGACACCCTTGGCCGAGCCGATTTGCAGGACGCGCTCCACCGGCAAGAAGTCCACGCCCAGGTCCAGGCTTGACGTGCACACCACGGCTTTCAGATGACCTTCCTTCAAGGCGCGTTCGACCCAGTCGCGGGTATCGCGGGACAGCGAGCTGTGATGCAGGGCAATCAACCCGGCCCAATCCGGCCGCGCCTCTAGCAACGCCTGATACCAGATTTCCGATTGCGCGCGGGTGTTGGTAAACACCAGGCTGCTGGCTGAAGCCTCCAGTTCGGTGACGACTTGCGGCAGCATCTTCAGACCGATATGCCCGGCCCAGGGAAAACGCTCGATTGTCGGTGGGAGAAGGGTATCGATCTTCAGGGTTTTTTCGCTTTGGCCCTGCACACTGATGCCGCCTCCCTGTGGGATCAGCACCTGTTCGGCGTGGGATTGGTTACCAAGGGTCGCGGACACGCCCCAGACGATCAGATCGGGCTGCCAGTGGCGCAAGCGCGCGAGGGCCAATTGCAGTTGCACGCCGCGTTTGTTGCCGAGCAGTTCGTGCCACTCGTCGACGACGATCATGCGCAGCGACGACAGCGCCACCTGAGCATCGGCGCGGGCGAGCAGTAAAGTCAGGCTTTCCGGTGTGGTAATCAGCGTGGTCGGCAGGCGCCGGCTCTGTCGGGCGCGTTCGCTGCTGCTGGTGTCGCCGGTGCGCAGGCCGATGCTCCATGGGATCTGCAAATCATCGACCGGGCTTTGCAAGGCCCGCGCGGTGTCGGCGGCGAGGGCGCGCATGGGCGTGATCCACAGCACCGTCAGCGGTTCAGCGGGCGGCTTGCGTTTACGTGGGGTTGCAACAATTGCTGCGGGTTTGGCGAAGCGATTGAGCGCAGCAAACCACACGGCATAGGTTTTACCGGCGCCGGTACTGGCGTGGAGCAGTCCGGACTGACCGGTGTTGACCGCCGCCCAGACCTGTTTCTGAAAGGCGAACGGCTTCCAGTCGCGGGCGTTGAACCAGGTTTTTCCGAAGTCGGAGGATTTCGCCATGCGGGCTGCGAGCGCTCTGGAAGTGTTATTCCAGTGACCATGCAGGAGGTCGACAAGTTTGATTTTTCAAGCTGGCACGGTGTGCTTTTGGTGGGAGCGGGCTTGCTCGCGAAGGCGGTGTGTCAGCCAATGATGGGTTAACTGAAACACCGCATTCGCGAGCAAGCCCGCTCCCACAGTGGGGTTTGTGTACGGCGTTATTTCAGGTTGCCGCTGAGAAACTGTTTGAGGCGTTCGCTTTTGGGGTTGCCGAGCACTTCTTCGGGGGCGCCTTCTTCCTCCACCAAACCTTGATGCAGGAACAACACCTGGCTGGACACCTTACGGGCGAAGCTCATCTCATGGGTCACCATGATCATGGTCCGGCCTTCTTCGGCCAGTCCCTGAATCACCTTCAACACTTCGCCGACCAACTCCGGGTCGAGTGCCGAAGTCGGTTCGTCAAACAGCATCACTTCCGGCTCCATCGCCAACGCCCGGGCAATCGCCACGCGCTGTTGCTGACCACCGGAGAGAAACGCCGGGTACTGATCCGCCACCCGCGTCGGCAAACCGACCTTGTCCAGGTACCGGCGGGCGCGATCCTCGGCTTCCTGTTTGCTGCAACCCAGCACGCGGCGCGGGGCCATGGTGATGTTTTCCAGCACGGTCATGTGGCTCCACAGGTTGAAGTGCTGGAACACCATCGCCAGGCGCGTGCGCAGGCGTTGCAGTTCATTGGCGTCAGCGACGTGCATGCCGTGGCGGTCATTGATCATGCGGATCGCCTGGCCGTCGAGGCTCATGGCGCCGTCGTTGGGCTGCTCGAGGAAGTTGATGCAGCGCAAAAAGGTACTTTTGCCCGAGCCGCTGGCGCCGATCAGGCTGATCACGTCACCGGTTTTGGCCTTGAGCGAAACGCCTTTGAGCACTTGATGATCGCCGTAGCTTTTGTGCAGGCCTTCAACAGTCAGTTTGTACATGGGACAGGCATCCTCAAGGCGAAAGTAGATAGCCGCTGCGATAGGCTTGCGTGCCTGCAACGTGGGCGATGACCATGCCGGCCGTGGCCATGCGCCGCAGCGAGCGGGCGTACATCAACCCGGCAGTCGTGCAATGAATGGGGGTGATGCGGTCGTGGATCGGGTCGATGATTTCGGCGATCTGTTGCCCGGCTTCCAGATACTGGCCGGCCATCGCCGTGTACACCAGCAGGCCGCCGACCGGCGTGGTCACAGGTTCCACACCTGCCAGTGGCGTGGCGGGATAGGGCAATGGCGGCTGCGGTTTGGTCTCGCCGACGATCGCATCGGACTGAATCAGGTAATCGATCAGCGCCTGGCAGTCGCGGCTGGCCGTCGGGTGATTGACGTCACCCTGACCACGCAATTCGACGGTGACTGCAAAACTGCCGAGGGGAATCTCGAAGTGCTCGCCGAAGCGCTCCCTCAACTGCCACCACAGCAAGGTGAAGCATTCGTCGAATGACTGGCCGCCGGAATCGGTGGCCAACAGGCTCGCTTGCGCTTCGATGTAGCGGGCCAATGGCTCTACCTGCGGCCACGCTTGCGGCGTGGTGTAAAGATGCACCACCGACTCGAAGTCGCAGTGCAGGTCCAGCACCATGTCGGCATCGCAGGCCAGCCGCTGCAGGGTCAGGCGCTGGGATTGCAGTTGCGTCGTGGCGGTCTGACGGGCGAGGGCGTTGCGCAGACGGGTACGGATCAGCTCGAGGTTTTGCTGCGGATCATCACTGAGCTTGCCCTCGATCTCGTTGCCGATCTCTTCGCTGAGGTCGACGAACCAGCGGTTGAAATTCTGCCCGCTCTCCAGTTCGTAGCGACCCAGCGGCACGTCCATCAACACTTGTTCGAGGCCGACCGGGTTGGCCACTGGCACCAGGACGATTTCGCTGCGCAGACGCCCGGCGGCTTCCAGCTCCGCCAGACGTTGCTTGAGGTGCCAGGCGACGAGCATGCCCGGCAACTCGTCAGCGTGCAGCGACGATTGGATGTAGACCTTGCCCTTGGCCTGCTCCGGGCCGAAGTGAAAACTGTGGATCTGTCGTGCGGTCCCCGGCAGCGGGGCCAGCAGCTCATGTATCTGGTGGCGCATTTTTTTATCTCTTTATTCCTGAGCTGGGGCTTAGTGAGTCGGCCCGAGGAAGGCCAGCCATCGGCGTTCGGCGAGCCGGAACAGGCCGACCAGGGCAAAGGTAATGGTCAGGTAGATCAGCGCGGCGATGCCGAACGACTGAAAGGTCAGGAAGGTCGCCGAGTTGGCGTCACGGGCGACTTTCAGGATGTCAGGGATGGTCGCGGTAAACGCCACCGTGGTCGAGTGCAGCATCAGGATCACTTCGTTGCTGTAATACGGCAACGAGCGACGCAGGGCCGACGGCATGATCACGTAGGCATACAGCTTCCAGCCCGTCAGACCGTAGGCCTTGGCCGCTTCGACTTCGCCGTGGTTCATGCTGCGGATCGCCCCGGCAAAAATCTCCGTGGTGTAGGCGCAGGTGTTCAGGGCAAAGGCGAGGATCGTGCAGTTCATCGCATCGCGGAAGAAACTGTCGAGCAACGGCTGCGCACGCACGGCGGCAAGGCTGTAGATCCCGGTGTAGCAGATCAGCAACTGGATATACAACGGCGTGCCACGGAACAGGTAGGTGTAGAACTGCACCGGCCAGCGAATGTAGAAGTGCGGCGAAACCCGCGCAATCGACAGCGGAATCGACACCAGAAAGCCGATGAAGATCGAGGCGCTGAGCAGCCACAGCGTCATCGCCAGCCCGGTGATGTTCTGGCCATCGGTATAAAGAAAGGCTTTCCAGTATTCCTGCAGGAGTTCGATCATCGGATGGCCTCCCGGGCACCGGCGGCGTAGCGGCGTTCGAGCCGGCGCAGGATGAAGTTCGAGGCGCTGGTGATCAGCAGGTAGATCAACGCGGCGAGGACCAGAAAGTAGAACAGTTGATAGGTGCTTTTACCGGCGTCTTGCGCGGCTTTGACCAGATCGGCCAGACCGATGATCGACACCAGGGCAGTGGCCTTGAGCATCACCATCCAGTTGTTGCCGATGCCCGGCAAAGCGAAGCGCATCATTTGCGGGAACACCACGATGCGAAAGCGCTGGCCGCGTTTGAGGCCATACGCGGTGGCGGCTTCAACTTGACCACGCGGCACCGCGAGGATGGCACCACGGAAGGTTTCGGTGAAATACGCGCCATAAATGAAGCCGAGGGTCAGCACCCCGGCGCTGAATGGGTTGATCTCGATGTATTCCCATTCCAGGTAATCGGTCAGAGACGTCAGCCAGGTTTGCAGGCTGTAGAAGATCAGCAGCATCAGCACCAGGTCCGGCACGCCGCGAATCAATGTGGTGTAGAGCTGGGCGGGCAGGCGCACCAGTTTGACTTTCGACAGTTTGGCACTGGCGCCGAGCAGGCCGAGCAACACGGCCACCAGCAGCGACATCGCCGATAATTTGATGGTCATCCAGGTCCCTTCCAGCAACAAAGGACCAAAACCTTTGAGGCTGAAGGCGGAGAGCCCCAGATTTTGCAGGAGGGTTTCGAACATAAATCAGCAACCTGAGCGGATGGAAAAGGCGCCCATCGAGGATGGGCGCCGGAGCATTATTTACCGCTGTACAGATTCAGGTCGCCAAAGTGTTTCTTTTGAATCTCGGCGTATTTGCCGTCGTCGTGTAACGCTTTGATACCTTTATCCAAAAGCGCTTTCAGCTCAGTGTTACCTTTCTTAATACCGATAGCGGTTTTGGCCGGCAGCAATTCGCTGTCGACGGGTTTGCTGACTTCGTAGCCTTCACCTTTTGGCGACTTCAGGAAGCCCAGTTCGGCTTGCAACATGTCCTGAATGGCGGCATCGAGACGGCCAGAAGTCAGGTCAGAGTAAACCTGGTCCTGATTCTGATAGGCCTGGGTCTTCACGCCAGCCTTGTCCAGCACGGCTTTGGCGTAGGCTTCCTGAATGGTGCCTTGCTCGTAGCCGACGGTTTTGCCCTTCAGGGACGCGACGTCTTCGCTCAGACCGGAACCTTTCTTGAACACGTAAGCGGTCGGGCCGGAGAACAGCTCGCTGGAGAAGTCGATGACTTTTTCGCGGGCCGGGGTCACGGTCATCGACGAGATCACACCGTCGAATTTGTTGGCCTTGAGACCCGGAATCATGCCGTCAAAGTCACTTTCGACCCACTTGCACTTGACCTTCAGTTCGGCGCAGATCGCGTTGCCCAGGTCGATGTCGAAGCCCACCAGGCTGCCGTCGGCCGCTTTCGACTCAAACGGTGCATACGAAGGGTCAACGCCAAAGCGCAGCTCTTTGTATTCCTTGGCCAGCGCGGAGCCAGCGGCCATGCACAACGCCAGTGCAGAAAGGGTCAGCAATGCTTTTTTCATTATTCAATCCCTAAGAACCAATATGAGCGCTTGTGGCGCAGAATTATTGTTACTGGAACGCATACGACCTATAGAAAGTAGCAATTTCCGAACCAGAGTCCCGAACAAGCGTTTTAAAAGGTAAGGAGCGCTACAAGATCAATGCAGGCGTGCACGAAAACGGGCATCGCAGAAAGCATGCACTGATTTGTGGCTGATCGTTCACAGGCGGAGCGAGGGAACGCTCAATCGCGTGGGGTACCGGCAAACCTGCTCAGGCGAGCAGATCCTGCAACGTGTCGAGGCTATCCGCTTCGTCGACGGTTTTGTCCTGGCGCCAGCGCAGCATCCGTGGGAAACGCACGGCAATCCCGCTTTTGTGGCGCCGTGACAGGGCAATTCCCTCGAAGCCCAATTCGAACACCAGACTTGGCTTCACGCTGCTCACCGGGCCGAATTTCTCTACGGTGGTTTTACGCACGATGCTGTCGACCTGGCGCATTTCCTCGTCGGTCAACCCTGAGTAGGCCTTGGCAAACGGCACGAGTGACCGTTGGCTGGATTCCGGTGGCCCATCCCACACGGCAAAGGTGTAGTCGCTGTAGAGGCTGGCGCGGCGACCATGACCGCGCTGCGCATAAATCAGTACCGCATCGACACTGAACGGTTCGACCTTCCACTTCCACCATACGCCCATGTCCTTGGTGCGACCGACCCCGTACAGCGAATCCCGCGCCTTGAGCATCATGCCTTCAACGCCCAGGCGCCGAGAGGCTTCGCGCTGGCGGGCGAGGTCGAACCAGTCTTCACCGGTCAACACCGGGGAGGGCAGCAACACCGGACTGTTGCAGTGCGCGATGACGTCTTCCAGTTGCGCGCGACGCTTGGCCTGCGGCTGGTTGCGCCAGTCTTCGTCCTGCCACTCGAGCAGGTCGTAGGCGAGCACCACCACCGGCACTTCCCCAAGGATTTTCTTGTCGAGGGTCTTGCGGCCGATGCGTTGTTGCAGCAGGGCGAACGGTTGCACCGCAGGTGGTTCGGTCGATTGCGGATTGAAGGCGTCTTCGGTGGTCGGATGAGTGCTTTTCCACACCACGATTTCGCCGTCGATCACCGTGCCGTCGGGCAAACCGTGCACCAGCACCTCCAGTTCGGGAAAACGCTCGGTGACCAATTCTTCGCCGCGCGACCACACCCACAAGCGGCCCTCGCGCTTGACCACTTGGGCGCGGATGCCATCCCATTTCCATTCAATCTGCCAGTCGCTGGCAGGCCCGAGCAGCGCTTCAAACTCTTCAACCGGTTGCGACAAGGCGTGGGCGAGAAAGAATGGATAGGGTTGCCCGCCGCGCTGGGCGTGTTCGTCAGCGGATTCCGGGGCGATCAGTTTCAGATAGCTCGTCGCATTCGGTCGGTTGGACAGGTCGGTGTAGCCCACCAGCCGCTGCGCCACGCGCTTGCTGTCGAGTCCGGCCAACGACGCCAGGGCCCGGGTCACCAGCAACTTCGACACGCCAACGCGGAAACTGCCAGTGATCAACTTGATGCACAGCATCAGGCTCGGCCGATCCAGTTGCGCCCACAGCGCTGGCAACTGCCGAGCGAGATAGTCTGGCGTTTCGCCGCGCAATGGCAGCAGCTTGTCTTCTATCCATTCAGCCAGGCCGGCGCTGGAGGTGTGCGGATTTTCCGTAAGCACCAGGGAAATGGTCTCGGCGAGATCGCCCACGGATTGATAGCTTTCCTCGAACAACCACGGTTCCAGACCGGAAACATCGACAGCGACTTCACGAAGGACGCGCACCGGGATCAATTGCCGGGGCCGGCCACCCGACAAAAAGTACACCGCCCACGCGGCGTCATGGGGCTGAGCCTGGGCGAAGTAAGCCTGCATCGCCGCCAGTTTGGCGTTGCTTGAGGTGGTGGCGTCGAGTTCGGCGTAGAGATCGGCGAAGGCTTTCATTCAGGCGTCTCGGCGACGGTGGGCTGGCTGGCGACGTTGTCTTCTTCGTCATCGCCGTATTCGGTGTTGAAGCCTTGAGCATCCAGGCCTTTCTCGCGCAGATGACGCACCAGCACGCCAATTGAACCGTGGGTGACCATCACCCGTTCCGCGCCGGTTTGTTCGATGGCCCAGAGCAGGCCGGGCCAGTCGGCGTGATCGGAAAGCACGAAGCCGCGATCAACCCCGCGCCGCCGTCGAGTGCCGCGCAGGCGCATCCAGCCGCTGGCAAAGGCATCGCTGAAATCGCCGAAGCGACGCATCCAGCTGCTGCCGCCCGCCGACGGTGGGGCGATGACCAAGGCCTGCCGCATGCGTGGATCACTTTTCGCGACATCGCCGGCATAGATCGTCGGCGGCAGGTAAACGCCGGCTTCGCGGTAAACCCGGTTCAGTGGCTCGACGGCGCCGTGGCTGAGGATCGGCCCGAGGCTTTCATCAATGCCGTGAAGAATTCGCTGCGCCTTGCCGAACGAATAGCAAAACAACACGCTGGCCTTGCCGGCAGCGATGTTTGCCTGCCACCACTGGTTGATCTCGGCAAACACTTGCGCCTGAGGTTGCCAGCGGTAGATTGGCAGGCCGAAAGTCGATTCGGTGATGAACGTATGGCAGCGCACCGGTTCGAACGGCGCACACGTGCCATCCGGCTCGATCTTGTAGTCGCCGGAGGCGACCCAGACTTCGCCGCCATACTCCAGACGCACCTGCGCCGAACCGAGCACATGCCCGGCGGGGTGAAAACTCAAGGTCACGCCGTGGTGGGTCAGGCGCTGACCATAGGCGAGGGTTTGCAGATTGATGTCCTGACCCAGACGCGCACGCAGAATCCCTTCGCTGGCGCTGCTGGCCAGATAATGCTGGTTGCCGGTGCGGGCGTGATCGCCATGGGCATGGGTGATCACCGAGCGCTCGACCGCACGCCAGGGGTCGATGTAGAAATCCCCGGCAGGGCAATACAAACCTTCGGGGCGCGCGATAACAAGGTCCATGTCGTTACCTGAATGGGGGGGCTTGTCAGTTATGAGGCTGGCGCGCGCTCGGAAGTTCTATCGACTTTTTCAGGGGGGACGCAAACCAATGTGGGAGCGAGCCTGCTCGCGAAAGCGGTTTAACTGACACATCTATTCTGACTGTGCCTGCGTCTTCGCGAGCAGGCTCGCTCCCACAAGGGAACGGCGCTTATTTGCCGGGGGTGAGGGTCAAGCGGGTTTTGCCGTAGACCCGATCAAAATTCTGCGGCTGCATCGGCAAACCGATGTACTGCCCCTTCAGCCACGCATCGATGCCATTGAGGTAATTGGGGCTGACCGGGTTACCCGACTGCCCCGTACCGTTCTGGCCCATCAGCGGTTCGGCCTGACCGAAATCGACGATAAAGCGCATCGACGGCGCGCGGGTCGTGGTGAAGTCCTGGCCCCAAGCGAACGCCGAGGTGTTCAGCGTGGTGTGGTCGCCGCCGGCCGCCAGTGGGCCACGCACGGTCTGGCCATTGCTGTTTTTCCACGTATAGCTGTGCAGTTTGCCCCATTGCCAAGCGCGATGATCGCCGCCCAACAGACTGTCGCCCGCGGTAATCGCTGCGGCGAGGCTGCGCGCAAGCATCACGGCCTTGTCCTCTTTCTGCGGGGTGCGAATGTCATCCCAGAACGGACTGTCCTCGCGGCCCAACAGGTGATCGGCTTGCGCTGCGTAGGACAAATCGCCGTTGGCGATAAACGCTTTCCACGCCGGGCTCGATTCCGGACCGAGTTCGTCGAGGAAAATCTGCTTCATGCTTTCCTGCAGGAACAGTTCGTAGATCGCTGCGTCGGCGGAGGTCGGGCTGAGTTTGCCGTCAAACGCCATCAACCGCGTAAACGCCTCGCGGGCCTTGCTGCGCTCGGCTTCCGGCAGGGCATCAATCGCCTGTTTCAGCGGTTGCTTCATGCCCGGCGCGTCGAACACCTTCTTCAATTTGGCGGCGAAGCTGGTGGTCTGGTCGTACTGCATGGCGATCACGCTGCGGCTGTCGTGCCTGGCACCGCCGGCCAATTCGGCGAGACGCTCACCGCGTTCGGGCGCAGCCCAGGAGTTGGACAACTGCATGCCATAGCCGTGAGGAATCACGCGTTGGTTCGCGGTGCCGAGCCAGCCTTGCGCCGGGTCCTGATCGTAGGGATGCAGCATCGGGTCGGCAAAACCGTCCCAGTCGTAGCGACCTTCCCAGCCCGGCGATGGCAGCAGGCCTTCGCCTTCACGGCGGTTCGGGAAGCGACCGGTGACTTGCCAGCCAATGTTGCTCGCATCGGCGAATACCAGATTCAGGGCGATGGCGCGGATTTCGCGACTGGCGTCCGAAGCGCGTTCAACGGTTTGTGCGCGGGTCAGATCAAAAAATGCATCCAGCGACTTGTCGTCGGTGAAGCCCGGCGTCTGCAAGGCCAGGCCGAAACCGTTGCCTTGGGCCGCCGCCTGGGCGCTGTTGAGCAGCGCGCCGTGGCGGGTTTCGTACACCGCTTCGCGGATCGGTCGCTGACCTTTGACGAAATAGGTTTCGTTGCGCACACCCAATGGCTGCCATTTGCCGTTGACCTCGTAGGTCAGGCTGTTGCCCTGGCGCCGGATTTTTTCCAGAAACAGGTCCTGGTTGTCACCGAGCACGCTGGTCATGCTCCAGGCGACTTTGCCATTGAAACCGCCGAGCACCAGCGGCAGGCCGGCGACGGTGACGCCGGCCGCCTGATATTTCGGTGCACGGATCTGCACGAAGCTCCACAGCGACGGCGCGGCCAGCGGGCCGTGGGCATCGCTGGCAAGCATGCTTTTGCCGCTGCGGCTGCGTTGCGGGGCGATGGCCCAGTTGTTCGAAGAGGTGGAGCCCAGCAGATTCAGGGCCGACAGTTGCTGGCTGGCGTTGCTCAGCTCGGTCAGCCCCGGGATCTGCCCGTTGAGCCTGAGCCCTTGCAGCTTGTCGGCCTCGGCCAGCGGCAGGTTTTCGTCAGGTGCCGTTGGAGTCAGCCAGGCGAGCTTGTCGCTGGTCACGGTTTGCGCGAGCACCAGTGAGGCGATTTCTTCCGGCAGGTTGGCCGACTGACTGAAATTCAGCAGGGCGAAAATCAGCGCCGAATCTTCCGGTTTCCAGTATTCAGGCTTGTAGCCGCTGGAGGCCAGATCGCCTGGCAACCTGTCGGCGTAGCGGAACAGATAGGCGTTGACGCCCCGCGCGTAGACTTCAAAGAAGCGCTTGAGTCGTGGCGACGACGCCTTGTACAACTCGGCGGCGCTTTTCTTCAGGTTGACGGCGCGCATGTAGCGGTCGGCGTCGAGCATCGATGCACCGGACATTTCCGCCAGACGGCCCTGGGCCAACAGGCGCAGGGTGACCATCTGATTGATGCGGTCGCTGGCGTGCACGTAGCCGAGGCTGAACAGCGCGTCATGGAAGGTGTTGCTTTCGATCAGCGGCATGCCCATGGCATTGCGGCGCACCGAAACATTCTGTGCCAGGCCCTTGAGCGGTTGTACGCCGGAGGTCGGCGGCAGGGTGTCCTGGGCGTTCCAGGCCTGGCAACCGGACAGGCCCAAAACACCGGCCACTGCTGCGGCAACGCCGAACCGGGGAAGAAAATGAGTAAGGGCTGGCGAGGCCATGGCAAAGCTCCTGCGGGGGTGTAGAGGCTGGGGGCGCAATAAAGCCGCTACGTTAGTGAGCAGGAGGTGGCCGCGCAAGCGGGGCGAGAGGTTATTTCTTCAGTTCTCGACGATCGCTCCCACGCGCAGCCAACGATTCCCTCATCGGACGCTCTGCGTTCGGCTTCGAAGGGACGCAGAGCATCCTTACTGCATTGCTTTGCTGCGCGTGGGAACGATCAGATATCAGGTCCAGTCAGGACTTCGGCGGGTTGATCTTCTGCACCAAGGCATACGCCTTCACCGTCGCCGGGCGATCCTTGATGTGGTTGAACCAGCGCTGCACATGCGGGAAATCTTCGAGGTTCTGGCTTTGCCACTTGTGCGAGACGATCCACGGATAAATCGCCATGTCGGCAATGCTGTACTCGCTGCCGGCGACGAAGTCGTTATTGGCCAATTGTTTGTTCAACACACCGTACAAACGTGCGGTTTCATCAATGTAGCGCTTGAGCGCGTAAGGAATTTTCTCCGGCGCGAACTGGCTGAAGTGATGATTCTGCCCGGCCATCGGGCCCAGTCCGCCCATCTGCCAGAACAGCCACTGCAACACTGTTTGCCGGCCCCGCAGATCCTTGGGCAGGAACTGACCGGTTTTTTCGGCGAGATACAAAAGGATCGCCCCGGACTCGAACATCGACAACGGTTCACCACCGTCCGCCGGCGCATGATCGACAATGGCCGGGATGCGGTTGTTCGGCGCGATTTTCAGAAAGTGCGGCTGGAACTGCTCACCCTGACTGATGTTGATCGGATGCACGTTGTAGGGCAGGCCGGCTTCTTCAAGGAACAGGGAGACTTTGTGGCCATTGGGGGTGGTCCAGTAATACAGGTCGATCATGGAGAACTCCAAAGCAGAAATGGACTTGCGTGCGGACAGCAAACGCCGGCGTCAGGTGATCCTGTGTGCGTTCGATAGCTTGCTTAACAAGAACAGGTGATGCTGAACTGCGCAGAATTCAATGACATCGCGTGAGAAAAATCGCCATGGAGCTTCAGGCCAACGCTGCACTGATCATCATCGACCAGCAAAAAGGCATTCTGCAGCCGCGTTTGGGGCGGCGCAATAATCCGCAGGCGGAAGAGCGAATCCTTGATTTGCTGGGGCTTTGGCGGCGTAGCGCAAGACCGGTGATTCATGTGCAGCACCTGTCGCGTGAGCCGGATTCGGTTTTCTGGCCGGAGCAGGACGGGGTGGAATTTCAGCAGCGGTTCTTGCCGCGAGGGGGCGAGTGGCTGATTCAGAAGCAGGTGCCGGATGCGTTCTGTGCCACCGGGCTGGAGTCGCGATTGCGTGAGGCGCGGATCGGGCAGTTGATCATTGTCGGCGTGGCAACGAACAACTCGGTGGAGTCAACGGCGCGCACGGCGGGCAATCTGGGGTTCGAGACGTGGGTCGCGGAGGATGCGTGCTTTACCTTCGACAAGGTCGACTATTTCGGCACGCTGCGCACGGCTGAAGAAGTGCACGGGATGTCGCTGGGGAATTTGCAGGGGGAGTATGCGACGGTGGTGAGTGCGGTGCAGGTATTGGCGGCGGGCTGAAATTGTTGGTGAATGTGCGGCCCTCTTCGCGAGCAGGCTCGCTCCCACAGTTAATGGCATTCCTGCTGAAAGAACGCGGTCAACTGTCGGAGCGAGCCTGCTCGCGAAGGCGTCAGGTCAGGCGAAGTGATTTTTCGCCCAGGGCATCACGCCCCGTGGCACTTCTTGAATTTCTTGCCGTTGCCGCATGGGCAAGGATCGTTGCGGCCGACGTCTTTCAGGGCGTTGCGCACCGGTTCCTGGTGGGCGTGGCCGCAGTTCGGGCCGTGTACGTGGCCGTGGTCATGATCGTGATGATGGTCATGATCGTCATGATCGTGGTTGCAGTCAGGACCATGGACATGAGGTTGCTGGGTCATCGGTGTTGCTCCGGAATTAAATCGGCGGGGATTATCACGCCATTGCGCTCAAGGTGCACGTAGTGGGCGATGAATAAACCGGTTTCCATCTCGCCCTGCAAGCGATAGGGAATCTGCTGGTTCGAACTTTTCAGCATTTTCACCACGTCTTTTACCCGAGGCCACAGGTTGGTGCGGATCGGCACTTTGAAATAGGCACTGCGCTTCGGTCCGACGGTGAACCAGTGTTCATGCTCGCCCTCGACCAGCAGCAGGTCGGCCAGATGAATTCGGTATTCGAGGCCGCGCACAGTCAAGTCGCTGTCATTGGGGTTGTCGACGCGAAAGTGCAGGATGAATTTCTGCTCAAGCAGTTTGGCCCGCACCACTTCGACTTTCACCAGATGCACGGCGGGTTCGACGCTGTCATCGCTGAACCATGACGCACAACCGTCGAGGTTCAGGATCAGCATCAGAAGAAACAATCGCAATATCTGGCGTTGACCGAGCATCGTGTAACTCCCTTTGCGCTCCAGTCTAGTCGCCGCGGCCTCTAAGCGCCGAAGTATCCCGCGCAGCACTTCTTGATGTGTTGCAACAATTCACTACCGGCAGCCGGGACAACGTTTCGCCTTTTGGTGACCCGTGTGGAAGCATAGCTGGTTGAACTCCACGTGGAAGCAGCCTGTGCCGCTCGTGCCGACCAAGCCGGGGCGGTGGTTCGTGTGCAGTCAAACGAGTGTTTGAAAGTATTTTAAACTTGGCACAGAAAGTGCTTGCAATTCTTGAGAATTATGTTATAATTGGCTTGAGGTAGGGAGGTTTTTTCATCTCTACCAGCTTCAACCTCAATCCAGAATATCCAACCGGGCCAGCCGCCAAGCTGAGTTCGGTTTTGTCGTTCTGAGATTTGAATTTCCAGAGCGTCGAGACAGAACCAGTCGCAGTCTGTGTTGTGTTTCACGAAGACCGAGCTTATGGCTTCTCAGACCGCTGACAGAGCGGTTGGTCGAAACTCTGTCACCTTGGCTGACTCCATTCAGTGGAGCTTTTTCCACCGTTGCAGCGCGGTGAGCCGGATGCTGTAGAGGGGGTTTGCTTAGATTTCCCCCTCGACCCAAATTCGTACTAAGTGAAAACTCTTGGGAATGCTCCTACATCCCCTTTTAGGCTGAGTCCTTGAAACGCTCAGCCTTTTTTCTGCGTTTAATCCAGTTCCGTTTCACTCACCGTCAAATCGTCAAACAACTTCGCCCATAGGAGATTCCATGGCACGTATCGTTATGCGTGCATGTCGCAACCCGTCATGCACTAAAGGGGACTTCCCCAGTTCCACCGCAAGAGCGGCTTACTGTTCGTCAGCTTGCCGATTGATCCATCACAGACAACAAAAGAAAGAACAACAATCCCAAACCCAAGAGGTAACACCAATGGCTACACCGTCTCAATTGTTCCAACCAGATGCAGCGCATCTAAAGCGTCTACAAGACTTCGAAGTGGGGCAATACAAAACCCGTACCCAATGTAATGTCCAAGGCAAAGAGCAGCTTGGAATCATGGAAGAATTCGAGGTGCAAGGATTGCAACAAGCACTCGACCTGTATGCCGAATTGACTACCGTGCAAGGCTACCGGGCGACAGGAGAAATCGCTCATCTGCCTAAGCTGATTGCAGGGCCAACAGTCGATTGGTTAATCCTTTCCTTGCGTAAACCAGAATCACAGGTTGAACAAGAGATCGCTCAAATTAAGGCTGACGTAGAAGCTACATACCTTACCCAGCTCGCCGATGCTAAAGCTGCTTGTGTGGCTAAAGAAGTTGAATCGCTACTGGCTGGCGAGAAACGCAGAAAGCAACAGGCCGAGTTAGATGCTAAGGCAACACTGGAAGCCGAGGAATATGCTCGCGTTGAGGCCGAAGTGTTGGCAGCTCTTGGAGGTAAACAATGAGAAGCCGCCTTGATACAGCAGTATATGCGCAGTTGAAAATGATGTTCGCCAGTTTGACCGAAGACGAAGAGCTTTCTCTTACAAAGGATCACTACGACGCTATGGTCTTTGAAGCTTTCATAGCTGGTGCACGCGCTGTATGTAGTTTGCCATTGGATGAATTGAGAGGTGCACAATGACCAATAAAATTGATCCGAGCACTCTATCTGGCACTGAACTCCTACTACGCCAAAGGTACGCAAAACATACACTTCTGCACCAGCCTCTACAAGCTCCTGTAAGCGCCTCTAACGCTGAGTCGCTACATACGCATAAGCAAGCCAGCAAAGTGTCTCCTGTAGGCTCTCAGGAGGTCGTATATAAGTCTGCAAGTGGTCGTACTGGTGTGATTACTGTTTTGATGGATTCGGCTAAGTATGACGACGCTGATATCACCAAGGCTTGCGCTGAGTTTAACAAGGCTTATCCCGCAGAGATGAGTAACAGCTACCAACTGCCCTGCACCTATGAAGGCATCCAAGCCGGAAGCTGGGTGTTTATCGAATACCCTGAGGAAACTAATGGATCAAACAAGTAACACCGTTACACGGCTGAATAAAGCCGCTCACCAGTACCACGCAATCTTCACAGTACACCCTTCCGCAGCAATCTCTACTCGTGATTTCATGTCACAGTTTGCCGACTACGCTAATCGTTGGCACGGCCACCCGGTCAAAGTTGTTTATACGTGGACACGCCACGAATCAGGAGCGCTCTTTTACGCACTCACTGGAACTCGTTCTCTCCTGAAAGCATTTGAGTCCTATCTTGGACACAGAGAAGTTGCATTCCACATTGAGCACTACGGCCATAGGCACACGGAGTTTGAACGAGATGTCGCGCTGTTGTTTCATCCGGTGCATGGATATCACGGAGGAGGGAGCAGCCGATGAACACCGAGATCATTGCCAAGCTCGTTGGCCTTCTCCAGTTTCAAGTGGATGTTTCCGGCCTCCAGAGATTTGAGCGTGGCCTAGCCCAAGCACGCCAGAAGATGGCGGCGCTGTCTCGTGAGGCTGATGCACTGAGCAAGAAGCTTGGCACCAAGATGGGCATCAAGGTCGATAGCGCCGGACAAGAAAAGCTAGCCAAGACTGTAAGAGCCAACCTCGACAGAGAGTTGAAGCTTGAAAACGCTGTGCAGCGTACACGCCGCGCCACGTTCACCGCTGAGCTGGCAGGGCAGAAACTCATCAACCTTCGTCAGAAAGAAGGGGCTGCGATCCAGTCCCAGGCTCTCCGCGACAAGATCGCTCAAGCCGTTCTAGATGCCAAGGCAGCCAAGGCCGAAGGGGAGCGCTTGAAGGTGTCAGGTGCAGCTCTTAAGCAGGCTCAATCCATTGAGCAGCACAAGGCCCGCCAAGCTCGCTGGGAAACGCTCTTGGGTCAGCAGCAACAGAAGACCGCCATCTTGCAACAAAAGCAATTCCAAGCAATGACGGCCACCCAGAGAGCCGAGTTTGCATTGCAGCAGGCGAGAATCCGAGGTCATAGGGCAGCAGAGAAATTCGCTGCGTCACAAGAGGCTGCAAAGCTTCGTGCCCAGCGTCTCGATGTTAGCCATGCCCAGAAAGCGCAGCGTTTCGAATGGGCGCAGGCGAGACAAACAGCTTGGGCCGCTAAACAGGCTGAGCCTAAGTCCTCTACAGGCTTCATGGGGCTTGGAACAGGTGCGTTGGCCCTAGGTGGTGTCACCGCTGGCCTAGCTGCAATCGTGGGCGCTGTAAGCGCTCTTGGTGACCGTCTCGCTGCAACACAGACCCGAGTGTCAGAGAGTCAGCAGTTCTCGAACATCTTGGAGCAGGCAGCAGGTAGAAACCCTGCGAACAAGGATTTCGCAAAGTCCGAATTCCTTCGAATCAGCCAGAAGTACGGCACCGCCGTAGACAATGATTCAGCCAAGGACTACCGCACCTATCTGCTGGCTCAGATGGCGCGAGGGAAGTCTATCAGTGCTGCAACTGCTGACTTTGAAACAACGATGTCAGCATACAGAGGGGCGGGTTTGACACGAGACGAGCAACGTCGAACTTCCCTGCAATATCAACAGGTTAGGTCGAAGACAGTCGCCGATCGCGAAGACCTAAATACCTTCTCTGAAAGCGCCCCTTTGCTGGTGGAGCCTATCCGCCGAGCTTGGGCTGAGCGCAACAAGCATGCCCTTGATGCCAATTTAGAAAAGGATTTCAGGGCTAGCACCAAGACAGGCAACTTGAAGGCTATCGACTTTGAAAACGGTATCAAGCTGTTTGTGAAGGAGAGCGCTGCTGCAATTGAAAGGCAGAACGGGAGCATCGATGCAAACTCTACACGCTTGGCCAACCAGCGATTCCTACAGCAACAGGGTCTAGACCAGAACCCCGAGTTAATCGGTGCAATCAATGATCGAATCCAAGCCGAATCCGAACTGACAGAGGCAATGAAGCCTCTTAAGGAAGCAGCGGTACAGGCTGATATCGCTCTTAACAAAATGGCGGCTTCATTCTTTCGGTTCACCTTCGGCAAAGACGAAACGCCAGAACAAGCCGCGAAGAAAGTAGATTTGTTTTCCCCAGAGCAACCAGCTATCGATGTTAGTGCATTGAGTTCACCCCAGCCATCTACCGGGTCGAAAACTAAAGATCCGATCAGTGTTTTGTATCGCTGGCTTACTAACACTCCTGATTACGATGAGGGGCCAGCTAGCAAAGTTAAGACGCTGGAAATGAATACGCTAGGCATGCAATTTTCGAAGCTGGATTTGTCCAAGTTTGGTATTACACCACCAGACGAAACAGGGCAGATGAAACAGTTCCGTCTGCCGCCTACTTATACAGCCGCAGATATCATGGAAGCATCGGCTCAACAACAGCGTAAGCAAACAGCATTGCCTAGTGATTGGATGTCGCCAGATGATCCCAATAACGGGCGTATTGTCCAGCCTGCTGAAAGCAAGATTGATCAAAGTCACACCGAGGTCAATGTCTCTGTCAATGTGGATGCTCGTGGTATGGATGCCGCCGAAGTGAAGCAGCTCTCGGCTGAGACCTTCCATGATGAATTCAATAAGGTATTGCGTACAGTTCGTGCTGACCAGACGGAGATAGAGTAATGAAGCCCATTATTCAAACCATCATCTTCGCCTGTGTCTTACAGATCTTGGCGGGCGGTGTGTTCACCACATACATGTTGGATCGTGCAAGTGTTCTATCCCGTGACTACACCGACAATGCACTACGACTTCAATATAACCAGTTGCAACAACAATTCAGTAACGAACGGGAAGGGATGCATGATTGGGTCGATAAGCGACTCAACCTAAGGCTTTCTCAGCTCCCCAAGGAGAATAAGCAATGAAATACGATGAGATCGCCAACCAAATAGACTATAGGGCCGCTTGCGGCCTTTATGTTGCTGAGACTTACGGTGAGGCTGTAGTGCATCAACTACCGACGGTGCTGGATACGCTGTGGTCGTCCCTACTCGCAGGTGCAACTGAGGAACTTGCTCAACTCAATATTCTGAGTGATCACCGTCTACAGGTTCCAGAAAAAAAGTAACACCCTCCTATGTATCTGAGTGATTCCTCAGTACATCGCTGCAGGTCAAGTAACTCAAGGGCTGTAATCCTTTTTCAGTGGACATCTAACGGTGTGCGTAAGCACACATTTCAATCCATTCCCGGAGTAATCAGTATGCCAAATCCATTCGAATTCACATCATCAGGGGCGGCGTTAACCGCTGCCATGAGCCTAATAGGAACATCCCGTAAAAAATACATCGTCCAACAGGTTGTTAACCATCTTGGTCACCTTCGTTGGGTTGTCACACACCCGGACGGAAGTCCAGCCATTCCATATGAGGCGCTAATCGCATGAAAGTATGTACGTGCCGTAATTGCTCTACCCAGTTTCATACACCGAAGGTGGAAGCCTTCTGTAGTGGTCAATGTCGCCACGCTTACAGCGTAATCAATCCCAAACCAACACATCCTGCTAACCGAGACGGAGCATTTAATGACAACAGCAACACCGAACAAGAATAAGGCAGAGCGCCGCCCTACATGTCCTCATTGCAAAACACGTTTCCGCACCACCAGCATCACAGCCATCTACTGCACACGTGAGTGCAAACAGAACGCCGCCACCGCCAAGAAGCGCGTCAGATACGCTGAGAAAGCGAGAGACAGTGCCTTCTTCCAGACTCTGGCCTTTGAAGCTCAACGTGCCGGAACGCTGGAGGTTTTCACCGGCCTTGATGCTGAATCCCTCGCTGACCTTTACCACCTGTACGCATTCAAGCTACGTGCAAACCGCTTCGGCGAAGCCAAGGATTTCGAGCTGTCACACATTGCTCCGTCACAGGGAGAGGACACGGTAGGTCTCTACCATCCACGCAACCTAACTGTGGCACCCAAGGACATGAACAGATCCCACGGCACCCGCCACTACGGTCACGGCCTGAGCATTGATCGCAACAAGCTCAACCCACGTCACACCGTTGAGCGTGGGGAAACACAAAAGGCAATCGTGCAACGCATCATCAAGTTCATTGGCCCTGACGTAGTTGCCCAAGCGTCGAAGCTTGCGGGTATGCAGCCATCCAAGCGCGTCACAGTGTTGACCTGGCTCCGTGCCCACCTTGACCCGAGTAACAGCCAACACCACACATGGCTAACAAGCCTCGACACCATGACAACTAAGGCTCTGACAGCGCTTAAGGCCAGTATCGAGGGTAAGGAAGGATGTGATTTCAAGATCACCACCCGTGCCTACACACAGTTTGAAGTGTTGTATCGGGAGCTTGAGCGCCATGCTCAACACCGCCCGGAGCTGGCCCAAGTGGTGAAGGTGATCCATGTGGCAGCGGGGCATTTCTTTAGTAGCTGGTCAGCCGATGTCATTTGCTCTCGGTCAATCGATGAGTTGGTGGGTTGGGTGCCCGCTAACTTCATGTCACTACCCGAGCTACAAGCCCTGTTCGATGTGCTGCACGGCAAAGATGTAGATGCAATTCGCCCGATGCTGGAAGCCTTCGCAGAGCGTCACAGCGGAGCTGTAGAGCGTATCCCGCCATACATGCCAATCGTGTTCAAACCTCAGCGCCCGGCAAGGGTAGTGGCAACGGTGCAAAGCCCCCTCAGCTTCGCTGCCGAATTAGACGCTCATTTGATTACGCCTGAGGTGATTCCTGTGCTGCATTTCGCCAGACCCACTGTCTGAGATTCGCAGGACATGGCATTCTGCCTTACAGAGTATTCATGATCAGGAGCAGGCAATGGGTGGGGAAGCTGGCGATGACAACAAGGTCAAGGACACCATTGATGCTGTAACTGGCTTGGTGAAAGCTATTCCAATTTATGAGGACGCGATCCAACCCGTGGCCAAGCAGGTCGGTAAATCCTTGGAGACGGTAGGTAAGGCAATTAACGTTGCCCTTGCCCCTGTTGGTGCGTTGGTTTGGGGCTATGAAAAGTGCCAAGAGTTCATATCGACCAAGGTTGCAGACCGCCTGAAAAATGTTCCACCTGATGACATCATCACGCCAAAGCCGAACGTGGCTGGCCCTGCAATCGAAGCTCTACGTTACACCGGCCACGAAGAGTCGCTGAGTGACATGTACGCCAATCTTCTTGCCGCTGCGATGGACAAGAACACGGCTGATGGTGCTCATCCAGCGTTCGTAGAAATCATTAAGCAACTGACTCCCGATGAGGCCAAGCTGATCGCTTATTTTATGAGGCGTCAGGCATTTCCTATTGTGTCGGTTCGGGCGGACAACAAGGAGGCGGGGCAGGGTGGGTATGATGTTGCGGTGAATGTTTCCTTGTTTGGTGAAAAGGCAGGGCTTGCTCTACCAGATCTTGTCCCCTCCTATTTAGATAATCTCTCTCGTTTGGGATTAATAGATATTAGAGCAGTTTCATATTCGGATATGACTCATTACGATGAGTTGGAGAGTTCTGGAAAGCTGGCCTCTCATAAAGCGGAGGTAGAGTTGTCAGACCACATATTCCATCTGGTGCGTGGAGGTGTTTCAGTCACCAACCTTGGCAAACAGTTTGGAAGGGTCTGTGTAAATAGACATCAGGAAACTCCTGAAAACCCTGCTTAAACCCAATTTAACCCTGCGTGCAAGTTGATCTATCTGAAGTACATAGTTGATAGCTTTTGGCTATGATTTAGCATTTCCGTGGGCTGTAGCTGAGCTGAGCCTAGCTGGAGCTACAGATCGCCGGTTCATTTTCGTCAAACAGTGCCAAATGTGAGTTTTTTGCAAAACCACGCCACTCAGCCCCAGCCTACCCAGAGCTGCGCTACGATTCCTGCACCCCTCTCAAGGACGACCACCAATGACCACCCAGAATCCGGCTGTAGCAATGGCCGACGCGCTGACGTTGATCCTCAATCAGCAACACGGAATCGCAGCGGCGATAGAAGAACTCGCCGGATGGATTGCCAGCCAAGGAGGGAGCGTTGCCGCCGACAATGCCTTAGCAGCGCTCGAAGGATTGGATTTGCACGCCAAGGCCCTGACCGATGCAATCAACCAAGTGCGAAATGCTTGATGTATTCAAATGAGTACACCCTAGTGACCACTTGTCGGTGAATACAAAATCCGTATTCAATAGGGTTGTTTTCGGCATATGAATACACCCATACTCACCACTCCTAGAGTTGAATGAATACAGGAGTGAGGATTTTGGCAAATGTAGGGTACATCCGGGTTAGCTCGGTCGATCAGAACACGGCGCGTCAACTTGACGGTGTAGCCCTTGACCGCATCTTTGAGGATAAGGCCAGCGGCGCAACAACCGACCGCCCCAAGCTTAAAGAGATGCTGGAGTATGTCCGTGAAGGCGACACCATCCACGTCCACAGCATTGACAGGTTAGCCCGTAGCCTTGCCGACCTACTCGACTTGGTCAGCAGCTTGAAAGCGCGTGGTGTGAGCTTGAACTTCCACAAGGAATGTCTCTTGTTCACCAGCGAAGTGAACCACACCCAAGACCTCATGCTAGCCATGATGGGTGCAGTTGCTCAGTTTGAGCGTGCAATCAGTAAAGAGCGTCAGCGTGAGGGCGTCGCCAAGGCGAAAGAGCGTGGGGCTTACAAAGGTAGAGTCAAGTCAATCGACGATGAAACTATCCGCGCTGCAATGGCGGAAGAGGGTGCATCATTCCGCAAGGTGGCAAAGGCCCTTGGCGTAAGCCTGAGCAGCGTGCAACGTGCCATGAAGAACTAGTCTTGCTGAGACAGTCCATCAGCCCGCCTAGAGCGGGCTTTGCTGTCTATGTCAGCTCGCATCGTCTCTAGGATTGCATGCCTCTGACGGCGTCTGAGAGCGCTACAGGGCGTCAGGTTATTTCTACTTTTTCAGCGTTTGGATAAGCCCCTGTCGCATGCCGTTAAGCAATGCGGGCAAGACTGAGATAGTTACGCCAGCCTTATTTTTTCACCATGAATTCGAAGCGCTGCACCAGTTGCACTTGTCTCGGCGGGGCGGGCTGGTTTCGGGAAAACGGTTCGGTCACTTACAGGGGAAGGCTTCTTTAAAGGCAAACATAGTGACCGCTGTTTGGTTTTCGCTGAGTTGGTTCGGATGATCGTCCAAATACTTGATGATGATCTTCGCGCCCTGAATATTGCTCATCCCGCTTTCTTTCCAACACACCTGAGCCTTACCTGCTGGAAGGGCGGTTTGTAAGACAGCGATGGTATTTTTCACGCCCTCAATCAGCCCTAGGCATAGCCCAACTCTCAACATATCGGTGCCGGGAGGGATCGTACTGCTTTCACTTACCTTCAATGCTTCCTTGCAGTTTCGGTACAAGTTTTCAGCAGTGCTTGTTATAGGCGCTGCCTGAGGTGCTGTAGTGTAGAGCGCGATCAAGACGGGTAAAGTTGCCCATGTTTTCATTTCAAAATCCCTGTCATAAATACGACAAGGATACAGAGCTGGTTTGCACGGTGCCATCCCATCACACATTGGGCCAGGTGCTTTTTCCTGAACATCGGGCTCATAGGTGTTGGTAAAAAAAGCCCCGTTTCCGGGGCTTCGTCGTTTAGTGGAGGGTTCCACCGTTGAGATTCATTTCAAGCCATTTGTTCACGTCCGAATCCCCGTGACCGACAGTGCTAGCGATCTTTGAGACATAAAGGCTCTCATCATGCTCGATGTACGGTTTGAGTCGTTTGAAAATTTCCTTCGGTGAACAGTCCGTCCGAATTACGAAGACGGATGGCGTAAGCCGTGTCGCTGAGAATTTGTAGATTTCAGCGATCAGCTGTTGACGTTTGACGCCCAGTTTTCCTGCGTTGCAGGTGATCAGTAGTGTCGGCATGGCCGATATCTCCACGAACATAGCATTGGTTTTGCCAGCCCGTTGGGATACATCGACCGTTATTAACGATTGCCAAATGCTTGTACATTTGGCTCAATGAGTTACCCAACAGGACTGACGATTCATTTCGGTTTTAGGTTCTGTATTGGTGCGGGTGGATACGGCTTTAGTTGTGGCGACCGATACCGTATTCACCTGCAAGCTTTACTTCCTTCCCCAGCCTCAAATTTGAGGCCCAAAATAGCCGCAAGCCCTATATGTAGGGTTTCTCTCGCTGGCAACCTCAAGATAATGCGTTTTAGGGGTAGCTGCAACGTACTGCCTGTGGATAAACCTATGCGTAAATTGTGTAAGAAATCTGGAATTCCCGTGTAGGCCGCGAACCTGCTGAGCTAGACCGTCTGTCACTGTCTTTTCGCCTGTAGAAATGTTCGCGAAGTTTTTTAAGGGCGCGAACGCTATCACAAGAATTCTTGCTTTCAGCGGCGCTGACGTTTCATTTCTGGTACGGCTGGTACTTTGATTTCTTTCATCCAGTGCTTCGCCGCCCGTTGCCATTTTGGCGAATCGCCGTGCAGCTTTTGCAGTTCGTCAAAAGCATCCGATGCGCTGTCGATCCGAATCCGCTTATTGGTATGGGTGATAGCCCCGATGACTGACGGCTCTGATCCATCAGCCGCAGTCACACTGATCAAATACGTTTCATTACAGCGTCCGTTCTTCCGAACAAAGATTTTCGTACCTAACCGTTTAGTCAGGTTGTTCGCTGCTGCACGTCCTTCGAATGACGTTACGTCTAGCTTCTCGAAGAAATCGGATTTGCTCACCACCCGATCAACCGCCATTTGCTCACGAAGTGTGTCTTTCTCTGCGTCTACAGCCACAAGTTGGCTTTCCAGCTCTTGCAGCAGTTTCGCCGTTGTCCTGCTGGGATATTCGTTATGTGCATCCTCAGCGGCTGTAAACTTGGCTCGCAGTTCTTCACCGCGACCCTCCGCAACGTCCAGCTTCTTACGTATGGCCCCTGAACTACCTTGAACAAGGCTCAATGAATCCAGCTTCGCGAGGATTTCCCGAAACACTGCTTCGGTGCGTGTGGCGCTGACAACTCCCGCGCTGCACATTCCCCGGATGCTGTGGCTGCACTTGTAATACTTGTGGCCTCTCTGGCTTTGCAGGTGCATGGCAGCCCCGCAGTCGAAGCAAAAGAAGATGCCCGCCATCACATTGAAGTTGGTTGTCTGTTTCGTGATCTTGTGCAGTCGCCGGGAGCCTCGTGCAGCCTGTGCCCGGTAGAAGGTTTCTTCATCCACTACAGCCGGGAAGAAGCCTTTGATGGTGTCGCCATCTGGCGTCCTGACGCCATCGATGAAGACGTGCGGCTGATACTCGCCCAGCGTGGTGCGGCTATCTAGGATGTGGCGAACGGTGCTGAATCCCCAGAGGCCGGAGAAGTTCTTTCGCCCCGCAGAGAACGCCGGTATGCCTTCCTGATTCAGCGTGGCTGCAATGTTGCGTGATCCGTGGCCTTGCGTTGAGAGATCGAAGATCCGTCGCACCACTTGAGCATGGTCAGGGTTTAGGGTGTAACCATCTGGAGTGACATCTAGCCAAAGTGGCCTGAGCTTTCCTAGAGGCTTGCCGGTAGCGCGAGCATCAGCCTGTTTCTTCCGCCACGCAGATGAAACCCGGCTTCCTTTGGTTGCGCTCTCTTCGTGCGCCCTAGACATGCTGATTATCGATACGAGCAAGTCAGTCACGTCGAAGTCTTTTGTGTAGAGCCGCTGATCTAGGCTCGTGAAGACATTGATGCCCTTCGCAAGCAGGTCGAGGAAACGGGGTAGGGCATCGCGCACTTTTTCCCGGCTCAGCCTGTCTAGCGATTCGATGACAAGGAAGCTACCGGTGGGAATGGTGCCGTCCTCGACATAGCCGAGAAACCGGGCTAGCTCACTCGTGTCATCAACGTGCTTACCTTTGTAGGCAGAGCGCCCGGCATCGAAGAACAGATATTCCTTTGGGTCTGCGAGTTCTAGCCCTTTGCTTGCGGCGAATGCCTTGGCTGCTTTGGTTTGGCGCTCGTAGCTGTCACCTGCTGACTGCTTAGCACTACTAAACCTGACATATGAAAATACCTTCGCCATCGTACTACCTACTGATTCAAGATCCTTGTAGGTAGTTGTAGCAGCATTTCTTGAACTTCTGCCCGCTGGCGCACGGGCAACTGTCATTGCGCCCCAGCCTCAACTGCACCGTCGGATCGATGAAATACCAGCGTCCGGTGTTCTGCACGAACGAGGAGCGCTCGCGGTGACTGTGTTCACCCTGATCGTCGTGCCAGCGCGCAGTGAAGGTGACGAAGGCGTGCTCCGGTTGCCCGCCGAACACTTCCGAACTCTCGACCTCAAGGCCGAGCCAGGTACTTTGCGCGCTCCAGTTGCTGATCGACTGACGATCCAGTCCGGCCTGCTGGGCGGGCAGGGTGGTCGCCACCAGGTAGTCGATCAGGCCGAGCACGTAGGCGCTGTAGCGCGAGCGCATCAGGGCCTCGGCGCACGGGGCCGGGTGGCCTGCGTGATAATGACCGCAGCAGGCATCCAGCAGATTGCCGCTGCCGCATGGGCAAATGGCTGTACTCATTGCATCACCACCAATACTTTCCGAAGTTTTCCGGATTGGCCCAAAAGCGCGAATTGAGCCAGTCAGGGACTTGTTTGTAGTCAAGCAGATCGTAGGTGAACAGGGTCAGCACCTGGTCGTCGCGCTGGAAACGCTCGCTGGCCTGCAACGCCAGCGAATAGAAGTCGGTTTCCTGCCAGCCGCTGGCCGTCAGATCCGCCAGCACGGCAATGCGACTGGCGTTGAGATTGCGAATCCCGCCTAAAAGGTTCAGGCCATCGCGCTTGGGCAAATGTTCCAGGCAATCGACGACCAGCGCCAGATCGAAGCGTTGCGACGCCAGCTCGGCGGGCAATGCACCCGGTGCGCCGTGCGCAACCACGGTGTCGGGGTGCGCGTCTTTGAAAGCGCTCAGGGCCGGAAACTCGCTGGCACCGATCAACAGCAGACGCGCCGGGGCATAGCGGTCCAGCAGAGCAGCCAACGCCTGTTGTGGCGTGCGGGAAGAAATGGCGACGTTCATCGAAGCTCCTCAATCAGACCGCCAAGACTAGCCTGCCTGACTGCGGCGGCAAAGGGCCCTGTTTCGCCGGTTTGCGGCAAAAGTGCGAAAGTCCTGTGAACGCGGTCGCAAACAGCGGTGGCCTATTGCTGGCGGAGATTAAAACTCCGGTCTTTACTCCCTGAATCGGTTCTAAGCCGATCCCTCAGGAGAAAACCAGATGAGCATAGTTCGGACAGCATTACCCTTGATTCTGCTAACCAGTGTGTTGACTGGTTGCGCAGGTTTGCAGAAAACCGACTGGCCGACCTGCGCGGCGGTCGGTGGTGTTGTCGGTGCCGGTCTCGGCGCGACCGAAAGTTCGGCGTGGGCCGGCTACGGTGCGTTGCTGGTCGGCGGTACCGCAGCGGCATATTGCTGGGTACACGGTGATGGCGACGAAGACGGCGATGGTGTGCCGGACAGTCGCGACAAGTGCCCGGGCACGCCTAAAGGCGTACAGGTCGACGCTGATGGTTGCCCTCCACCAGCACCTGCACCTGTGGTCGAAGAAGCTGTAGTGGTCAAGGAAGAAACCATTGTTATCCGTGATGTTCACTTCCAGTTCGACAAAGCCACGCTGACCGGTCCAGACAAACAAGTGCTCGACAAAGTCGCCACTCGCTTGAAACAGGAATCCTCGACTGCGCAACTGACCGTCACCGGTCACACCGACAGCGTGGGCAGCGATGCCTACAACCAAAAACTGTCGGACCGTCGCGCGCACTCGGTGGTCAAGTACCTGGTTGAGAGCGGCGTACCGCAAAGCAGCTTCGTTTCGGTGACCGGCGCCGGTGAAAGCCAACCAGTGGCTGACAACAAAACCGCTGACGGCCGTGCACAGAACCGTCGTACCGAAATCAAAATCAACCGCTAGGCCTCTCGCATCCGCGGCTTGTGCAGTCGCGGATGCGGGTCTTTACTCCTGTGTAACCGGTATGGGCCGGTGACACAGGAGCTTTCACAATGACTGTATTCTCAAGGTCCGTCTTGCCGGTGCTGCTGCTGGGCAGCTTGCTCACCGGTTGCGCCACTCACAGCGATGGCACTGCCCCCCTCAATCAACGGACGTGGCCGATCTGCAGCCTTATCGGCGGGCTGGTCGGTGGCGGACTTGGCTCTATCGAAAGTGCCGGCTGGGCCGGTGGCGGCGCAGCGCTGGGGATACTCACTGGCGGACTGATCTGTTACGCCCAGGACGGCGATGAAGACGACGATGGCGTGTTCGACCGCCGCGACCGTTGCCCCGACACACCGGAAAATACCCCCGTCGATCACCGTGGTTGCCCGCTGCCGCAGTATCCGGTCACGGAAAAAGTGCCTGAGCCTGCGCCGCAAACGGAAGTCATCACCCTCAGCGATGCTGGCGACGTGCTGTTCGATTTCGACAAGTCCGACCTGACCCCGGCCGCGAAGGCCCAGCTCGATACGCTGATGGACAAATTGCGCAATGCCGACGTGGTCAGCATCAAGGTGGTGGGGCATACCGACAGCAAAGGTTCGGACGCCTACAACCAGGCTTTGTCCGAACGGCGTGCCAGCAGTGTCGCTGGCTATCTGCTGAGCCAGGGCCTGGCGCCGGACAAACTGACCAGTGAAGGGCGCGGCGAGAGTGAGCCGGTCGCCGATAACGCTACCGAAGAGGGGCGGGCGAAAAACCGTCGGGTAGAGTTGCACATCAATCGCTAGGACGGGTCTGTAGTCCGCGAGCTAGAGCTGCCGGGGGCGATCATCGCCATTCCGGCAGCCATTTGGCGGCTTGGCGAAGTTTTTTCATTTATCCCTCTGGCTTATCCCCCGCAGAAGCCGTTACTGTGCGCCCAAAGAATAATTCGCAACACGGGGGAGCGTATGAAAGTGTTCTGGGGGCTGGGGCGTTTATTGACCCTGCTGTTCTGCTGCGTGGTGCTGGCCAATCAGCTGGTGCCGTTCGTTCATCCGCTGCATCTGCTGGTCAATCTGGCCGGCGGCCTGCTGTTGCTGATCCATGTCCTCGAAGTGCTGCTGTGCAATCGCAGCCTCAAGGGGCGGCCGCACCCTTGGCGTGATCGCGGTCGTATTCTGTTGTTTGGCGTTTTCCACCTGCAAACCATCCCGGCCCCGGCCGCTCCGGAGGCTTCTTCCCATGCGTAAACTCTGCTTGCTCGCTGCATTCATCAGCCCTTTGGCCTGTGCCCAGGTGGTCAGTGTCGAAGCCAACTCCCTGATGCGTCTGCCCAACACCGCCAGCACCTTGCAGCTGGAAAAGCTGGAAGTGGCGGATTACGGCACGCTGCTGATTCCTTCCAACGTGACGGAACTGAACGTCGGTGAATTGCGCCTTGGCCATGAAGCCCGTATCGCCATCGTCCCGGGCGAGAATGCTTTGGAGATGAAGGTCGCTCGCGCAGAGCTGAGCGACGGCAGCCAGATCACCGCACGCGGGGCGCCGGGGACTTACGAAAAAGCCGCGCGTGCGGGGCGCAATCTGAATCTGCAATTCAAGGCCTTGAGTGCGCCGCAACTGTTGGTCGATGCCCGTGGCGGCACCGGCGCTCCGGGTTTTGTCGGTCTGGATGGCGGCAACGGTGCAGACCCGGGCTGCACCTATGGTTCGGCCGGGCACGGTTTTGATGGCAGCAACGGCAGCGACGGCCAGCCGGGCGCACCGGGTGGATTGGTGCGCCTTGAAGTGCCGCGCGAGTTTCCGGCCGAGCAGATCAAGGTCAATGTGGCTGGTGGCGCCGGTGGCCCGGCGGGTGTTGGCGGCAAGGCCGGGAAGGGCGGCAAGTCCAAGGGCTGCCTGGTGTATCGCGCCGATGGCGGCAAGAACGGCAAGGCCGGGGCGGATGGTCAGCCTGGTCCTGTGGGCGCGGCGGGTGTTGTGACTGTGCAACGCTTGTAAAAGCTTCCCTCTCCCGGAAGGAGAGCGGGCCGACCGAGGTGACTCAGGCTATCCATCGACCTGAAAAACCGAGTCGATCATGGGCACAAAGCCAATCCTCCAGGCCGGTGTAGCTCTCCAGTATCCCCATCCAGTCCCTTCTCCCTCGGGGAGAGGGCCAGGGTTTTTGATCTTCAGAACATCGGCCGAGCCGCCGCAATCGCCACCAGCACCAGCCCGACTATCAGATTAATTCCCACCACCCGGCGAATCCGCCCCAGCACTGCCGCGCCCGTTGGCCAGTTCTTCGCGTCTACGGCCCTGCGCAATTCAGGCAGCATCAACCCCTGAATGCGGATGAACAGCGCGGTCATCACCACGTACAAGCCCATCATCACCTGCACATATTTCGGGGCGGTCTCGAAGCCGACCTGCTGCAAATGCAACATGCCCACGCCGCTGACCGGCAGCAGAATCACCGCGACCCAGACCCAGCGAAAAAAACCTTGAAACACTTCCACCCATAAAGTCAGCCGGGCAGGGCCGTCCAGCGCCTTCATCGCCGCCGGGCGCAGGACCATCCAGGCGAAAAACATGCCGCCGACCCAGACCAGGGCGGACAGTACATGCAGCGGGTAAACGAGGCTAAAAGGTGTCATTGGGGTACTCCGTTCTGCGCAGGATCGATTCGCGGGGTATGATAGCCGCCCAACCGAACCACTGAAAATTTATCCAGCGTTTTTGCGCCCGACACTCAATGATCAGCACTGAACTCAAAACCACGATCCAGGGCGCCTATTCGCGTTTTCTAGAGGCCAAGAGCCTCAAGCCGCGTTACGGCCAGCGCCTGATGATCGCTGAAGTCGCCAAGGTCCTCGGGGATATCGACACCGATGACGAAGGCCGGCGCAGTGGCGACCCCGCGATTGTCGCGGTGGAAGCCGGCACCGGTACTGGCAAGACCGTGGCCTACAGCCTGGCCGCGATCCCGACCGCCAAACTGGCCGGCAAACGCTTGGTGATCGCCACCGCGACCGTGGCCCTGCAAGAGCAGATCGTCTACAAGGATTTGCCCGACCTGATGCGCAACAGCGGGCTGAATTTCAGCTTCGCGCTGGCCAAGGGCCGCGGCCGCTATATGTGCCTGTCCAAGCTCGACATGCTGTTGCAGGAAGGCCACGCGCAAACCGCTACCGCCCAGCTGTTCGAAGAAGAAGGCTTCAAGATCGAGGTCGATGAGGCCAGCCAGAAGCTGTTCACCAGCATGATCGAGAAGCTCGCCGGCAATAAATGGGACGGCGACCGCGACAGCTGGCCGAATGCGCTGGAAGACGCCGATTGGGCGCGCCTGACCACCGATCACAGCCAGTGCACCAACCGTCATTGCCCGAACTTCGGCCAGTGCGCCTTCTACAAGGCCCGCGAAGGCATGGGCAAGGTTGACGTGATCGTCACCAACCACGATATGGTCCTGGCTGACCTCGCCCTTGGCGGCGGTGCGGTACTGCCCGATCCGCGCGACACCATTTACGTGTTCGACGAAGGCCATCACCTGCCGGACAAGGCCATCGGCCATTTCGCCCATTACACGCGCCTGCGCTCCACGTCCGACTGGCTGGAAACCACCGCGAAGAACCTGACCAAACTGCTCGCCCAGCATCCGCTGCCGGGAGATCTCGGCAAGTTGATCGAGCAGGTGCCGGAGCTGGCGCGGGAGATCAAGGCTCAGCAACAGTTCATGTTCAGCGCCTGTGAGCAGGTCGCCGACTTCAAGCCCGGCGAAGATGTTGAAGGCCGTGAGCGACCGCGTCATCGTTTTGTCGCCGGGGTGATTCCCGAACACATGCGTGAAATGGGCATCGAGCTGAAAAAGGGCTTCTCGCGTCTCAACGATCTGTTTACGCGCCTGACCGACCTGCTCAAGGAAGGCATGGATGGCGAGGTCAACATCGGCATCGCCAGCAATCAGGCCGAAGAGTGGTATCCGTTGTTCGGCAGCCTGTTGTCCCGTGCCTCCGGCAACTGGGAACTGTGGACCGCGTTCACCGCCGAAGACCCGGAAGACAGCCCGCCGATGGCGCGTTGGCTGACCCTGGCCGAAAGTGGCTCGCTGTTCGACATCGAGGTCAACGCCAGTCCGATCCTCGCTGCTGAAACCTTGCGTCGCAGCCTGTGGAACGTCGCTTATGGTTGCCTGGTAACGTCGGCAACGCTGACCGCGCTGGGCACGTTCGACCGTTTCCGCATGCGTGCCGGTCTGCCGAAAAAAGCCGTCACCGCCGTGGTGCCGAGCCCGTTCCATCACGCCGATGCCGGTGTGTTGCGCGTGCCGGATTTGAAGGCCGATCCACGGGATGCCGCCGCGCACACCGCCGCGATCATTCGCGAGCTGCCCGATCTGGTCGAAGGCTCGCGCGGCACCCTGGTGCTGTTCTCTTCACGCAAACAGATGCAGGATGTGTTCGACGGCCTCGACCGCGACTGGCGCAAGCAAGTGTTCATTCAAGGCAACCTGTCGAAACAGGAAACCCTGAACAAGCACAAGGCGCGGGTCGATGGCGGTGATTCGAGCGTACTGTTCGGCCTTGCCAGTTTCGCCGAAGGGGTGGACTTGCCGGGCGCGTACTGCGAGCACGTGGTGATCGCCAAGATCCCGTTCTCGGTGCCGGACGATCCGGTCGAAGCGGCGCTCTCGGAGTGGATCGAAGCCCGGGGCGGCAACCCGTTCATGGAAATCTCTGTGCCCGACGCCTCGCTGAAACTGGTGCAGGCCTGCGGGCGTCTGCTGCGCACCGAAGAAGACCGCGGCACCATCACTTTGCTGGATCGGCGTCTGGTCACCCAGCGCTACGGCAAGGCGATCCTCAATGCGTTGCCACCCTTCCGTCGTGAAATATCCTGAGACAACGGTGGGCAGTTTTGCCCGCCGCGCTGTCTATCTCTCTGCCATGCTTTTTTCCATTGGCCTTGACTGGTCGTTAGGGAGAACTCCGTTCTTATGATCCGCCGTTCGTTGCCTGCCGTATTCGCCCTGATGTTTGCCGCGCCGCTGCTCGCCGCGCCCGCCGGGCAGCAGACCTTGTTCAACTTTGTTCGCCCTGCCGATGTGGTGAAAGTCGCCACCGAGAACGCTGATCTGCCGCAAGCCAACGCCGAGCAAACTCCGGAAGGTGAAGTGCTGCGCCGGGTGACGTTCAATCCCGTCGCACGCCCGACCTTGCGTCTGACCCCGCAGAGCGGTGCCTGGGACTGGTCGCAGTCGGGGATGATGACCCTGCGCCTGCAAAGTGCAATGAACTGGGCCGTCACCGTTTACGTGCAAATCCAGAGCAACGATGGCCGCACGCTGGTCAGCCGCGTTGACCTGCCGGCCGGCCCGGCGCAAACCTTGCTGGTGCCACTGGTGGCCTCAACGCCGTTGAGCCAAGGCATGAAGGCCGGGCCGCCGATGCCGATGACCGTCGACGGTCAACGCATCCTGCTGGCGAGCAGTAGCGGGGAGATTGATCGTAGCCAGGTGGTCTCGGTCAGCCTGTCGATGGATCAGCCGAAAGTCGCGCAAAGCCTGCTGCTGGAACGGTTCGGCGTGCAGGACGGCGGTGGGGTCACGCAAGCGGTCTACGGCAATCTGGTCGATGCCTACGGGCAATCGACCCGCGGCAAGTGGCCGGAAAAAATCAGCAACGACGAACAGCTCAAGTCCGCTGCCGCCAAGGAACAGCAACAGTTGAAAGCCTGGCTCGCGGAGCGCGAAAAGGCCTCGCTGGACAAGTTTGGTGGCTGGAACAAAGGCCCCGTGTTCAAGGCCAGTGGCTTTTTCCGCACGGAAAAACGCGATGGCCGCTGGTATCTGGTCACGCCGCAAGGGCACCCGTTCTACTCCCTGGGCGTCAACACCGTCAGCCCCGAGGTCAACCAGACCTACGTGGCCGGTCGCGAGTACATGTTCGAATCCCTGCCCAAGCCTGACGAACCCTTGGCCAGGCACTTTGGCGAAGGGGATAACCGAGGCGGCAACGGCGTCGATCAGGGGCGTGGCTACGGCAACGGTCGCTGGTATGACTTTTACGCGGCCAACCTGCAGCGCTTGAACGGCGACCCGTGCAAGGTGGACGCAGAAGTCAAATCCGGGGTGGCAGAGGCGGCGAAGGCAGAAGCGATTGAAGCTACGGCAGTGAAAGCTGCAGAGCCGGCCACCGAGCCTGCCGAGCCGAAGGCGGGCGTTGCCGAGGCCGCGCAAGCTGATGCGACTCAGGTGACAAACGCAAAAGCCGCCGCGCCCTGCAAGGCCGCCCTTGATCCGTCGCAATGGGCCAGTCACACCCTCGACCGCCTGCAAGCCTGGGGCTTCAACACGGTCGGCAACTGGAGTGCCGAGTCATTGGCCGACGCTGAACGCGTGCCATACACCTTGCCGCTGTCGATTGTCGGCGACTACACCAGCATCAGCACCGGCAACGATTGGTGGGGCGGCATGCCTGATCCTTTCGACCCGCGTTTCGCCATGGCCACCGAGCGTGCCGTGGCCATTGCCGCCCGTGATCATCGTGACGATCCATGGCTGATCGGCTATTACGCTGACAATGAACTGGCTTGGGCCGGTCCCGGTGACGATCCGCAGTCCCGCTACGCGCTGGCCTACGGCACATTGAAAATGACCACCGACGTACCGGCCAAGCGTGCGTTTCTCAAGCAATTGCGCGACAAGTACCGCAATCAGGCTGGTCTTTCGAAAGCCTGGGGCATTGATCTGCCGGCGTGGGAGCTGATGGAAGACCCGGGCTTCGTACCGCCGGTGCCAAACCCGGAACATCCGGAAATCGAGGCTGACTTCAAATACTTCCAGAAAGTCTTCGCCGATACCTACTTCAAGACCATTTCCGACTCGCTGAAATGGCATGCGCCCAACCAACTGCTGCTCGGCGGTCGATTCGCCATCAGCACTCCGGAAGCGGTGGCCTCTTGCGCGCAGTATTGCGATGTATTGAGCTTCAACATGTACACACTGAAACCACAGGACGGCTATGACTTCGCCGCACTGGCGGGCCTGGACAAACCGGTGCTGATCACCGAGTTCAACTTCGGCTCCAGCGACCGCGGCCCGTTCTGGGGTGGCGTCACGCAGGTGGCCAAGGAAGAAGATCGTGGCCCCGCCTATGCCAATTTCCTCAAGCAGGCATTGAGCGAGCCATCGATTGTCGGCGTGCACTGGTTCCAGTATCTGGATCAACCGGTGACCGGACGTTTGCTTGATGGCGAGAATGGGCATTTTGGTCTGGTCGGGGTGACGGATCTGCCGTATCAGGGCTTTGTCGAAACAGTGCGCAAGAGCAACTTGCAAGCGATTGATCAGCTCGGCAAAGAGGCCGAGAAAGCGGCCGCCGCGGCGGGTCATGAGACTGAGGGTGGCCGCAAGGGCGAGGCCGGCAAAGGGCCGGGGGCAGGGAATGCGGGTGGGCATTCGGGGAATGGTCACTGAGTGCTGAGGCACCGCGTCGTCGTTCTCGCGAGCAAGCCCGCTCCCACAGGGAATCCTGGGGGCTATCGAGATTCAGTGTGGGAGCGGGCCTGCTCGCGAAGGCATCAGCCGCTTCACCCAAAAATCTGAAATAACCGTCTGGCCCGCAGCTGTTCCCAAATCCCTCAAGGGCTGGAACAATGCGGGCCACTTTGTAGAGCGTTTTCGCGGGGGAGTTGCGGGTGCAGATTCAGGGACATTACGAGCTTCAATTTGAAGCGGTGCGCGAAGCCTTTGCCGCACTGTTCGACGATCCCCAGGAACGCGGCGCAGCCTTGTGCATTCAGGTCGGCGGAGAAACCGTCCTCGATCTCTGGTCCGGTACCGCTGACAAGGATGGCACCGAAGCCTGGCACAGCGACACCATCGCCAACCTGTTCTCCTGCACCAAAACCTTCACAGCGGTCACGGCCCTGCAACTGGTCGCCGAAGGCAAGTTGCAACTGGATGCTCCAGTCGCGCGCTACTGGCCCGAGTTCGCTGCTGCCGGCAAGGAGTCCGTCACCCTGCGCCAAATGCTCTGCCATCAGGCCGGTCTGCCGGCCTTGCGCGAATTGCTGGCGCCCGAAGCGCTTTACGATTGGCAAACCATGGTCGACGCCCTCGCGGCCGAATCCCCCTGGTGGACGCCGGGCACCGGTCACGGTTATGCCGCAATCACCTATGGCTGGCTGGTTGGTGAATTGCTGCGACGTGCCGATGGTCGCGGGCCGGGTGAATCCATCGTCGCCCGCGTTGCCAAGCCGCTGGGCCTGGACTTTCACGTCGGCCTGGCTGAGGAAGAATTTCATCGCGTGGCTCACATCGCCCGTGGCAAAGGCAATGCCGGCGACGCGGCCGCACAACGCCTGCTGCAAGTGACCCTGCGCGAACCGACCGCGATGACGACTCGCGCATTCACCAATCCGCCATCGGTGCTCACCAGCACCAACAAACCGGAATGGCGACGCATGCAACAGCCAGCGGCCAACGGCCACGGCAACGCCCGCAGCCTGGCCGGTTTCTACGCCGGTTTGCTCGACGGCAGCCTGCTGGAAAGCGACATGCTCGAAGAATTGACCCGCGAACACAGCGTCGGTGAAGACAAGACCCTGCTGACCCGCACGCGTTTCGGCCTGGGCTGCATGCTTGATCAACCGGACGTGCCTAACGCGACCTACGGACTCGGCGCCCAGGCATTCGGGCATCCGGGGGCGGGCGGTTCCATCGGTTTTGCTGACCCTGAGCATGATGTCGCGTTCGGTTTCGTGACAAATACCCTGGGGCCTTACGTATTGATGGACCCGCGCGCGCAGAAGCTCGCGCGGGTACTTGCCACTTGTCTATAAAGTTTTACCCGAGGTTCCAGGGTCGGAACCTCGTCAGTTTTTTCGATTCAAAGCGACTGTTTATCCGGGCGAAAGTGCTCTGATTTTTCATTACTTCATTTTGTGGATTTTCAATGTCATCTAAAAAGACCCTCGCCCTGGCCCTGTGTGTAGCGATCACCGGTTGCGTACAGACCCCGAAAAACGATGCAGACGGCGGCAGTTGGTGGCCGTTCGGCTCTTCCGACAAAACCGCGGCCAAGGAGCCGGCTCCGGCACCGCTGAAACCTGCGGCCACTGCGCCTGTAGCCAAGACTGAAAGCAGCAGCCCGTGGTACTGGCCATTCGGTTCCGATGATGAAGCCGTCAAGGCGGACATGAAGGCCGAAGTCGCCCCCGAAGCGAAGAAACCGGTCACCGTCGCCAAAGCTGACGCCGATACCGGCGGCAAATGGTGGTGGCCGTTCGGTGGCAAGGATCAGCCAGCGGCGAAAGCCGTGCCGATGCCAGACCCGAAAGTTACCCAGGCCTGGCTCGACGATTACGAGCCGCGCCTGCGTGAAGCCGTCAAGGACAGCAACTTGCAACTCGAGCGCCGTGAAAACGTGCTGGTCGTCACTGCGCCGGTAGAAGGCTCGTTCAACCCGGATCGTCCGGCCATGTTGCTGCCTGTCACCCTTGGCCCGTTTACTCGCGTGGCCAAAATTCTCGAGGCCGACCCGAAAACCGCCGTACTGGTGCTCGGTCACAGCGATTCCAGTGGTGCCGCGCCTGCCAACATCAAACTCAGCCAGGAACGTGCCCAGGCCATTGCGGCGATCTTCCGCCTCAGCGGTTTGCAGCGTGATCGCCTGATGCTGCGAGGCATGGGCTCGGAAGCGCCGCGTGCGGCCAACGACAGCGTTGAAGGTCGCGCATTGAACCGTCGTGTGGAACTGTTGGTGACCCCGCAGAACACCATGGTTGCCCTGCTGAGCAAATACAACATGCCGGCACCGAAGCCTGCGACCATGGTCGCCGTGCAGGACGTCAAGCCAGTGGCCAAACCGGTCACGCCGGCCCCGGCCGCGAAAAAAGCCGCTGTGCCCGCTACCAAAAAGGCCCCGGTGAAAAAAGCCGCCGCCAAGGCTCCCGCGAAAAAGGCTCCGGCCAAAGCGCCTGCCAAGAAGACGACCCCGGCCAAAGCCGCCGCGACCGACAAGAAAGTCGCCGCAACCGACGCCACCAAGAAGTGATCCGCTAACCAAAAGGAATGCGCCATGACCCAGGCTCTGGCAGATATGCGTCGTGATTACACCCGGGATGGATTGACCGAGGCGCAAGCCCCGGCCGAGCCGTTTGCGCTGTTCCACCAATGGTTCGCTGACGCGGTCAAAACCGAACAGGCGCCGGTGGAGGCCAACGCCATGACCCTGGCTACCGTGGATGCGGACGGGCGTCCGCATTGCCGCATTCTGCTACTCAAGGGCCTGGACGAGCAGGGCTTCACGTTCTTCACCAATTACGACAGCGCCAAGGGCCAGCATCTGGCGGCGAATCCGTTTGCCGCGATGACGTTCTTCTGGCCCACCCTGGAGCGTCAGGTGCGTATCGAGGGGCGCGTGGTGAAGGTCAGCCCTGAAGAGTCCGACGCGTATTATCAGGTGCGTCCGCTGGGAAGCCGTCTGGGTGCCTGGGCATCACCGCAGAGCCGGGTGATCAACGGTCGCGGTGAGCTGGAAGATTTGCTCAAGGCGACCGAGCAGCGCTTCAGCGATACCCAGCCGGACTGCCCGCAACACTGGGGCGGTTACCGCTTGCTGCCCGAGCGCATCGAGTTCTGGCAGGGCCGTCCGAGCCGTCTGCATGATCGTCTCAACTACCGCCTGCAAGACGCCGGCTGGATTCTTGAACGTCTGGCACCCTGAGCAGTCTACCGAGCGGGATAGCCTGCCGCAGCGGCCTCAAGCCACTTCGCCAGGTCCCTGCGGCGGATTTTCCTGGCCTGCGCGTGCGCCAGCTGTTCGATCATGAAGGCGCGTTTGCCTTCATCCTCGCCGGCCAGCGACAGCGCGAGGTCGCGATCCATCCAGCGCTTGATCCGAACGTACAGCCACCAATGGAAGTACAGGCCGGCGGCTGTGGTGACGACGATAACGAAGTAATCCATGAAAATCCTTGGTGTCGTTGGCGCAGAATCCGGGATTTGGCGCTAATGTTGGGTCTACGTCAGGCAGCGGGCACGCGTCTGTACCTCACCTGAATGAAAACGAATTTGTCCGGGCGGCGTCGTGACAGGCGTCAAGCCACGGGGTTTAATGAATATATGTACTTTTGGAGTTGATGCTATGCGTAAGTCTGTTCTGCTGGTTGCTTCCTTTTCCACGATGGCGATGTTGCTGACGGGCTGCCAGTCGAGCCTGACCGGTGACTCCTACTCCCGTGACGAAGCGCGTCGAGTGCAGACGATTCGCATGGGTACCATCGAATCCCTGCGCCCGGTCAAGATCGAAGGCACGAAGACCCCGATCGGCGGCGCAGCAGGTGCAGTGGTCGGCGGCGTCGGCGGCAGCGCCATCGGCGGCGGCAAGGGCAGCATCGTTGCTGCGGTCATCGGTGCGGTGGCGGGCGGTCTGATCGGTTCGGCGACTGAAGAAGGTCTGACCCGTACCCAGGGCGTGGAAATCACCGTGCGTGAAGACGACGGCAGCATGCGTGCCTATGTGCAGCAGGTTCAGGAGAATGAAGTGTTCCGCGTTGGCGAGCGCGTGCGCATCTCCACCGTTGGCGGGACCAGCCGCGTTTCGCACTAAGCGGAGTGCAGGGTAAAGAAAACCCCGATCAGGTGACTGGTCGGGTTTTTTTTTAGGATATTTACTCGCTTTCATAACAACCCATTTGAAAATTGTATTTAGAGTCGTAGAAAGATCGGCCGATTAAAGCTTCCAATTGCTTTATCTGCTCTTGGTCGAGGTCATAATCAAAGATTTCGTCTTCGGGATTGACCCAATGCATGATTACTCTGAGCCGCTCAATGTTTCCATCGGGAACAGGGATCTCGAAAACTAACCGAGCTGTGCGTTTATTAAATGCCTCGACGGCGTGCTTCAGCTTGAAGTTGCCATAAGTCATTCGATGCACACCAACTGAACTATATGAGTTGCGTCCAAGAGCTTTTCTCCAGTCCAGTCCTCCAAAACTTTGATCTGCTCTTCGTCTAAATCAGAGCCATCGAACTCATCTTCAGGTTGTTGCCAGTTCATCAGCGCCTTCAATGCTTCCTCGTTATGCGCCGCGATCTCTACGGTCAGGAGCAAATCCTCAGTCTTTCGATCAAATACCTCTATTACATGCTTCATTTTTCTACTCTCCTTGTGGAATCGGCAGGCTTTGTTTGTTCCCCTGTTTTCGGGTCGTATTCTCCAAGATGTTTTCCTTGCTTGGTGTACATCTCAACCTTGCCATGCTGAGAGTCCCATTCGTAAATTTTCCCCGATGCATCTTTCCAACGTCTTCGCTTTTTTCCTCCACCGCGAACGGAGGTTTTCAGTGGTGCAGGTTTCACGTCTGGAAAGGCCGGCAGCGAAACAGGGGCGGGGTGGTATTTGAAATCTCTAGGAACGTTTAAGACTATATATACCGGCTGAACCAACGAGCCAGGTGGAAAAACCAGAATAAAATCCCGGTAGTCCGGCGGATAAACCGGATTGACCAGAATCCCATCCGCCGCTTTCGTCGGCGGATACACCCAAATGTGCGGTGCCTGCGGTGCAGCCTCCAGCGCGGGAATACCAAGGATGTCCGAACCATCCACAGCAGGCGTCCAGATCAGTTCTACGCCTTCACCCAAGTCAGCAATGAACTGGCTGTCACGCAAATTGAACTGCACGACAGCAACCATTTCCCAATCGCGATTCTTGCCGGTGTAGAAGCCGTAGCCCTTCAGACTGCCATCGGCCTGTTGCTCGACTCTCAACCGAACTCGCGTTCGCGCCTGTTCAAGTCCACGCAATTGTTCGTCGGTATAGAGCGCAGTGTCACCAAGGCTCGATGGCATCAACAGCGCAACCAACCCAGCCAAAGGCGCAACAGCCGCGCTTGATACAGCAGCAGGCAGTGCTTCAAACATCGACCCCGCCAGTGCCAGACTGCCAAATCCGGCCGGAATAGCGGTTGCGCCGATTTTCTTGAGAGGAACTGCGCCGCTTTCATCCGCCTCACGCGCACCCAGCAGTATGAGATCGCCGTAGTCCTTCAGGCTGTCAGTCGGCACCATCCCCGAAGGACTGGAGTAATCGATAATCGCATCCGGCAATTTGCAGGACTTGGCGAATACGCAGCCGGCGCGAAGGGGCTCAGTCTTTTGAACCGCCACCTCACGGCTGCGCTCGAAAGCCTCTTGCCTCGCCAGCATGGCGTCGTAAGCGTTTTGTCTGGTGTCGCGCTCGGCCAGTTCAGTGGCCGTCATGTATCGGTAGGTGACGTGATGCCCGTCGCCTTGCGGTGGGTTTTGAACCCGGGGAATGTCCTTGTTGCCAGCCACTGATCGTCCTTTCGTTCATCCGTCGACAGCCCTTCGCAAAGGGCTGCGCAACGTTAACGAAGCAGGAAAATAGTGGCTGTAGGACGCGTCGCTAAAGACGTGGGGATAGTTCGCTGTGTATCAGCAAGGCGAGGGGGAAGCCCTCGCCGCAGGTTTTCTATGCAGCAGGCAATGGCGTATTCCGGCGACTCGCCGCCGCCGTCACCGCATAACCAATCAACGCTGCCAGAATCGACCCGGTCAAAATCCCCATCCGGTCCATCCCGGCGTAATCACTCACGCCCGGTTCAAACGCCAGCGAACCAACGAACAGGCTCATGGTGAAGCCGATCCCGCAGAGAATCGCCACGCCCAGCACCTGACCCCAATTGGCGCCTTGGGGCAGGCCGGCGATGCCGGTTTTGACGGCCAGCCAGGTCAGGCCGAACACGCCAATGGTTTTACCCAGCAACAGGCCCACTGCAATGCCCATCGGCACATGATGGATGAAGCTGTCGACGGTCACGCCGCTCAGCGAAAGGCCGGCGTTGGCGAAGGCGAACAGCGGCAGAATGCCGTAAGCCACCCACGGGTGCAGCGCATGTTCGAGGGTCAGCAACGGCGACGGCTCGGCGTTTTTCGTGCGCAGAGGAATGCAGAAGGCCAGCGTCACACCGGCCAATGTCGCGTGGACGCCGCTCTTGAGGACGCAGACCCAAAGGATCAATCCGATGATCATGTACGGCCCGAGTTTGACCACTCCGAGCCGGTTCATCGCCACCAGCGATGCGATGCACGCAGCCGCGAGGCCCAGCGACAGGGTCGAAAGCTCGCCGGAGTAGAAAATCGCGATGATCACGATGGCACCCAGGTCATCAATGATCGCCAGGGTCATCAGGAACAGTTTCAGCGACACCGGCACGCGCTTGCCGAGCAGGGCCAGTACGCCGAGGGCGAAGGCGATGTCGGTGGCGGTCGGGATCGCCCAGCCGTCGAGGGCGGCCGGGTTGTCGCGGTTGAGGAACCAGTAGATCAGCGCCGGCACCAGCATGCCGCCGATGGCGGCCGCGCCGGGCAGGACGATTTGCGAAGGCTTGGACAGCTGACCGTCGAGGACTTCGCGCTTCACTTCCAGGCCAATGAGCAGGAAGAACATCGCCATCAGACCATCATTGATCCACAGCAGCAGGGGTTTGGCGATTTTCAACGCACCGATCTGCGCCACCACGGGGGTGTCGAGCAGGCCGGTGTAGAGCCACGACAGTGGCGAGTTGTTGATAATCAGGGCCAGGACGGCCGCAGCGATCAATAACAGACCGCTGGCAGCTTCCAACTGAAAGAAACGCGTGAAAGTGCTACGCAGAGGCAAGGTCGCTCTCCATCGAATAGTCAAAAAGGTGGGACACCCTAACCCGTACCGTTGGTTGTTAAAACAAAAGTTATATTCTTTTTTGTTATATGTCGTTACAAGGTGTCTGGCTCAAGCCACGCTGAGCCTAGCAGTTGCCGGACATATTGAGACTCAGCTGTATCTGTGCGCGCCATGGGATTTTTCCTAAGCTGGTGAGTGAATGTCCTGGCCCGTTTCACCTCCTGCCCGATTCAACGAGAACCATCACCATGAGCGACGACCGACAGTGGGCCCGCGAAGCCATCCGCCTCATCGAAGCGGACTTCCAGCGCAGCGCCGACACCCACCTGATCCCCTTGCCACTGCCAGGTTTTGCGGGCATCGAGTTGTACTTCAAGGATGAGTCCAGTCATCCGACGGGCAGCCTCAAGCATCGTCTGGCCCGCTCGCTGTTCCTCTACGCATTGTGTAACGGCTGGCTCAAACCCGGGGCGCCGGTGATCGAGGCGTCCAGCGGTTCGACGGCGATTTCCGAAGCGTATTTCGCGCGCATGCTCGGTCTGCCGTTCATTGCGGTCATGCCGGCGACGACTTCGAAGGAGAAGATCGCGCAGATCGCTTTTTATGGCGGCCAAAGCCATCTGGTGAAAGATCCGACACAGATTTACGCCGAGTCCGAGCGCCTGGCCCGCGAACATGGCGGCCACTTCATCGATCAGTTCACCTACGCCGAGCGCGCCACCGACTGGCGAGCGAACAACAACATCGCCGAGTCGATCTTCCAGCAAATGCGTTACGAGAAACATCCAGAGCCGAGCTGGCTGATTTCCAGTCCCGGCACCGGCGGCACCACCGCGACCCTCGGCCGCTACGTGCGCTATCGCCAGCACTGTACCCGCGTGTTGTGCGCCGATGCCGAGCGTTCGGTGTTCTTCGATTACTACCGGACGGGCGATGACAGTTTGCGCCTGGAGTGCGGTTCGCGAATCGAAGGCATTGGCCGGCCTCGGGTGGAAGCGTCGTTTCTGCCCAAGGTGATCGATGCGATGGTCAAAGTGCCGGACGCCTTGTCGCTGGCGGCCATGCACTATCTGGCGCAGCGTTTGGGACGCCATGTCGGTGGATCGAGCGGGACCAATCTGATTGGCGCACTGATGGCAGCGCAGCAGATGAAAGCGGCGGGGGAGTCGGGGTCTATCGTGGCGATTCTGTGTGATGGCGGCGAGCGGTATGCCGACACTTACTACGATCAGGATTGGCTCAAGGCCCAGGGGTACGCGTTGAACGGGTTGATCGAGGCCGTGGCAGCGAGTGCTGAACGGGGTGAGGCGCTGCCGACTTCAGTCTTGCGCGCCAATATCTGATACACCAAAAATCAAATGTGGGAGCGGGCTTGCTCGCGAAAGCGGTGTGTCAGACGATGAATGTATCGACTGAAACGACGCTTTCGCGAGCAAG
>NZ_CAXAPT010000015.1:0-147378 GCF_963970475.1 Pseudomonas sp. EA_5y_Pfl2_R50 | reverse complement strand
CAGGACCCGGGCAACGCGCACTTCACCCACCTGGAAGAAGTGCAGTTCACCTACCGCAAAATCACCTGGACCCACGAAGTATCCGGTACTTCGGGTTCCGATGACTGGCGTGCTCCAGTCGTTTAATCGCGACTGATTGTTGTACCCCTCGGCCGGTTTCGCCGGTCGGGGCGGATTCACTTCTAAAGAATTTTCGACAATTGCCCTTTAACGGGCTATTGCGCGTCGCAGCACTGCGCGAGGGACAAGGGAATGTTCTCACCGGCCAACCAGCCTCATTTCAATCTGACCGTCGATGGCATCGACAGCGATTTCCAGGTGCTGTCGTTCACCGGTCGTGAGGCCCTCAACACGCCGTTCGAATTCGAGCTGGAACTGGTCAGCGAAAAGGCCTCGATCAACCTCGAAAGCGTGCTGCACAAACTGGCGTTTCTTCAGCTGTCGCCGAGCGGCACCGGCATTCACGGGCTGGTCTACAGCATTGCCCAAGGCGAGGCGGGCAAGCGCCTGACGCGCTACAAGATTTCCCTGCGTCCGCAACTGGCGTACCTCGCGCACCGGGTCAACCAGCGCATCTTCCAGCAGATGACCGTGCAACAAATCATCAGCCAGGTCCTGGAAGAGCACGGCATCCTCGCCAGCGACTACCACTTCCAGCTCAGCGCGATTTACCCCGAGCGCATTTACTGCGTGCAGTACGACGAGTCGGACCTGGATTTCATCCAGCGCTTGTGTGAGGAAGAAGGTATTCACTACCACTTCCAGCACACGTCCAGCGGCCACAAACTGACCTTCGGCGATGACCAGACAGTGTTCCCGAAACTCGCGCCAGTGGCCTATCAGCAGGACTCCGGACTGGTCGCCGACAAACCGGTGGTCAAGCGCTTCGGCCTGCGTCTGGCCACCCGCACCAGCCGCACCACGCGCCGCGATTACGACTTCGTCAAACCGAAGATCGAGCTGGAAAGCGATGCCAAAAGCAGCGCGCAACCGGACCTCGAAGACTACGATTACCCGGGCCGTTTCGTCGATCGCGAGCGCGGTAAACACCTGGCCAATCGCGCGCTGGAACGCCATCGCAGCGACTACCGTCTGGCCGAGGGCAACAGTGATCAGCCGATTCTGGTCAGCGGGCATTTCCTCGCCCTGATCGAACACGCCAATCCGACCTGGAATGATCTCTGGCTGCTCACCGAAATCTTCCACGAAGGCAAGCAGCCGCAGGTGCTGGAAGAGTCGGTGACCAGCGACACCACCGACCTCAAGGACGATTTCCACCAGGGCTACCGCAACCGCTTCAGCGCAATCCCGTGGGACGTGCCGTACCGTCCGCCGCTCGATCACCCGAAACCAAAAGTCCTCGGCACACAAAGCGCGGTGGTCTGCGGCCCTGAAGGCGAAGAGATCTACTGCGACCAGTACGGCCGGGTGAAGGTGCAGTTCTTCTGGGACCGCGAAGGCAAGCACGACGACATGACCAGTTGCTGGATGCGCGTGGCGTCGAGCTGGGCAGCGGAAACCTTTGGCTCGATCAACATCCCGCGGGTCGGCATGGAGGTGTTGATCACCTTCCTCGAAGGCGATCCCGACCAGCCGCTGATCACCGGTTGCCTGTACCACGGCGCGAATCTACCGCCGTACAAGCTGCCGGATTTCAAGACCCTGGCCACGGTCAAGAGCAAGGAATACAAGGGCAGCCGCGCCAACGAACTGCGCATCGACGACACCACCAGCGAGATCAGCATTGCGCTGCGCAGCGACCACGGCGCGAGTGCGATCAACCTCGGCTATCTGACCCATCCACGCCCTAGCGGTGGCCAGCCGCGCGGTGAAGGTTTTGAGTTAAGAACCGACCGCCACGGTGCGGTGCGTGCGGGTGCGGGTCTTTTGATCACCACTGAGCCGCGTCCGAACGAATCCAAGCACCACAAAGACTTGCCTGAAACCGCTGAACGCCTCGCGACGGCCAGCGATCAGCAGGACGGATTCGCCGTTCAAGCCAAAGAGCTTCAGGCCCAGGAAGCCGGCGATCAGGACGACGTTGCCAAAGCGCTGCACGCCCAGCACCAAGGCGTACTCGGCAGCGGCCCCGCCAACCTCACCGCCAACGAATTCCCCGAGTTCACCGAACCGCATCTGGTCCTCGCCAGCCCGGCCGGCATCGCCCTGACCACTCCGCGCTCCAGCCACATCGCCACCGGCGAACACTTGGCCCTGAGCAGCACCGGCCACACCAGCCTGTCGATCGGCAAACGCCTGTTGGCCAGCGCCAGTCGCGGCATGCGCCTGTTCGTGCAGAGCATGGGCTGGCGTCTGGTCGCGGCCTCCGGCGACATCGATGTGCGCGCACTGAAGGACAGCATCAACCTGCTGGCCAAACTCAACATCACTGCCAATGCCGACCGCATCACCATCACCGCGAAAACCGAACTGGTGATCCAGGGCGGCGGCAGCGCCACCACCTACAACGCCGGCGGCATCACCCACGCCACCAGCGGCCCGTACACCGCGCACGCGGCGAACTTCGCCTACACCGGCGCAAAAAGCCTCGCCGGCGTATTCCCGGAACCGCCGAAACCGGGCAAGGGCAATCTGGAACTGTTCAACCAGTACGCCGGGCGCCAGGGCATCAAGGAAGGCGACTACGAAGTCATCGACGCCCTGGGCAAAAGCATCAAGGGCAAGCTCGACGCTAAGGGTTTCGCTAGCGTCTCTGGCGCCGCACCGGGGCCAGCGCGTGTGTTGTTCGGCAAGGATCCGGCAGACACCTGGAGCGATGGCAGCTACATCGGCAAGCCGGAATGGCCGTTGAATCCACCAGGCGCGGAAGACGTGCCGAGTCAGGTGCAAGCAATGGTCGCTCAAGTGTTGCCGAGCAAGAACTGGGACATGCTGGAGAAGGGTAAGGACATGGCACAAACAGGGATGAGTGCGATGCAGACCGCGCAGGGCGCAATGCAAACGGCGCAGCAGGTGAAAGGCGCTGTGCAGGGCGGAGTGGCTGGATTGCCGAAACTGGCGAGTGCCGCCATGCCGAGTGCGTCGAGCATCCTCGGCGCAGCAAGCAAGGGCGGACAGCTACCGACGCTTCCCGCGCCAACGCTTCCAAAACCTTCCTTGAAAACCCCAGGCTTGTTGGCGGGTGAGATGCTGTCATGACCACTGAAATCGTAAAACGTGAACCTCAGGTTGCCATCGTTCCACTGAACGCCATCGACATCCAGGACGTTGCCAGCAGCGCAGCGACCTTCGATGCCTGGTTGCAATCAGCCACGGATGGCGTGGTCACCCTTGATCGGATCAAGAACGTCGCCGGCGCCTTACCCGTGGTGGGCAACATCATGGCGTTGGTCGATGCGCTGGGTGACATCGTCACCCTGTCGAATGCCCAGAAGCGCGACCTGCTGGCGTGGGCCAGTCTGGGCATCAATCTGATCGGTGTATTGCCATTACCGCCGGCCATGGCGGCGGCGCGCATGACCCTGCGCCCGACTTTGTTTCTGGTACGCCAAGAGATGAAGGCCACCAGCAAAATGCTGCTCAGTGCATCCGTGATCGAGGTGCTGGTCGGGCACCTGAACGCCTCTATCATGGGCACCCTCGACGACTTCGTTGAACAGGCCAAGGGCAAGTTGCCGGGGATTCTTGCGGACGCTGGCAAGCTCGGTGAAGAGGTCATCAATGAGATTGCCGCGGGCATCGAGGCGGTCGCTTTCGGCAATCTGGATGCCAAAGGTGATCTGAATGCGGCCAGCGCCCAGGCAAGCGCAGCAGTCGATCAATTCAAGAATGATCCGCTGGCCTCATTCAGCAATGTTTTCGGGGCTGCCGCGAGTGCTTATAAAGCGGCTGGCAAGGGCCTTGCCAACAGCGTGGCGCAAAATCTGGTGCCCGATGACTTCAAGAAAAACGTCTGCGAAGAAACCAAAAAACTGCGGGTAATGGGCCCGGAGCTGCGCACCCAACTGAGCAAACTCGACGATGAGTCGGTGCAGAACTCCATTGGCTGGTTGCTACTGATCCTCTCCAGCGCCGTTACCCTGTGGCGCAAGCGCAATGCCCATGGTCAGAGCGCCGCGGTCCATCCAGACAAGACTGGACAGGCAAAGCACACGGCGGTCGATGGTCAATTGGGAGCCACTGGTCAACAGGCTCCTGCGAAAGGCGCGCCCGAGCCGAAGAAAAACGGCGCCTGCACGGGCACATGCAACAGCATCAGTTTTGCCTTGGGTTCTGAAAGACTCAGTCATACGGATTTCAGTTTGCCGGGGCCTTTCCCTGTCGAGTGGACGCGCATATACAACTCACGCCTCGACGCCTACGATCACAGCGAACTCGGCGCTCGCTGGATTTCTGAATTCACCACACGCTTTGACTGCATTGACGATGGTCTGATGTTCTATGGCGCCGATGGCCGCGAGCACATCTATCCATTGCCCAAACTCGGCCTGTTTCACTCCGATGCCATCGAAAACATCACGCTGGTTCGCAGTGGTGAAGACCAGTTGCTGTTGTGCCGTGGCTTCGAACGCAAAGAAACCTACGTCCGCCATGGCCAGCGCTTCGTGCTGACCAATATTTCTCTGCGCAACGGCGCCGGGATCATGCTGCATTACGAGCATCGCCATGGCGAACAATCGGTGCTTTCCGACCTGATCACCTACCAGGAAAACGACATCAACAAGGTGCACCTGCACCTCGGCACGATGATCGACGATCACGGCCGACTGATAGGCCTTTGGCAAATCGTTGACGGTGCCCCACTGCGACAACTCTGTGCTTACCAGTACGACGCCTATGGCGACCTGATTCGGGCGCAGGATGAGAACGGCGCAGTCTGGTTGTATCAATACCAGCATCACCTGATTACGCGTTATACCGACCGCACCGGTCGCGGCATGAATCTGGAGTGGGACGGCCAAGACGCCAAGGCCAAAGCCGTGCGCGAATGGGCCGACGACGGCAGCTTCGACACACGTCTGGAGTGGGACGAAAACATTCGTCTGACCTACGTCACCGACGCGCTCGGTAACGAGACCTGGCACTACTACGACATCCTTGGCTACACCTACCGAATTCGCTACGCGGATGAGCGCTCAGAGTGGTTCTTCCGCGACGACGCGAAAAACATCGTGCGTCGCGTGAATGCCGATGGCAGCACGGATCGCTACTTTTACGATGAGCGCAGCAACCTAGTCGAACATATTCGCGCCGATCACACGGTGATGCATTACGCCTACGACGATCAAGACATGCTGATCAAAATCAGTGATGCCGAGGGTGGTCAGTGGCAGCGCGCCTATGACGATCAAGGTAATCTGGTTGAAGCGCTCGATCCGCTCGGCAACAAAACCGAATACGCCTACAACAAGACCGGCCAGCCCACGGCGATCAAGGATGCCAACGGCAACGAAAAGACCCTGGATTACAACGACGCCGGGCAACTCGTCGAGTACGTCGATTGCTCGGGCAAGACCAGTGCCTGGGAATACAACGAACTGGGGCAGATGATCTGCTTCACCGACGCTGCTGGGAACACCACCGAGTACGAATACAAGGCTGGCCAACTGGTGCTGATCAAGCACCCGGACAAGACCGAGGAACGCTTTGAGCGCGACGCCGAAGGTCGACTGTTGGCGCATGTCGATGGTCTGGATCGCTGCACCACCTGGAGTTATACCGCTGCCGGTTTGATCGCCGAACGCGTGGACGCTGCCGAGCAAACCCTGCGCTATCGCTGGGACCGCCTCGGTCAGCTATTGGCGCTGGAAAACGAAAACGAACAACGCGCGCATTTCCATTACGATCCGGTCGGACGCCTGTTGGAAGAAGGCGGCTTCGACGGCCGCACCACACGCTATCAATACGATGCGCAAACCGGTCGCCTTGCCCAATCGATCAATGGCAACCGTGTGATCTCGGTGAGCTTCGACTCGATGGGCCGCTTGACCGAACGTCGCGCCACCCTGGGCGAGCAGTCGCAAAGCGAAACCTTTGCCTATGACGGCAACGGCAACATGGTACTGGCCGACAACGCCGACAGCCGCCTGCAATGGTTTCACGATCCTGCCGGCAACCTGCTGCGCGAACACCAGCATTACCTCGGTCTGGAAAAACCTACGGTCGCAATCTGGCAGCACGAGTACGACGTGCTGAATCATCGTGTTGCTACCGTGCGCCCGGACGGCCACCGCGTCAGTTGGTTGACCTACGGCAGCGGCCACCTGCTCGGTCTGCGCCTGGACGACCACGAACTGATCGGTTACGAGCGCGACGACCTGCACCGCGAAGTCGCCCGCCATCAAGGCAACCACCTGCTGCAAACTCAAAGCTGGGACCCTGCCGGTCGCCTCCAAGAGCAACTGCTGGGCCGCAGCGACGACAAATCCACACTGCTCAAACGCGAATACACCTACGACGCTGCCGGCCAACTGACCGACATCAACGACAGTCGTCGTGGCCCGCTCGCCTATCGTTACGATCCCGTCGGTCGACTGCTCAGCGCTACCACACGTCAAGGCGTGGAAACCTTCGCCTTCGACCCGGCCGGCAACCTGCTGGACGACAAGGCAACGGAAATTCGCCGCCCACTGGACCTGACCCCACCGCGCAGCAAACTGGTCGACAACTTGCTGCGCGAATACGCCGGCACCCACTACGATTACGACGAGCGCGGTAATCAGATCCAGCGCTGGCACAACGGTCAATGCAGTGATCTGCAGTGGGATTTGTTTGATCGACTGGTGCATTTCGAAGACTCGCGCCTGAGCGTGGATTTCGCCTACGACGCACTGGGACGCCGCCTGCACAAAAACTCCCGCGCCCACTACAAACAGCGTCCTGAAGCAGGCTCTCTCTGGAACCGCAACGAGCACGCCCGCAAACAACGTGAACTGGGCTGCGGCTTCACCTTGTACGGCTGGGACGGCGACAACCTCGCCTGGGAAAGCAGCCCGGCGCAGAGCGATGGCGAACCGGGTCGCACGGTGCACTACGTCTTCGAACCGGGGACTTTTGTCCCTGTTGCACAGGCTGTAAGGCACGCGCCAATCGATCTGATTGGGCTGCCGGATTACAGCGGTGAGTACAGTCTGGATGAGGACCCGTTGTGGAATCACAAGGCCACGGCATTACCGTTTGAAGCGTTGGCCTGGTATCAGTGCGATCACCTCGGCACCCCGCAAGAGCTGACTGATTCACAAGGCAACATGGCGTGGATCGCGCAGTACAAGGCGTGGGGGCAGGTGACGGAACAGCGTTCGGAATGGGCGCGGCAGCATGGGGTGGTGAACCCGATCAGATTCCAAGGGCAGTATCACGATCATGAGACAGGGCTGCATTACAACCGGTATCGGTACTATGATCCGGGGGTTGGTCGGTTCATAAGCAAAGATCCGATAAGTTATACCGGAGGCATTAACCTTTATGCCTATGCAGCGAATCCGGTTGAGTGGGTGGATCCATTGGGCCTTTGGGGCTCAAACCCGATAACAAAATATCGTCACAATGAGAACGGATCGCTGAAGAGCGTAACCGCGAAAATTCGACCTGAAGATTTGGGAACTGGGACAAATACCAACACCAGTTCACGGGGGTTTGCGCGTAACTTGGGCTGTAATACGGACGACGCTGGCCATGCCATCGGAAATCGACTGGGTGGAAGCGGTGGTAAGGGGAACATTTTTCCTCAAGCCCCTAGTGTTAACCGTGGTGAGTTCCGTGACTTTGAGGGAGATATTGCCGAAGCTGTTAAAGGCGGTAGTAACGTAATAGTACGTGTCACCCCTCAGTACGATGAAGGCGCCACTCGACCTCATTCTGTTTTGTACCAGGCGAGAGTTGACGGGAATACTGAAAGTCGGCTATTCCACAACCCTTGTTCGTGCGATTGTTGATAGGAGCGTTTTATGTCACCTAGTGAGCGATTACAAAATTTTCTTTCGCAGATGCATGAGTGGGAGGTGGGATTTCATGCCGAGAAGCGATGCGACGCATATAAGACTGATTCGGGGTATCGGACTAAGGCGAATGAAGCAGCAAAATCAAGGTTGGAAGCGATATTCTCTGAAAATCTGAGTGTGAAAGCTTCAATTGCTCTTGGATCAGCAAGGCTCGATACATTAGGTACTGGACAGCCTCCGGAGTATGAACAGACCATTTTGACTGATACCGAAGAACAGCTAGATAAGGAAACGAATATTCAGGCAGTCAGAAAAAAAGGGCTGAAACAACGTTATCGATACACCGTGATCGTAGAGCGTGGTGAACCAAAAATTGATGGGGTTAGCGTTTGGCGCGCTAGCAGTGAGAAATGGGAGCGTCGTCATGCGATTTAGCCCGAAACCGGTCTCTGAAGAAAATCACCTGTGCACGAGTTGATGTAAGTCAGTGCTTGGTGAAAATATCTATCCAGATCAAGGTAATTACTGAACACGACGACCCGGTCGAGTTATTTGAATCAGAAGCTTTGGAACTTGCAGAAGTACATCGAAAATTTGCCGCTCTTCTCTCGGACTAACTAGTTGTCTGCAGCACCTGTGGTCTGTCGTCTTTGCAGTTGATCACGACGAGAGGGTTGAATGGAGTTGCCGTGCTCGATAAACGCGGACTGAGCCCGAATGAGTGTGAGCTAGCGACCAATAGTCAAAGGAGGGACGAAATGAAAGACGCAATTCGCTTGGGCGACTCCACCACCCACGGTGGAAAAGTCCTCGAAGCCTTCCACCAGACCGACCTCAACGGCAAGCCGATCGCCGGGGTCGGTCACAAGGTCAGTTGCCCGTTGTGCAAAGGGATATTCCCGATTGCCGAAGGCAGCAGCACCTACACCGTCGATGGCACCCCCATCGCGCTCGACGGCATGAAAACCGCCTGCGGGGCCGCGTTGATTGCCAGTGGCCCGAAAGGGGCTGTCGTCAGCTAGTCCGGTTTTTTTTGATGCGTGCCTCTGAGAGGTGGCTTTTTGTCGCCCTCTCGTTGAAGCCTTGACCTTGTTTCCTCCAGACCCGGGCCTTGCTGGCGGGTGAGGTGCTGTGAATGACCACTGTGTTGGCGCTGGTGCGACTTTGACCCAAACTACTGATTTTGACTGACCCATATTCAGCAGCTGAAATCCCGCGCAAGGCCATCGTTTACTGAGTATTTCGGGTGGGTCAATGAATTCCGGCAGTCTGGGTCAAAGTCGCACCAGCGCCAAAAATTAAGGGTGTTCTCGGCTGCTGTTCGGGGGCCTGGAATCAGCTTGCTGCTCTCACGCGGTTAGCCCGACGTTTTGGCCAGACAAGCGAAAATGGCACAAAAATCCGGGTTCAAGGGCTGTGCGCGAACTATTACTGCGTTAACCTCGCCCAATAGTAACGAGCATGTGTGCCTGTTACCGCATTGAGGAGGGAACCTGTGCGCATCGAGTCGATCACGATATCTGGCTTTCGCTGTTTCGGCCCGAATGAGATTTCCATTCCAATCTCAGATGAGATCACCACAATCGTTGGCCCTAACGCTGCGGGTAAAACTGCGCTTCTGCAGGCTATGTCGAAGCTGTTTGGGGTAACGCGGGCGCAGCGCACCGTATCACTTTCGGATTTCCACCTAGCTCCTGGAGAGGATCCTGAGAGCCGCGATTCAAAAGAGCTCTTCATCGAGGCGATCGTTGCCTTCCCGGAATTGTTGGACGGGTCTGCAACCGCGGAAACCATCGCCCCTTCATTTAGGCACATGCTGATTACGAGAGCTGCCCAGGCGCCCGTTTGCCGAATGCGGCTTGAAGCACAGTGGGATGACGACGGTACGCTTGAGGGCGAGGTGTCACAGAATCTTTTTTGGATCGATTGCTTAGATGACGAGCCCGCAGAGGACAAATACCAACCGGTGGCAGTGACCGATCGGGGCCTCATACAACTTTATTACACCCCGGCAAGTCGAGACGCCGCCGGCCAAATCCGAGCAACTGCCGGTACGCTGGCCGCACGTCTCCTGAGGGCCATTGAATGGTCCACCGACACCGAAGACAAAGTGCAAGAGGCGACTGAGAGCCTGACCGCTGCGTTTGAAGGCGAGTCTGCGATCACCGCAATCACCGAGGCTCTGCAAACACGCTGGGCAGACCTGCATGACGACGCTTCCAATACCAAGCCTAGGCTCAGTCTGGTGAGCCGACGGTTTGAGGAAGTGATCAACAAGATCGCGGTCATATTTGAGCAGGGACCTGACGGGCGAGAAAGAGGTATTGAAGCCCTCAGCGACGGACAGCAGTCGCTATTTTATTTTGCATTGGCCGCCGCCGTTTTTGACCTAGAGCGCGAGGTCGTTGAAGGTTCTGTGGCCGGATTTCGAGAGGATGCACTCCATATTCCCGCTCTCACACTGTTTGCTCTTGAGGAACCAGAAAACCACCTTTCACCCTACTTTCTTGCTCGCATCATCCGACAGGTTCGATCGTTGACTGAGGCCAGCGGTGCGCAGGCCATAATCACGAGTCATTCGCCGGCGGTTCTTAGCCGAGTCGAGCCAAGCGAGGTCCGTTACTGCCGCTGTAACGCAAAGACGCGCATATCTAATGTGAAGCGAATTGAGCTGCCAACTGATGATGTGGAGGCCAGCAAGTTTGTGCGTGGTGCCATATTGGCCTATCCCGAGCTTTACTTCGCACGGTTTGTCCTGCTCGTTGAGGGTGATTCGGAAAGAATCGTCCTTCCTCAACTCGCTGAAGCGCTTGACCTCCTCATCGATCCTGCTTTTGTCGCGATCGTCCCTCTAGGAGGGCGACACGTCCAATATTTCTGGCGCTTGCTTAAGGGGCTAGGTATTCCTTACGCAACTCTTCTGGACTTGGATCTCGGTCGTGATGGTGGAGGATGGGGGCGAGTAAAGACAGCCCTAGAGAAGCTTATTGAGTTCGGTGCCCCCAAAGCCAAATTGCTACAAACATCAACCGGCAGTTTGACCGACAAAGAACTGCAAGGGATGCACGGATGGCGCAATGTAGCAAATCACTCCACTCAGTTGAGCTGGATCAATAGGCTGAAGGAGTACGGGGTCTACTTTTCGGCTCCGCTCGACCTTGATCTCGCAATGCTAAATGCCTTCCCCGATGACTATGCCGCCGTAATTCCTAAAGGGGGTGGTCCACGTATGACCGCAGACAAGGCAGCAGAGGTTGTGCTGGGGACGTCAGGTCCAGGACTTTCTGTATACACTGGACCCTATGAAGATTACCCGGCGTTGTTTCCGAGCTATCGTTACCACTTCCTCACCCATAGCAAGCCAGCCACGCATCTGGCGGCATTGACGCGTGTTAGTAAGGCGAACCTAACCGCAGATATGCCAGCAGTTCTGGCTGAGGTCATTCGACATATTGCAAGCTCCCTGAGGCGAGACTGATCATGGCCGTTTCGTCACGCCGAATAGCTCGGGAGGATTGGAAACCCGTCGGGGTTAAAGCTCTGGAAGCGAATGCGCTGAAGGTGGTTCGTTCGAAAAAGAATCGGTCCGTTATTGCCGGACCAGGCGCTGGCAAGACAGAACTGCTTGCGCAACGCGCCGCCTTTCTCCTTCAGACGGACACTGCGCCATCTCCACGGCGCATTCTGGCTATCAGCTTCAAACGTGATGCGGCATCTAATCTGGCAGCACGCGTACGTCAGCGCTGTCACCACTCCCATGCGAGCCGCTTCGACTCCATGACGTTTGATGCGTTTGCAAAAGGGTTGGTCGACCGCTTCGGTCAGGCATTACCTGACCGCTGGAGGCCAAGACCCGATTACGAGATCACGACTCACACGGAGCGAAATTTTCGCGAGTACCTCCATGACCTTCCACCGCCACCTGAGGTAATCGGAACAAGAAATGATGTGCGTGAGATAGGGTCTAAAACCTTTGAACGTCGGCACCTGCTCGGCTCACCGTTGCGTGTAGAAGGATGGCCAGACCCAACTGTCGCGCAATGGGCGGCAGATGCGTTCTGGCGAATGTCGCTCCACGGCGGTGGCAAAAGTGTGCTGTCTTTCCCAATGATTGGCCGTCTCGCTGAATTGCTGCTGCGAGTCAATCCGATGGCGCGGGATGCCTTGCGCCTCACCTATTCGCATTTGTTCATGGACGAATTCCAGGACACCACCAGGGTTCAGTACGATCTGGTAAACACAATTTTTCAAGGCACAGAAACCATCGTGACTGCTGTCGGAGATAACAAGCAGCAGATCATGCGTTGGGCAATGGCGATGGATGACCCTTTCTCTGCCTTTGATGCTGATTTCGGAGGTGTCCGGACTTCGCTCTTTAACAATTACCGATCTTCGCCGGACTTGGTACGTATCCAGCACGTGTTGGCCCAGGCGTTAGATGTAAAAGCTGTGCAGCCGGTATCTCAGACTGACGGCACAATTGACGGAGAAAGCTGTTCAATTCTCGACTTCCCGAGTCCGAAAACTGAAGCGCGTCAGTTAGCGCAATCAGTAGCGTCATACATTGCCGACCAGAAACTGACTCCTCGAGACTTCGTCATACTGGTTCGACAAAAAGCGGGAGAATATGCCGAACTCTTGGAATCTGCTTTCGCGAACGAAAATCTGGCGCTGCGTAACGAAGCTGGAATGGTCGGCAAAGTAATGCTGCAGGAGCTGATGACAGAGGAAATCTCGAAGTTGGTGGTCAACTTTCTCCGCCTATCAATGACTCCGCGAGCGGGAAGTTATTGGTCGACTTCCCAGAATTGGCTCGCCTCAATGAGAGGGATCGATGCCGATGACTCAATCAGGCAGAGTAGGCTCGCTCGTGTGTTGGACACCTATGCAACCGAACTGGCTGCACGTTACTCCCTCCCCCCGAGAAGTAAGGTGGCCTCACGCGCACTTGTTGACGACATCCTAAATTTCGTGGGTGTAGAGCATGTGATCCGTTTCAACGCCGCCTATGGCCAAGGGAGCTGGCTAGAAAAAGTGTTAGACGCAACGGCGGAACATCTTTTATCCAGCTCGCTCCACAGTAAGGACTGGTCCCACGCCCTCGACATGTACGAAGGCGTGCACGCAATTCCTTTGATGACGATCCACAAGAGCAAGGGCCTTGAGTATCACACCGTTATCTTCGTCGGACTGGATGATGGCGCTTGGTGGAGTTTTTCTCAGGATGAAATTGAGGCCACGGCAGGATTTTTTGTGGCTTTCACCCGTGCTAAACAGCGGGTCATATTCACTTACTGTGCTTCGCGGGGCACACGAACAAAAATTGCGACCCTGTACAAGCTGCTTACTATAGCCGGAGTACAAATTACACCGTATCCCCTAGAAAGCTGACTACTTCCTGTTCACATAAGCGGCATTAATGAGTTGGACGTAATTTTCTAAGAATTTTACAAAGCTCTCGGCCGAAATCGACGGATCTGATAACTTTATGAGCTATGGCCAAATTACCTAGAAAACCAAAAGATCTAACACCTCGCTTCGGAATCGGAGAGTTGTATGGGTACAACCTGACTCAGTTATCAGGTAAAGAAAGGCAGCTACTTGCGGTTGAAAACCTGAAACTGAAGACAGCTCGAACTAAACAACTGTGTCCATTTCAAGCGCGCAAGCAAGATGCTGTTTGCTCAAAGGACGGAGGGGTCTGCTCATTACGTCTTTATTCCTATGCGACCCATCCAGAGACAGGGCGAGCCATGGGGGTTCCTGTCGAAGGTAAACAGGGTGATCTGAGGGCAACGTGTCCAAATCGCTTCCATGAAAACTTAGAGATTTTTAAATGGGTAGGTGAAGCCATTCTTGGTGACCCCGACCCGATGCTCGTTGCTGAAGTTGGATTTTTAGAAGCCGGCGCTACAACAGATAATGAGGGGGGCGAAGACGTAGGCCGGATTGACATGGTGCTTGTCAGCACGAAGACACCGTCAGGGGCTCCTATGGAATGGGCGGCACTGGAAATTCAGGCCGTTTATTTTTCTGGGGATGCCATGAAGGGCGAGTTCGCAGCTTTTAGCGATGCAGAGGTTGATTGGGTTATTTTTCCGGCTGGACGCCGCCGCCCCGACTACCGTAGCAGCGGGCCCAAACGTCTTATGCCGCAGCTTCAAATCAAAGTTCCAACGCTTCGCAGATGGGGAAAGAAAATGGCCGTGGTTGTAGATCGCGCCTTCTTTGACTCTATCGGTGAAATGGATAATGTAAAAGACATCTCGAACGCTGATATCGCATGGTTTGTCGTGCGATTCGAGGAAGTCGAAGGCCAAAACCGTACACGCATTGTTCGTGATGAAGTCCGATACACTACCCTTGAACGTTCAGTAGAGGGTTTAACAGGAGGTAAGGCGGTACCCCTTTCGACTTTTGAAGATCGGATCAGCGATAAGTTTGTCTGGCCTGTTCCAATAGAGCAGGTCGGTGGATCTGACCTGCTTGCTTTTGGTGATTTCGAAAAACTTTTACCAGAGTCAGATTAAGACAATCAGGCGCAGACTTCTTCTTGTGCCTGTGCTACTTCAATGAGCATGTCTTTTTGGTCAGCCAAGTGATTGTCGAGTTGATCCGCGATGGCTTTCGCCATCAGCACAGGGACTGCGTTTCCGACCTGCTCGTACTGTGATACGCGAGAACCTACAAAACGATAGGTGTCAGGAAAAGACTGAAAGCGTGCTGCTTCGCGCACTGTCAGAGTTCGGTCTTGATCAGGTAGAAAAACTGTTCCCCAGTGTGGGTCGCACTTGGTCAACATAGTCCCCGACAAGCCATCGTTATGTAGTCGACCATAGCGTTTTGTATGATCAGACTTGCGGGCGCGCTGCATACCTTTAGGTAAAAGATCGTGGGGGATATCACGCCATGATCCACCGGGCTTTACATGCTTCATACGCTCAGCATTCTGCTTAGATAGCTTGGCGGCAATGTGGTTAAAGGTTTCCTGCGCGCCATTACGCATTGTTTGAGCGTAGGAGCTATGAGCGGTTGACTGATATTGGACAATTTCAGCCCCTTCCCCCATCTCTAAGCGGGGGAGATCACCAATGGCTTCACCAACGCTTACCCATGGCTTGAGGCGGGAGCGGTCACCCTCAGACAGCTGGAACGTCATCGTGCTACCGCCACGGAAATTGGCGCGGCCAACTGCGTAATGAGTGGGCTCAGGATGCTGAACTTCACTAAAGCGGGAGCCCAGAAGGATTAGACGCCAGCGCTCTTGCGGAACACCATAATGAGCCGCGAACAGAATTTTGGCCGTTACGTGGTATCCCAGGTTGGTAAAAATATCGATGATCTGACGGAACACTTTTCCGTCATCAAGAGACAGCAGGCCAGGTACGTTCTCAAAAACGAACGCCTTGGGCAGAAACTCTTCCAGGAAACGCTCATAGTGCCTGAACAAAGCATTCCGTGGATCACTGAGAAAACGCTCTGGGGCGTTAATAGAGAAGCCTTGGCAAGGAGGGCCTCCTACTAGAACATCTAGTTCACCAGGTTCCAGACCGAGAAGATTTCTAACCTCAGCTGGATCCACTTCTTCGATAGTACGGCAGTCTGCAATGGCTTCTGGATGATTGAGCTTGAACGTCTCAATGGCTTCTGGCATCACATCGTTGCCATAGAGGCTGACATACCCCGCTTGTCTAAAGCCCTCAGTGATTCCACCTGCACCACAAAACAAATCGATGGTGCGCAGAGGCTGTTTTTTCTTCCGCGATCCACGAGCTTTTTTGGGCGCGGGTGTCTTGATGGAACTGCCACCTGTACCTACGTAGACTTCGCTGTTTGCTTCGATTGTCATACCATACTCATTAGCCATTGCTTCTACTCCTGTCAGTAGACATTGGTCAGGTGTGGCCAGGGTCGCAATCCCTGGTCGCACCGTTATCTTCTGTTCAGCTCAACGGCGTGGCGCTGCTGGCCACAACCTATCAAACCTTGTTGATTTAGCTGCCGTGTATTGCACGGTGTGCTGGATGTTCTTGTGCCCTAAATAGTCCTGGATCAACCGTGTATCTGCGCCTTGGTTGGCCAGTTCGTACCCGCAAGCGTGGCGCAGCATGTGCGGATGGGTAGCTAGAGGTAAATGAGCCTTCTCGCCATATCGACGAATGGCATCCCAAGCGGTACGCCGATTCAAAGGATTCAGTCTCTCTGAAATGAAAAAAGCATCATTTTCAGGTTGCATTTGAGCCCTCACCCGAAGCCAAGCTTTTACATACTTCAACTCATCTGTACGTAGCGGATGGGTCGTAGATAGGCCTTTTTTAAGGCGATAAACGTATAGGACACGATTCTCAACATCAACTTGCGCTAGGGTCATACCGCAGGCTTCAGAAACGCGCAGGCCATGGCGAAACATGAGCAGTAATAGACAGCGATCACGCATTTCGTGACGACTCTCTTTGGTCGCGGCAATCAAGCGATCTACTTCGATCTGCGTCAGGTGCTTTCGTGGCTCGATCATTTTGTCCAGTCTTCGATGCAAAACAAAACGGCGCGATGTCGCACCGTCCCTTAAAAGGGTAACATCACATTGGACAAAATGAACCCTTTTGTCCTTAGTTCCCTAGGCTTTTCTACCGATTTCATCCAATGACTGGTGACCCGATCGATATGAATCGAATGGGTTGCCACAGCGGTAGCCGATCGAGCTGCCGCAAATGGGTTGCTGGTTTTTTATACAGTATCTATCTGGTTTTTGCCATTGCTGTTCACGTCGATACCGAATTGATCCACCTGCTGACGCAAGACTGATCCAACTTCAAATATGCACAAATCCAATGAAGGCAATGGTTCGCTAGCAGCAGACCTGGGTCAGTGACGTCTCATCTACTGGGTCAATTCGGCGGCGACGCCAACTGATGGCACTGTGATACAGTTTGTGAATGGCCCTACTCTAGCAGCGGCTAATCTTACCCAGGAAAAAATGAGGCATGGAATGTCAATACCTAATACTACAAGCCGTTACATTCCGCTCCATGCACCAGAAACTGCCAACCTAGATGATGAAAGAACTCTGCTGCCATTGGCGGTGTACCACAAATTAGCTGGGTTCATCACTAAAGCTCTTCATACGGTCAATGCTAAAGGGGATAGCACCAAACTCAACGAAATTCGGAGCCACAATGCGGTATCCATTGATGGCGAGCGTGGCACCGGAAAAACTTCAGTATTGGTGAATTTACGCACGTACCTGAAAAGTGCACATGAAGACATCTTAAAGGATATCCATATTCTTGAGCCGGTCGACCCTACACTGCTGGAGGAGAATGAATCCCTTTTCCTGCACATAATAGTGGCGGCGATACTATCGGACGAGGATGTCAAAAATTCACAACGCATCAATCCAGAAAGTTACAAGCAGTTAAACCATGCACTGGATAAACTCGCCCAGGCGCTGGAGTGCGTAGAGGTACAACACGACGAACGCGGTATGGATAAGCTTCGTGCGCTTTTCGGAAATAAGCATTTGGCTGATCGCGTACAGGAGTTTTTCAAGGCCGTTTTGCAGTTATTGGGTAAAAAATTGTTGGTGCTACCGATTGATGATGTAGACACCTCGCTCAATCGTGCATTTGAGAACTTGGAAATTGTACGACGTTATCTGACCACACCTTACGTACTACCGATCGTCAGTGGGGATCGCGAGCTGTATCGTGAAGTAACATGGCGAGACTTTCATGGTCGCTTGACCAAGGATTCAAAGTACAACCCGGGGCAGGCATATACTACAGCCGTTGAACTAGCCAATGAGTATCAGCGCAAAGTGCTGCCTTTGCCAGGTCGACTGTTCATGCCACCGGTGAGTGAATACCTGCGCGATCAGGGCATTACGTTGGGTCTGCCAAGTGTCATTTCGCTGCCCAATTTTCATGCTTGGTTGGACATTTTCTTAGCCGGTCCGGTCAATGGTCGCGAAGGTAGTGGCCTGACGCTGCCTATTCCTTCATTGCGTGCGCTTACACAATTCATCAACAGTTGTTCGGAGCTAATCCAAGGCTTGCCACAAGCGGTGCGTTTGGCTGAGAACCCTCTGCAAGTCAAACGTGCCTGGCAAATGCCCACAGTCCGTCTTGACCTAATGAACTTGTTTCATGCCGAACACCAGCGTTTGAATAAAGAAACGAAACGGGAGTTCGGCCCTGCATACAGGTTATTTGCAGAGCAGTCTCACGAACCGATAGATCTCACTGTCGGAGGGTTGGATCAGACGGCGGTATCTAGCTGGGAACGTACTCTGAGTGATTACTTCCAGTACGAACCACAGGCCGGGGCAGTTTATCTAGTGCTACAGGCTTATCAATACTGGCAGCACCTAGCTGAAATCAGTGAAGAGGAACGTAACGGTAGTATTTTCGATACGCCGCTGTTCCAGCCTCTACAACACGAGACTGCTGGGCTAAATCAGTTTATTAAGGAAAATGACTTTTCAGAATGGCAGGTACATTTAGAAGATAAGTTACCGTATGGCTGGTTGTCGAGGTTAGATGCTCAACAAACCCTGTTGCCCTATCCTGTAGCAGAGGTGGGAGTAAATTCGGCAAAAGATTGGAAGTACTGGGAGGTGATTTCTAGGTCTGTGGCAGCTGAAGAGGTTGGAGACAAAGCCTGCTTCTTACTTTCACTACTCACTCACCATAACTATTACACAAATGCTAACCGCAGCATGATGCTGAATATTGGCCGTGTTTTTGAGCTGATTATTGCCAGTCTCGTTGGCCCGGTCAGCCTACAAACCCTGCAAGCCATTGTACAGGATGCACCTTTTCACTCCACCAGTGCTTTGGCGCCTACTAAAACTCTGAATCTTGGGCCTGATGAGGACGACGAGCCTGTAGAAAGTGGTGAGGATGACGTACTGGAAAGGCTGAATCGACAGCTTGAGCTATTGCAGAAAGACATAGAGACTTGGCGTGAACGTCATCAGTTGGACCAAGTAAGGTTCTCACCATGGCTAATCTACAAGGTATTCAACAAGGTATATAGCCAGGTAGCCGAATTTAGAAATGTGCCCAATGGCATGAAGGATGCCGGAAAAGCATTGGATAAAGTGGGTATGGTGTTCCACGCAACTTGGTCGGCCTTTGGAAGCTTTGAAAAGGGCAGGTTGTTCGGTCTCCCGGATGTGGTGGCTACTGTAAATTTGAATTCGCCACACAACTTTGAGCAGAACCCCCATTTCAAGATGAACATCTTGCCGTTTGCTCCGACGACAGGGCAGAAAGGCCAAGACAATCTCGACTCTCTTTCCAAGCGTCAATTTGGTGCTAGCACCCGCACCGCCAGTTTCTTCCTTGCAGATCATCCAATCAGAAGTTGGTTAGAAGAGGTGCTGGCTATTTCGTGGGTTAAAGAAGCAAAAAATGTGAGCGCGAGGGAATGGTTATTTAGCAAGCTAAACGCTACTCCGCCACCTCGCCTGACGTCGAAATTCCTTCAGATCAAGTTACGTAAAATCACAGAAGACGAGCGCCAAAAAATCATCACTGAAATGACCGAGTTATACTCTGGTAGCAGTGAGTTGAAATTGCTGGCGAGCGCGAATCAGGCATTACTGGCTAGTCAAAACTGATGCTGAACCGTTCTCTCACTGAACACGCAACCGGCGGCTTCTATGGAAGCGGTCGGCTTGCAGAGCGGTTGTGGACTGAATTGGTCAGCCCGCAGCAGGGCATGGCGCAAGACAGGTGGCATGCTCTACAAGGGGACTGCTATCAGTTGCTGGTGGACACGCTGGACGCGCACTATCCGCGCCGTTTTCGCTTGAACGATGTTCGCCGGCTAATGGAACGGATGTGCGATGCAAGGCTGTTCATTGAGCCAGAGTTGCCGTGGCTGGATGAGTTGTTCAGTCAACAGCTAATGCGTAATGGGGACATGATTTGCTATCGCGAAACCGAGGTGCAAGCTTATGCACGGCTCGCGGCGGAACTGGACCCTACACTGCTGGTTAGCTGGCATCTGAGTGGTTGGCTGAAGGAGAGCCCGCAGCCAACAGAGGGGGATATCAGTCGTGTCGTCTCAGCGCAGGCACCTTTCTTTGCACCGCCACCTAACCCATTCTTGCCGCATGCTGAAGGGCATGTACATCTTGGGGGCGTTGCGACGGACAGTGCTATTCTTGGCGCCTATTTGCTGAGGGCAGGCGGTTGTGACGGATTGAGGGGCAGCGACAAGGATGGAAACTGGTTAAAGAACGAAAAGCAGCACTTGGACCCGCAGCTAAAACGCATGCGGCAGCTACTGATTCAACTGCTCGAACATTCTACAAGGGACCAGGATATTACCCTGCAGTTGAATGACCCAATGGTTGTCAAAGAAAGGCTTCCGGATTGGGAATTGCTGGCAGCGAGCCACGCTACGGCGACAGTAGGTTCTGCGTCATGGGTATGTGGCCAGTTCGCCCAAGCGATGATGCGCGGATGTGCCAATCACTGGCTCTGGCTGCTGCTCTATCTTTGCTGCCTCTATCGCGATCCGAATCTTTTGCCTTCGTGGCGTGTTGCCATCCTATGCTGGCTGCAAATGTTCAATGAGCTGCGGCGGCGGCTCATTATGGATGGTCAAGGCTTGACCCGTTTTGTTGAGCGCTACTTCCAGGGCCCGTTGAGGCGTGGAGGAGTGTCTCTCTTGCAGGACAATGTACGCCGACTGCTGGTGGGACGTGAGGATGTGGCGGAGGTAAAGGCCATGATCGGAACGTTTTCTTCCAAGTTCGTGAGCAAACTGGCTGGTGCTGTTGCGAATCAAAGCAAGCTTCACGCGACCATTCCGCCTTATATATTTGGCGAGCATGAAATCAGCGTTGAGGGTAGTGCCAGGCATTATCTGAGATCAATGGAGCGTTGGCATTTTTGCGGCCATTTTTCTCGAACTCAAAGGCAAAAGCGGGCTCCAGGTCGAGAATTGGAAAAACTCTGGAAAAGTGCCGACGATTTGCTTACGGGCTTATCGAGGCATGCCGGTTGGGCATTGCCAGAATTTCTAGGCGGTCAGCTAAATCAGCATTTTCAGTTCCATCCCTCACGCTGGTTTCGCGGACTGGACGTTGCCGGCGATGAAAACGATCTACGTATCGAGTGGTTTGCGCCAATACTGCGTTGGCTGCGGCGAGGCTTTTTGTCGCGTCCAGAAGGTGAGCCGGCCAGCAGCGGTTTTCATTTGAGTATTCACGCTGGGGAGGACTATGCCCATCCCTTGTCTGGAATGCGTCATGTCGACGAAACGGTGCGCTTTTGTGAAATGCGCGATGGCGATCGCCTGGGACATGCCTTAGCGTTGGGTATCGACCCCGCACAATGGGTGGCTCGGCAGGGCGAGATGATGCTCCCTTTGGATGAGCACCTGGACAATCTGGTTTGGCTTTGGCATTACGCCACAACATTAAGCGGTCGTTTACCCCTAGCGCAGCAAGTGCTGCCTATCATCGAGCGTCGTATTGCGCGCATCTTCCCCTTCACCCTTTGGCTTGAGCCACCTGAACTGGACGTAGATCAACAGGAAGGCGATAGCAAATCCAGATCAGAATTTGCGACTGTGCCACCTTCGGTACTTTTTCGCGCTTGGTGCTTGCGCCGTAACTGTCATCATCTATGGCAAAAGCTGTACGACGATCAGCCAAGAAACGAGCGCGAGCGGTGTGCTGTGCCAGACGCTGCAGTGATTAACAATCTGTCAGATATAGCCGCGCGCATTTTCCGTTACCGTCATCAGCATATTGCGGCGCTGAAAAAGTTACCATTGGTCGTCGTAAGAGCGGGCGGTGAGTGGGATGGGCAAGCGCTATATGGAGAGCATGCCAAGCCGGTCCGTGGAATCATCAATGATGTAGATACTGCCCAAGAGTTGGAGTTCATGCACGCCCTGCAAGATTACTTAATGGACCAGTATGACGAGATGGGGCTGATCATCGAAACCAATCCGACGTCGAATATTTATATTGCCCGGCTGGAAAACCATAGCGAGCACCCGATTTTTCGATGGAGTCCGCCAGATGAGTCGTTGCTCTCAAAAGGCGGCAAATATAACCGCTATGGTTTGCGGCGTGGGCCTGTTCGGGTATTGGTCAACACCGATGATCCGGGAGTTACGCCAACCACTTTACGAACCGAATTTACACTGCTACGCGAGGCCGCTGTATCGTTGGGTGCAGCCAGAACGGTGGCAGAAGAGTGGTTGGAAAGACTAAGACGTTATGGAATTGAACAGTTCCATAAAAATCATCTTCCGGTTTTTGATGAAAAACAGTCTTAATAGGAAGTTGATTTCTCTATATTACTAAATAGCTAGTATCGAAAACTCTAACTTCATGACTAGCGGCATAGCCCGAAGTGGGCAACGCCTTTAATTTCCACAAAGCCAATCATGGCTTCTTAAAAGGATGTACAGATGCCTATTGAACAATGTTATCCGTTCAATCTCCCTTGGCTTGCCTCCCTCGCTTTCGACTGTTTTGCGCTCGACAAAACTGCCCCAAAATACTTTGGATTCGCCGAGCTCATCAGTGGTCTTGCCTTGACACTGGTCGTTTGGACCGTCGCAGATCTGCGCTACAAATTTCGCATTGACACTGCGGCCCTCCCGGTAAGAAGGGCTTCCGTGGCGATTACTATCATCGTGGGATTTCTGGCGCTGCTGACTGATCATTGGCGTGCGAGCCAATCGCGTGTACCGCTTGGAGATTGGCTGACGCCCGAGTCGTGGCAATTGTTGCTGGGTGGCGGTTTTTTTCTGGTACTGGCCACTTGGCTTTGGTTAGCTTTTTTCTGGCCTGCCAGATTCAACTCCTGGAATGCTAAAAATTTTTCTCGCAGCGTCGAAAGGCGTCTGTTGCGGGGTTCGCCAACCGAGCTGGCTATTGTTGGCGACGAATTGGCGAGATCCGTTTCAAGGATTGTGAACTGCGCGCCGGACAATTGCACCGCAGACCAGATTACAAAGACGCAGGAGCATGCTCTCAGACTAATCATGGCCATGGGCAGTCCGAAGTTCTCTCGGGCGGTGGTCGAGGGATCACCGAGGTTCATCATCAATCTGTTCAACACTGTAGGCAAGCAGAGCAAATACAGTGGTGAGATCAATGTCATCGCGAAGAGCCTCGTCACCGCAGCTATCGAGAATCGGAACTCATTTTTGTACCATGAGCAGGATTTTTACGCGTCGGGATTGGAAGGCATTACCCGTCCCGTAACCACGGCGCTATGCCAAAACCCACAATTGGTCAGGCATATTGATACATTGCTCAGTCCTGAGTATTCGCGCCGCAAACCTTGGGACATTGATCAGTGGAAGGCATATTTTCGTCTGGTACTCCAAGCGTTCACTGTCCACGTGGGAGCAGGCGCCGCTTCAAAACCGAACTCTTTGCATTGGGCCTATCTACAAATCGAGGGTATCTACTCCGACATTACTGAAGACCTTCAGTTAACAGATTTGAGGTTCAACGATGACCTCGACCTACGACTACGTACCCTGGGCACGCTGATTCAAGACATGGTCAAAGTGCTGGATGACCTTGATCAGGAAGGCAAGACTTACGTTGAGCACGCCTCGGAAGATATTGCACGCATCATATTCTCTCTAATTGAAGCAGCTTCGTCAGTCCGTAAGCCTCGTAGGGTATCCAGAAAAATTCAGTACACGCTGATCTGGGACGATATCCTAAACTCAAGTGAACTACGCACTGCGGCAGGCGGAAAAATCCTAAAGCTGGTCCACTCGATGTTATGGAACTCAATAGTAAAGGCACCAAACCTAGACAGCGTCAGGTTGATGGGATATTGCCTTAACGTCATGGGATTCAAACCGTCTGAAAAGGACGAAGGATACGGCTCGGCTTGGCGCGATCTGCATATTGATTTCATCGCTTGGGTTATGCGGAATATCGCCTCTCTGCTAAAGGCTTATCCAGATATGGCCCGTGAATGTTTTGTCGATGGCATGTCCTACGATGAGAAGAGCAGCCGCTTAGTGATTCACTATGCAAAAGAAGGTGGTGGCGAGGGTAGCTATGAGTATCTTGAGGTTGATCCACAGACTGAGCACGACTCTGCTTAACAGAACCGCCTGGCAGTCGCCGAACGTCCTCTCGCAGCACGCGTTGCTATGTCCCGTTCTACGTGGGATCAACTATTGTGTGAAGCGAGTAGGTTTTTCTCATTTATTAAGTAAATCCCGGTAGGCGGAATCACAAAAAAGCTGATCTTTTATCAGTGTTTGTTGAGGCTCCTGAATCATCTATTCTGTGAACCTACACCGCGCGCGCGATCCGGTGTGTGTTGCCGAAACCAAGAAAGGCCTGCATAAGCAGGCCTTTTTTATGGGCGTCGGAGTAATGAACCACTAAACCCTGAATTTCTTGCAGCGGCCCGAGGCAATGTTCAACTCAATACAATCGGGGATTCACTCGATTTCAAATCAAACGCTTCGCGCGACGCTCCGATTTCCCAAAGCAACTGCAAGCGTTCATGGGCTTCGTGCAATGTCGGAATATGACCTTCATTCACCCACCACATCACTACCCGTGGTTTGCTGATAGGCAGGAACCACTCCGCACCTCTCACACGAAAGTCGTTGTGCGGCGTTTTATACAAGAAATCTTTCAAGGCCGCCGGGCTCTTCCACAGCGAAAGCGTATAAAGATACCCTTCTCCCCACCGCTCATCGAGAAGCTGTTGGTTGTCCTGAACTTCCCGCCATATAAAGCCGGGATGTGCGTCGGCGAGGCCATTTACATAGGCGGTAGAAGAATAAAAACCGTCCATGCGTGGATCGGACTTTGGATACTTTGGTTTGACCAGATCAAACTGCGCAAGAATAGCCATTGACTGTTAATCCTTTAATAAGGCTAGAGGCTGGTAAACATCAAGTAGTTTCGATTGAGGTTTTAATTTTTTATGGGCGAGCGGAAACATCCAGGTTACTTTTAAGTAATCAGTTGGTCGTTATTTTTCGAGATATCAGTACGCGGCTATATTAAAGTTAAAGGGCGTGAACTATTACTTTTTAAGTTCGAGGCGACATGAATATGTCATCTATAAGCTGTTAATGCTGGAATCTGCCCTGTCACCGCTGGCGTGGCCGGGTGACAGGGAGATTCGCTTGCATCAAGCCTGACCGTTCAACATCAAATTGAGGTTCTGTACTGCCGCGCCGGATGCGCCCTTGCCGAGGTTGTCGTACACCGCAGCAAGCAGTACCTGGCCCGACTTCTCATCCGAGAAGACATAGATGTCCAGACGGTTGGTGTCATTCAGGTATTCCGGGTCCAGTTGCGTCACGGTCTTGACCTGATCCAGCGGAACAACCTTGATGAACTCGGAATCGGCGTAATGATTGCTGAGGCAGGCGTGGATCTGCTGCACCGAGGCGCCAGCGGGCAACAAGCGCAGATGCAGCGGTACGTACAAGACGATGCCCTGGCGGTACTTGCCATAGCCAGGCGTGAAGATAGGCCGATGTTCCAGCAATGCCTCAGCCATCATCTCAGGGACGTGCTTGTGGTTGAGGTTCAGGCCATAACCCCGATACGGAGCGTCCGTGTGTTGCGGATGATCCGGGATTTCATAGGCGTCGATCAGCGATTTGCCAGAACCGGAATATCCGGAAATGGCATGCACATTGACCGGGTAATCCTTGGGCACCACCCCCGCTTCCGTCAACGGACGCAGTAGTGCGATAGCGCCCGTCGGGTAGCATCCAGGATTGGATACACGCTTGGCTGTCGTGATGATGTCAGCCTGACCTGCGGTCAGTTCGGGCAAACCGTACACCCAGCCAAGTGTGGTGCGGTGGGCAGAACTGGGATCAAGTACACGTACCTTTGGATTTTCGATGAACGACACCGCTTCAACAGCGGCATCGTCCGGCAGGCAGAGAATCGCGACATCACAGGTGTTAAGTGCTTCAGCCCTTTTTACCGGGTCCTTGCGATCGGCATAGGGTAACTGCAAAAGCTCAATATCCGTGCGACCGTTCAGACGCGAATGTATCTGAAGTCCAGTCGTACCGGCTTCCCCGTCGATAAAAATAAGTGGCTTCATGTTCACGAAAATTCACGATAATGAGTGTTTTGAAACTTTATCACACCTTACTGTGCTGCGCAGGGTGACGTTTTTATGCAAAAAGCTTTTCCGGGTTATTTGAAATACTGTTCTTTAGTCCCAATACCCCATCACTGACCAATGTCTCTTCGAATTTTCCGGCCATGAAATCAACCTGATATACATAAGGCACTGGTTTAAAAAACATTTCCCGGTTCAATAACTTGGCCAGTGTAAAAGTCGCGGTCAGGGTTGTAGCCAGTAAACAGGCAGAACTTAGAGAGGCAACTTTACGTTCTTCGAAATCGAGCTTCGGATCTTCCAGATAGGCACGGTGCAAATGAAGCGGGTCGAGACCAATCCCGAAATTGACCAGTTTTTCCGTTTCTGACATTTCGGGCTTCAGCGCAAAATATTCTTCGAATGACATCGATTCAGGATGGAAGTGATGCAATGTTCCGCCGAAGCCTATGGGGCAGGAAACGACCGCTGGAATACCCAGTTCCCGCGCCTTTTGGTACATCTGAATACGCGGCTCAATCACGAAATAGTCCATGGCGTCACATAACATGTCCACGTCAGTCAAAAAATCGTCGACTGTTTCAGCGCTTACCCCGTCGAACTGTTCAATGCGCAAGGCCGGATTGATCGACAAGAGACGTTCACGCAGAACGTCGGCTTTGTTCAGCCCGACCGTATGAGTCGTTGCGCCAAACTGGCGGTTGAAGTTTTCCGGTCCAAAGGTATCGAAATCAGCTATCTTGATCCCGCCCACGCCCATGCGCACCAGTGTTTCGGCGTGGGTATATCCGACACCGCCGCATCCTGGAACGGCAATTGTCTTGCTGGCTAACAGGGCCAGTTCTTCCTCGCTGATCAAACCGATCATTCGGCTGTAGATCACTTCCCGCGAATATTCTTTTTTCATGTAACGCTCCCTGTATTTATTTGGCGACGTAGTGAAAACCAACGATTGAAAAACCGTGTCGGGTCCAAAAAGACTGCGCCATTGAATTGGTAACGAATGTATCAAGGCAGACCTGTTCACACTGGTAGTGATCGGCCAAGGCTCTTATGTAGCTGAGCAGTTGCGCGCCTACCCCTCGAGACCGGTTTCCCGGTCTGATGATGAAATGATCGATATATAAATATTTTCCGCAGTAAATCCGAGTATTCAGCCAATAGCCTGTCAGGCCTACCAACTCAGTTCCTTCGAATACCCCGATACACTGCCAATTCAACTTGGCGACAGTTTCCATTCGCTCTAACAGCAGGTCTTTATTCAGATCCGGATAAAAAGCCGACAGCAACACCAGCGTCATGGGCAATTCGTAATCTTGCAAAACCCTGATCGTCATTGCCGCATCTATACGTTCAGCCCTGGACATAAAACCACCTCACCCGGATACGTTAATAGGCTGGACGAGAACGGTCAGTGGAACTCGATAACCAGCAGATCTCGATAACCACTGTCGGCTCCATTACTGATCTGAATGGCTGTCGTATCGTGAAAAACCGTGTCATCCCTGAATAGCAATGCCTGGCAAGGCTTCTCCAGCGTGCCCACATAAATAGGTTGCTGATGCATGATGTCGACCAAGGTCGTTTCACCCCCGATCACACCACTTCTGTCGGCCATGAACAGGCAACTGAATTTCACTCCATCACGGTGTTTGCCTTCGGGTACCGGCAACCCCGTCATGTTTGGCGTTGCCAGGATGCGATTGAAATAGGTGTTGATTTTCCAGCCTTGAACATCTTCGATTTCACTGAAAGTGTTCGCGAGTTTCAGCAGAAGCTTTTTCAGTACCTCATTGTTGGCCATCTCCGCAGTGACGGGGGCGAAGTGCCGGTCGATGCCGCCATTCAGCGGATTGAAATACTCCGGTTGGGAATACGGAACATGCGGTTGCTGCTCGAGACGATTGCCGTTCGCATACCACTTGAATTTACCGAAGCGACGATAGCGGTACAGGCCACCATCATTCATGTAACGATCAAGCTCCAGGTTTTCCCAATAACCCTGAAACTCCGACCACTCGGGCATCTCGGAAAAATCCACGCCGAGAAGTTCAGCGGCGTGCCCTGCGACAAAGCGGCTGTTGTTGAGTGCCCAGATAGTCTGTGGCTCAGTATTGGCAAGATTGCTTTTCATAGGAGTTCTCCAAGTATCACGTCAACAGCTTTTTGCTGGTGTTCATGGCCAGTTCGATGCTTTTGTAATAGTCGACGGCTACGTTGTATCGGATCAGGCAGCCGATACACATTTCTTCAATGGCTTCAGGACACGACTTCGCCAATGGCATCAACACACGGTAGAGAAGTTGCTTGCCGTGATTGGCATCAATCTTTATATGCATGTCGTGATAATAGATAACGTCCTCGGGCATATGCAGACGACGCATGGCTTTGACTGTTCGGGAGAACCGGTAGGGCGCGGTGTGTTCAAGAATCGCCAGTGCGCCCAACAGACGAGGGTGATATTGGCGCCGCAATGCGTACATCAGCAGCAGATTGCCATTCTTCAAGGCCTCCGCCGGGGCTTGTTGAATGCTGGCCTGGGGCCCAATGAGTTCGTGCAGTTTTTCTGCGGATTTACGGAACAGCACGGTGTGCATTTCGGAAAGCGTACCCAAGCCCATTTCGTCCCAGTAGTTTTCCGCAAGCGCCAATTTCATATCGCCTGTCATACCCAATTGTGCCAAGGCGATGACGTCATCGAAGCGACCGTCGACCTGTTCTTCCATGGCAATGTAGAAGCTCAGTTCTTCAAGCGTCGACTCTTCCGCCAGCCAAGTGAAAAACGGTGAAACCTCATCGCGATGAGTGGCATGCAAGCGGGTGTACCACTTCAAAAAGTCGGCGGCCGTTTTTGGCAGCCGGGTTTTATCGATGCGACTTTCCTCGAAGGCGTTCCATTCATCTTCCAACGCTTGGGTGCGTGCATATTCGTGGTGAAAAGGCGCCATTTTGTAGGCGCTTGGTTCAGCCAGTTCTCGCAAGTAAAATGAGTTGAGCGCTGTCTGTTCCGATAGCGAGTTTACGGTCGACGGCGGCATGGTCGTCTGACACGTGGAACGATCTTGTAGATTCATTTCAATTCCTTTGCCTTACCAGAGGCGAGCACGCGCCAGTCCCGAACACGTGTCACGCCCCGTCGGAGTCAGCTTCCAATCTTGCAAGGAGTGCGGGTTATTTTTTGCGCATTGAACGGAGCAGTCCCAGATAGAAACTTTTATAAGAGACTTCCAGGTAGCGGCAGTTTTCATGAATTTTTTCGTGCAGGTCGTGCAGACGGTCAATAGGCAACCCGGGCATCAGATGATGCTCAACGTGGTAGTTGTTACCGTTGGTGAACCAGTTCATGAACGCGTTGCTTTTAATGGTTCTGGTGTTTTCGTAAGGGTCTGTTGAATCCGTCGCGCAACGAAAATGCTCTGGCATCTCAATCAGGGCGTGCACCGGCGCCGCGACAAACATGAGCGGAATCACCCACAGATAGACGATGATTTCATACCCGAACTGAAAGGAAACCAGACCCAGCGTTGCAATCATCAAGACCATCGAAAGATGATCTCGCTTGATGCGTCTGGAAACGTTGCTGGAAACGTTTTCGTACTGCGAGCTGAATGCAATAAATACATTCTTGAAAAAACGTGGGTAGTGCGAAACCATCAATAGTCTGGTTAATAGCGCGCTGATAGAACGAAGTGATAACTCGCCATATTGGTCTCCGTAATCAAAGAACTCTCGATTCTCTGGAGTGCCCAGATAACGGTGATGGTGCATGTGACTGGCTTTGTAATCAGCGAATGAAACCAGCATCGGCAGGCCGAGCAGCACGCCGAATAGTTCGTTAAGCTTTTTATTCCTGAACCCTTGTGAGTGTAGAACTTGATGTTGAAGTTCTACGCCATGGGCGAACATTGATCCAAGAAGAATGACGCCTATGGCGATTTCCCATGGGTGGTCACTCAGTGCGAAACAACCACCGGCTATAATCAACGCCAGATAGATTGTAAATTTCAGTGCAAACGTTACATCGCTGGACCTGCTCTGAATATCGGCCAATGCCAATCGATTGGCATTAGTAAATGTAGTTCTCTGCACAACTCACTCCGTCGAACTGAACAAGAATTTCGCTGGTATTTTTTAATTCGTTAGGCACGCTATCGAGTTAATTTTTAATCATTCCATTATGTATACCTTTTACAGGGTCTGGTGTTAACTAATACCTCCGGTTTGAATGTTTAGTTGTTCAGCTCGGGTGTTCCTGAAATACATCAACTTTGGTAAATGGCAATAACGCCAGACAATCGCGCGCAGTACAACTGTGAGGGATCTAACGGTTGTGCCTGCAGTATCGATTCTCAATAGATTCCGCTTCGAAGTAAAAAAGATATTGTTGATCACCCATAAGGAAAACGGATGTTTGATTACAAATTGCTTTCTGCGCTCTCTGCAGTCATTGAACAGGGAGGCTTCGAACGAGCAGCCCAGGTTCTTGGTCTGTCCCAGCCCGCAGTGTCACAGCGAATCAAGCTATTGGAGGCCAGGGTCGGCCGTCCGGTGCTGGTACGCGTGACGCCACCGGTGCCAACCGAGATAGGACGACGGCTGCTTTATCATGTTCAGCAGGTACGCTTGCTTGAGCGTGACCTTCAGAGTCACGTGCCTTCTCTGGATGAAGACGGGTCTCCGGAACGCCTGCGCGTCGCTTTGAACGCTGACAGCTTGGCGACATGGTGGGCTCGATCAGTGGGCGATTTCTGCGCTGAGCAGAATTTGTTGCTGGACCTGGTCGTCGAGGATCAAGCGGTCAGTCTCAGGCGTATGCGTGCCGGTGAAGTGGCCGCCTGTGTTTGTGCAACGGAACGGCCAATGGCGGGGGCGCGCAGTCTGTTGCTCGGGGCAATGCGCTACCGCGCAGTGGCGAGTCCGGAGTTTATCGCCCGGCACTTTCCGAACGGTATCAATGCCCAGTTGATTGCCCGCACCCCGGCGCTGGTGTTTGGCCCCGATGATTTTCTGCAGCATCGCTACCTTGCAGCGTTGGGCGTACTCGGAAGTTTCGAGCACCATTTCTGTCCGTCATCAGAAGGATTTATACGACTGACAGAAGCCGGACTGGGGTGGGGACTGGTTCCGGAGTTGCAGATTCTGGATCATCTGCAGCGTGGCTTGCTGGTGGAGTTGATACCCGACAAGCCAACCGATGTGCCCTTGTATTGGCACCATTGGCGCAACAGCGGGGAGTTGTTGGGCAAGTTGACCGAACATCTCGCGCAATCATCAAAACGGTGGCTGGTGCCGCTGGATTCCCGGGCCAACATTCCTCGTCATATCGCTTCCCTTCATCAGCCACGGTTCCCGATGCCCACTGAGCAAGACAGCCATTCCTGTCTGACAATGAACAGCGAAGCATAAAGACCTTATGTTGAACTGAAACAGGACTGTCAGGTGGGGATAACGCACCCCCTGGCAGTTTTGATTTTCAGTCGTTCAGGTAACGGCCGCCACACTCTCCAACCGATACCCGTAGCCATAAATCGTCAGCAGTTGCCAACCACGGTCTGCCGTCAGTCCGAGCTTGTTGCGCAGGCGATAGATATGCGTGTCCAGCGGTCGCGACGATGCCATTTCCTCATGGGGCCAGAACCGTTCATACAGATAGTCCCGCGACAATGGTCGTCCGAGATTGCTGAACAGGCAACGCGCGAGACGGTATTCGCGTTCGGTCATGATGATCGGTTTGCCTTCGCGGGTGACCGTCAGCTCCGCATCGTCAAACGTCAGGTCGTTGAAACTCAGCACTTCGCCAGCGGCCGTGCGCTGCTGACTGTGCCGCCGCAACACCGCCGCCACCCGTGCTTTCAATTCATTGGGGCGAAACGGCTTGCTGACGTAATCATCGGCCCCTGCATTTAACGCCTGAACGATATCGCTTTCGCCATCGCGACTGGTGAGCATGATCGCTGCCGGGGGCGCTTCCATGTGTTCGCGGGTCCAGCGCAGCAGGGCCAGACCGGTCAGGTCGGGCAATTGCCAATCGAGGATCAGCAGGTCGAAGGTTTCCCGTCGCAATTGCCGCAGCAAATCTTCGCCGCGCTCGAAGCTGTACAGCGACCATGGCTGCTCGCCGGCCTCAGCCATTTGCTGCATGGTTTGCTCGACCCGACGCAGTTCGGCGGGTTCGTCGTCCAGTATCGCAACGCGCATACGCGGTGATTCCTTGTTGCTTGGGCAATCGGGGGGACCACCATAGCGGCTTGCCCTTTGCCGTGAAAGTAAGCGTCTCGTCGATGATCGACGTCCGCTATGATTCTTCGGGTCTACGTCTCTGACCTGTGGCCCATGAAACCATTCCAGCCTTCCTGCCCTTTTCCCTGCGGCGCGCTTCCATGAATCACCGGCGCCGGCACGAAAGCCGTGAACCAAGCCAGGTGCAACGCCTGTTTCGCCAGTTGGTGCGCGAGTGGGTGTGGATAAGTCTAGTGCTGTTGCCGCTGACTGCGCTGTTGTCTTATCGCGCCCAGGTCAATCTGCGTGACGTCTCGCCAGTCCTGGGCGCATTGCTCTCGGTAGGGCTGGTGGCATGCGTGCTGGGGCTGTTGCTCTGGCGTCCGCGCTGGGCGCTGTGGATAACGCTGAGCGGCATGGCGTGCGTGCTGCTCGCCAGTGCCGGGCTGACGGAAACCCGGCGCTGGTGGTCGCCGACGCCAGCCGCGCTGGGCATGCTCTTCGGTTATCTGATCTGGAACTGGCGGCGTCTCAGTGGGGTGCTGACTTATTTCGGCTGGGAGCTTGCCCGCCTGGACAGCGAGCCGAAAGTCTTTCCCGAGCGCCGCCGCACTCCGTTCACCGGGGGCGATCGCTTGCAGGGCCAGATCATGGCGCTCGAACAAGCCATGAGCCGTACTCGCGATACCCGACGGTTCATCGCCGATGGGCTGGAATATCTGCCGGTGGCGACGCTGATCAGTGACCCGAAGGGGCTGATCCTGCTGGGCAATCGCAAGGCTCGCCAACTCTTCGACAGTAACCTGGTGGGCGATGACATCCTTGATCAACTGGCGCGGCTCGGCTATCCGGAGTTATTCACAGCGCCGCGTCCGCTCTTGTCCGCCCTCCCCCTGCTTGAGTTCCGTGATCACAAGGAGCGCAGCCTGCGTCTTGAGCGCGCCGCGCTGTTGCCGGTGGACGGTGACACGCCCATCGGCTGGCTGCTGAGCCTGACCGACCTGAGCGCCGAACGCGCCGCTGAGGAGCAACGCAGTGTGCTATTGCGGTTCCTGTCTCACGATCTGCGCGCTCCGCACTCGGCCATTCTCGCGTTGCTCGATGTGCACCGGCATGAGGCCGGAACGGATTCGCCATTGTTGCAACAAATCGAACGGCAGGTGCGCCGAGCCCTGGCCTTGACTGACGGGTTCGTGTTGTTGGCGCGAGCGGAATCCGAGGCGTATCACTTTCAACCGAGCCTGTTTGCGATGCTGGTACTGGACGTCATTGATCAGGCGCTGCCCATCGCCCGGCAAAAACGCATCGAGTTGCTTCACGTCATGGACGAGCCCTGCCAGGAACGGCTGGTGATGGCGGATCAGGGACTGCTGACCCGAGCGCTGTTCAATTTGTTGGAGAACGCGATCAAGTACAGCCCGGACGGCAGCACTATTGAGTTGCGCATCAGTTGCGATGAACAGTGGTTGCGATGGGAACTGGTGGATCAGGGCAAAGGCATCGACGCCGAGGAATTGCCGGAGCTGTTCAGCCAATACCGGCGCTTTTCTTCGGCCAAGGGCATTGATGGCGTAGGGCTGGGGCTGTCGATGGTCAAGGCTGTGGTCGATCATCACGGCGGGCGAATCGAGTGTCAGAGCGTGGTCGATCAGGGCACGACTTTCATCCTTGAACTGCCGTTGATCGTCGAATGACGGGCACAAAAAACCGGCTATATCAGCCGGTTTTTTAACATCCGAAAAAAACTTATGCACGTTTTACGGTGTTTTATTATCTTGAGAAATATATAAATAAATCAGCTACTTAGGATGATTTTTCAGCCTTTTCCAGGCAAACCGTACACAGGTTATCCACAAATTCTCAGACAACCACCTGATCACTCGCGGCAGGCGCCTGCGGTGCGGGTGGCAGCGAGCCCATTTCGCGCTGGGTCTTCTCGTTCCAGGCTTGTACCCGGTCGTTCAACTCGGCGATAGCGCGCGGGCCCGTGCCTTCGGCATACATCGGTTCACCGATGACCACAGTGATCACTCCCGATTTCTTGCCCCAACCGACTTTCGGCCAGAACTTGCCGGCATTGTGTGCAATCGGCAGTACCGGAAGTGCCGCATTCACAGCCAAAGCGCTACCACTGCGGGAAAACTTGCCGACAGTACCGTAAGGAACGCGTGTACCTTCCGGGAAGATCAGCACCCAAACGTTATCCCTGAGCAACTCATCACCCTTGGCGGCGACCTGCTTCAGTGCCGCTTTCGGATTGTCGCGATCAATCGCGATTGGCCGCAGCATGGCCATGGCCCAGCCGAAGAACGGCACGTACAGCAATTCGCGCTTGAGCACCTGGCTCAACGGCGAGAAATAAGCGGAGAGAAAGAACGTCTCCCAAGTGCTCTGGTGGTTCGATTGAATCACGCAGGGCCGGTCAGGCACGTTGTGCGCGCCTTTGATTTCGTAACGGATACCGAGAAACACCTTGCTCAGCCACAAGGCGCAACGGCACCAATAAACGTTGATAAAACGATAACGCGCCTTGAACGGCAGAAACGGCGCGATAAAAAAACTCAAGCTGCACCACAGCAGGGAGGTGGTGCCCAGCAGCAGGTAAAAGAGAAAAATCCTGATGGCCCGCAGTGTCGACATAGTGACGTTTACCGTTACGGGGCAATGCCCGACTGTTCAAGCGCACCCCGATCATCCCTGGTCAGGAACGTCAGAAGTACGCTAGTTGTGGATAAGTTCTGCGGCAATCGCCGCCAGATCGTCAAAAATCAGAGTGCCAACCGGCAGGGTTTTGCCCTGAGTCTTTTCGCCTTTTCCGGTTTTTACCAAAACTGGCTGTGAATCGACGGCTTTGGCGGCCTCCAGGTCACCAAGGCTGTCACCGACGAACCAGACATTGGCCAGCTCGACGTTGTAATGCGCCGCGATGGTTTTCAACATCCCCGGTTTCGGCTTGCGGCAATCGCAACCTTCGTCCGGCCCATGCGGGCAATACACGATCAGCCCGACTTCACCGCCCTGCTCAGCCACCAGTTCGCGCAAGCGCGCGTGCATGGCATCGAGGGTGGCAAGGTCGTAATAGCCGCGAGCAATGCCCGACTGGTTGGTGGCCACCGCCACCGTCCAGCCGGCCTTGCTCAACTGCGCAATCGCTTCGATCGAGCCGGGCAGTGGAATCCACTCCGCCACCGACTTGATGTAAGCGTCGGAGTCGTAATTGATCACTCCGTCCCGATCAAGAATCAGCAGTTTCAACAGCAATCCCTCAACCCAGCAGCGAAATGTCGGCAACACCGAGGAACAGGCCACGCAGACGCGCCAGCAGCGCGTAACGGTTGGCCCGCACATTGGCGTCGTCGGCATTGACCATCACCGCGTCGAAGAACGCATCCACCGGCTCACGCAATGCCGCCAGGCGTGCCAGCGACTCGTTGTACTGACGCGCTGCGGCCATTGGCTGCACCGCTTGATCCGCTTGCTGGATCGCCGAGTACAGCGAGAACTCGTTGGCGTTGTCGAAGTACTTGGCTTGTACCTCGGTCGGTACCGCACCTTCAAGTTTGCTCAACAGGTTCGACACCCGCTTGTTCACCGCCGCCAGCGCTGCCGCTTCCGGCAGTTTGCGGAAGGCTTGCACCGCTTGCACACGCTGGTCGAAGTCCAGAGCTGAACCCGGCTTCAGGGCACGAACCGACAGGTAGGTGGCAACATCAACGCCTTCGTCTTCGTAACGCGCGCGCAGACGGTCGAAGATAAATTCCAGAACGGCTTCGTTGAGCCCGGCAGCCTTGACCTTGGCACCGAATGCACTCACCGCGAAGGCGACGGCGTCGTTCAGGTCGAGGTCGAGCTTCTTCTCGATCAGGATACGCAGCACGCCCAGGGCGGCACGGCGCAGGGCATACGGGTCTTTGCTGCCGGTTGGCAGCATGCCGATACCGAAAATACCGACCAGGGTGTCGAGCTTGTCAGCGATCGCAACGGCTGCACCGGTCAGGGTCGCCGGCAGTTCAGCACCGGCGCCGCGTGGCATGTACTGCTCGTTCAGCGCCAGCGCGACGTCTTCCGGCTCGCCGTCATTGAGGGCGTAGTAGTAACCGGCGACACCTTGCATCTCCGGGAACTCGCCGACCATTTCGGTGGCCAGGTCGCACTTCGACAGCAGGCCTGCGCGAGCGGCCCACGAGGCATTGCCGCCAATGCGCGCGGCGATGTACGCAGCCAGCTTCGATACGCGCTCGGCCTTGTCGTAGACGCTGCCGAGTTTTTCCTGGAACACCACGTTCTGCAGGCGCAGGTTGAAGTCTTCGAGCTTCTGCTTCTTGTCTTGCTTGAAGAAGAACTCGGCGTCGGTCAGGCGTGGGCGAACCACTTTCTCGTTACCGGCGATGATCTGCTGCGGATCTTTGCTTTCGATGTTCGCCACGGTGATGAAACGTGGCAACAACTTGCCGTCGGCATCCAGCAGGCAGAAGTACTTCTGGTTGTCCTGCATGGTGGTGATCAGAGCTTCTTGCGGTACATCAAGGAAGCGTTCCTCGAACGAGCACACCAGCGGCACCGGCCATTCGACCAGCGCGGTCACTTCGTCAAGCAGTGCCGGCGGAACGATTGCCGTGCCTTCCTGACGGGTAGCCAGCTCTTCGGTGCGCTTGCTGATGATTTCGCGACGCTCGTTGGCATCGGCCAGCACGTAAGCGGCACGCAGGTCAGCCAGATAGCTCGACGGCGAACCGATGCGCACGCTTTCCGGGTGGTGGAAACGGTGACCTCGGGAGTCGCGGCCAGCCTTCTGCGCGAGGATGGTGCAGTCGATGACCTGATCACCGAGCAGCATCACCAGCCATTGGGTCGGACGCACGAACTCTTCCTTGCGCGCACCCCAACGCATGCGTTTCGGGATGGGCAGGTCGTTCAGCGAGTCTTCGACGATGGTCGGCAGCAGGCTCGCGGTCGGCTTGCCGGCGATGTTCTGGCTGTAACGCAGTTTCGGGCCGCTCTGATCGATTTCGCTCAGATCGACGCCGCACTTCTTGGCGAAGCCCAGTGCTGCTTGCGTTGGATTGCCTTCAGCATCGAACGCCGCCTGACGTGGCGGGCCGTCGAGGTTGATGCTGCGATCCGGCTGCTGGGTTGCCAGCGCGGTGATCAGCACAGCCAGGCGACGCGGCGCGGCGTAGACGGTTTTGGTTTCGTAGCTCAGGCCAGCGGCTTGCAGGCCTTTGTCGATACCGGCGAGGAACGCTTCAGCCAAGGTGTTCAGGGCTTTGGGTGGCAGTTCTTCGGTGCCCAGTTCAACCAGAAAATCTTGCGCACTCATTGTGCAGCCTCCAGCTTGGCCAGTACTTCGTCACGCAGGTCCGGGGTCGCCATCGGGAAGCCCAGCTTGGCGCGTGCCAGCAGATAGGCTTGCGCAACGGAACGCGCCAGGGTGCGCACGCGCAGAATGTATTGCTGACGCGCGGTCACCGAGATCGCACGGCGCGCATCCAGCAGGTTGAAGGTGTGCGAAGCCTTCAGGACCATTTCGTAGCTCGGCAACGGCAGCGGCTGGTCGAGTTCGATCAGGCGCTTGGCTTCGCTTTCATAGAAGTCGAACAGTTCGAACAGTTTGTCGACGTTGGCGTGTTCGAAGTTGTAAGTGGACTGCTCCACTTCGTTCTGGTGGAACACGTCGCCGTAGGTCACTTTGCCGAACGGGCCGTCAGCCCAGACCAGGTCGTAGACCGAATCCACGCCTTGCAGGTACATGGCCAGACGCTCGAGACCGTAAGTGATCTCGCCGGTCACCGGGTAGCACTCGATGCCGCCCGCCTGCTGGAAGTAAGTGAACTGGGTCACTTCCATGCCGTTCAGCCAGACTTCCCAGCCCAGACCCCAGGCGCCGAGGGTCGGCGATTCCCAGTTGTCTTCGACGAAACGAATGTCGTGGACCAGCGGGTCCAGGCCGACATGCTTGAGGGAGCCCAGGTACAGTTCCTGGAAGTTGTCCGGGTTCGGCTTCAGGACGACCTGGAACTGATAGTAGTGCTGCAGACGGTTCGGGTTTTCGCCGTAACGGCCGTCAGTCGGGCGGCGGCTTGGCTGCACGTAGGCGGCGTTCCAGGTTTCCGGGCCGATGGCGCGCAGGAAGGTCGCGGTGTGGAAAGTGCCGGCGCCTACTTCCATATCGTAGGGCTGAAGTACCACACAACCTTGCTCGGCCCAGTATTGCTGGAGCGCGAGGATCAAGTCTTGGAAGGTACGCACGGCTGGCGTAGGCTGGCTCACGAAATTCACCTGTTTCTTGGGCTGCGATTTAAAGAGCGGGAGTATACCCGATTCATTGCTGCGCACGCCCCCTGGAGCCTTATGCCACGCTGCTTTTGGTGTACCGAAGATCCGCTGTACATGGCTTATCACGACCAGGAGTGGGGCACGCCGCTACGCGATGCGCAGGGTTTGTTCGAGTTGCTTTTGCTCGAAGGGTTCCAGGCCGGGCTTTCCTGGATCACCGTGCTGCGCAAACGCGAGCGTTATCGCGAGGTGCTGTTCGGCTTTGACGTACAGCGCGTGGCGCAGATGAGTGACGCCGAAATCGACGAACTGATGCTCGATCCGGGAATCATCCGCAACCGCCTCAAACTCAACGCCGCCCGCCGTAATGCCCAGGCCTGGCTGGCGCTGGAGGACCCGGTGGCGTTCCTCTGGTCGTTCGTCGGTGATCAACCGGTCATCAATCATTTCAAAGATCGCAGCGAAGTCCCGGCGATCACCCCCGAAGCCGTGGCGATGAGCAAAGGTCTGAAAAAGGCCGGGTTCACGTTCGTCGGCCCGACCATTTGCTACGCATTGATGCAGGCCTCGGGCATGGTCATGGATCACACTCAGGACTGCGACCGCTACGCGCAGCTCGCCAACGGCGGTTAGAATGGCCGCCCCGCGCACCGCACAAGATCAGGAGTGACCTGTGGAAAAGTTTAAAGGCGCCTTGCTGGTAGGCGCTCTGCGGCTGTTTGCCCTGCTGCCATGGCGGGCCGTGCAGGCCGCAGGTTCGGCGATTGGCTGGATCATGTGGAAAACCCCCAACCGTTCCCGCGACGTGGTGCGGATCAACCTTGCCAAATGTTTTCCACAGATGGACCCGGCCGAGCGCGAGCGTCTGGTTGGCCAGAGCCTCAAAGACATCGGCAAGTCGCTGACCGAAAGCGCCTGCGCGTGGATCTGGCCGGCGCAGCGTTCCATCGATCTGGTGCGCGAAGTCGAAGGCCTCGACATCCTCAAGGATGCGCTGGCCTCAGGCAAAGGCGTGGTCGGCATCACCAGCCACCTGGGCAACTGGGAAGTGCTCAACCACTTCTATTGCAGCCAGTGCAAACCGATCATTTTCTACCGTCCGCCGAAGCTCAAGGCTGTGGACGAATTGCTGCGCAAACAGCGTGTGCAACTGGGCAACAAAGTCGCCGCGTCGACCAAGGAAGGTATCCTCAGCGTCATCAAGGAAGTGCGCAAAGGTGGTGCAGTGGGGATTCCCGCTGACCCGGAACCGGCCGAATCCGCCGGGATCTTCGTGCCGTTCTTCGCCACTCAGGCACTGACCAGCAAATTCGTGCCGAACATGCTCGCCGGTGGCAAAGCCGTCGGTGTGTTCCTGCATGCCCTGCGCCTGCCCGACGGTTCCGGCTACAAAGTGATTCTCGAAGCGGCACCGCAAGCCATGTACAGCACCGATACCGAAGAATCCTGCGCAGCGATGAGCAAGGTTGTCGAACGCTACGTCGCGGCCTATCCGAGCCAATACATGTGGAGCATGAAGCGCTTCAAGAAACGTCCGCCAGGCGAAGAGCGCTGGTATTGAGCTGATTGGCATGATCTGTGGATAACTTCCCTGGCGAGGTTATCCACAACCGTTCATCAAAGGGCGCAACAAGATGTCCGAACAACGTAAATCCTTCCGTATCAAGATCACCCACGACAGCTTTGGCGAATGCCTCGGGCAGACGCGCAACCTGTCGCCTACCGGGGTTTTTGTGCAGCATCCGGTTTTGGCTTCCTTGCCCAAAGGCGCAGTGGTTTATGGCCAGGTGCAGGGTTTACCCACAGGCGCGCCACGGGTGCGCATGGAAGTGGTGACAGTGGATGCCGACGGTATTGGTCTTCGTTACCTTTGATTCACTGCGCCTGACGATCAAGTTTCTTCAGAAACACCGTCATTTCCTTCTCGGCCTGTTTATCGCCATGGGCGCGGGCGGCTTCCAGACCTTGTTCCCACGCCTGACGCGCGGCGGCGTTATCGCCCAGCGCCAGATGCGCCTTGCCCAATAGTTTCCATGCCGCCGAATATTTCGGATCAAAACCGACGCAGCGCTGGAAATGCTCAGCAGCCTTGGCGTTTTCGCCCAGATCCAGATAACCCTTGCCCAGGCCGAAGCGCAGCAGGGAGTTATCCACACCCTTGCCGAGCATTTTTTCCAAGGATTCGAGCATGGGTGGATTCCTTTCGTGGGAGTGTCAGGTGTTGATGGGGTTTAGTGAGGCCGTCTTCGCGAGCAAGCCCGCTCCCACAGGAGGAATGCATTCCAAATGTGGGAGCGGGCTTGCTCGCGAAGAGGCCATCTCAAACAACGCAGATTCAGGATTAAAAGAAGCTCAACCCCACATGAAACAGCTTCTCCACATCGCGAATATGCTTTTTATCCACAAGGAACAGAATCACATGGTCGCCCGCTTCAATCACCGTGTCGTCGTGGGCAATGATCACTTGCTCATTGCGGATCACCGCGCCAATCGTGGTACCCGGCGGCAGGCCGATCTTCTCGATGGGCTTGCCGATGACCTTGCTCGACTTCGCATCACCGTGGGCAATCGCCTCGATGGCTTCCGCCGCACCGCGCCGCAGTGAGTGCACGCTGACGATATCGCCACGGCGCACATGGGCCAGCAGCGTGCCGATGGTCGCCAGTTGCGGGCTGATGGCGATATCGATGTCGCCACCCTGGATCAGATCAACGTAGGCCGGGTTGTTGATGATCGTCATGACCTTCTTCGCCCCCAGCCGTTTGGCCAGCAGCGAGGACATGATGTTGGCTTCGTCGTCGTTGGTCAGCGCGAGGAAAATGTCGGCATCGGCGATGTTCTCTTCCAGCAGCAGGTCGCGGTCGGAGGCGCTGCCCTGCAGCACCACGGTGCTGTCGAGGGTGTCGGAGAGATAGCGGCAACGCGCCGGACTCATCTCGATGATCTTCACCTGATAACGGCTTTCGATGGCCTCGGCCAGACGCTCGCCAATCTGCCCGCCACCAGCGATGACGATGCGTTTGTAGGTTTCGTCGAGACGGCGCATTTCGCTCATCACCGCGCGAATATCCTCACGGGCGGCGATGAAGAAGACTTCGTCGTCGGCCTCGATCACGGTATCGCCCTGGGGCAGGATCGGCCGGTCGCGACGGAAAATCGCGGCCACACGGGTTTCGACGTTCGGCATATGTTCGCGCAACTGGCGCAGTTGCTGACCCACCAGCGGCCCGCCGTAATAAGCGCGCACCGCCACCAGTTGCGCCGCGCCTTCGGCGAAGTCGATGACCTGCAAGGCGCCCGGATGCTGGATCAGGCGCTTGATGTAGTTGGTCACCACTTGCTCGGGGCTGATCAGCACGTCGACCGGAATCGCTTCGTTCTGGAACAACTGCTCTTCGCGGTTGAGGTAGGACGCCTCGCGCACCCGGGCGATCTTGGTCGGGGTGTGGAACAGCGTGTGGGCGACCTGACAGGCGACCATGTTGGTCTCGTCGCTGTTGGTCACCGCCACCAGCATGTCGGCGTCGTCGGCGCCGGCCTGACGCAGCACCGACGGCAGCGAACCCCGGCCCTGCACGGTACGAATGTCGAGGCGGTCGCCGAGGTCACGCAGGCGCTCGCTGTCGGTGTCGACCACCGTGATGTCGTTGGCCTCGCTGGCCAAATGCTCGGCCAGCGAACCGCCGACCTGTCCTGCACCGAGGATGATGATTTTCATCCAGTCACTCCGTTGAATCCGTTTAGCCGCGCGCGGCAGCGATCTTGATCAGTTTGGCGTAGTAGAACCCGTCATGCCCGCCCTGCCGGGCCAGCAATTGGCGGCCATGGGGCTGTTTGATCCCGGCGCTGGTGGCCAGATCCAGCTCGCGGGCGCCCGGCGTGCGTTCGAGGAACGCGGCGATGACTTCGGTGTTCTCCGTCGGCAGCGTCGAGCAGGTGGCGTACAGCAGGATGCCGCCGACTTCGAGGGTTTTCCACATGGCGTCGAGCAACTCGCCTTGCAGTTGCGCGAGGGCGACGATGTCGTCCGGCTGACGGGTCAGCTTGATGTCCGGATGGCGGCGGATCACGCCAGTGGCCGAGCACGGCGCGTCGAGCAGGATGCGTTGAAACGGTTTGCCGTCCCACCACTTTTCGGTATCGCGACCGTCGGCGGCGATCAGTTCGGCGCTCAGGCCGAGGCGTTCTAGGTTTTCCTTGACGCGCACCAGACGCTTGGCTTCCAGATCCACTGCCACTACACCGGCCAGCGCCGGTTCGGCTTCGAGGATGTGGCAGGTCTTGCCGCCGGGCGCGCAACAGGCATCGAGCACCCGTTGCCCCGGCGCCAGATCGAGCAGATCGGCAGCCAGTTGCGCGGCTTCGTCCTGCACGCTGATCCAGCCTTCAGCGAAACCCGGCAGGCTGCGCACGTCGGCAGCAGCTTGGAGAATGATGCCGTCGCGACTGTAAACGCATGGCATCGCCGCAATGCCGGCTTCAGTCAGCAAGCCGAGATAAGCGTCGCGGCCATGATGGCGGCGGTTGACCCGCAGGATCATCGGCGGATGCGCGTTGTTTGCTTCGCAGATGGCTTCCCACTGTTCAGGCCAGAACGCTTTCAGGGACTTTTGCAGCCAGCGCGGGTGGGCGGTGCGCACCACAGGATCGCGCTCCAGTTCGGCGAAAATCGTTTCGCTTTCGCGCTGAGCGTTACGCAACACGGCGTTGAGCAGCCCTTTGGCCCACGGCTTTTTCAGCTTGTCGGCGCAACCCACGGTTTCGCCAATGGCTGCGTGAGCCGGCACGCGGGTGTAGAGCAATTGGTAGAGACCGACCAGCAGCAGCGCTTCGACATCGGCGTCGGCAGCCTTGAACGGTTTCTGCAGGAGTTTTTCCGCCAGTGCCGACAGGCGTGGCTGCCAACGGGCGGTGCCGAACGCCAGATCCTGAGTGAAACCGCGATCACGGTCTTCGACCTTGTCCAGTTGGGTTGGCAGGGAGCTGTTCAGCGAGGCTTTGCCGCTGAGGACGGCGGCGAGAGCCTTGGCGGCGGCCAGACGCGGATTCATTGCGCGTCCACCGTTGCGCCGAGCACGGTGCCGATGGCGAATTTCTCGCGGCGGCTGTTGAACAGGTCGCTGAAGTTCAGTGCCTTGCCGCCGGGCAATTGCAGACGGGTCAGGCACAAGGCCTGTTCACCGCAGGCGACGATCAGGCCGTCCTTGCTGGCGCTGAGGATTTCACCCGGTGCGCCGTGACCGTTGGCGAGTGTGGCCGCCAGCACCTTCAGCGCTTCACCGTTGAGGGTGCTGTGGGTGATCGGCCATGGGTTGAAGGCGCGCACCAGTCGCTCCAGCTCAACGGCCGGACGGCTCCAGTCGATGCGTGCTTCGTCCTTGTTCAGCTTGTGTGCGTAAGTGGCGAGTTCGTCGTTCTGCACTTCGCCTTCGAGGGTGCCGGCAGCCAGGCCGGCAATCGCCTGCACCACGGCCGGCGGACCCATTTCGGCGAGGCGGTCGTGCAGGCTGCCACCGGTATCTTCGCCGGTGATCGGGGTGACGACCTTGAGCAGCATCGGCCCGGTGTCGAGGCCGGCCTCCATGCGCATCACGGTTACGCCGCTTTCGGCATCACCGTGCTCCACGGCGCGCTGGATCGGCGCTGCACCGCGCCAGCGTGGCAACAAGGACGCGTGACTGTTGATGCAGCCCAGACGCGGAATATCCAGCACCACTTGCGGCAGGATCAGGCCGTAGGCGACCACCACCAGCAAGTCCGGCTTCAGCGCAGCCAACTCTGCCTGAGCCTCAGGGTTGCGCAAAGTGGGCGGCTGCAACACCTGGATATTATTTTCCAACGCTAACTGTTTAACCGGGCTCGGCATCAGTTTTTGCCCGCGACCGGCCGGACGATCCGGTTGGGTGTAGACCGCAACGATCTCGTAAGGGCTGCTCAGCAGGGCCTTGAGATGTTCGGCGGCGAATTCCGGAGTGCCGGCAAAAACGATGCGCAGTGGCTCAGTCATGAAGGGAGTCTCATAAAAAGAAAAAGGCTTGCCGCAGCAAGCCTTTGAAGAGGGGCATCAAGCGTTCTGGCGGTGCTGCTTTTCCAGTTTCTTCTTGATCCGGTCGCGTTTGAGCGTGGACAGGTAATCGACGAACAATTTGCCGTTGAGGTGGTCGCATTCGTGCTGGATGCACACGGCGAGCAGGCCTTCGGCGATCAGTTCATAGGGCTTGCCGTCGCGGTCCAGCGCCTTGATCCTGACCTTCTGTGGGCGATCGACGTTTTCGTAGAAACCCGGTACCGACAGGCAGCCTTCCTGGTATTGCTCCATTTCTTCGGTCAGCGATTCGAACTCGGGGTTGATGAACACCCGGGGTTCGGTGCGGTCTTCGGAAAGGTCCATCACGACGATACGTTTGTGCACGTTGACCTGGGTCGCGGCGAGGCCGATGCCCGGCGCTTCATACATTGTTTCAAACATGTCATCGACCAACTGACGCACTTCGTCGTCCACTACAGCCACAGGCTTGGCGATAGTGCGCAGACGCGGGTCCGGGAATTCGAGGATGTTTAAAATGGCCATAGGCTTTGATTGCTGCACACGTTGAGTAAAGTCGGGCGATGGCCTGGCAGGTCCGAAGATGCAGGCTACCGTTGTGAAGCGTAGCTTGTGCAGTTTGCACGAGCGAGCCACGGGGGCTCTGACGGTTCACGCGAATGCACATGATAAAGGGATTCACTGCATGAGGAAAACACTACTCGCCCTGCTGCTGTTGGCCTCGGCTGGCGTGGTGCAAGGGCAAGTGCAGCTCAGGGAAGGTTTTCCACAGCAATACACGGTGGTTTCGGGGGACACACTCTGGGACATTTCCGGCAAATACCTGCGCGAGCCCTGGCAGTGGCCACAGCTGTGGCGGGCCAATCGGCAAATCGAAAACCCCAACCTGATCTATCCGGGCGACACGCTGACCCTCAGCTATGTCAACGGCCAGCCACAACTGATGCTCAATCGCGGCGAGTCGCGGGGAACCATCAAATTGTCACCGCGTATTCGCACCAGCCCGGTGGCCGAGGCGATTCCGAGCATTCCGCTGAAATCGATCAACAGCTTTCTGCTGAGCAACCGCATCGTCGACAAGGCCGAAGATTTCGACAAGGCGCCGTACATCGTTGCCGGCGATGCCGAACGCGTCCTCAGTGGCACTGGCGACCGCATCTTTGCGCGCGGCCATTTCGACCCGAATCAACCGGTCTACGGCATCTTCCGTCAGGGCAAGGTCTACACCGATCCTGAGACCAAGGAGTTTCTCGGGATCAACGCCGATGACATTGGCGGCGGTGAAATTGTTGCCACTGAAGGCGACGTCGCCACCCTCGCCCTGCAACGTACCACCCAGGAAGTGCGCCTCGGCGACCGTTTGTTCAGCGGCGAAGAGCGTTCGATCAACTCGACCTTCATGCCCAGTGCACCGACCAGCAAGATCAACGGAGTGATCATCGACGTGCCGCGCGGCGTTACGCAGATCGGCGTGATGGACGTAGTGACCCTGAACAAGGGCAAGCGCGATGGTCTCGCCGAAGGCAATGTGCTGGTGGTGATGAAAACCGGCGAAACCGTGCGCGACCGCATCACTGGCCAGCCGCTGAAAATTCCCGATGAACGCGCCGGGTTGCTGATGGTGTTCCGCACCTACGACAAACTCAGCTATGGCCTTGTTCTCAACGCATCGCGCTCGCTCGCGGTACTCGACAAGGTACGAAATCCGTAAGCAAGCTTCACAAGTTACCAACAGAGTTATCCACAGCTTGTTCCGAATGGTTCGGGGCTCGTAATGATCAAGGATGATCCATGATGATGTCTGCCTGCACGCCGGTTTCTCCGGCGGAACTGGAAGCGCGCCTGCGCCTGCACCGCTTGCCGGAAATCGGCCCCAAGCGTTTTACCAAATTGCTCGAAGCCTTCGGCTCGGCCTCGAAAGCCATCAGCGCCCCGGCCAGCGCCTGGCGCTCGCTGGGTATACCGGTGTCGAGTGCCGACGCGCGGCGCTGCCCCGAAGTGCGCGACGGTGCAAGCCACGCCATGCGCTGGCTAGAGCGCTCGGATCATCATTTGTTGATGTGGGATCAGCCGGATTACCCGGCGCTGCTGGCGCAGATTCCCGATCCGCCGCCGTTGCTGTTTGTCGCTGGCGATCCACTGATTCTGGAAAATCCGCAACTGGCGATGGTGGGCAGTCGCCGCGCCTCGCGTCCGGGTATGGACACGGCCGCGGCGTTTTCCCGCAGCCTCGCCGGGGCCGGTTTTGTCATCACCAGCGGCCTGGCGCTGGGCATTGATGCCGCTGCGCATCAAGCAGCGCTGGATGTCGGCGGGCTCACCGTTGGCGTGCTCGGCACGGGCCTGGAAAATTTTTATCCACAGCGCAATCGGCGACTCGCCGAGGCAATGATTGCGTCCGGCAGCACGGTGCTTTCCGAGTTTCCACTGGACGCCGGGCCGACCGCGAGCAACTTCCCGAGGCGCAACCGCATCATCAGCGGTTTGTCCCTCGGAGTGTTGGTGGTCGAAGCCAGTGTCGCCAGCGGTTCGTTGATCACCGCACGGCTGGCGGCGGAACAGGGGCGTGAGGTCTATGCGATTCCCGGCTCCATCCATCACCCCGGCGCGCGCGGCTGTCACCAGTTGATTCGCGATGGCGCGGTCCTGGTGGAAACCATCGAGCACATCCTCGAAGCGCTGCGCGGCTGGCAGCATCTGCCGTTATCCACAGACGCGGTGAAAGACGAGCATCCGTTGCTCAGCCTGCTCCACGCCGCGCCGCATACCAGCGAAGGCTTGGCCAGCAGCAGCGGCTGGACGCTGTCCAAAGTGCTGGCGGCGCTGACCGAGCTGGAAATGGATGGCCGCGCGGTGAGTGAAAATGGCCGCTGGTTTGCGCGGGTGAACTAACGTTTCTACAGGCTGGGTTTTACAAGGAAGATCGGTAAACTGCGCGAAACCTGTTTGCGGAGAGTTTTTTCATGGTCAACAGTTGGCGTGTGCAACAAGCCGCGCGAGAGATTCGTGCCGGGGCGGTGATTGCCTATCCAACCGAAGCCGTCTGGGGGCTGGGTTGCGACCCGTGGAACGAAGAGGCGGTGGATCGACTGCTGGCGATCAAGAATCGCTCGGTGGACAAGGGTCTGATTCTGGTGGCCGACAACATTCGTCAGTTCGACTTCCTGTTCGAAGATTTCCCGCAAGAATGGATCGACCGCATGGCCAGCACCTGGCCGGGCCCCAACACCTGGCTGGTGCCGCACCAGAACCTGCTGCCGGAGTGGGTCACGGGGGTGCACGACACGGTGGCGCTACGGGTCAGCGATCATCCGCAGGTGCGAGATCTGTGCTCGATGGTCGGGCCGCTGATCTCCACCTCGGCCAACCCGCAAGGGCGCCCGGCCGCGCGCACGCGGTTGCGTGTCGAGCAGTATTTCCGGGGGCAGATTGATCTGGTGCTGGGCGGGGCATTGGGTGGGCGCAAGAACCCGAGCCTGATTCGCGACCTGGCCACGGGCAATATCGTGCGCCCGGCTTAGAACCGAGTTGCTCCCATCGCTGGCAAGCCAGCTCCCACAGGCTGGGCGTTGTACATGAAATCTATGTCCAGCGAAGATTCTTGTGGAAGCTGGCTTGCCAGCGATGGCGTCCTCAAGGCAACAGAATGGTTGAACCGGTGGTACGGCGCGCCGACAACTCAGTCTGCGCTTTAGCCGCCTCAGCCAACGAATAGCGCTGGCTGATATCCACCTTCAACTTGCCGCTGAGGATCATCTCGAACAGCTCATCGGCCATGCGCTGCAGGTTTTCGGCATTGTTGGCGTAAGTCGCCAGGGTTGGGCGGGTCACGTACAGCGAGCCTTTCGCCGCGAGAATCCCCAGGTTCACCCCGTCCACCGCGCCGGACGCATTACCAAAACTCACCACCAGTCCACGCGGCGAAACGCTGTCCAGCGACGTCAGCCAGGTGTCCTTGCCGACACCGTCGTAAACCACCGGGACTTTCTTGCCATCGGTCAGCGCCAGCACGCGCTCGGCAACGTTCTCGTGGCTGTAATCGATGGTCGCCCAAGCGCCGTTGGCCTTGGCCAGATCGGCTTTCTCTTGCGAACTGACGGTGCCGATGAGTTTCACGCCCAGCGCCTTGGCCCATTGGCAGGCCAGCGAACCGACGCCACCGGCAGCGGCGTGGAACAGGATGGTTTCGCCGCCCTTCAGCTCGTAGGTCTGGCGCAGCAGGTACTGCACGGTCAGGCCCTTGAGCATCACCCCGGCCGCGGTTTCGAAACTGATTGCATCCGGCAGGTGCACCAGATTGTCCTGAGGCAACACGTGCAACTCGCTGTAAGCGCCCAACGGGCCGCTGCCGTAAGCCACGCGATCACCGACCTTGAAGCGGGTCACGCCGCTGCCGACCGCCTCTACCACGCCAGCACCTTCGGCACCGAGGCCGGACGGCAAGGCGGGCGGCGCGTACAGGCCGCTACGGTAGTAGGTGTCGATGAAGTTCAGGCCAATCGCCTTGTTGGCCACACGCACCTGATTCGGGCCAGGCGCGGCGGGTTCGTCGTCAACATATTCGAGCACTTCGGGGCCGCCGTGGGCGCGGAACTGGATACGCTTTGCCATCTGCCTGCTCTCCTTGGGTCTTTCGTGAGCCCCCTATCCAACTCCCATGCTTGATCTTCGTCAACTGCGGCGGGCCAGTCTGCGGTGTTATGCTACGCGCCCATTTGCGTCGCCCGCCTGCGGGGCGCCGCCCGATTCAAGGTGAAGCCATGACGACCCGCACCGACGCCGTAAAGGCCTATCTGCTCGACCTGCAAGACCGCATCTGCGCCGCACTCGAAACCGAGGACGGTGGCACGCGCTTCGTCGAAGACGCCTGGACCCGGCCTGCTGGCGGTGGCGGTCGCACCCGCGTGATCGAGAACGGCACGCTGATCGAAAAGGGCGGCGTCAACTTTTCCCACGTCTTTGGCAGTGGTCTGCCACCGTCGGCCAGTGCCCACCGCCCTGAACTGGCCGGTCGCGGTTTTGAAGCCCTCGGCGTGTCGCTGGTGATTCACCCGCACAACCCGCATGTGCCGACGTCCCACGCCAATGTGCGATTTTTCATTGCCGAGAAAGAAGGTGAAGAGCCGGTCTGGTGGTTCGGTGGCGGCTTCGACCTGACTCCGTATTACGGCAACGAAGCAGACTGCATCCACTGGCACCGCGTCGCCGAACAGGCCTGCGCGCCGTTCGGAGCGGACGTCTACCCGCGCTACAAAGCCTGGTGCGACACCTACTTCCACATCAAGCATCGCCACGAACCGCGCGGCATCGGTGGCTTGTTCTTCGATGACCTGAACGAGTGGGACTTCGACACCAGTTTCGCCTTCATGCGCGCCATCGGCGACGCGTACATCGACGCCTATCTGCCCATCGTGCAACGGCGCAAAAACGATGCGTTCACCGCTCAACAGCGTGAGTTTCAGGAATTCCGTCGTGGCCGCTACGTCGAGTTCAACCTGGTTTACGACCGTGGCACGCTGTTCGGCCTGCAATCGGGCGGCCGTACCGAGTCGATCCTGATGTCGTTGCCGCCGCAAGTGCGCTGGGGCTATGACTGGAAGGCCACGCCTGGCAGCGCAGAAGCGCGCCTCACCGAGTACTTCCTGCAGGACCGCGACTGGCTGGCCGAGGCCTGAGGATATCTGATGGATCGTTACGTCGTTTTCGGTAACCCGATCGGCCACAGCAAATCGCCGATGATTCACAAGCTGTTCGCCGAGCAGACCGGCCAGCACCTCGACTACAGCACGCTGTTGGCGCCGCTCGACGATTTTTCCGCCTGCGCCACGGCATTTTTCCAGGAAGGGCGCGGCGCCAACGTCACCGTGCCGTTCAAGGAAGACGCCTATCGCCTGGCCAACAGCCTGACCGCGCGCGCGCAACGCGCCGGCGCGGTGAACACACTGAGCAAACTGGCGGACGGCTCACTGCTGGGCGACAACACCGACGGCGCCGGGCTGGTGCGTGACCTGACGGTGAACGCCGGGTTCAGCCTGACCGGCAAACGTATCCTGCTGCTCGGCGCCGGTGGTGCGGTGCGTGGCGCGCTGGAGCCGTTGCTGGCGGAGCAACCGGCGTCGGTGATCATCGCCAATCGCACGGTGGACAAGGCTGAGTTGCTGGCCGAATTGTTTTGCGATCTCGGACCGGTGTCGGCCAGTGGCTTCGACTGGTTGCGTGAGCCAGTGGATGTGATCATCAACGCCACGTCGGCCAGCCTCACCGGTGATGTCCCGCCAATCGCACCGAGCCTGATCGAACCGGGCAAGACCCTGTGCTACGACATGATGTACGGCAAGGAACCGACGGCGTTCTGCCGCTGGGCCAGCGAGCATGGCGCGGCGGTATCGATGGACGGTTTGGGGATGCTGGCTGAGCAAGCGGCTGAGGCGTTCTTTTTGTGGCGTGGCGTGCGCCCGGACACCGCACCCGTGCTCGCCGAACTGCGCCGACAGCTGGCCCAATAAAAAGCGATGTGGGAGCGAGCCTGCTCGCGAAAGTGGTCTGTCTGACACATCAATGCTGGATGTGCCGCAGTCTTCGCGAGCAGGCTCGCTCCCACAAGGTACGTGGTGATTTCAAGTCAATCCTCAAACCGGATCGGACATTTCTCCGGCCCTTCAAGCTTCCTCAGTTCCTCCACCACCTGCAGCCGCGCCCGGCGCAAGGTCAGACTGCGATCCTGGCGTAACAAACGCCGAGCCTCCTGGTGCAGCATCTCCACCCCTGAATAATCGATGAAATTGATCTGCTGCGCCTCGATCACCACCCGCGCGCCGTGCATTCGCTGCAAACGCATTTGCAGGTAGTGGCTGGCGCCAAAAAAGATCGAGCCGCCGACCCGCAGGACATCGTCCTCACCGTCGCGCCAATGCTGCACGCTAGGTTGCGAGGTGCGCTTGAGGTAGAAGAACAGCGACGCCAGCACGCCCGCATAGATTGCGGTCTGCAACTCCAGTAGTAATGTCGCGAGGCACGTCAGCGCCATCACCACAAATTCCGCCCGGCTGACCCGCAGCAACGCACGGATTGCGCGATGATCGACCAAACCCCAGGCGATCAGCAGAATGCTGCCGGCCATGGCGGGAATCGGAATATGTGAAATCAGTCCAGCGCCGAAAATCGCAAACAATGCCACCCAGATCGCCGAAAAAACCCCCGCCAGTGGTGAGCAGGCGCCCGCCTCGTAACTCAAACCGGAACGGGTAAACGAACCGGCTGACAGCGAGCCGGAAAAGAACGCCCCGGCAATGTTGGACAAGCCCTGTGCACGGACTTCCTGATTGGCGTCGAGCAACTGCTGCGACCGCGCCGAAATCGAGCGCGCGATCGACAGGCTGGTGACCAGCCCCAGCATGCCCACCGCCACGGCGCTCGGCAGCAGACGCAGGATCAAGTCCAGATCCAGCGGCAACGCACTGAACGGCGGTAATTGGCCGACGAACGCGCTGACCAGATGCACATGGCCGAACATCGCTGGCCACAGCCACACCAGCAAACTGGCGAGTACCAGGGTTATCAACAGCGTCGGCCAGCGCGGCAGCAGTTGTTTCAACCCTACACCCACGATCACTGTCGCCACACCGAGCAGCAGCGAAGGTTTATCCACAGCCCGCAGGTGTTGCAGCAGATCCATCAGACTCGCCAGTGCCGTAGCCTTGGCCGGCAGATCCAGCCCCAGCAGGTTCGGCAATTGCCCGATGGCAATCACCACCGCTGCGCCGAGGGTGAAGCCGAGCACCACCGAGTGCGAAACGAAATTCACCAGCGCGCCGAAGCGCAGCAAACCGAGCAGCCACTGGAAAATTCCGGCGAGCAAGGTCAGCAACAAGATCAGGGTGATGTAGTCCTCTGATGCCGGAACCGCTAAAGGACTGACGCTGGCGTACAGCACAATCGAGATGGCCGCTGTCGGGCCGCAGATCAGGTGCCACGAGGAGCCCCACAGACAAGCGATCAACACCGGGATGATCGCCGCGTAGAGACCGTATTCAGGTGGGAGACCGGCGATCAATGCGTAGGCAATCGACTGGGGCAAGGCGAGAATTGCGCCGCTGAGGCCGACGATCAGATCCCGTCCGACGCTGGCGCGGGTCTGTCGCGGTAGCCAGGTGAGAAAGGGGAGCAGAGAGTGACGGCTGGGGAAGGCCATGGGTCCTCGCGGTTAAAGGAAGACGGAAGAGTAACAGGGAAAAACGTGTGGGAGCGGGCTTGCTCGCGAATACGGTATATCAGTCAGCAATGATGTTGAATGGCACACCGAATTCGCGAGCAAGCCCGCTCCCACAGGGCAGGCGTGTGAAGCCGTCACTCGCTTGTGAATCAGAGCTTGGCTTTAACCGCTGGCAGTGCATCCTTGCCATCCGCCGTCTTCACGCCGTCCAGCCACTTGTCCAGTACCGCCGGATTGGCCTTGATCCACGCCTTGGCTGCCTCGGCATTGCTGATCTTCTTGTTCACCACCTCGGCCATGATGCTGTTCTCCATCTCCTGAGTGAACGAAAGATTGGTCAGCAATTTACCCACATTCGGACAGGCCTCGGCATAACCCTTGCGGGTCAGCGTGAACACGCTGCCGGTGTCACCGAAGTATTTCTCGCCACCCTTCAGGTAATGCATCTTCAGCTGCACGTTCATCGGGTGCGGGGTCCAGCCGAGGAAGGTGACGAACTTCTGCTTCTTCACCGCCCGCGACACTTCAGCCAGCATCGCTTGTTCGCTGGACTCGATCAGTTTCCACTGACCCATGTCGAAATCGTTTTTCTTGATGATTTCCTGCAGCGAGATATTCGCCGGCGCGCCGGAGCCGATGCCGTAGATCTTCTTGTCGAACTTGTCCGCGTATTTGTTCAGGTCGGCAAAGTCATGCACACCCGCGTCCCACACGTAGTCCGGTACGGCCAAGGTGAACTCGGTGCCCTCGAGGTTTTTCGCCAGTTGCGTCACGTCACCGGTGGCGACGAACTTGTCGTAGAAGCCCTGCTGCGCCGGCATCCAGTTGCCGAGGAACACATCCACCTGGCCGTCCTTCAAACCGCCAAAGATGATCGGCACCGCGAGGGTGTCGACCTTGGCCTTGTAGCCCATGCCGTCCAGCAGAAACCCGGTGATGGCATTGGTCGCGGCAATGTCGCTCCAGCCCGGATCGGCCATTTTCACCGTGTCGCAGCTCTGCTCGGCGAAGGCCGAAGCGCTGCTCAACGCGATCAGGCCAACCGTCACTACTGTGGATAACTTACGCATGGACTTCCCCTTAACGTTATTGGTTTTGGCAGGGTTGTGGATAACGTGCTTTGCGTTCCAGATCATCGAGGTCGATGTGGTTGCGCATGTACTGCTGACTGGCATCCACCAGCGGCTGGTGATCCCAGCTCTTCAGCTTGCCGATGGTTAACGCGTCGGCAACGAATCGGCGGCGACGCTGGCTGGCCAGGACTTGCCGGTGAATTGCCGGAATGTCCCACTTGGCCCGCGCCTCGGTGAGAAAATCGTCGAAAATCTGACGATGCTGCGGCGATTGGCTGAGTTCTTCCAGTTCGCGCGGATCGTTGTCTACATCGAAGAGCAGGCAAGGGTCGCTTTCACTGTAGATAAATTTGTAGGCGCCGCGACGGATCATCATCAACGGGCTGACGGTGCCTTCGGCCATGTATTCGCCGAACACTTCGTCATGACCGCCCTGCCCTTGCAGATGCGTGACCAGCGAGCGGCCATCCAGCGGCAAGCCTGGTTCCAGCGTGCCGCCGGCCAGCTCGACGAAGGTCGGCAACAAGTCGGCGGTCGACACGGCAGCGCTGACCCGGCCTGACTCGAACTGTCCCGGTGCACTGATCAACAGCGGCACGCGGGCGGCCATTTCGTACCAGTGCATTTTGTACCAGAGACCCTTCTCGCCGAGCATGTCGCCGTGGTCACCGGAGAACACGATGATGGTGTCATCGATCAGCCCGGTTTGTTCGAGGGTTTGCAGAAGTTTGCCGACGTTGGCGTCGATATAGCTGCAAGCACCGAAGTACGCCCGACGCGCATCGCGAATTTTATCCACAGGCAGCGGCTTGTCCCACAGGTCGTAGACCTTGAGCAGGCGCTGGGAGTGTGGATCGAGTTCGTGTTGAGCCGGTGTTGTAGGCAACGGGATATCGGCATCGTCGTATAAATCCCAGAACGCCTTGGGAATCGTGTATGGATCGTGTGGGTGAGTCATCGATACGGTCAGGCAGAACGGCTGGTCACCGTCCTCACGGATGTGATCGAACAGATATTGCTGAGCCTTGAACACCACCTCTTCATCGAAATCGAGTTGGTTGGTGCGCACGCATGGCCCGGCCTGCAACACCGAAGACATGTTGTGATACCAGGTCGGCCGTACATCCGGCTCATCCCAGTTCACTGCCCAACCGTAGTCGGCGGGATAGATGTCGCTGGTCAGGCGTTCTTCATAGCCGTGCAGCTGATCGGGGCCGCAGAAATGCATCTTGCCCGACAGCGCGGTGCGGTAGCCGAGACGGCGCAGGTAGTGTGCGTAAGTCGGGACATCGGCAGGGAAATCGGCGGCGTTGTCATAGGCGCCGATCTTGCTCGGCAACTGGCCGCTGACCAGAGTAAACCGCGACGGTGCGCACAACGGGCTGTTGCAATAAGCGGCGTCGAACACCACGCCTTGGGCGGCGAGGCGGGAAAGGTTCGGCAGTTTGATCGGCGAAGGTCCGTAGAACGGCAACATTGGCGCGGCCATCTGATCGGCCATGATGAAAAGAATATTCTTGCGCTTCATGTGATCGCGGCATTCCATAGTGAATATTTATGCGACATTGCTGCGACCGAGCATGGAGCCCATGCTGTATCGGGTAAAGCCTGCTACGGACAATGACTAGGATAAGCACAGCTTATGTATGAAGCCCTTGGCGACTTGTCACTCGACCTGCTGCGCGCCTTCGAAGCGGCGGCACGCCATTGCAGTTTCACGGCGGCTGCGGTTGAGCTCGGCACCACGCAACCCGCGATCAGTCAGCAGATCAAACGGCTCGAAGAACAGTTGGGCACGCGACTGTTTGATCGGATCTACCGCGGCATCGGATTGACCGAGGTCGGCTCGATACTTTTTCAACAAGTTACCCTCGGTTTGCAGAATATCGACGCCGGATTGAGCGCAATCAGCGCACAGCAGCAACATGAAGTGCTGCAAGTCGCCACCGATTTCGCCTTCGCTGCGTACTGGCTGATGCCGCGTTTGCATCGTTTCCACGAAGCCAATCCCCACGTCGACGTCAGCCTGGTCACCAGCGAACGCAACCACAACATGCTGCGCACCGATATCGACGTGGCGATCCTGTTTGGCGACGGGCGTTTTAAACAGGGTGAAAGCCATTGGCTGTTCAGCGAAGAGGTGTTTCCCGTGTGCAGCCCGCAGTTGCTCAAGGATCGTCCGGCGCCCCTGCCCGCTCAGGCCCTGCTGGATTTGCCCCTGCTGCATCTGCGCGGGGAAAACAGCAGCAACTGGTTCGACTGGAGCGGTCTGTTCCGCGAATTGGGCATCACCACCCCGCCAGCACCGGGGCAATTGCGTTTCGACAATTACACGTTGCTGATTCAAGCAGCGATTGGCGGTCAAGGCGTGGCGATTGGCTGGCGGCACCTTGTGGATAACTTGCTGACGCAAGGGTTGCTCTGCCGGCCGATTGCCGAAACGACCCTGTCGCGGTTGGGTTATTACGTGGTGTTGCCACAACGAAAGCGCCGGGGAGCGCTGATTCAACTGTTCGTTGATTGGTTGATGGCGGAACAGGCGAGCAGCGCCGAATCCCTGAACGGGCTGGCGCTGCCTTCCATAGCGGTTTGAAGATTTTACGAGTCTGAAGCCACGACAAAATTTACATGTTCACCCACGTGCAAATTCAACCGCAGCTCATCGGCAATCCCCACCGCCACCCGATTCAAGCGCTCCAGGGGTTCGGCCAGACCTGGCTCCAGATTGCCGCCGACCTGGCTGAAATGCTCAATCGTCAGCCCCGCTACCCCGTGCGGTGCGTTGACCAGCGTCCACTGCAGCGGACTGCTTTGCAACGCTTCGCGGATTTCCTCGGCCGCGTGACGTTGCAGGCGATCTTCCAGATCCGGCTCATCGAGCACGGCAAAATCACCCACCAGAAACAGCCGCGATACATTGGCCAGTTGCAGGCCGTCGACCAGCGCATCAACCGCCAGCACCTGTTCGACCGGCCCGAGCACGATGGCCCGCTCCACGTGATCGCTGCTGAACGGCAAACCCGGCGCATCCAGCAGGCAAATCACCGCCGAACTTCCCGCTACGCTTTGATTGATCCGCTCGACATCGAACAGATCACCACTTTTGGTGCGCAAACCCGGGCGCGGCGCGAGAGCGGTCAGGTCGTCGAGAATGGCAATGACTTCGTGCTGGCGGCGCAGCAATTCAGCCATCAACGCACCGCCCAGGCTGGCCATGGCACCATAGAGCACCACTTTCACCGTCGGGGTTTCGGCATTTTTCATGGCTGTTTTCCTTGTTTTTGTCCTATATGGCGTGTGACGGTGGAAAACGCCGAGGGTTCGATCCGATTTCAGAGGGTTTCAGATGCAAGCGATCAAGGGCTACCACGCCCACGTCTATTTCGACGTCAACACCATCGACCAGGCCCGGGCCTTGTGCGAGCTGGCTGCGCAGTCGTTCCCGTTGAAGATGGGCCGCGTCCACGAACGTCCGGTCGGGCCACACCCGGACTGGAGCTGCCAATTGGCCTTCGGCCCGGATTTGATCGGCGAGGTACTGCCGTGGCTGGCGCTCAATCGCAAAGGTCTGGTGGTGTTTCTGCACCCGGACACCGGTGATGATGTGCTCGACCACACCGAGCACGCGATCTGGATGGGCGCGATTCGGCCGCTGAATTTGTCTGTTTTTTGATCAAGGCATCTCTTCGCCTTCGCTCGGCGAAGGCTCCCGACGGTCGGTTGACCGTTCATTCAAAGCTTTCTGCAGCGAAAGGTAGCTGAAAGCTTCCCCGATTAGGATCGCCCCCACTGCCGGCAACAGACCGGTTGGCCAATGCGTGTGATGCCTCGCACGAACGGCCCAATTAACAACAACAATGGTGATTCTGATGTCCTCTGTAGCCCGCCTCCTCGCTCTGACTCCACCTGTACGCCTCGTGCTTCCCGTTCTGCGCTGATCCCGCCCGATCCGCTCACTTCACTCGCCGCGCTACGCCTGGAGTATTCCCCATGCTGACTTTCCTTGGCTTTGCCATGGTCATCACGTTCATGTTCCTGATCATGACCAAGCGCCTGTCCGCGCTGATCGCTCTGATCATCATCCCGATTGTCTTCGCCCTGTTTGGTGGTTTTGCGCCGAAGATCGGTCCGATGATGCTCGAAGGCATCACCAAACTGGCGCCGACCGGCGTGATGCTGATGTTCGCCATTCTCTATTTCGCCCTGATGATCGACTCCGGCCTGTTCGACCCGGCCGTGCGCAAGATCCTCAAACTGGTCAAGGGCGACCCGCTGAAGGTTTCGGTCGGCACCGCCGTACTGGCGCTCGTCGTTTCCCTCGATGGTGACGGCGCGACCACTTACATGATCTGCGTGGCCGCGATGCTGCCGCTGTACAGCCGCATCGGCATGAGCCCACGGATCATGGCCGGCCTGATCATCCTTGCCGGTGGCGTGATGAACATGACTCCATGGGGCGGCCCGACCGCCCGTGCCGCGAGTGCGCTGCATGTCGATCCTTCGGACATTTTCGTGCCGATGATCCCGGCGATGTCGGCGGGGGTTCTGGCAATCCTGGTCATCGCCTACTTTTACGGTAAGCGTGAGCGGGCGCGTCTGGGTGAGCTGCATCTGGTTGGCGATGATATCGATCACAGCGAAATCAGCGTCTCGCAGTTCCCGGATGCCCGTCGTCCGAAACTGATCTGGTTCAACGGCGCGTTGACCTTTGGCCTGATGTGCACCCTGATCGCCGGTCTGCTGCCGTTGCCGGTGCTGTTCATGGTGGCGTTCAGTATCGCGATGATCGTCAACTACCCTTGCCTGCAGATGCAGAAGGATCGCGTTGCGGCTCACTCCGGCAGTGTGCTGGCAGTGGTCGGGCTGATCTTTGCGGCGGGTATCTTCACCGGTATCCTGTCGGGCACCGGCATGGTCGATGCGATGTCGAAGAGCCTGTTGGCAGTGATTCCGGATTTCCTCGGCCCGTACCTGGCCGTGATCACGGCGCTGGTGAGCATGCCGTTCACCTTCTTCATGTCCAACGATGCGTTCTACTATGGCGTGTTGCCGGTGTTGGCCGAAGCCGCCAGCCACTATGGGATCACCGCAGTGGAAATGGCTCGTGCCTCAATTGTCGGTCAGCCCGTCCACTTGCTGAGCCCGTTGGTGCCATCGACCTATCTGTTGGTGGCCCTGGCCGGCATCGATTTCGGTGACCACCAGCGTTTCACCCTGAAATGGGCGATCCTGGTTTGTATCTGCATCCTGATTGCTGCACTGCTGTTGGGGACTTTCCCGATGTTCAGCACTCTATAAGCCCAAGACTCACCGTTTCGGGTCCTGGCTTCGCGGTTTGAAGCCCGGACCTTTTTCGGTTTAACAATCGCTCAAAGGAATACACATGGAATGGCTGACCAACCCCGAAATCTGGGTTGCCTTCTTCACCCTGACCGCCCTGGAAATCGTCCTCGGCATCGATAACATCATCATGATTTCGATCCTGGTCAGCCGCATGCCCAAACACATGCAGCAGCGCACCCGGATCTTCGGCCTTGGCCTGGCCATGGTCACCCGCATCCTGTTGCTGCTGTCGATCACCTGGGTCATGCGCCTCACCGCCGACCTGTTCGAAGTGTTCGGCCAGGGCATTTCCGGTCGCGACCTGATCCTGTTCTTCGGTGGTCTGTTCCTGCTGTGGAAGAGCTCGCAAGAGATGTACCACGCACTGGAAGGCGAAGACGAAAGCGACGACACCCCCGGCGGCAAGGGCGGCAACTTCCTCTACACCATCATCCAGATCGCGATCATCGATATCGTGTTCTCGCTGGACTCGGTGATCACCGCTGTCGGCATGGTTTCCCACGTGCCGGTGATGGTCGCGGCGATTGTCGTGGCAGTGCTGGTGATGATGCTGGCGTCGGGCAAGATCAGCGAATTCATCGACAAGCACCCGTCGCTGAAAATGCTCGCGCTGTCGTTCCTGCTGGTGGTCGGTACCGTGCTGATTGCCGAGTCGTTCGACGTGCATGTGCCGAAAGGCTACGTCTACTTCGCCATGGCGTTCTCGCTGGCGGTTGAGGCGATCAACATCAAACTGCGCGGCGCGATGGCCCGCAAGAAGAAACAGCAAGACCCGGTGAAACTGCGCAAGGACGTACCGGGCCAATAATCCGGTAGTCCTGCATAACGCAACACCTCTGTGGGAGCGGGCTTGCTCGCGAATACGGTAGCTCAGCCAACAACAGTGTTGGCTGGCCCACCGCTTTCGCGAGCAGGCTCGCTCCCACAGTTGTTTCTGTGTTCAGGCGGGAGGAACGAGGTTGTCGAGAACGCGGCTGACGGCCAGCTCACCCAACATGATGACTTGCTGTATCCCCAACAGTGAACTGCGCTGCGGCCCGTCAATAAACCCCGCCAGATCGCTGGCCATGATGCTCGCCGAGGCGAGGGATTCGCAGGCGTGCACCAACAGGGTTTCGTTATCCACAGCCGGATCGACGAGGAAAATGGTGCTGGGCTTGCGCGCGGCGGCGGGGTCTTGTTTGAGGCCGGGGCGGAGGTAGAAATCGAGGGCGCGGTCGGCGGCTTCTTTCATGCGTTGGGCTTCGACGGCGGGGTCGTGCGGTGCTGGATCGGTGTCCGGGGGATCTGGTGTGATCTTTGTCATTGGCTCTAACCTCTTTGAAGAGTGAGGCTGCAAACCGCTCGCGACTAAACGAATGGGAGGCAGCTGTACGCAGGTTAGTCGACCGATGAGCCACGAAATCGGCGCGCCCGAAAGCGCCCTGCGCACAGCCACCATCAAGTGCAGGATTAGATAACCTGATTGACAGAGATTTGTACGTCGTGGAACAGACGGGCGACTAAACCCGACCACTGATAAGCAGTGGCCAGCCAACGATAGAGCCCCGCCCCAAGGCGCACAAGCCGGCGGATTCTGGCGTAGCCGTAGGCAACGGCGCAAGGTTTTGTAGCCTTCCGGACGTAACACGGCGTGTGCATAAACAACCCGCAAAATCCGCGTTTAACCTCTTCAAGATCAGCCACAAACCCTGTGGGAGCGAGCTTGCTCGCGAAGGCGTCATCCCAGTGGAAAAAGAGTCCGGCTGACCCAACGCATTCGCGAGCAAGCTCGCTCCCACAGTGGCACATCGCAACCCTTTGAAACGGGATTCCAAGGTTGACGCCCCCCGCTCCGCTCGTTAGCTTCCCCGCTCGCCTCAAATGACAAACAAGGAGTGTTCATGTCTGGAAAACCCGCCGCGCGCGTCACCGACCCGACCACCTGCCCCATTCCCGGTCACGGCACCAACCCGATTGCCAGCGGCTCCGGCGACGTCTTCTTCAACGGCCTCGCCGCCGCCCGCCTCGGCGACACCTGCTCCTGCGGCCAAGCCCTCAATGGCGCGTTCTCCGCGACGGTGTTCATCAACGGTAAAAACGCCATGACCCTCGACAGCACCGCCAGCCATGGCGGCGTTGTGGTCGGCGGCTCTGGTGACGTCATCATCGGCAGCTCGCACACGCCCGCGCCGTTCATTCCGCCGCTGCCGATCGCTGGCCAGCCGCTGATCGAATTCAAAGCCGTCAGCGCCGGCAACGGCGAACCTATCGCCGAACAAGGCTACGAAATCGAAACCGCCGAAGGCCGCATCGTCAAAGGCCAGACCAACGAAAAAGGCATGACCCAAAGCGTCGCCACGCGCCAGCCGGACCTGGCCATCGTGCGCTGGACAGCCTGACTTTCAAGGAAGAACCATGACCGGACAATGCATCGCTCCAGACGACCTGGACATGAAAAAACTCTGGGACAGCACCTGCGAGCTGCCCACCTGCAAGCGCGAAACCAACACCGCCGGCCCCAACCCGAAAACCCGCGTCGAAGTCCCGCTGCTGACCTGCAACTGCCTGTGGCGCCGCTTCCAGAAAGAAGCCGAAGACTGGGTCGCCCCCGGCGGCGTCCTCATCGCCGACCCCCAGGCCCGCAACCGCAAAATCAATGCCGCGTACGCGCAGCTGTGGCTGGCGGATAATCGGTTTCAGTGGGCGGGGCTGGCAGCGTTTGCTTCGAAGCAGGTGGGGTGTGGGCTCGTGCATGCGGCCACTCTGGACCAACGAATCGAAGCGGAAAAGAAGGCTTACCGAACCCTTAAAGACAGCCAACCCAAGGATTTGTATGAGCGCATAGTGGTGAACAGATTGCGCTCTGACCCTGAGCTGTGGCGGCAGTGGGATGAGGCCAAGCAACAGAACCCGGTTCCTTTGGCGAGTGATCCTTTGTCTGGCGATGCGATTGCTTTACTTCAAGAAGAATTGCAATACGTTCACGAAATGCTGGCGCTTGGGAACACGGCTCTTTTTCTAGATGTTTATCCTTTGCACCGATTTTTTATGGTGCGCGGCCAGCAGGAGCTGGAAAGGTGCCTTGCTGATAGAAACAGCTTAAAAAATGAAGTGCTTTGGCCGATTGCGGATAAAGTCGAATTCGGGATGTACCGCACTGAAGTTTCCGAAACGTTCAAGGCAATCGAAGCTGGGGATATTGCTGCAAGCGTGGAGCTCATGGCTGCTCATGAGCAACTGAATATCTTGCAGCCCGCAATGTATGACGTGACTCATTTTGCGCTACTGATGCAGGGCACCCAAGCAGGTGACGTTGTATCCGTGGTGACCGGATTATTCACCGGTATTTCTGAACAGATTCAGCTAACTCTCGCTAGCCAATGCAAAGCACCAGGTAATCAGCAGATAACGTTTGGGCGCAACCCGCTAGCTAACCTTGCGGACAAAGATCAACGTATGGCGTTTGTGCTTCGAGCCGCGACGCAATTTAATCTTTTGCTTAAAGACCCGGCTACTCGGTCCCAGCTCGAGCAATCAATTAAAGAGATTTCACTCGGTGGCGGTGTCAAATAATGACTTTCAAAAAGTACATCTTGGCCCTACTGGTAGGCGTCATCGCGGTAACTGCTTACGCCGTCAATTTGAATAGAAGCATGGATGTGCTCAGCGTCTATGTAGGCAAGCCATACGAGCAGGTCGTAGAAGATTCAACTTTTGCCGTCGACTCGAAGACAGCGATTTATCCGGGCCCTCCCCCGCACCCTAGTTCGACCTGGATTAGCGATCCCGTCGTCGTTCAATTTGACGATCCTAGTCATGGCTTCACCTTGCCACCTACCAAGTTCGGTGCAGTGACATACCGGAAAAGCAAAGTAGCAACCGTGACTACTTCACCGATGCTTGAAACCATACCGTTTGCCGAGCTGGTGCCTCTTTTGGAGAAGCTTCAGCTCATGCTGAAAGCAGCAGGATGGGCGCCCCGAGATGTCGATAAACATGCTTGGGTGGAAGTACCGAGTGATGTCGAAAAAAGTGCGCTGCAAAGAAAGCTGTTCGATCAGGTCGTCATCGTGCTGCTACAGATCCCTTACAAATACACCCTGGCGCTGAACGTCAAATGCTATGTCCGCTGCGACGAGCGCGATCCAGACACCGCAAGGTATTTGATCGATGTCAGTATTGGTTCGGATAACTACAACAGATGATTTCTCGCATCACGGAATGGCGCTGCTATGGGCGCTGGCCGGCACTTTTCCTGCTGTACGTAACCCTGACGTCTTTCCACTATCCGATGGATTTTCTGGTCGTTCACATCGGCAAGCATTACGAAAGCGTTGTGCAAGATTCGACGTTTCCTGTGACATGGAAAACAGCTGTTTACCCAAGTGACCCACCTCACCCAAGTTCGACTTGGATCAGTAGCCCAGTGATCATCACGTTCGATGACGAACAACATGGGTTCACGTTGCCTGCCACAAAATTCGGTGCGATTGGCTGGTCTGACTTCAAAGCCATCACACTTTCTACGTCACCAATGCTGGAGACGTTGCCGTTCGAGCAAGCAGTGAATCTGCTGGGAGAGCTGCAGCAGATGTTCAAAAAGTCAGGTTGGTCGCCCGAAGCTGTTGAAGGGAATGATTGGCTCAAGACTGAAACCCAAGAGGACAAGGTGCGTCTTCAGACCAAGCTTTTTGATCAAATGGACGGTGTCATTCTGTTGATCCCACATAAGTACAGCCTGTTCCTCCACATCAAGTGCTATGCACCGTGCGATGAGCGGAATCCGGAGACGGCGAAATATTTGATTGATGTAGGTTTTGGTGAAGATCATTTCAGTGATTGATCGTTTTAAACCGTCTCGGAGGAAATCAACGACCTTGGCAGGTAAGCATTGGGTGTCGATGGGCGCCGCTACGATTTTGCTGGCTGGTGTTATGGCGTGGCCATTGGGCGCCAAGACCCTATCCGCTCATATCGGAAAACCCTACGAACTGGTCATTAAGGATTCAACTTTCCCGGTCGAAGATAAAACGGCGATCTATCCTGGCGATCCTAATGACCCTAAAGATCCCGCGCGTCCAGGCTCTACATGGATTAGCAGCCCGACCATCATTGAGTTTGATGATCCTGTTTATGGCTTCAAACTGCCCCCGACTGTATTCGGCGCTGTAACGTACGCAAGCCAGAAAGTCTCGACACTGACGACCTCGCCGATGATGGAAACTTTGCCGTTCGCAGAAGCTCTGGATCGATTGCTTGCTACGCAAAACACACTCAAATCGAGAGGGTGGAAGCTTGAACCTTTGGAAAATAACGACTGGTTCAATGCCGACTCTGGTCCGGAACGTGAGCGGCTAAAGAACAAACTCTTTGATCAAGCTGTTGGCATTGATTTGTACGTACCGGAAAAGTACAGCTTGCTGCTGTTGATCAAGTGCCATGCAAGCTGTGACAAGCAAGATCCGACGACGGCGAAATATTTGATCAATATCAGTGTGGGTCGGGATCGAAGCGGAGCATGAGTAATCGGTACAAGTGGCGCAGTCGATACTGGCGCAGAGCAGCGTTTTTCATGCTGTTTGTATGCCTGACGTCTTTCCACTATCCGATGGATGTTCTGGTCGTTCGCATCGGCAAGCCATATGCCGAAGTCGTCAAAGACTCCAGTTTTCCTGTTGAGGGGAAAACAGCCATGTACCCAAGTGACCCGCCCAAGGTCGACTCGACCTGGATTAGCAGCCCGGTCGTGATCACTTTTGATGACCCTGAACATGGCTTCACTTTGCCCAAAACCATCTACGGGGCGGTGGGCTACACCAAAGGGAAAGTAGACGGCATAACAACGTCTCCAATGGTTGAAACACTTCCCTTCGATCAGACGGTGAAGCTTTTGAATGATCTGCAATTGATGTTCAGGGATGCCCTCTGGATTCCTGAACCCGTTGAGGGCAATGATTGGATCAAAGTGCAAAGCGATGATGAAAAGCGACAGCTACAAGCGAAGCTTTTTGATCAGGCGGATGGGGTCATTCTTCTGGTTCCGCACAAGTACAGCCTGTTGATGCACATCAAGTGCTATGCGCGTTGTGACGCGCGGGATGCAGAAACAGCCAGATATCTGATCGACATTGGGCTAAGTAGAGATCATTTCAGCGATTGATTCAGCCGCACCCGCAAACCCTGTGGGAGCTGGCTTGCCAGCGATAGCGGAATATCAGCCAACATCAATGTCGACAGTGCCGCCGTCATCGCTGGCAAGCCAGCTCCCCCAGGGATTTGTGGTGATTGTGGAAGGGGGTGGATGACGTGCTTTTCATGACACTTTTGTTTCAATCCACTCTTTAGCTGTGCAATGCTGGCGCCCAGTCCGTTAGCCAACTACAGCTTAAGTATCAAAAACGTAGAAACCGCGCGGTACCGTCAACTTGCCCCTCTGGGGCGCTGCTATTACAGGGGGTCGGCATGCTCACCCTGCTCAATCTGCTTTCCGCCGTGGCCTTGCTGATCTGGGGCACGCACATCGTTCGAACCGGCATCCTGCGGGTTTATGGCACCAATCTGCGACATGTGATCGGCCAGAACATGTCGAAGAAATGGCTGGCGTTCATCGCCGGTATTCTCGTCACCGCGATGGTGCAGAGCAGCAACGCCACGGCGATGCTGGTCACCTCATTTGTCGGCCAGGGCCTGATGGCGCTGACCCCGGCGCTGGCGACCATGCTCGGCGCCGATGTGGGTACGGCGTTGATGGCGCGGGTGCTGACGTTTGACTTGTCGTGGCTGTCGCCGCTGCTGATCTTTCTCGGGGTGATTTTCTTCCTGTCACGCAAACAGACGCGGCTCGGGCAAATGGGCCGGGTGTCGATAGGGCTCGGGCTGATCATTCTCGCGCTGCAATTGATCGTCGAAGCCGCCGCGCCGATCACTCATGCGCAAGGGGTGAAGGTGATTTTCGCCTCGCTGACCGGCGACATCCTTCTCGATGCCTTGGTCGGCGCGTTGTTCGCGATGATTTCCTACTCCAGCCTCGCCGCCGTGCTGCTCACCGCAACGCTGGCCGGCGCCAGTGTGATCAGCCTGCCAGTGGCGATTGGTCTGGTGATCGGCGCCAACATCGGCAGCGGTATTCTCGCGTTCATGAGCACCAGCATGCAGAACGCTGCTGGCCGGCAAGTGGCGCTGGGCAGTCTGTTGTACAAACTGATCGGCCTGCTGCTGATCATTCCGGTGCTGGACCCGCTGGTGCACTGGATCGACAGCCTCGATTTCAGTCCGCAGGAAATGGTCATCGGCTTTCACCTGCTTTACAACACCGCGCGCTGCCTGATCCTGCTGCCCAGCGTCGGACCGATGGCGCGGCTGTGCGCGTGGCTGCTGCCGGAGCGGCCGGAGGTCAACGGCACCGCCAAGCCGCGCCATCTCGACGCCACCGCATTGGTCACGCCGAGTCTGGCACTGGCCAACGCCGCGCGGGAAACCCTGCGCATGGGCGACCTGCTCGACAACATGCTCGACGCCACCCTCGACGTGCTGCACGGCAAGCAGACCGCCGTCACCCAGGAGATGCGTCGGCTGACCGACGACGTCGAAGCACTGTACAGCGCGATCAAGCTGTATCTGGCGCAGATGCCCCGCGAAGATCTTGGCGAACAGGACAGTCGGCGCTGGGCCGAGATCATCGAACTGGCGATCAACCTGAAACTGGCCGCTGACCTGATCGAACGCATGCTGCGCAAGATTCAGCAGCAGAAGACTTCGCAGCGTCGCTCGTTTTCCGAGGAAGGGTTGGAGGACCTGGCTGGACTGCAGCAGCAACTGATCGCCAACTTGCGTCTGGGCCTGTCGGTATTTCTCAGCAGCGACCGGGAAAGCGCCCGGCAGTTGCTGCGTGAAAAGCGTCGTTTTCGCGCACAGGAACGGCGTCTGGCCCATGCCCATGTCAGCCGTTTGCAACGTAAGATCGTGCAGAGTATGGAAACCAGTTCGCTGCACCTGGAGTTGATTGCCGACATGAAGCGCTTGAATTCGCTGTTCTGCGGCAGTGCGTATGTGGTGCTGGAAACGGCGGACACCGGGGCGCTGGCGGCGGATGATATTGCCGACATCACGCATTCGCCTTGAACGTCTGTGGTCAGTGTTAGTCAGTAACTCAGAGTTCAGCCTCAAGCACGCCTTCGCGAGCAAGCCCGCTCCCACATTTGGAATGCATTCCCCGCTGTGGGAGCGGGCTTGCTCGCGAAGGCCATTTGACTGACGACACGGATCTCCAAATCAGCCGTATGGAAGCCTGTTATGCGTTGTTTGTTGTTCGCCTGTCTATTGCTCGGTTCTCTGCCCGCCTTTGCCCTGGATCGCTTTCAGGTCGAGGGCTATGCGTTGCCCAACGGTTTGCAGTTGCTGCTCAAGCCCGGCACCGAGCGTGGGCATGTGGCGATCCGCTTGGTGGTCGGCGTTGGCCTCGACGATTTCGATTGCGCTGACAAAGAGCTGCCGCACCTGCTCGAACATCTGCTGTTCAGCGGTATCGACGCCACTGGCGAAGGTGGTTTAGAGGAGCGCATGCAAGCGCTGGGCGGTGACTGGAATGCCTTCACCAGCAACGCCGACACCACGTTCGTCATCGAAGCCCCGGCGAAGAACCAGCGCAAGGTGCTCGACCTGCTGCTCGATCTGCTCACGCAAACGCGCATCGACGGCAATGCGATCAACGCCGCCAAGCGCGTGGTCGAACGCGAGGACGGCGGCCATTACACCCGCCTGCAACGCTTCCTTGATCGCCAGGACCTCGGTCACACCGCGAGCAATCAGCTCGCCGTTGAACTGGGTCTGAAATGCCCGCAACGCGCCGAGGTCGGCCACCTGACCCAAGAGCAACTGGAGACGGTGCGCAAGGCGTGGTACGCGCCGAACAACATGACGCTGATCGTCGTCGGTGAACTCGACAAACTGCTGCCGGCCTATCTGGAGCGCACCTGGGGCGCGCTCGAAGCGGTCGAGCCGAGCGAGCATCGGCCACTGCCGGACATCCGCACCAGCGCCGCCCACGAACGCACCCTCACCCGTGGCTTCATCGGCGACAGCGCCAAGCTGCACTGGCTGGTGCCGGAGCCGGTGCTCGACGATCAGTACGACGAAACCTTCGATATCCTCAAGGATTACCTCGACTGGGCGCTGTATCGGCAGATTCGCCTCAATCACGGTTTGTCCTACGGGCCGTGGGCCGAGCGCGAAGTATTTGGTGGCGTCGGCTTCATGAGCCTGAACGCCGATCTGGATCGCGATGACGTCGACGAAGCGATCCAGGTGCTCGATGACCTCAAGGCGGACTTGCTGAAAAACGGCCTCAATGCCGACACCTTTGCCCGCATCAAACAGGCCGCCATCGCCCACCAGGCCTGGGCGGTGCAGGGCAATAGCGCCCTGGCGGATTACTATTGGAGTGCGCTCGGCGATTACCAGGACGGCCGCTTCGCCAACCCGGCGCGGGAGCTGCAAGGGGTGACGCTGGAAGCGGCGAACAAGGCCATGCGCGAGTTGCTGTTGCAGCCGGGGTATTTGCGGATCGAGAAGCCGTTGATCAGTGATGATCAGGTGTTGTGGCTGATTGGCGGCGGTTTGGGCGTGTTGTTGCTGATCCTGATCGGCTGGCGCCTGCATCACCGCCGAAAACCGGCCGAACACTAACCCTGTGGGAACGCGTTGTTTTTAAGTGACCGGCAGCCTCGCCACATCGCCCGGCGGACGCTACTCTGTCGAGGTTTTTTCCTATCCAGTTGTGAACCGCCCAAATGCCGAAAATACAGCTCCTGATCCAGCGACTTCTCGAACTGATGAAGCGCTATCCCGGGGTCATTGCGCTTGGCGGGTTCATCTCTGGGGTCGGCAGTTTCATCATGGTCGACCGTCAGCAAGGGCTGGCGAGCTGGATCACGGTGATCATGCTGCTCAGCTGGATCTGGCTGATGCTGGAAAACACCCTCACCGGCCTCTTCACCCGCGTGTTCAAACGCGAGATTCCCCAGCCGCTGCTGCGTTACGCGACGCAGATGATCCACCAGGAAAGCCTGTTTTTCGTTCTGCCGTTCTTTTTCATCACCACGACGTGGAACAGCGGCCAGTTGTTCTTCACCGGCCTGCTCAGCGTCGCGGCACTGATTTCCATCGTCGATCCGCTCTATTACAAATGGCTGGCGCCCCGGCGCTGGGCGTTTCTCGCGTTGCACACCCTGACCCTGTTCGCCGCCCTGCTCACCGCGTTGCCGGTGATCATGCACCTGACCACCGCGCAGAGCTTCAAATGGGCGCTGGGCATTGCCGTGCTGTTGTCGTTTCCGAGCCTGGCGTCGATCTTCCCGATCCGCACGGTGCGCAACGCCTTGGCGATTTTGTGCATTACCGTAGGCATTGGCGGCGTTGGCTGGGCGCTGCGCTCGTGGGTGCCGCCGGCGACGCTGTGGATGACCGACGTGGCGATCAGCACGCAAATGCAGGATCGCACCCCCGGCGCCAGCCTCGACACGGTCAGCGCCGAGCAGATTCGTGGCGATGGCCTCTACGCCTACACCGCAATCAACGCGCCGCGCGGGCTCGATGAGCGGATTTATCATGTCTGGCAGTTCAACGGCAAAGAAGTCGACCGCATCCCGCTCGACATCCATGGTGGGCGCAAGGAAGGCTACCGCGCCTGGACACACAAGCAGAACTTCCCCGGCAACCCGGCGGGTAAATGGCAGGTGCGGGTGCTGACCGAGGATGGGCAGGTGATCGGCGTGCTGCGCTTCAAGATCACTGACAGCACAGCGATCAAAGAAAAGTAATCCGGTTCGTGCTATTACGTTAGTTCGCTTAGCAGACGAACAAGCACGGAGCTTATGACCAGCAGCTCGATCAGCGGTAATGCCCAACTGGACACGTCGATCAGCCCTGCCCGCTTGCGGGTCAGCGGGGACTGGACGCTTGCCCATTACGCAGAGCTCAAGACCCTGAGCGAAAAGCTCCACGGCCAGTACGACGCCAACACCCCGATAGATCTGAACAGCCTCGGCGCCCTCGACACCGCTGGCGCATCGCTGCTGGTGGAACTGCTCGGTTCCGAGCGCCTTGGCAAGTCCGCCGAACACCCTGACTGCACCCTCTCCACCGCCGACCGCGCGCTGCTGCAAACCGTGTATTGCTCGATGACCGATTTTTGCGTGCCGATCAAGGAGCCGGAAATCAGCGTCAGCGTGCAGTTGCTGACGCGGATCGGCCGCGCCGTCGATACGGTCTGGCAAGACACCCTGCAATTGCTCGGCTTCGTTGGCCTGATTCTGGAAACCCTCGCACGCGGCCTGTTCCGGCCCAGGCGCTGGCGCATCACGCCGATGATTGCCCACATCGAACAGACCGGCCTCGACGCCGCGCCCATCGTGGCGCTGCTGACTTTTCTGGTCGGCGCGGTGGTGGCGTTTCTCGGTGCGACGGTGCTGGCCAGTTTCGGTGCGACGATTTTTACCGTGGACCTGGTGGGCTTCTCGTTTTTGCGTGAGTTCGGCGTGCTGCTCACGGCGATCCTGATGGCCGGGCGCACCGCCAGTGCCTTCACCGCGCAGATTGGTTCGATGAAGGCCAACGAAGAAATCGATGCCATCCGCACCCTCGGCCTCGACCCGATGGAATTGCTGGTGGTGCCGCGTGTGCTGGCGATGCTGGTGGCGCTGCCGATGCTGACGTTTCTGGCGATGCTCTGCGGGATCATTGGTGGCGGCGTGGTCTGCGCGGTATCGCTGGATATCTCGCCGGCGATGTTCCTGACGCTGTTGCAGTCGGACATCGGCGTGCAGCACTTTCTGGTGGGCTTGGTCAAAGCGCCAATCTTCGCCTTCATCATCGCCGCGATTGGTTGCCTGGAAGGCTTCAAGGTCAGTGGCAGCGCCGAGTCGGTCGGCGCGCACACCACGTCTGCGGTGGTGCAATCGATTTTCGTGGTGATCGTGCTCGACGCGGTGGCTGCACTGTTCTTCATGGAGATGGGCTGGTGAGTCGTCTACCCCGCGCGCCCTCGGAGGCGGTGATCGAAGTCCGTGGTCTGTGCAATCGCTTCGGCAGTCAGAGCGTGCACGAAAACCTCGACCTGGATTTGTACAAAGGCGAAATCCTCGCCGTGGTTGGCGGCTCAGGCAGCGGCAAATCGGTGCTGTTGCGCAGCATTGTCGGTTTGCGTCGGCCCAGCGAGGGCATGGTCAAAGTGTTCGGCAAGAACCTACCGAGCTTGTCCGAACATGAGCGCTCGCTGGTCGAGCGGCGCTTCGGCGTGCTGTTCCAGAAAGGCGCGCTGTTTTCCTCGCTGACCGTCACCGAGAACGTCGCCCTGCCGCTCATCGAACATGCCGGCCTGAGCCGCAGTGACGCCGAACACCTGGCCGCCGTGAAGCTGGCGCTGGCCGGGCTGCCACTGTCAGCGGCGGACAAGTACCCGGCGTCGCTGTCCGGTGGCATGATCAAGCGCGCCGCACTGGCCCGCGCCCTGGCGCTGGACCCGGACATCCTGTTTCTCGACGAACCCACCGCCGGCCTCGACCCGATTGGCGCGGCGCAATTCGATCAATTGATCCTGACCCTGCGTGATGCGCTGGGCCTCAGCGTGTTTCTGGTGACCCACGACCTCGACACGCTCTACACCATCACCGACCGCGTGGCGGTGCTGGCGCAGAAAAAGGTCTTGGTCGCCGGCCCGATTGACGTCGTCTCGGAAACCGATGACGCGTGGATTCACGAATACTTCCACGGCCCGCGCGGCCGCTCGGCGCTGGACGCCGCCAAATTGCTCAACGAGGTCTGACATGGAAACCCGAGCGCATCATGTGTTGATCGGCCTGTTCACTGTGATTGTGGTGGCAGGCGCCCTGCTCTTCGGTCTTTTCCTGGCCAAGTCCAGCGTCGACACCGAGTTCAAGGACTACGAAGTCGTCTTCAACGAGGCCGTCAGCGGTCTGTCCAAGGGCAGTTCGGTGCAGTACAGCGGGATCAAGGTCGGCGACGTGATCAGCCTGCGCCTCGACCCGCAGGACCCACGGCGGGTACTGGCGCGGATTCGGCTGGCGGGTGACACGCCGGTCAAGGAAGACACCCAGGCGAAACTGGCGCTGGCCGGGATCACCGGCACGTCGATCATCCAGCTCAGCGGTGGCACGCCGCAGAGCCCGAAGCTGCGCGGGCATGACGGTCATCTGCCCTTGATCGTGGCATCGCCCTCGCCTATTTCGCGCTTGCTCAACGACAGCAACGATTTGATGACGGGCATCACCGCGTTGCTGCACAACGCCAATCAGATGTTCTCCGCCGAGAACGTTGAGCGCGTGAGCAAGACGCTCGCCCATCTGGAGCAAACCACGGGCACCATCAACGACCAGCGCGGCGACATCAAACAAGCCATGCAGCAATTGGCGACGGTCGGCAAACAGGCCGGCAGCATGCTCGAACAGACGTCGCTGCTGATGCGCAACGCCAACGGCTTGATCAACGATCAGGGCAAACAGGCACTGGGCAGCGCCGAGCAGGCCATGCAGTCGCTGGAGCAAACCACCGCGACGATCAGCACCTTGCTCAACAAGAACGAAAACGCCCTCGACAACGGCATGCAGGGTCTGAACGGCCTGGCCCCGGCGATCCGCGAATTGCGCGAGACGCTGACCTCGCTGCGCGCCATTTCCCAACGCCTTGAGGCCAACCCCAGCGGCTACCTGCTGGGCCGCGACAAGAACAAGGAATTCACGCCATGAAGCTGACTCGACTCGCCCTCCTCGCTGGCTTCACACTGATCAGCGCCTGCTCGATTCTGCCCCAGTCCGAGCCTTCGGACGTGTATCGCCTGCCGACCGCACAGGTGCCCGCCTCGACCGGTTCGGCGGCGACTCAGCATTGGTCGCTGCGGTTGAACAAGTTGCAGTCCAGCGAAGCGTTGAACCGGCCGACGATTGCGGTGATTCCACAGGGCGATGTGATCAGCAGCTACAAGGGGTCGCGCTGGAGCGATCCGGCGCCGGTGCTGGTGCGCAATCGCTTGTTGGACGGGTTTCAGCGCGATGGCCGGGTGACGTTGCTCAGTACCGATGACAGCAACTTTGCGGCGGACCTGGAATTGGGCGGCAGTTTGCAGGCGTTTCAGACGGAGTATCAAGGCACGCAGGCCAGCGTCGTGGTGCGGATCGATGCGTTGCTGGTGCGCGGTTATGACCAGCGGATTCTGGCCAGTCGCCGCTTTGAAGAGCGTCAGCCTCTGAACGATGTGCAGGTGCCGGCGGTGGTTGCGGGGTTTGGACAGGCCAGTGATCGCCTCACCGCTAAAGTCGTGGCCTGGGCCGTCGACCAAGGCCAGAAACTCGCCCCAACCAAACCCTGATCCCAACACAGAACCCCTGTGGGAGCGGGCTTGCTCGATCCCACTTTTGATCTTTGTTCAGCCGAAGAACCAGTAGCACACGAAAATGGCGCCAACCACGCCGGCAAACTCCGCCAGCAATGCGCAACCAACGGCATGCCGCGCCCGCTGAATCCCCACCGCGCCGAAATACACCGCCAGCACATAGAACGTCGTTTCAGTGCTGCCCTGCACCGTCGCCGCCACCAGCGCCGGGAAGCTGTCGACGCCTGAGGTCTGCATCGTCTCGATCAACATCGCCCGCGCCGCACTGCCGGAGAACGGTTTGACCATGGCTGTCGGTAGCGCATCGACAAATCGCGTGTCCCAACCGGCCCATTCGACCAGATGACGAATACCGTCGAGACCGAAGTCCAGCGCACCGGATGCGCGTAGAACGCCCACCGCGCAGAGCATCGCCACCAGATACGGCAGCAGGTTTTTGGCGACGTCGAAACCTTCTTTGGCACCTTCGACGAACGCTTCGTAAACCTTCACTTTCTTTAAGGCACCGATCAGCAGGAACAGCATGATCAGCCCGAACAGCGTCAGATTGCCGAGGATCGACGACAGTCCCGCCAGAGCCGTGGCTGACAGCGTACCGAGCAGCGCCATGAAGCCGCCAAGCATCAGCGCGGCGGGAATCAGGTAGGCCAGCACCACCGGGTCCCAGATGCGCAGCCGTTGCATGAAGGCCACCGAAAGGAACCCGACGATGGTCGAGCAACTGGTCGCCAGCAGAATCGGCAGGAACACCAGCGTCGGGTCCGGCGCGCCTTGCTGGGCGCGGTACATGAAGATCGTCACCGGCAGCAGGGTCAGGGACGAAGCGTTGAGTACCAGGAAAAGGATTTGCGCGTTACTGGCGATGGTGGCACTGGGATTGAGTTCCTGCAGCGCCTTCATGGCCTTCAGGCCGATAGGCGTGGCCGCGTTGTCGAGGCCCAGACCGTTGGCGGCGAAGTTCAGGGTGATCAGGCCGAGAGCAGGGTGACCGGGCGGGACTTCCGGCATCAGCCTCAGAAACAGGGGGCCGAGGACTTTCGCCAGCCATTCGACAATGCCGGCCTTCTCGGCAATGCGCAGAAAACCCAGCCACAGCGTGAGGGTACCGAACAGCAGCACCATGACTTCCACCGACAACTTGGCCATGGCAAAAATGCTTTCAACCATCGCCGCGAAAATGCCGGCGTTGCCGCCGATCAGCCACTGCGCCATTGCCGACACGGCTGCCACGATGAAGAAGCCAAGCCACAGGCCATTAAGCATCAGTCAAATCCCCCGAAGAATGCCGCGAATGATAGCGGGGTCACCAGAAACGACAAACCCCGGATTTCTCCGGGGTTCGTATGGCTGACGCGGTCCACTGTAGGAGTGAGCCTGCTCGCGAAAGCGTCCTGCCAGTCACTTCAATGCTTAATGACACTCCGCCTTCGCGAGCAGGCTCGCTCCCACAGAAAAGCCAATCTCCACAGGGTTCAGCAATCAGTTCTTGGAAATCTCGCCTGCAGGCAGTTTTTCCTTGCTGCGCCAGTGCGGCAGGGAGTTCCAGTAGCGCTGGCCCTTGGCGTCGTCGTACATGCCTTCCCAACGCGCGATAACCAGTACGGCCAAGGCGTTGCCGATCACGTTCAGCGCGGTACGGGCCATGTCCATGACGCGGTCGACACCCGCAATGAACGCCAGACCTTCCAGCGGAATACCCACACTGCCCAGGGTGGCCAGCAGTACCACGAAGGACACACCCGGTACGCCGGCGATGCCTTTGGAGGTGACCATCAGGGTCAGCACCAGCAACAGTTGCTGGCTGATCGACAGGTCGATGCCGTACAGCTGTGCAATGAAGATGGCGGCGATCGACTGATACAGGGTCGAACCGTCAAGGTTGAACGAGTAACCGGTCGGCACCACGAAGCTGCAGATGGCTTTCGGCGCGCCGTAGGCTTCCATCTTCTCGATCACGCGTGGCAGCACGGTTTCCGATGACGCGGTGGAGTAGGCCAGCACCAGCTCATCCTTGAAGATGCGCATCAGCTTGAACACCGAAAAACCGAACATTTTGGCGATCAGGCCCAGCACCACAAAGGCGAAGAAGGCGATGGCGAAGTAAACCAGGATCACCAGTTTCGCCAGCGGCAGCAGGGAAGCGAAACCGAAGTTGGCCACGGTCACCGCGATCAGAGCGAATACGCCGATAGGGGCGTAGTTCATGATCATGTGGGTGACTTTGAACATGCTTTCCGAAACGCCCTGGAACATCTTCACCAGCGGCTCGCGCAGGTCCGACTGCAGGCTCGACAGGCCCAGGCCGAACAGCACGGAGAAGAAGATGATCGGCAGCATTTCGCCGCGGGCCATGGCCGCGAAGATGTTCGACGGAATCAGGTTGAGGATGGTCTCGATGAACGCGTGTTCATGTTGGACTTCGGCAGCGGTGGCCTGGTACTTGGAGATGTCCACGGTGCCCAGCGTGCTCATGTCGATGCCGGCGCCCGGGTGGAACACGTTCGCCAACACCAGTCCGACGAGGATCGCGATGGTAGTGACGATTTCGAAATAGATGATTGTCTTCAGGCCGATCCGCCCAAGCTTCTTGGCGTCGCCGACGCCAGCGATGCCGACGATCAGGGAAGAGATGACAATCGGGATCACGATCATCTTGATCAGACGGATAAAGATATCGCCTGCCGGTTGCAGGACGTTGCTGATCCACCAGGCCTTCTCGGCACTGAAATGGTTGAGCAACGCACCAATTGCAATCCCCAATACCAGACCGATGAGGATCTGCCAGGCGAGGCTAAGCTTTGCCTTCTTCATTATCTTTACCCTTACTTGCGTTTGACTCAGGCACATGCAGGAACTGGAACGCTCTTTAGCGGAAAAGTCTGTGCATGTGCCTCCGTATAAGGTGCCCCGAAGCGCGTATTTACGGCTCTCCGGCAGGCGAAAAAAGGCGCAACTATTCCGATGCAAGGTTGCGCCGTCTAATGCCGTAAACGCCTACCCTATGCCGAATCGGCATGAGTTTTTTTAAATGAAACTGGCGTCCCAACCGGTTCGATTACGACATTTCAGCCGGCATAAGTGCCGTGAACCGGCCGTTTCAGCGTAGGTTGGCTGTTTTTTAAGCGATAAAAATCGACAAAAAATTTAGGAAAAAGCCCACGAAGCAGGACTAGAAGTCCTCTTGTTCAACAGGTCTCTTTCTCGATATACGGTCGCCAGGAAACACCGCGTAATGTTTTTGCGCGCAGTGTCAGCGAAAAAAAGGATGAGCTGGCCGCTCTGGATCAATGCTTTGCTCGATTGAAAGCCCAGCGCAAGTCCGTCGAACCATGCCGGATCGGCGAACCTGCGACGCAGCTTTTACCCTGACCCGGCCCTCGCGCAGGCACTCCCTGTACCCGTAGGTCACTCCGACCCTGTAACAGTCAGAACGTCCCGGCCCCTTGGTCATGCGCCTGCCTTCCTCAGGTGGGCGCAATGGAAGGCAGCAGGGCTGCTGCCTTCGTGTTCAGATCAGTACCACTTGGGATCTTTCTTCAGGGTTTCCATCAAAAGATTCTTCATGCCCTCATCGGGTTCGCCGAGGAAGCGGTATGTGGCATGTCGCGTCGGCGACTTGTCGGCCGGCAGTCCTTCGGGCACATCAACGAGCATGGCGTAGGCGTCTTTCTTGTCGAAACTGAAGGCGACGATCAGGCGGTGGTTCAAGCACTTGTCTGCAGACTCGCAGAGCGGCCCAACCAGATACTGATCGCCGTCTTCAGTCACGGCATTCATCTGCTGTTCAGGCGTCCCGGACAGGTTCATCACCCATTCCGGCAGGCGCTCTTCCTTCTTCACCACGCCTTCCCAGGTTTCCCGATATTGCGGGTCTGAACTCAGGAGTTCGTTGACCCGCGTCTGGCCGTCATTGGCCGCCATCGCCATGGCACTACCGCCTAGAAGCAGGGCGGCTGCCAGTGTCTTTAGAACAGTCATCGTTAACCTCGGCCGCGACGGCCAAAGAAGAAGGAAGCGATGAACATCACCAGGAACACGACAAAGAGAATCTTGGCGATACCCGTGGCGGTGCCCGCGATACCACCGAAGCCCAGTACTGCAGCGATGATGGCAATGATCAAGAATGTAATTGCCCAGCTCAACATGGTGATTCTCCTTACTTCTCTATTTAGGGATATTGCATGTCCTGGCGCTGCGCGCCCGAATTCATTCAATCAGTCAGAAAACCCAGCGCTCTTCGCGTGGCAGTTGATCCAGCGGTTGCGCCTGGTCGACATCCATCATGCGCATCGACGCGCTTTCGGCCTGACTGCTGCTGACGGCGCTGAAGTGCACTTGTGGCGCGTGCTGTACCGAAATCAGCGGTTCCGGGCGCTGGCTGTTTTCCCAGCTCATGTACTGCTGGCAAGCAATCAGGGTGACGAGCAACGCAAACACGCCAAACAGACCTTGCTGAATGTGCAGTGGCGAGATACGCACTTGGGCGGCACGTTGACGAGTCATCCTGGGTTCCTCACTTGTTATTCGGTGGGGGCAGTGCATCTCTGTCTGCCCGGGCTGAATCTTCTATTGCAGCCTGCATGCCAGTTTTTTCGTTGAAAAATATTCAATAAAATCAATAAGTTATGATGTTGTAGAAAATGAGTCTGGACGCATCCTGCACGATGCGACTTTCGTCGTCGTGCGGAATGCACGATTTTTTCGTAGGAGATTTCATTCTTACGGAATTGAGAGCAGGGCTCAGGTGTCAGAAAAGGACGCAGGGAACGTCCTGCAAACTGACGGATGTTTAAAAAATTAACAAAATCAATCGATTAGCTGTAAAGGCCGGAGAGAGCTACCCTCCTATGGCCGGCATCGTTCAGAATGAACCATGCAACTTGCCCGATTTTTCCGGGACTAACCCAAGACCAATCACTATGGAGCGTAGGAAAAATGGAATCTGCCACTGAGCATCAAGGCCGCATTCTGCTGGTGGACGACGAATCCGCCATCCTGCGCACCTTCCGTTATTGCCTCGAAGATGAAGGCTATACGGTCGCCACAGCCAACAGCGCGGCACAGGCCGACGCCCTGTTGCAACGCCAGGTCTTCGACCTGTGCTTCCTCGATCTGCGCCTCGGTGAGGACAACGGCCTTGATGTGCTGGCGCAGATGCGCATTCAGGCTCCGTGGATGCGCGTGGTGATCGTCACTGCGCATTCGGCCGTCGATACCGCGGTGGATGCGATCCAGGCTGGCGCCGCCGATTATCTGGTCAAACCGTGCAGTCCTGACCAGTTGCGTCTGGCCACCGCCAAGCAGTTGGAAGTGCGTCAATTGTCGGCGCGTCTGGAGGCCCTCGAAGGCGAGATACGCAAGCCGAAGGATGGTCTCGACTCCCACAGCCCGGCAATGAAAGTGGTGCTGGAAACGGCGCGGCAAGTGGCAAGCACTGACGCCAACATTCTCATTCTGGGTGAGTCGGGTACTGGTAAGGGCGAATTGGCCCGCGCCATTCATGGCTGGAGCAAGCGCGAGAAGAAATCCTGCGTGACCATCAACTGCCCGTCGCTGACTGCTGAACTGATGGAAAGCGAGCTGTTCGGTCACAGTCGCGGTGCATTCACCGGCGCCAGTGAAAGTACCTTGGGCCGGGTCAATCAAGCCGACGGCGGCACGCTGTTTCTCGACGAGATCGGCGACTTTCCGCTGACGTTGCAACCCAAATTGCTGCGCTTTATTCAGGACAAGGAATACGAGCGAGTAGGCGACCCGGTTACTCGTCGCGCTGACGTGCGGATTCTGGCGGCGACCAACCTCAATCTCGAAGACATGGTGCGCGATGGCCGTTTCCGTGAAGACTTGCTCTACCGCCTGAACGTCATCACTCTGCACTTGCCTCCGCTGCGCGAGCGCGCTGAAGATATCCTGACCCTGGCTGATCGCTTCCTCGCCCGTTTCGTCAAAGAGTACGCACGGCCGGCGCGGGGGTTCAGTGACGAGGCACGCGAAGCGCTGCTCGGCTACCGCTGGCCGGGCAACATTCGTGAGCTGCGCAACGTGGTCGAACGCGCGAGCATCATCTGCCCGCAGGAGCGCGTCGAAATCAGCCACCTCGGCATGGCCGAGCAACCGGCCAACAACGCGCCACGGGTCGGTGCGGCGCTGAGTCTGGATGAGCTGGAGAAAGCCCACATCGGCGCCGTCCTCGCCACTGCCGGGACACTGGACCAGGCGGCGAAAACTCTGGGCATCGACGCCTCGACCCTCTATCGCAAGCGCAAGCAGTACAACCTGTGAGCGCTCGACGATGAAACTGGCGATGAAGTTGCGCACGCGGTTGTTCCTGAGCATTTCCGCATTGATCACCGTGGCGCTGCTCGGGCTGTTGCTCGGGCTGGTCAGCGTGATGCAAATGGCCAGCAGTCAGGAGGCGCTGTTGCGCAGCAACTTCATCACCCTCGATCTGGGTCTCAAACTGCGGCAAACCCTCGGTGATCAACTGATCATCATGCTCGCGGAGAAGCGCGATCCGGTCGCTTTCGAAGCATCGAAACAGCATTACTTCCAACTCCTCGACGAAGGCATCGCCCAAGAGCAGGAGGGCGCAGGTCGCCCTTATGGCTTCAGTCGGGCCAAAGCCGATTACCTGAGTTTCCTTGAGGCGTTTGATCTGTCCCGTGACCCATCCAGCGCCATGAGCAGCAACGCGGATTTCCGCGAGCGCTTCAACACCTTGCGCAACGGGCTGATCACCGAACACAAGCATGCCCTGGACACGATCAACGCCGTGCAGCACAAGTCCCGGGATCGCGCGTTATTGATCGCCGGGCTGCTTGGGCTGGTCGGCCTGGCGGTGCTGATCATCGGCTTTGTCACGGCGCATGCCATTTCTCGCCGCTTCGGTGCGCCCATCGAGGCGCTGGCGCGGGCGGCGGATAATATCGGCAAAGGCAATTTCGAAGTGACGCTGCCGATCTCGTCGGCCATGGAAATGAATCAGCTGACCAAGCGCTTCGGGCTCATGGCCGAAGCGTTGCGTGAGCATCAGGCGACCAACGTCGATGAGCTGTTGGCCGGCCAGCAACGGTTGCAAGCCGTGCTCGACAGCATCGACGACGGCTTGCTGATGATTGATCGCCAGGGCCATCTGGAGCACCTCAACCCGGTGGCCCAGCGCCAGTTGGGTTGGGAGGATAACCGTCTCGGCCAGGGGCTGGGCGCTGCACTGGAACGACCGGAACTCGACGAGCAACTGCAATTGGTGCTGCGCGGCGGTACGTTGGAGCGGGCGCCGGAAGATCTGAGTATCGAGGTTGATGGCGAATCGCGTTTGCTGACGTTCAGCCTGACGCCGGTCAGCCACACCCAAGGCCATATCCTCGGCGCGGTCATGGTGTTGCACGATGTCACCGAGCAACGCGCGTTCGAGCGGGTGCGCAGTGAGTTCGTCCTGCGTGCGTCCCATGAGCTGCGCACGCCAGTCACGGGCATGCACATGGCATTCGGCCTGTTCCGCGAGCGGGCGAAATTTCCTGTGGAGTCCCGCGAAGCCGACTTGCTCGACACCGTGAACGAAGAAATGCAGCGGCTGATGCAGTTGATCAACGACCTGCTGAACTTCTCGCGCTACCAGAACGGCTTGCAGAAACTGACGCTGGCACCGTGCTCCATCGAGGATTTGCTGGAGCAGGCGCAACTGCGTTTTGCCGATGCGGCGGCGCAGAAGGGCATCGCTTTGTATGTGGAAGTGCAGGGACCGTTGCCGCGCTTGCAGGCCGATCAGATACAACTGGATCGAGTGCTCGACAACCTGATCGACAACGCCCTGCGCCATACCGCCCGCGAAGGGCAGATTCGTCTGCAGGCTCGCCGGCATGGCGAGCGGGTGATCATCAGCGTCGAAGACAACGGCGAAGGCATTGCCTACGGCCAGCAGGGGCGGATTTTCGAGCCGTTCGTACAGGTCGGACGCAAGAAGGGCGGCGCCGGGCTTGGCCTGGCGCTGTGCAAGGAAATCGTCCAGCTGCACGGCGGACGCATGGGCGTTTATTCAAGGCCGGGGCAGGGCACGCAGTTCTACATGGCGCTGGCGGTCTAGGCTTCGTCATCCAGGCGTCTGCCGGCCAGGCGTCGGCCGCGCGTGATCAGTTCAATGAACTGCACAGCGCTCAATGCATGGGCGAACAGCCAGCCCTGACCAAATTTCACCCCTTCGCTGCTGAGCAATTCGGCTTGTGATTCCAGCTCGATGCCTTCGGCAATCACCTTCAAATCCAGTGCCTGCGCCATGTGAATGATGTGCGGTGCGACGCCGCTGCTGGCTGCATCGTGGCCGAGTGCATCGATAAAGGCCTTGTCGATTTTCAAGCAGTCCACCGGCAGGGTTTGCAGATAGGCGAGGCTGCAATAGCCGGTGCCAAAGTCATCGATCAGCACCTGATGGCCGACATCGCGCAGGGCTTGCAGGTTTTCCCGTGCCACCACCACATCGATCAAGCCGCGCTCGGTGACCTCGAAGGCGATTTGCCGGGCGGCGACCCGGTGCAACGTCAGCAGCCGCGCCATCACCTGGCCGATGCGCGGCACCATCACGTCGCACGCGGCGAGGTTTACCGAGATATACAGTTGCGGATTGGCCCGAAGCAACTGGCCCAACTGCTCCAGCAGGCGCTGGAGGACGAAGTCGGTCATCTGGCGAATCTGTCCGGTGTTCTCCGCCAACGGGATGAACAGGTCGGGACTGGTCAGCGTGCCGTCGGGGCGGCGCCAGCGCAGCAGGGCTTCGGCGCCGACGCAGTTGCGGCTGTCGAGGTCGAAGATCGGCTGATAAAGCACCTGCAACTCGCCACGGCGGATTGCGCCGTGCAATTCGGCATCCAGAGACTGACGCTGACGAACCAGCAAAAACACCAGAAACCCGACAATGGCACCGGCCATCAGGCAGACCGGAATCATCCACCACCAGACGGCGGGGATGTGCATGCCGGTGCGCGGTGTGATCAGCACGAGTTGGTATTCGGGGTTATTGGTGGGCATGCGATAGATCAGCCGCGTTTGTGTGACCTGCAAGGCATCGTGGCTTTTCGGCGGCCAATGTTCGGTGGGCGGCCAGGCCTGTTCTGTACCCAGCACAGGAATGGCTCGGGTGCCACGGTCCAGCACCACCAACAGACTGCTGCCGGGCGACAGATCGACCATATCGGTCAGGTGCCCGCGGGAGGTGGCGACGCGGAAGTTACCGCGCCCCAACATCAAAGCGGCGCGGTTTTCATCGGGTTCGGTGGTGGTGTTCAGCCAATAGCTGTAGGTCGGCCCCTTGATATCCGGTGCGCGGACGACCGACAAGCCATCCTGGCGCGGACGGTTGGAGCAGATCCGCGAGTTATCCATGTAGGCGGCTTCATAGACGAAGCGATAGTTGAAGGTGACTTGCTGCAGGGTGGCGATCATTTCGTCGTCGCAACTGCGTAATGGCTGGGCTTCGAGATCGTCGAGACTTTCGCGCAGTTGTCCGAACAATTGTTCGAGGCGGGCGAGAAAACGCTCGCCCTGGGCGTTCATTTCCTGACTCTCGCTTTGCTCGATCTGACGCATCGCTACGACCATGCCGCCGGCGATCAGCAGGCAGGCACTGAGGACAGCCGCGATCATCGCCAAAAACCAGGGGCGATAGAACCAGCTACGCAGTGCCTCTCGGGTAGCAACCATCATGGAATATCCGAAGAATTACCAATGAGTTATAGCTGCTGAATGCAATTTCGCCCTGACCGTCGGGCGGGCGTCATTATTTTGTCTGATTAAGTACCAGCAGCAGTGCTGCGGTTTGCGCGTCCGGCGTGCCGTCGAAGCGCGAAGGGCGGAAGTGCATCTGGAAGGCAGCGAGGACGTGGCGTGTCGCTACATCGAGTTCGCCGGTCTGCGGCGTGTCGTAGCCCAGGTGCGCCAGTTGCGCCTGGAACCAGCCGATGCTCGGCAGTTCACCGCGGTTGAACAGCATCTGCTGGCGCGCGACCGCCGCTTCGTTTGGCCACACGCCCAAGCCTTCAGCGGCGAGGCGCTTCCATGGGAACAAGGGCCCAGGATCGAGTTTGCGCAGTGGGGCGATGTCGCTGTGACCAATGATGTGGCGCGGGCTGATGCCGTTGCGCTTGCTGATGTCCTTGAGCAGGACGATCAGCGATTGAATCTGCGCTTCGCTGTACGGGTACCACAGGCGCCCGGTTGGCGTGTCCTTGAAGCCCGGGTTGACGATTTCGATGCCGATCGAACTGGAGTTGAGCCAGGTGCGGCCCTGCCATTGGCTTTCGCCGGCATGCCAGGCGCGCTGGTTTTCATCCATCAGTTTGTAGACCGTGCCGCCCTTGTCGTCGCCGATCAGGTAGTGGCTGCTGACTTCGCCATGGGTCAGCAGTTGCAACGACCGCTCCAGCGAAGCCGAGGTGTAATGCACGATCACGAACTGGATGCGGCTGTCGTAATTGGCCGAAGGATGGCTGGTGTCGTAACGCGGGCCGCTGGCACAACCGGCCAGAACGAGCAGCGACGCGAGCAGGGCAAAGAATTTCATGGCAGAAGACAGTACACACAAGACAATAATGCAACAGTGTAACGTACTGACTGGTGTACTGACGGTCAGCAGACGGATTTAAACAAAATGGCACAATTTCCTCAGCCAAGCTCGATCCGGTTGCGCCCGGCGTTTTTCGCTCGATACAGCGCCTGATCGGCTCTTTTCAACACCAGATCGCTGTGTTCTCCGGCACGGAATGTTGCCAGTCCCATGGAAATGGTAATGGTCACTCGCTCGCCTTTGAAGTGGAACGGGCAGGCTTCGATAGCGGCGCGCAGGCCTTCGAGCAGTTTTGCGCCGATCGCTGGCGGGGTGGCGGGCATCAGCAGAACAAACTCCTCGCCGCCGAAACGGGCGATGAAGTCCGTGCCGCGCAGACGCCTGCGCAACACGGTGGCGATGATTTTCAAGACCTTGTCACCGGCGAGATGGCCGTAATTGTCGTTGATTCGCTTGAAATGATCGAGGTCGAGCATCGCCAGGCTCAAGGTGTTGCCGTGTTGCTGCCATTGCTGGATTTCATGCTCGAGGCGTTCGCTCCACGCGGCGCGATTGGGCAGGCCGGTGAGCGGATCGATCAGGGCTTTCTGCCGCTGTTCTTCCAGATGCTCGCGGAAGCCCTGGGCTTCCTGCTCCATGTGTGCCACCCGTTCGGACAGGCCCTTGAGCCGTGCCGCCACTTCCTGCTCGCGGGCATCGCGCTGTTTCTGATGATGATCCATGGTGCCCAGCAGGCCTTCGAGATGGTTCTCCAGCACCTGCTTGAGGTCATCCAGATCCGCCGCTTCCTGAACGCTGGTCTGCAAGCCGTCGACCTGCTCACGAATCTGCGTATCCATCGCCCGCGCCGCCGAGCGGTTGTCGGCGTGACCTTCACTGGCGGCCTGCAGATTGCTCTGGAACGCTTCGAGGCGTTCGTTGAGCTGTTGCAGATAGGCCTCGAATTCGTGCTGACCGCTGTCGGTGATCGCTAGCATCAACGTAGCGAGATCGTCGAGGATCGGGATCAGTTCGTACCAGTTCAAACCATGCTTGAGCCGCTCGCGCATGGCTTCGGCCTGCGGGCGGTGGCGTTCGGGCAGGGTCAGGTCGTCGAGCAGACCAATGAGGGTGTCTTCGATGTGCTTGGCCACGGAGCTGTAGGACGGCTCCGGGGAATCCGGCAGGGCGAACAGGATGTCGTGCTCGGATTGTTCCGGATCGATGGCGGCCAGCGCCTGCGCGATGGGTTCGGGCAGGGGCAGGCTGTCGAGGATCAACGGCGCTGCTTCACCGGGGAGAATCAGTTCGTCGGGGTTGAACGCAGCGGGTGTGAGGGGCGCCGCTGGTGGTGTCGGCCCTTGACTCAACACGGGTTCGGCCTGGAATGGTTCTGACTCTGGCTCCATTGGCGCGCTGGCGACTTCGCTGACGACCGTGGGCGGAACGAAGGCGACCACCTCCGGCTCTGCCTGGAACTGCGCCGCAGGCGTCGGGGTTTCGGTCTCTGGCGCAGGTGCGGGGACAGCGGGGGCGGCCGCCGCCACCGTTTCACTGGCGACTTGTACCGGAGCGGCTTCAGTCAGCGGCGCGGCTGCCGCTGGTTGCACAATGGGCGCGGGTTGCACGGGCGCATCAGTTGTCGGCGCAGTGGCTTCTTCACTGTCGCGACTGCCGAACAGACGCTGCAATAATCCCGGACGACCGGGCTCTGCGGGTGTTTCCAGCAGGCTCAGTGCCTTGCCCTGCAAGCCGCTCAGCTCACTCAGCAGCAGCGGCATTTCCCGCGCCTGACCGACGCGGCCATCCAGTTGCTTGGCAAACTTCTTCAGCGGTTGCGCGACGTCTCGCGGTAACGGCAACGATTGCAGTTGGGTGACCAGCGCTGTCAGCGCGGTGCTGACCTGATCGATGCGGGTTTCACGGCGCTGCTCGGAGTCGAGCACGGCTTTTTCCAGGCGCGGCAGCAGCGCGGCAAGGCCTGCGTCCATGTCGTCGGTGCGGACGACATCGCGCATCTCTTTCATGCACTGATCAACGACCTTGTCGGTGCCCTCAGCCGCCAGCGTGCTGCGCACCAGACCACGTCGAAGCAAGTCGAGCCTGGCGGCCCAGCGGCGTTCGAGTTTGTCCTGCTGTTCGATGCTTTTAAGGTACTTCTCTTTCCAGCGCTGGGCTTCGTCGCTCATTCAGGGGTTCCGCGAGGGGCAGGACTCAACGCGGGCAATGCATCGGCCGTGAGCGAACCCGGCAGACGAATCTCTACCGCGACCGGCAGGTGATCGGAAATGGGTTGTGCCAGCACTTCGACCTTTTCCAGGGTCAGGGTCGGGCTGAGCAAAATATGATCAAGGCAACGCTGTGGACGCCAGCTGGGGAAGGTCGCTTCCACCTGCGGAGCCAGCAAACCGAGATCGCGTAACGGTGACTGTTGTAGCAGATCGCTGGCGTGGGTGTTCATGTCACCCATCAATATTTGATGTTTATAGCCACCGATCAACTCACGAATGTAGCCCAGTTGCAGGCTGCGTGTGCGTGCACCAAGGGCCAGGTGCATCATCACCACCACCAGCGCTTCCGGGCCTTCGCCGAAACGCAGGAGGATCGCGCCACGCCCTTTCGGGCCGGGCAGCGGATGGTCTTCAATCGCCCACGGTTTCAGGCGACTGAGCACGCCATTGCTGTGCTGGGCCAGCCGGCCCAGGTTGCGATTGAGTTGTTGATACCAGTAGGGGAAAGCGCCGAGATGCGCCAGGTGCTCGACCTGATTGACGTAGCCTGAACGCAGGCTACCGCCATCAGCTTCCTGCAGGGCGACGAGATCGAAGTCGCCGAGCAGATCGCCGATCTTTTGCAGATTGCCTGAGCGCCCGGTGTGCGGCAGCAGATGCTGCCAGCTGCGGGTCAGGTAATGCCGATAGCGCTCGGTGCTGATGCCGACCTGGATGTTGAAACTGAGCAAGCGCAGACGCTGGTCTGCGGGCAGGCCCGTTGACGCCAGGTGATGCTCGTTGACCTGCGGATCATGCAGGCCAACGATGCGTTCGGACTTCCAGCGGCGCATGGCGGTTGCCGCGCTTAGTTGGCGGCTGCCTTGGTGGCCGCTCGCTCTTTGGCGACCAGTTGGTCGGCCAGTTGCAGCGCTTGCTCGGCACCACCGGCAGAGCCGATGTCGAAGCGGTATTTGCCGTTGACGATCATGGTTGGAACGCCAGTGATTTCATACTTCTTGGCCAGTTCGCGAGCCTTTACGATCTGACCTTTGATCGCGAACGAGTCGAAGGTGGCAAGGAACTTGTCCTTGTCCACGCCTTGAGTGGCGAGGAAGTCAGCCATGTCGTTCTTGTCGGTCAGCTTCTTGTGTTCTTTCTGGATCGCATTGAATACGGCGGCGTGAACCTTGTGCTCGACACCCATGGCTTCGAGGGTCAGGAACATTTGACCGTGAGCGTCCCACGGGCCGCCGAACATGGCCGGGATACGCACGAAGTTGACGTCGGATGGCAGCTTCTCAACCCACGGGTTGATCACTGGCTCGAAGGCGTAGCAGTGCGGGCAGCCGTACCAGAACAGCTCGACCACTTCGATCTTGCCAGGCTCTGCAACCGGTACCGGGTTGGCCAGCTCGACGTAAGGGGCGGCTGGTGTTTCGGCGGCTTGAGCAGTCACGCCGAACAGGCTGGCAGCGACGAGGGCGGCGCTGATGATCAGATTACGCATGCTTTACTCCTGGACAATTTTGGTCGCCTCGCGCGACCTGTTTTCAGACAGGTCATGGCGGGCATGAGTTCTGTAGTGTAACGGCAGCGGCCACAAAAAAGGGCGGCCCAAGCCACCCTTTTTATAGTTGCTGCGACGGATTAATCGAGCGTTAACGTTGCGCGAGATCCATCGCTGGCAATTGCAGTCTTAGTGCAGGCCTTGAATGTAGCTGGCGACTGCGGCGATGTCTTCGTCGCTAAGCTTGCGCGCGATGGTGCGCATGGTCATGGCATCGCCGTCATTGGCGCGACCGCCTTCTTCCTTGCGGAAATCGGTCAGTTGTTTGGCGATGTACTGAGCGTGTTGGCCACCCAGGTGCGGGAAGCCGGCGGCGGCGTTGCCAGCGCCATTCGGCGAGTGGCAACCGGTGCAGGCTGGCAGGCCTTTTTCCAGGTTACCGCCACGGAACAGGGCTTCACCGCGAGCGACAATCTTCGGATCGGCAGCGCCGACACTGCCTTTCTGGCTGGCGAAATAGGCAGCGATGTCGGCCAGGTCCTGATCGTTCAGGTTGGTCAGCAGGCCGGTCATTTCCAGAACCTGGCGCTTGCCCGACTTGATGTCGTGCAATTGCTTGTCGAGGTAGCGTTCACCTTGACCCGCCAGTTTCGGGAAGTTTGGCGCCATGCTGTTCCCGTCAGGGCCATGGCAGGCTCCACATACGGCGGCTTTCGCCTGGCCTGCTGCGGCATCACCGGCAGCATGGGCGAAGCCTGAGATTCCCACGGTCAACAGCAGACTCACGATCAATTTGTTCATCAGCTAATCCAACTACGGCTAAGGGTTAAGTTATGGACCGGGCTTACTCGCTCATCCAAAGGATGATGGCTTGGTAATCCTCGGCACTGCAGTCCATGCACAAACCACGCGGCGGCATCGCCTTGAAACCCTGGGTCACGTGTTGCACCAGCGTCTCCATACCTTTCGCCAACCTCGGCGTCCAAGCTTCCTGATCGCCTCTTTTGGGCGCCATGGGTAGTTGGCCGGAATGACAGGCACCACAAACACGGTTGTACACGGCTTCCGGTTCCTGTGTAGCCTGTGCGCTGTAAAGCGGCACCAAGATCCCGGCAGCCAGCAGCCATTTCGTCATAAAACGACCTTTTCAGGGTTGAGAGCGTTCTGCGTTCTAGTGCGCAATCAAGGTCTGTCGCTCTCATGAACTTCGTCCTTCGCTGGGACAAAGCACACACAAAATCTGCGGCATTATATACTGGCGTCACTGAAACGGAAGCGACACCGCGTTCCGCGCCCAATCCCGGCGCCGCCCACATCGGAAATCTCATGCAACTCAAGAATCCCATCCTCGGTCTGTGCCAACAGTCCACGTTCATGCTCAGTGCCGCCAAAGTCGATCAATGCCCTGACGACGAAGGCTTCGAAGTGGCTTTCGCCGGTCGTTCCAACGCCGGCAAGTCCAGCGCACTGAACACCCTGACTCACGCCAGCCTGGCGCGCACCTCGAAAACTCCGGGCCGCACACAGCTGTTGAACTTCTTCAAGCTAGACGATGATCGGCGTCTGGTCGACCTGCCAGGCTACGGTTACGCAAAAGTACCGATCCCGCTCAAGCAACACTGGCAGCGTCACCTCGAGGCTTATCTCGGTGGCCGGGAGAGTTTGAAAGGTTTGATTCTGATGATGGACATCCGTCATCCAATGACCGACTTCGACCTGTTGATGCTCGACTGGGCCGTTGCGGCCGGTATGCCGATGCACATCCTGCTGACCAAGGCCGACAAACTGACCTACGGCGCAGCCAAGAACACTTTGCTGAAAGTGCAGGCGGAAATTCGCAAGGGTTGGGGTGACCTGGTGACGATCCAGTTGTTCTCGGCGCCAAAACGCATGGGCCTGGAAGAGGCCTACACTGTATTGGCCGGCTGGATGGAACTCGCGGACAAAGGCGTCGAGGCGACTGAGTAACAGGGGATGTGGAAATTGGCTGTGGTGCGCGCAGGCAGGGCAGCATCGCAGCTAAAAATGGCGGGGATCGCGCTCGACTTTAGGGGCTGAAATGAGCATTGAGCTGTGTTTTCAACGCAGCACGAGCGCGCTACAGACAAATTCCGGGCAAAAAAAGCCCCGGATTTCATTGGGGAGGGAGAAATTCCGGGGTTTAAGTTCCGAACCGCTAGGGCGGGGTTCAGATATCTGCCAACACTTAACACAACATAGGAGCATCGAAGGGCTTCACCAGCCATTCAGTATCTCTGAGTAGTGTCTTTCCAGATTAGTTCAGATTTTTTTCAAAAAGCTTTGGAATAATCTTCCGCACTTTTCGAAATAAGCAGGTTTCTCCGGGGTTGCCGCGACGTTGTGTCGCGGCAAGACGGCCGCAACGGCTCAGTGAGCCTCATCCCAATTGTTGCCCACCCCGACTTCGACCAGCAGCGGCACATCCAGTCTTGCCGCTTCGCTCATGTGCACGCGAATCTCGGCGCTGACCTGCTCGACCAGATCCTCACGGACCTCCAGCACCAATTCATCGTGCACCTGCAGGATGACTCTGGCATCCAGACCGGACGTCGCCAGCCAGTTGTCCACCGCCACCATGGCCTTCTTGATGATATCGGCAGCCGTGCCCTGCATCGGCGCGTTGATTGCCGTGCGTTCTGCAGCGGCGCGCTCCTGCGGCTTGTTCGAATTGATCTCCGGCAGGTACAGACGACGACCGAAGAATGTCTCGACATAGCCCTGATCCGCCGCCTGCGCGCGGGTACGATCCATGTATTCGCGAACCCCCGGATAGCGGGCGAAGTACGTGTCGATGTAGGCCTTGGCGGTCTTGGTGTCGACGCCGATGTCCTTGCCGAGCTTCTGTGCCCCCATGCCGTAGATCAGGCCGAAGTTGATCGCCTTGGCGCCACGGCGCTGATCGGAGGTCACTTCGTTGAGTTCAACCTTGAACACTTCGGCAGCGGTCGCCGTGTGTACGTCCAGATTGTTGCGGAAGGCATTCATCAGCCCTTCGTCCTTGGACAAGTGCGCCATGATCCGCAGTTCAATCTGCGAATAGTCAGCCGCCAGCAGCTTGTAGCCCTTTGGTGCCACGAATGCCTGACGAATGCGCCGGCCTTCAGCGGTACGCACCGGGATGTTCTGCAGGTTCGGATCGCTGGAGGACAAACGCCCGGTCGACGCCACAGCCTGATGATAGGAGGTGTGGATGCGCCCGGTGCGCGGGTTGATCTGCTCCGGCAGACGATCAGTGTAGGTGCTCTTCAGCTTGCTCATCGAACGATGCTCCATCAGCACCTTGGGCAAGCGGTGATCGTCCTCGGCCAGTTTCGCCAGCACTTCTTCAGCGGTGGACGGCTGGCCTTTGGCGGTTTTCTTCAATACCGGCAGGCCAAGTTTCTCGTAGAGAATCACGCCCAGTTGCTTCGGCGAGCCGAGGTTGAATTCTTCCCCGGCGATTTCGAAGGCTTCGCGTTCCAGAGCGACCATTTTGTTGCCCAACTCGATGCTCTGGATGCCGAGCAGCTCTGCGTCGACGAACGCCCCCTGGCGTTCGATACGCGCCAGCACCGGCACCAGCGGCATCTCGATGTCGGTCAGTACGCTGGCGAGGCTCGGGATGGCGCTGAGTTTTGCGAACAGGGTCTGGTGCAGACGCAGGGTGATGTCGGCGTCTTCGGCGGCGTATGGCCCGGCCTGTTCCAGGGCGATCTGGTCGAAGGTCAGCTGCTTGGCGCCTTTGCCGGCGATGTCCTGGAAGCTCACGGTGGTGTGATCCAGATACTTCTGCGCGAGGCTGTCCATGTCGTGGCGGGTCGCGGTGGAGTTGAGCACGTAGGACTCGAGCATCGTGTCGAACGCGATGCCGCGCACGTTGATGCCTTGGTTCTGATCGCCGCCGATGGCGCAGTTGGCCAGGATATTCATGTCGAACTTGGCGTGCTGGCCGACCTTGAGCTTGCTGGGGTCTTCCAGAATCGGTTTGAGCGCGCGCAATACGGTGTCGCGATCCAGTTGCTCCGGCACGCCGATGTAAGAGTGGGTCAGCGGGATGTACGCGGCTTCGTTCGCCTGCACAGCGAACGACAGACCGACCAGTTGCGCCTGCTGTGCATCGATGCCGGTGGTTTCGGTATCGAAGGCGAACAGCTTGGCGTTGTTGAGTTTTTCCAGCCAGACGTCGAAGCGCGCCTGATCGAGGATGGTTTCGTAAGCGGCCTCAGCGGATGCGACTGGTGCTTCTTGCACTGGCGCGCTGAACAGATCGTCGGCCGGCGCAGGCTCGGCGGCCGTGCTCAGTTCCAGGCGTTTGGCGTCGCGATCCAGATCGTTGATCCAGCTTTTGAATTCCAAAAGGGTGTACAGCTCGTAGAGCTTGGCCGGGTCTTCCGCGCCCATCTGCAGATCGTCGAGTTCGACGTCCAGCGCCACGTCGACCTTGATGGTCGCCAGTTGATAGGAGAGGAACGCCATCTCCTTGTGCGCTTCAAGCTTGGCCGGCAGGGTTTTCGCGCCGCGAATCGGCAGCGTCGGGACGATGTCGAGATTGGCGTACAACTCGTTGAGGCCCCCGTTGACGCCCACCAGCAGGCCGGACGCAGTCTTCGGGCCGATGCCCGGAACACCCGGAATGTTGTCGGACGAATCGCCCATCAGCGCCAGATAATCGATGATCTGCTCTGGAGCGACGCCGAATTTCTCCTTAACGCCCTCAACGTCCATCGAACTACCGGACATGGTGTTGACCAAGGTAATGTGGCCGTCGACCAGTTGCGCCATGTCCTTGTCGCCGGTGGAGATGATCACCGGGCGATCTGCCGCCGCGCTGCTGCGGGCGAGGGTGCCGATCACGTCGTCGGCCTCCACGCCTTCCACGCACAGCAGCGGGAAGCCGAGGGCGATCACGCTCTGATGCAGCGGCTCGATCTGCACGCGCATGTCGTCGGGCATGCTGGGGCGGTTGGCCTTGTATTCGGCGTACATCTCATCGCGAAATGTCCCGCCCTTGGCGTCGAACACCACGGCGAACGGGCTGTCCGGGTACTGCTTGCGCAGACTCTTGAGCATGTTCAGCACGCCTTTGACCGCACCGGTCGGCAGGCCTTTGGAGGTGGTCAGTGGTGGCAGCGCGTGAAAGGCGCGGTAAAGGTAAGACGAACCGTCCACCAGGACGAGGGGGGCTTGGCTCATGAGCAGGATCAACCTTTTCGGCGGGTCCGGCGCTAGAATAGCGGGACCGTTGACGACAAAGGGACAAGGTTATCATGCGCACGTTAAATCGCTTGCTGCTGGTCGGTCTGATTGCTGCCTCACCTTTGGCCGCGATAGCGGCGGATGATGCGCCGTCGGGAGATCCTGAAGTCACCATTCGCACGGAGGGCGACAAGACGATTCAGGAGTACCGTCAAAACGGGTTCCTGTACGCGATCAAAGTCACGCCGAAGGGTGCACCACCTTACTTTCTGGTGCGTGCAGACGGGACGGATGCAAATTTCATCCGCTCGGATGAGCCGGATATGCTGATTCCGGCGTGGAAAATTTTCGAATGGAAGTAGATTTTTAATTCACCTGGCGCCGCAATGGGCGGCGCCCGTACTGGCAGTTAAAACATGTCTGTGTTCACTCCCCTGGCTCGGCCCGAGCTGGAAACCTTTCTCGCCCCTTACGGGCTCGGCCGTCTGCTTGATTTCCAGGGGATCGCCGCCGGCAGCGAAAACACCAATTTCTTCATCAGCCTGGAGCAGGGCGAGTTCGTCCTGACCCTGGTCGAGCGCGGCCCGGTGCAGGAAATGCCGTTTTTCATCGACCTGCTCGACGTGCTCCACGAAGCCGACCTGCCGGTGCCGTATGCACTGCGCACCACCGACGGCGTGGCGTTGCGTGAGCTGAAAGGCAAGCCGGCACTGCTGCAACCGCGCCTGTCCGGCAAGCACATCAAGGCTGCCAATGCCCAGCATTGCGCGCAGGTCGGCGAATTGCAGGCGCATCTGCACCTGGCGACCCAGGGCGAGCGCATGATCAAGCGCAAGACCGATCGTGGCCTGGACTGGATGCTGGAGGAGGGCAGCGATTTTATCTCGCACCTGAGCGATGCGCCGCGTGCCTTGCTGCAAAAGGCGCTGGACGAAATTACCGAGCGCAAAGACAAGATCCTCGCGCTGCCTCGGGCGAATATTCATGCCGACCTGTTCCGCGATAACGCGATGTTCGAAGGCACGCACCTGACCGGGTTGATCGATTTCTACAACGCCTGCTCGGGGCCGATGCTGTACGACGTGGCGATTGCCTTGAACGACTGGTGCTCGGACGAGGACGGCTTGATTGATGGCCCGCGTGCCCGGGCATTGCTTGGCGCTTATGCGGCGTTGCGCCCGTTCACGGCGGCGGAGGCTGAGTTGTGGCCGACGATGCTGCGTGTGGCGTGTGTGCGGTTTTGGCTGTCGCGCTTGATCGCGGCGGAGCAGTTCGCGGGGCAGGATGTGTTGATTCACGATCCAAAAGAGTTCGAGCAGCGTCTGGCGCAGCGGCAGCAGGTCAATACACCACTACCGTTCGCCCTCTAAAAGCTTCACGAGCAGGCTCGCTCCCACAGGGTTTCGGTGATCCTGTGGGAGCGGGCTTGCTCGCGAATGGGGGCAACACCAATGTCGGGGGTTACAGCGATTCCAGGCACGCGGCTAAATCATTACCCAACTTCTCCAGCAACTGCTCATAACCCTGAGCCGTCGCCTTGGTGTATCCGCCCAACGCATCCAGCTCCGCCAGTTTCACTGGCAGACCCGCCACCAGCGTCTGCGCCAAACGCGGACGCAACGGCGGCTCACTGAACACACAAGTCTTGCCGACTTCCTGCAAGCGCTTGCGCATCGCCGCGACATGCTGCGCCCCGGGCTGCACTTCGGTGGCCACGCTGAACACACCGGTGTGCTTCAGGCCATAAGCAGCCTCGAAGTAATCGAATGCTTCGTGAAAGACGAAGTAGGGTTTGCCTTCAACACTGGCCAGGCGCTTCTTCAAACGCAGATCCAGCGCATCCAGCCGCTCGTCAAATGCCTTGGCATTGCTCTGATAGCGCTCGGCATTCGCTGGATCGGCAGCGCTGAGATCAGCGGCCATCTTGTCAGCGATCACCCGCGCATTGACCGGCGAAAGCCACAAGTGCGCATCCAGGGTGCCCGGACGATGATCGTGATCATGCTCGTCGGCGTCCTCGGCGTGGGAATGGCTATCTTCAGCAAAGCGACGCAGTTTCATCCCCGGCAGATCTTGCACGGCGACGCTCGGCAGCTTACGACCGTTCAGCACGCGCGGCAGGAAACCTTCCATGTCCGGGCCGATCCAGTAGAGCAGATCCACCGATTGCACCTTCCTTACGTCGGATGGGCGCAGGGCGTAATTGTGCGGTGAGGCGCCCGGCGGCAGCAGCACCTCAGGAGTCGCCACGCCGTCCTGCACCGCCGCTGCAATCAGCTGCAAAGGTTTGATGCTGGTGAGGACTTTGACCTCGGCCTGAGCCGAACCGATCAGCAGAAAACTGGCGACAAACGCCACAAAAACAGAAAAAAGTCGGGACACGATGACCACTCAAGGAGGCGAGAACGGGTAACATAATAACGTCTCTATCAAAACTCGTCGCCGCCCATGCCTATTACACCGATTGCCAGCCGTCCCCACGACCACTCACATTGCGTGCACAGCGCTTTGTCCGAGGCCGATACCCTGTGCGCCCAGAAAGGCTTGCGCCTGACCGCGTTGCGCCGCCGGGTGCTGGAATTGGTATGGCAGAGCCACAAGCCGCTGGGTGCCTACGACATTCTCGCCGTGCTGAGCGAGCAGGACGGCCGCCGCGCCGCGCCACCGACCGTCTACCGCGCGCTGGATTTCCTTCTGGAAAACGGCCTGGTGCACCGCATCTCCTCGCTCAACGCCTTCGTCGGCTGCGTACACCCGGAACACGCGCATCAGGGCCAGTTCCTGATCTGCCGCGATTGCCACGCTGCCATCGAGCTTGAGCAAAAAGTGATCAGCGACGCGATCATCAACAGCGCCAAAGACGTTGGCTTCATCGTCGAGGCACAGACCGTCGAAGTCGTCGGCCTGTGCTCCGGTTGTCAGGGGGCTTGATGAGCAACGCGCTGATCCGTCTGGAGCAGGTCGCCGTCACGTTTGCCGGGCAGGCTGTGCTGGACAACATCGAGCTGAGCGTCGAGCCGGGGCAGATCGTCACCCTGATCGGCCCCAACGGCGCCGGCAAGACCACGCTGGTGCGCGCCGTGCTCGGGCTGTTGAAACCCGACAGCGGCAGCGTCTGGCGCAAGCCGAAGCTGCGTGTCGGTTACATGCCGCAAAAACTTCACGTCGATCCGACCTTGCCGCTGTCGGTGCTGCGCTTTCTAAGGCTGGTGCCGGGCGTTGATCGTCCGCGTGTGTTGGCGGCGTTGAAAGAGGTCGGCGCCGAACACGTTATCGACAGCCCGGTGCAAAGCGTTTCCGGCGGTGAAATGCAACGTGTGCTGCTGGCGCGGGCATTGCTGCGCGAGCCGGAATTGTTGGTGCTGGATGAGCCGGTGCAAGGCGTCGATGTCGCCGGGCAGGCCGAGCTGTACAGCCTGATCACCCGCCTGCGCGACCGCCACGGTTGCGGCGTGCTGATGGTGTCCCACGATCTGCATCTGGTGATGAGCACCACCGATCAGGTGGTCTGCCTGAACCGTCACGTCTGCTGCTCCGGGCATCCCGAGCAGGTCAGCGGCGACCCTGCATTCGTCGAGTTGTTCGGCAAGAACGCGCAAAGCCTCGCTGTCTATCACCACCATCACGATCACGCCCACGACCTGCACGGTTCGGTGGTCAAAGGGCCGGTTATTGGCCAACCCCACGTTCACGGAGACAACTGCAAGCATGGCTGATTTTCTGTTGTATGCCCTGCTTGCAGGTCTGGCGCTGGCGATTGTTGCAGGGCCATTGGGCTCTTTCGTGGTCTGGCGGCGCATGGCCTATTTCGGCGACACCCTGTCTCACGCCGCCTTGCTCGGCGTGGCGCTGGGCTTTCTGCTGGATGTCAGCCCGACCGTCGCTGTCACGGTCGGTTGCCTGCTGCTGGCGGTGCTGCTGGTCACGCTGCAACAGCGTCAACCGCTGGCGTCCGACACGCTTTTGGGAATTCTCGCACCGAGTACCCTCTCTCTTGGTCTGGTGGTACTAAGCTTCATGCATGAAGTGCGGATAGACCTGATGGCCTATCTGTTCGGCGACCTGCTGGCGATCAGCCCGACTGATCTTTCGTGGATACTCGGCGGCAGTGCAGCGGTGATGGTGTTGCTGGTGACATTGTGGCGGCCATTGCTGGCGATTACCGTGCACGAAGAGCTGGCCAGGGTTGAAGGCCTGCCGGTTGCCGGTCTGCGCATGGCGCTGATGCTGTTGATTGCGGTGGTGATCGCGGTGGCGATGAAAATCGTCGGTGTGTTGCTGATCACGTCGCTGTTGATCATCCCGGCGGCTGCGGCACAGCGTCACGCCCGCTCGCCGGAGCAGATGGCGCTGGGTGCGAGCCTGCTGGGCATGCTCGCCGTGTGTGGCGGGCTGGCGCTGTCGTGGTTCAAGGACACCCCCGCCGGGCCGTCAATCGTTGTGACGGCGGCCGCACTGTTTCTGTTGAGTTTTGTTCTGCCCCGTCGTGGGGTGTAGACTTGGCCGCTTTTTGCGCAAATAGAGAGTCGCAGGAATGAAGCCGTTCGCCTCCCGTTATCTGCTCCTTGTCGCATTTTCAGTGCTGCTGGGCGCCTGCCAAAGCACGCCGCCGGTGGCTGAAGTCCCCGATGCGCGGGCTACGGCCATCGCACAGCTGGAGCAAAGCCTGGCCAGCAGTGAACTGGCCACTGCCGAAGACCAGTTGGCCGCTTTGCAGAAAGACACACCAAACGATCAGTCCCTTGAGCAATACCAGCGGCAGCTTGCCGAAGCGTATCTGCGTCGCAGCCAGATTGTGCTGCAGAAGGGGGATGTGAATGCGGCCGCCACAGCGTTGAGCCGTGCCCGCGCGTTGATGCCCAAAGCCCCGGCGCTGACCGGTGGTGTCAACGGCGCAATTACCGAAGCGCGCAAGGCTGAGCTGGAAAAAGCTGAAGCGGCGTTGTTGGCCGCCGAAGCCAAGCCCAAAGCCAAGGTGATCGATCCGACCGCCGAAAGCACCACGGTTGCGCTGAACATCACCGATAGCCACAAACTTCGTCGGCAACTGGATGCGATCGCCGCCGATGTGGTCAATTATGAGTGTGCGGTGACCATTCAGGCGCCACGGACGAATGACTATCCATGGTTGGCGACATTGCTGACCAAGCGGGTGAAGAAGTTGAACCCGGATTTTGATCTGCACATTGAAAAGCAGATCGTGCGCACCGTGCCGGCGCAGATGGTCTTGAGTCCGCGTAAACCCTAAAAGCTTCGCGAGCAAGCCCGCTCCCACATTGGATTCGTGTACGACACAGAACCAATGTGGGAGCGAGCCTGCTCGCGAAAGCGTCCTTTCAGCCAATAAAGATCTTAAGCTGGAATGGCCTTGGCCTTAGGCTCGCGTTCCCAAACCCGATGCTGCCCGATTGCAGCAAAAAACGGCTTGGTCAACGCCGGCACATCCTTGCCTTGCAGCAACCCCGCATCCGCTTCCAGTTTCAGCAGATCCTGCAGCTGTTTGGCATCACCGTGCAGCGCGATTGCCTTCAAATGCTTGTACGCTTCCAGCAGGTAATGCAACGCCACGCCGTCGCCGCTCAAGGCCTTGATTGACGCCGCGCCACCCGGCACGAACACCGCATCGAAGATCACTGATGGCATGCCCTCCATAGAAGCATCCACCGCCAGGGATTTGCCGTCCGCCGTTTTCACTGGCGCCGAAGTCGGGCCGAGCAGCTTGGCGTGGGCCCCCTCAGCCGACAATGCCTTCTTCATCGCATCAATCGCTGCACCATCAACACCGTTCGCAGCAAGAATCGCCACTTTTCGGGTTTTGATGTTCTCTGGCAGCAAATTCGCCTGACTCAGCGACGGTGAGTGATCGAACGACACCTTGCGCACATCCACCGTGCCTTTGCTCGGCGCCGGCAGTCCCAGGTTGGCCGCGACACGTTTGGCCAGTTCCAGGTCGATGTTGGCGAGAATCTCGTTCACCTCACGCGCACGAATGTGCTCGCGCTCAACCTTGCCCAATTCAAAGCTGTAGGCCGAAATGATGTGCTCTTTCTCGTGGTCGCTCATGCTGTTGAAGAACAAGGTCGCCTGAGAAAAGTGATCGCTGAACGACTCGCTGCGCTGGCGAATCTTGTTGGCGTCAATGCGCTCTGCATAGCTCTCGAAACCGCCATCCTGCGCAGCCGGCGGCGTTTCTTTCGGCCAGCCACCGTCAATCGAATTCGGCTCGTAGGAGGCACGCCCCTTGTCGATCACGGTGCGGTGCTGGGCATCGCGCTGGCCGTTATGGAACGGCGCCACCGGGCGGTTGATTGGCAACTCATGAAAATTCGGCCCGCCGAGCCGGCTGATTTGCGTATCGGTGTAGGAAAACAGCCGGCCTTGCAGCAGTGGATCGTTGGAGAAGTCGATACCCGGCACGATATGGCCTGGGCAAAACGCGACCTGCTCGGTCTCGGCGAAGAAGTTGTCCGGGTTGCGATTCAGGGTCATTTTGCCCAGTGGCGTGATCGGCACGATTTCTTCAGGAATGAGCTTGGTCGGGTCGAGAATATCGAAATCGAAGTCGTGCTCGTTTTCTTCTTCGATGACCTGCACGCCCAGTTCCCATTCCGGGTAATCGCCCATCTCGATGGCTTCCCAGAGGTCGCGGCGGTGGTAGTCGGTGTCTTTACCGGCGAGCTTCTGCGCCTCGTCCCACACCAGTGAGCAAGTGCCAGCGGTAGGACGCCAGTGGAATTTGACGAAGCGCGATTTGCCCTCGGCGTTGATCAGCCGGAAGGTGTGTACACCGAAGCCCTGCATGCTGCGCAGGCTTTTCGGGATCGCCCGGTCAGACATCGCCCAGATGACCATGTGCGCGGATTCCGGCACCAGTGAGACGAAGTCCCAGAAGGTATCGTGCGCCGAACCGCCAGTGGGGATTTCATTGTGTGGCTCGGGTTTTACCGCGTGAACGAAGTCGGGAAACTTGATCGCGTCCTGAATGAAAAACACCGGCATGTTGTTGCCGACCAGGTCGAAGTTGCCTTCGTCGGTGAAGAACTTCACCGCGAAGCCGCGCACGTCGCGCACGGTATCGCCGGAGCCACGCGGCCCTTGCACCGTGGAAAAGCGCACGAATACAGGGGTTTTTTTCGCCGGATCTTGTAGGAAGCCGGCCTTGGTCAGGGTCGAATGGTTCTCGTAAGCCTGAAAGAAACCATGCGCCCCAGTGCCCCGGGCATGGACAATACGTTCCGGAATCCGCTCATGGTCAAAATGCGTGATCTTTTCCCGCATGATGAAGTCTTCAAGCAGCGACGGCCCGCGCGGTCCGGCCTTGAGGGTGTTCTGGTTGTCGGCGATCTTCACACCTTGGTTGGTACGCAGCGCCTGGCCGGTGGCGTCGGAGCGAAACTTCTCCAGGCTGTCGAGTTTGGCGTTGGTATTGGCGCGATCCGGAGTATCGGTTCCGGCCATCTGGCTTTTGTCGGACGTAGGCTTCTTGCTCATCAGTCGTAAACTCCTCGGTTGACCCCGATGCTGGCCGGGGACTCTTGAGTGGTTCCCAGGCACGGCACCCAGGGTTTTCAAGTCGCTTACCTAGTGACTGATGAGGTGCTTGGAGCGTTCCTTTTTTATGACCTTTGATCTTGTTATTGCCAAATCGAAGGTTGATTGCGAAATAAATGCTAAGAACCTCTATACGGACAGGCTAAAATGCGCGCCCGGCTAACCGCTGATCCCTTTCTAACGCGCCCCACAAGGTTCGCTACGTGATCGAGTTTCAAAACGTCCACAAGACTTACCGCGTCGCCGGTAAGGACATTCCCGCGCTGCACCCGACCAGTCTCTCCATCGAGAACGGGCAGGTGTTCGGCCTGATCGGCCATTCCGGCGCGGGCAAAAGTACGCTGCTGCGCCTGATCAATCGCCTGGAAGACTCCAGTGGCGGCAAGATCATCGTCGACGGCGAAGAAGTCACCGCGCTGAACGCCAACGGCCTGCGCCGTTTCCGTCAACAAGTCGGAATGATCTTCCAGCACTTCAACCTGCTCGCCTCCAAGACGGTGGCCGACAACGTTGCGTTGCCGCTGACCCTGGCCGGCGAACTGTCGGGCAGCGAGATCGACAAACGTGTTGCCGAGTTGCTGGCGCGGGTCGGCTTGTCCGACCACGCCAAGAAATATCCGGCGCAATTGTCCGGTGGCCAGAAGCAGCGCGTCGGCATCGCCCGCGCCCTGGCGACCAAGCCGAAGATTCTGCTGTGCGACGAAGCCACCAGTGCCCTGGACCCGCAGACCACCGCGTCGGTCCTGCAACTGCTGGCCGAGATCAACCGCGAACTGAAACTGACCATCGTCCTGATTACCCACGAGATGGATGTGATTCGTCGCGTTTGCGATCAAGTGGCAGTGATGGACGCCGGTGTGATCGTCGAGCAAGGTTCGGTGGCCGATGTGTTCCTGCATCCAAAGCACCCGACCACCAAGCGCTTTGTCCAGGAAAGCGAGCAGATCGACGAAAGTGAACAGCGCGATGACTTCGCTCACGTGCCGGGGCGCATCGTGCGTCTGACCTTCCAGGGCGAGGCGACCTACGCGCCGTTGCTCGGTACTGTCGCCCGGGAAACCGGGGTCGACTACAGCATCCTCGCCGGTCGCATCGACCGCATCAAAGACATTCCTTATGGGCAATTGACCCTCGCCGTCACCGGTGGCGACATGGAAGCGGCGTTCGCCCGCTTCACCGCCGCTGACGTTCACATGGAGGTATTGCGCTAATGGAAGACCTGATCAGTTTCTTCACCAATATCGACTGGTACGAAATCTGGCTGGCCACCGGCGACACGATGCTGATGCTCGGCGGTTCGCTGCTGTTCACCGTGCTGCTGGGCCTGCCGCTGGGCGTGTTGCTGTTCCTCTGCAGCCCGCGTCAGTTGCTGGAAAACCGTGGCCTCTACGCGTTCATGTCGCTGGCAGTGAACATCCTGCGCTCGCTGCCGTTCATTATTCTGTTGATCGTGATGATCCCGTTTACCGTGATGATCACTGGCACGTCGCTGGGCGTGGCCGGTGCGATTCCGCCACTGGTGGTCGGTGCGACCCCGTTCTTCGCGCGTCTGGTGGAAACCGCGCTGCGTGAAGTTGATCGCGGCATCATCGAAGCGACCCAGTCGATGGGCGCGACTACACGGCAGATCATCATGAATGCCTTGCTGCCGGAGGCCCGTCCGGGCATCTTCGCGGCGATTACGGTGACGGCGATTACACTGGTGTCCTACACGGCGATGGCGGGTGTGGTTGGCGCCGGTGGTCTGGGTGACCTGGCCATTCGTTTCGGCTACCAGCGTTTCCAGACGGACGTGATGATCGTCACCGTGGTGTTGCTGCTGATTCTGGTGCAAGTGCTGCAGATGGTGGGCGACCGTCTGGTCGTGCATTTCTCGCGCAAATAATAAGCAGTTTTGTAATGAACAGATGAGCCGGCCATTCGCTGGCAGGCGCCAGACGGGCGCCTCATAAGGAGTTAGCTGAATGAAAAAACTGATCGCTGCTTTCGCTGCCGTTGCGGCATTCTCGGCCCACGCCGAAACCCTGACCGTTGCCGCCACTCCAGTGCCGCACGCAGAAATCCTCGAGTTCGTGAAGCCGGCGCTGGCCAAAGAAGGTGTGGATCTGAAGGTCAAGGTCTTCACCGACTACATTCAGCCGAACGTACAGGTCGCCGAAAAGCGCCTGGACGCCAACTTCTTCCAGCACCAGCCGTACCTCGATGAGTTCAACAAGGCCAAGGGCACCGACCTTGTGGCCGTGACCGGTGTGCATCTGGAACCGCTGGGCGCCTACTCGAGCAAGCTCAAGGATCTGAAGGATCTGCCAAGCGGCGCCAACGTAGTGATCCCGAACGACGCCACCAACGGCGGTCGTGCGCTGTTGTTGCTGGCCAAGGCGGGCGTGATCACCTTGAAGGAGCCGACCAACATCCTGTCGACCGTCAAAGACATCGCGCAGAACCCCAAAGACCTGAAGATCCGTGAACTGGAAGCCGCGACCATCCCGCGCGTGCTGACCCAGGTTGACCTGGCGCTGATCAACACCAACTATGCGCTGGAAGCCAAGCTTGATCCGTCCAAGGACGCGTTGGTGATCGAAGGCAACGACTCGCCATACGTGAACATCCTTGTGTCGCGCCCGGACAACAAGGACAGCGATGCGATGAAGAAACTGGCTGCAGCCCTGCACAGCCCGGAAGTGAAGAAATTCATTACCGAGAAGTACAAAGGCGCGGTATTGCCGGCGTTCTGATTCTGGTGCTGTAACGAAAAGGGGACGCCATGTGCGTCCCCTTTTTGGTGTTTGATGTTTGGCTTTGGAGCTGCTGTGAAGCTTCCCCTCACCCCAGCCCTCTCCCGAGGGAGAGGGGGCCGACCGGTGTGTCTGGGGTTATGCATCGACCTGAAAGATCCTCGCGATTATGGATTCAATGCGGACGTTCAATTCGGTGTAGCTCGCCAATATTCCCCGATCAGTCCCCTCTCCCTTTGGGAGAGGGGCTTTTGCGTTTAAAAGATTACTTGCGGCTAAGCATCACCGGCAGTTGCGCAACCAGTTTGGCGTTGTTCAACGGTGCCCGAATAAACCCGCGCTGGGTGCCGTCCGGGCCGATCACCGCGAGGTTGCCGCTATGGTCGACGGTGTAATTCGGCTTGCTGGTATCCGCCGGAATAAACGGAATGCTCACCGCATTCGCGACCTTCTGCAGCTCCTCAATCGAGGTCGGCGTCAGGCCGATGAACTGCGGATCGAAATAGCCCAGGTATTGCTTCAACTGCTTCGGGTTATCGCGGTTCGGGTCAACGCTGACCAGCACGATCTGCAACTTGTCCACAGCGTCTTTGGGCAGCTCGCTCTTGATCTGCCGCAGCTGCGCCAGCGTGGTTGGGCAGATGTCCGGGCAGAAGGTATAACCGAAAAACAGCAGGCTCCACTTGCCTTTCAAATCGTTGATCGCCACCGGTTTGCCGTCCTGATCGGTCATCGTCACATCCGGCAGGGTGCGGCTTTGCGGCAGCAGGATGATGCCGGCGTCAATCAGTGCGGTGGGGTCGCCCTGGCCCTTGCCGCTCAGCACTTTGTTGACGGTAAGTCCCAGGATCAGCGCGATCACGGCGACGAGAATGAAGACGGTTTTCTGGGTTCGAGTCATAGGTTCAACAGTAAGTAGTGGTCTACGAGCAGGGCGATGAACAACAGGAACAGGTACCAGATAGAGTACTTGAAGGTGTTGATCGCCGCGTGCGGCCGAGTGCCACGGTACAGCACCACGGCCCATTGCAGAAACCTTGCGCCGAGGACGAGGGCGCAAATCAGGTAGAGCATGCCGCTCATGTGAATCACGTAGGGCAGCAGACTCACCGCCAGCAGCGCGAAGGTGTACAGCAGAATGTGCACCTTGGTGTAGTGCTCGCCGTGAGTGACCGGCAGCATCGGGATGTCGGCCTTGGCGTATTCCTCTTTGCGATGAATCGCCAGCGCCCAGAAGTGCGGCGGGGTCCAGGCGAAGATGATCAGCACCAGTAACAGCGGTTCGGCGCTGACATGGCCGGTGGCAGCGGTCCAGCCGAGCAGCGGCGGGGCGGCGCCGGCGAGGCCTCCGATGACGATGTTCTGCGGCGTCGCGCGTTTGAGGAAACCGGTGTAGATCACCGCATAACCGAGCAGCGAAGCCAGGGTCAGCCAAGCGGTCAGCGGATTGGTGAACGTCAGCAACAAGGCCTGACCAAGCAGCGCTAGCACCAGCGCAAAGGTCAGCGCCGCCGCCGGTGAAACCCGGCCTTCAGCCAGCGGCCGTTTGTGCGTGCGCGCCATCACCGCATCGATGCGCCGATCCACCACATGGTTGACCGCCGCCGCGCCGCCGGCACACAGGGCAATCCCCAGATTGCCAAACACCAGCACCGTCCACGGCACGCCGGCGCGGGTCGCGAGGAACATGCCGACCAGCGAGGTGATCAGCATCAGCACCACGACTTTCGGTTTGGTCAGCTCCAGATAATCACGCCACAGCGCTTGAGCGGGACGTTCGCCAATCAGAATCGCCACGGCGTTTCTCCTTTTATTGTGATGGGCGCGGCGGCGTGCTTGCGCGGACTCAGGCGCCAGCGCGCAAGCACCGGTTGTTTGACCCGGACCAGACTGGTGCGCGCGTGGTAGTTGACCAGCACCATGGTCAGCAGCAGCGCCGCACCGCCGGCGTTATGCGCGACCGCCACCGGCAGCGGCAGATGGAACAGCACGTTGCTGATGCCGAGGGTGATCTGCGCCGCGAGGGCAATCAGCACCAGACCGGCCAGCCGCGTCATGCCGACCACTTTCAATTGCCACGCCAGACCGAGCAGCACCAACGTCACCAGCAGCGCGCCGATGCGGTGGGTCAGGTGAATCGCCGTGCGTGCATCGCTGTCGAGTTGTCCGCCGAGATAATTCGGGCCGATGTGTTGAGTCAGGTGAAAACCGTTGGCGAAATCCGCCGGCGGCAGCCATTGCCCGTGGCAGGTCGGGAAGTCGATACACGCCACCGCCGCGTAGTTGGAGCTGACCCAGCCACCGAGCGCAATCTGGCCGATCACCACTAACAGTCCTGCCGTCGCCCAATGCTGCAGACGCTTGGGCACGGTGAGCGCCGGCAGCACGCCGGACAATCGCAAGGTCAGCAGAAATAACAGGCTCAACGTCGCGAAACCGCCGAGCAAATGCCCGGTGACCACCTGCGGCCAGAGCTTGAGCGTCACCGTCCACATGCCAAACGCCGCTTGCGCCAGCACCACCGCCAGCAGAAACAGTGGCAGCTTCAACGGCTGACCCGGATGACGGCGGTTGACCCACGCCCGCCCGGCCAGAATCGAAATCAGCAGGCCGAGGGTGCCGGCGAAGTAGCGGTGGATCATCTCGTTCCACCCTTTGTGCGCCTCCACCGGTGAGTCGGGGTAATGCAGTTCGGCATGGGCCAGTTGGGCTTCGCTTTTCGGCACGCTGATAAAGCCGTAGCACCCCGGCCAGTCCGGACAACCGAGGCCGGCGTGGGTCAGGCGAGTGTAGGCGCCGAGCAGCACCACAATCAGTGCCAGCAGAGTGGCAAACAGCGCGAGGCGAAATCCAGGTTTGGCCATGACGTTGCCCTTATCCGATGTTCGACAGTTTCAGCAGGTGACGCAGATCGTTGAGCAGTTCCTTGCCTTTCACGTTCGGGTCGTAGCGCAGCACGAGGTTGCCGTGCGGGTCGATGATCCACAGTTGCGGCGTGGCTTTGTCGCCGGTGGTCTTGCTGAAAACCCCGGCATCCAGTGGATAGCGTTGCAGTTGTGGATATTCGCGAGTGAGCTTGGCCTCGTAATCAGCATTCACCGGTTGCGCCACGGCGAGGGCATGGCTGGCGCGGCCGGCGTCACGACCGAGACCGATCTGGATCTGCCGCGCCAGATATACCAGTTGCTGGCAATCCACCGCGCAATCCTTCGGCGCCGTGACCAGCATCTGCCAACGCTCTTCATCGGCCTGCACACCAAGGTCGGCGCGGGTCTGGCCGTTGCCGATCAGTTCACCGTGATAGCTGCGGCCCTCCGGGACCCAGAACTGCAATTTGTACATGCCGGTGGCGAGCAGCATCGGCCCGACCACGCCGAGCACAATCAGCAGCAATTGAATGCGTCCGCGTCGGCGGCTGGTGGCCGGTTTCGCCTCAGACATGCTGGGTGGATTCATGGCCGTTCCCATGGTGTTTCTCCTTTGCGTTGTGCAAGCCCAAATAGACGTAAAGGCCGAGCAGAGCGGTGGCCATGGCGAACCACTGCACGGCGTAACCGAGGTGTTTTTCCGGGCCCATGGCGACTACCGGCCAATCGGCCTCGTAGCTGGCCGGGCCGGGTTCGGCGCGTAATTCGTAAGCGAAGCCGTCGCGCTCCAGGGTTTGCCACAGTTTGGCCGGCTCGACGGCGGTGACGGTTTGCGGCCAGCGGTTACTGACCGGATCGGCGTGTAACTGGAAAGTCGCGCCGGGGGCGACGTAGACCCAGGCATCGACATTCAGCGCATCAGCAGGCGTGGTGAATTGCGGCGGCACGCGGCGATCCGGCCACGGCAACCAGCCGCGATTGACCAGCAGCCACAGGCCGGTGCGTTGATCCTGAAACGGTTGCAGAAGCTCGACGCCGACCTTGCCGTTGCGCTGGCGGTTATCCAGCAACAGACTGTGCGCGGCATCGAAGTGGCCGTGCAAATGTACACGGCGATAGGCCGGGTCGGCGCTGAGCGGCAACTCGCTGCTGGCCATCGGTTGGGCCGCGCGGCGTTCGGCGTAACTGGCGAGCAGGACGGTTTTCTCGGCGCCACGGCCCAGTTGCCAGAAGCCCAGCGACACCAGCAGCGGCAGCAGCATAGCCACCACCACGGTCGGTATCACGCCCGGACGAAAGCGCTTCATGGCTGCGCCACAAAGCCAGTCGTCGTGATCGCTATACTCAACTGCATCGCCTGTCCCCCGGAGTCTTCCCATGCTCAAAGCAGCTATCGTGGTGATGCTGATTGCCACGGTGATCACCCTGTTCAGCGGCCTGTTTTTCCTGGTCAAGGACGACAGCAGTTCCAATCGCCTGGTCATCGCCTTGAGTGTTCGGGTGGCCCTGGCCGCTGCCACCGTCGGCTTGATCGCCTGGGGCTTTTACAGCGGCCAACTGGTGTCCCACGTTACGTGGTAGCTGCCAGCTTGGAGCTTGAAGCTCGTGGCTTGCCGCGGTTGTTAGAGCACATAGACGAAGATGAACAAGCCGATCCACACCACATCGACGAAGTGCCAATACCAGCTCGCCGCTTCAAAGCCGAACTGGTGCTCGTTGTCGAAGTGGCCCTTCATGATGCGCATCAGCATCACGAACAGAATGATCGTGCCGATGGTCACGTGGGCGCCGTGGAACCCGGTGAGCATGAAGAACGTCGCGCCGTAGATGCCCGAGCCGAGGGTCAGCCCCAGCTCCTTGTAAGCGTGGATGTATTCCTCCGCCTGGAAGCCAAGGAACGCACAGCCCAGCAGCACGGTGATCGCCAGCCAGATTTTCAGCGCGCCGCGATGACCTTTCTTCAGAGCATGGTGGGCGATGGTGATGGTCACGCTGGAGCTGACCAGCAGGATCGTGTTGATCAGCGGCAGGCCCCAAGGGCTAATGACGTCCTTGGGCGGCGGGAACAGTTTCGGGTCTGGCGTGTGCAGCAGCGGCCAGGTGAACTGAAAGTTCGGCCAGAGCATGTGCGCGACGCCTTTCGGGCCTTCACCGCCGAGAGCCGGACCCGAGATGTGCCGCACGTAAAACAGCGCACCGAAGAAGGCGACGAAGAACATCACCTCGGAGAAGATGAACCAGCTCATGCCCCAGCGGAACGAGCGATCCAGCTGCGCACTGTAGAGTCCCGCGCGGCTTTCCTTGATCACCGCCCCGAACCAGCCGAACAGCATGTACGCCACCAACAGACCTCCAACGAAAAAGATCAGCGGGCCGTGGGACTCCGGGCGCGCTGCCTTCAGATCGTTGAACCAGACGGCCAGGCCGTACACGGTGACCAGCATCCCGAGGGTGGCGATGATCGGCCATTTGCTCTGGGCCGGAACGTAATAATGCTCATGAGTTGCCATTTATTGTTCTCCTTATCGGGCACGCTCAACCGCCAGTGTTTACAGCTACCGGCGGATGTCGGGCGGTGATATCGAACAGCGTGTAGGACAGCGTCAGGTGCTTCACATCCTTGGGCATGTCGCGGTCAACAATGAAGCGCACCGGCATTTCGATCTGCTGACCGGGCTGCAGCACCTGCTGGGTAAAGCAAAAGCATTCGGTCTTGTGGAAATACGCCGCCGCACTGCTCGGCGCGATGCTTGGCACGGCTTGTGCGCTCATCGGTTTGTCGGTGGGATTGCGCGCGATAAAGATCATCTCGTTGACCGCGCCGGGGTTGGCCGTCAGCTCGTCGTGCTTGGGATAGAAGTCCCACGGCATATCGACGTTGTTGGTCGACAGAAACTGCACGCGCACCTGGCGTGACGTGTCGACCACTTGCTCGCCGTCGTACTGCCCACCGGTCTTGCCGTTGATGCCGAAGGCCTTGCACATCACGTCGTAGATCGGCACCAGGGCAAAACCGAAAACGAACATCGCCACCACTACGCCGAGCAGGCGGGTGACGAGTTTTTTCGTCGAGATCGAGTCAGCCATGGTTCATGCCTCTCATCAGATCCCTTGTGGGAGCGAGCCTGCTCGCGAAGCAGATAACTCGGTGCATCAGATGAACCGCGTCATCGTTCTTCGCGAGCAGGCTCGCTCCCACAGGGAAATCTCTGCTCATTTCACTTCCGGTGGCGTAGTGAAGGTGTGATACGGCGCCGGTGACGGCACGCTCCACTCCAGCCCTTCGGCGCCATCCCATGGTTTGGCCGGTGCTGGCGGGCCGCCGCGAATGGTCTTGATCACGATGAACAGGAAGAAAATCTGCGTGGCGCCGAACATGAACGCGCCTATCGACGAAACCATGTTGAAATCGGCGAATTGCAGGTTGTAGTCCGGAATCCGTCGCGGCATCCCTGCCAGCCCCACGAAGTGCATCGGGAAGAAGGTCAGGTTCATGCCGACGAACGACAGCCAGAAGTGCAGCTTGCCGAGGGTTTCGTCGTACATGTGCCCGGTCCACTTCGGCAGCCAGTAATAGGCCGAGGCGAAGATCCCGAAGATCGCCCCCGGCACCAGCACATAGTGGAAGTGCGCGACCACGAAGTAGGTGTCCTGGTACTGGAAGTCTGCCGGGGCGATGGCCAGCATCAGCCCGGAGAAACCACCGATGGAGAACAGGATGACGAACGCCACGGCAAACAGCATCGGTGTCTCGAAGGTCATCGAGCCCTGCCACATGGTGCTGGCCCAGTTGAACACTTTCACCCCGGTCGGCACCGCGATGAGCATCGTCGCGTACATGAAGAACAACTCGCCCACCAACGGAATGCCGACCACGAACATGTGGTGTGCCCAGACGATGAACGACAGGAACGCGATGCTCGCCGTGGCGTAGACCATCGAGGTGTAGCCGAACAGCGGCTTGCGTGCGAAGGTCGGGATGATCTGGCTGACCGCACCGAACGCCGGCAGGATCATGATGTACACCTCAGGGTGCCCGAAGAACCAGAACACATGCTGGAACAGCACCGGATCACCGCCACCGGCGGCACTGAAGAAACTGGTGCCGAAGTGAATGTCCATCAGCATCATCGTCACGCACCCGGCCAGCACCGGCATCACCGCGATCAGCAGAAACGCAGTGATCAGCCAGGTCCAGACGAACAGCGGCATTTTCATCAGCGTCATGCCGGGGGCGCGCAGGTTGAGGATGGTGGCGACCACGTTGATCGCGCCCATGATCGAACTGATGCCCATCAAGTGGATGGCGAAGATGAAGAAGGTCACGCTTTCCGGCGCATAGGTCGTCGACAACGGTGCGTAGAACGTCCAGCCGAAATTCGGCCCGCCACCGGGGGTGAACAGGGTCGACACCAGCAGCAGGAACGCCGCCGGCAGCAGCCAGAAACTGAAGTTGTTCATCCTTGGCAGCGCCATGTCCGGCGCGCCGACCATCAACGGGATCATCCAGTTGGCGAGGCCGACGAATGCCGGCATTACCGCGCCGAAGACCATCACCAGGCCGTGCATGGTGGTCATCTGGTTGAAGAACGCGGGCTCGACGATCTGCAGACCGGGCTGGAACAGCTCGGCGCGGATCACCATGGCGAACGAGCCGCCAAGCAGGAACATCAGGAACGCAAACCACAGGTACAGCGTGCCGATGTCTTTGTGGTTGGTGGTCAGCACCCAGCGCATCAGGCCTTTGGCGGGGCCGTGGGCGTGATCGGCGTGACCGTGGTCATCGATGACAGCGCTCATGGCCGGTCTCCTTTACGTGAGTGGATGGGGCGGGCCGGGGCGCGATGCCCCGACCGGTTCACGAAGTACGCAATAGACCGGCTCATTGGCTTTCCGCCTGTTTCAGCTCCAGCACTTCTTTTGGCGTGACCATGTCGCCCTTGTTGTTGCCCCAGGCGTTACGTTCGTAAGTCACGACCGCCGCGATATCGACTTCCGAGAGCTGCTTGCCGAACGCCGCCATGGCGGTGCCGGGCTTGCCGTGGAAAACGATGCTCAGGTGATCCTTGATCGGGCCGGTGGCGATTTTCGAGCCTTTGAGCGCCGGGAACATGGGCGGCAGCCCCTGACCTTCGGCCTGGTGACAGGCAACACAGGTGGTGTGATACACCTTGTCGCCGCGCTCCTTGAGCTCGTCGAGGGTCCATTCCTTGCTGGTCAGCTCTTTAAGCTGCGCGGCCTCGGCTTTGCGCTCGGCGAGCCACTTGTCGTAATCGGCCTTGTCCTTGACCTCGACCACGATCGGCATGAAGCCGTGATCCTTGCCGCAGAGTTCGGCGCACTGGCCACGGTAGAGGCCAGGCTTGTCGACACGCGTCCAGGCTTCGTTGACGAACCCCGGGATCGCATCGCGCTTGACCGCGAAGGCCGGCACCCACCAGGAATGGATAACGTCGGCGGAGGTCACGAGGAAGCGCACCTTGGCGCCGGTCGGCAGCACCAGTGGCTTGTCGACCTCGAGCAGGTAGTGCTCGCCCTTGGCTTCCTTGTTGTGGATCTGCTCGGCTGGCGTGGCCAGGTTGCTGAAGAACTCGACGTCCTGGCCCAGGTATTTGTAATGCCACTTCCACTGATAGCCGGTGATCTGGATATCGATATCCGGCTCACTGGTGTCGTACATCTTGATCAGGGTGGCGGTCGCCGGCACGGCCATCGCCACCAGAATCAGCAGCGGCACGACGGTCCACATGATTTCGACGCCGGTGCTTTCGTGGAATTTTGCGGCGACCTGCCCGGTAGAACGGCGGTGCACCATCATCGACCAGAACATGGCGCCGAAGACGATGACCCCGATCACCACACAGATCCAGAAAATGGTCATGTGCAGGTCGAATACTGCGTGACTGATTTCAGTCGCTCCAGGCGCCATATTCACAGTCCAGGCAGCGTGTGCCGGACTGAAAATCGACCACAACAGGAGGCCCATCCAGACGTGTGGATGTCGCATCATTGCGGGTTCCCCTTATCGTTCTTGTTATCCCGCCGGCTTTCGCCTGCGGCAAGGGAGCGGCTGCATCAGACTACGAACTTGAATCGCCGGGCCTTGCTGCGGGTGCAGTCGGGCGTCATCAGCTAACTCCATTCAATGGCGAGTATAGACAGCGTCGGAGAATTGCAATGTGCGCGCGTAAATCATCTGAAACAGCCGAAGCTTGCGTTCAAGGGCACGAATGGAGAAGGATGCAGACGAGTGGTGGCCAATCGATATAACGCAGGCGCATCAAGGATGAAATAATTATGACAAATGCGTCTTAGCATTTTTCGTAAGCCAGCTAACTTATGTTCTCCCTATTTCATTGCCTTGTTCCCTGGAGTTTTCATGAACACCGCCGCATTGCGCGAGCAGATCCAAAAAGCCCAACAACACGAAAAAGACACCGGCCTGCTGACCCGTCAGCTGGAAAGCAAGCTGCCGCATTTACACCCGGCGATCCAGTTGCCGGAAGCCGACGCCCAAGGCGCGCTGACGCGTTTTGTCGCCGCCTACATCGATGAAGTGCCAGATCTGCTGGATGCAGCCAATGAAGTCGCCAGGGAAGCGGGAATCGAATCGCAGATCAAACCGGTGCTGAAAATCGCCGAGCAGTATTTCCTCCAGCCGCCGGCGATCATGGCCGGGCATGTGGGTCTGGACAGCCTGCTCGACGAAGCCTATCTGGCGCACCGCTTTGTCGAAGAGGTCAACGACCTGTACATCAAGCATTTCTGCCAGCCACTGATCCCCTTGGACATGACGGTCGCCAACCTGATTGCTCACCAATTGATCGGTGAGGAATTTGCCAACCAACTGGACGAAGCGGTGCATCACGCCATCGACGAGATGCTCAACGACGAGAGTTTCGCGCTGGAATCGGTAGAAGCCTACCGCGACAAACTCAGCAGCCCGGACACCGGCGCCGCGTGGAAACGCTGGCCGTGCATGGGCCGTCGACTGGGTGTGGGCCTGGAACTCGATCAGCCTGCCGCGTAAGCCTCATACGCCATAGATCCAATGTGGGAGCGAGCCTGCTCGCGAATGCGCTTGATCATTCAACATCTCTGTTGACTGATACACCGCTTTCGCGAGCAGGCTCGCGCCCACAAGGTTTATCGCAACAGGGCGTTTTTAGCCGGCCGCGCCGATCCCCGTGTTAGTCCGAACCCGCCCCTCAAGCCTGCGCTTCAACCCCCGCGACTCGATCAACAGCTTCGACCCCTTCGCCGCATTCGCCCGGCCCCATTCCTCCAGCAACTCCAGACACGAATGGTCGATGTAGCTCAGGTTATTGAGCGGCACATGCACCGTCGCGCCTTGCGGAATCGTATTCAGCACCTGGGTCAGCGCCGGCACTTTCAGGAACGTTGCCGCGCCCACCAGACGTAACTCCATCTCACCGTCCTGCGGCAAGTCGATCAGGCTGATCTTCAACCGAGAAGCCTTGAACGCCAGTTTCAACAGGGTCAGACCGAAACCGATCAGCACACCGGTCAGCAGGTCGGTGAAGATGATCGCCAACGCCGTCGCCGCGTAGGTGAACATCGGCATGCGTCCATAACGGCTCAGACCACGGAAGGCTTTCAGATCGACCAGTTTGAAACCGGTATAGACCAGCACCCCCGCCAGACTCGCCACCGGAATGCTTTGCAGCACGCTCGACAACAACAGCACGAACGCCAGCAGCCACAGGCCATGGAGGATCGTCGAATAACGCGTGGTCGCCCCGGCCTGAACGTTGGCCGAACTGCGCACGATCACCCCGGTCATCGGCAGCGCGCCGACCAGACCGCAGAGCATGTTGCCGACACCTTGCGCCGAGAGTTCACGGTCGAAGTCCGAACGCACGCCGCTGTGCATGCGATCTACCGCTGCGGCAGACAACAGCGTTTCAGCGCTGGCGATGAATGCCACGGCAAACGCCGCGATCAGCAGCGTCGGATCGGCCAGACTGAGCAGATCCGCCGGCTTCAGCCAATCAATGGCTTCGGCGAGATTCGCCGGCACTTCGACACGTTTCACTTGCAACGCCAGCAGCAGACTTGCGCCGGTCGCCAGGCCTACGCCAAGCAACGCACCGGGTACGAAGCGCAACGAATGCGGACGAAACTTCTCCCACAGCCACATCACCGCAATGGTCGAGAGCCCGAGCAGGCCGGCCTGCCAGCCAAACGACGGCAAGGCCTGCGCCACCGCAGCCGGGAACGCCGTGAGATTATCCAGGCCAGAGGGCTTCGGTGACGCATCGAGCATCACATGCACCTGCGACAGCACGATCAACACGCCAATCCCGGCCAGCATGCCGTAGACCACCGCAGGCGCCGTCACCCGAAACCAGCAACCGAGCTTCAAGCGCCCGGCGATCAGTTGCAACAAACCGGCGAGCAGCAGAATCGGCCCGAGCATTTCGATGCCGTGCTGGCGCACCAGTTCGAACACCAGCACCGCCAGCCCCGCCGCCGGCCCGCTGACCTGCAATGGCGAGCCCGCCAGCCAGCCGACCACCAGACCACCGATGATCCCGGTGATCAGACCCTTGGCCGGCGGCAACCCTGAGGCAATCGCAATACCCATGCACAACGGCAGGGCGACCAGAAACACAACCACTGAAGCAAGCAACTCCCGTGGCAATACCGCTTTCAATTGAGCCGCACGCATGGCGATTCTCCCGAAGTTTTCTTCAGGCATGGCGAGGCCGGGTCGCTGAATCAGCGACCGGCGTCAAACCACACAGATGTTTAGGAGGATTTAGAAGCGCGCTTTGGGCGTCGCCACCGGAATCGGATGGCTGCCGTCGAGCGGCAGGAAACATCCCTGATCCGCGTCGTAAGCTTTGATTTCACTGGTTTCGATGTTGTAGACCCAGCCATGGATGAACAGATGACCGTTCGCCATGCGCGAGGCTACCGAAGGATGGGTACGCAAGTGCTGCAATTGGGCGATGACGTTTTCCTCGGTGAGGATCGGCATGCTTTCTTTTTCGTCGGCGCAGTGACAGTTGTCATGCACCATGGTTTTCGCGACTTCGGCGTGGCGCAGCCAGGCTTTGACTGTCGGCATTTTTTCCAGGCTGTCCGGGTTGAGCACCGCACGCATGGCGCCGCAATCGGAGTGACCGCAGATGATGATGTGCTGCACGCCCAGGGCCAACACCGCGTATTCGATCGCGGTGGATACGCCGCCGTTCATCTGGCCGTAAGGCGGGACGACGTTGCCGACGTTGCGGGTTACGAACAGGTCGCCCGGTGAGCTCTGGGTGATCAGCTCGGGAACGATGCGCGAGTCGGCGCAGGTAATGAACATCGCTTTGGGCGCTTGGGCCGTCGCGAGTTTCTTGAAGAGTTCTTCCTGCTGCGGGAAGACCTCATGATGAAAATGCAAAAAGCCGTCTACGATCTGTCGCAGCGCTGCATCGGCGGATTCCGCTTCAGGGGTTTGCGCCGACGCAGCCAACGGCTGTTTATCCTTGTCACTCATGATTCATCCTCTTTGGCGGATTCGGGGAGTCGTTCCCATGTATTCCGGTATGAAGCCAGTGGCTGTTTAAAACATCCGGGTCATCCCGACCCGTCAGTCACTCGATGAACAAGGTAGCCGCCGAAACTTAACTCAAACTGAATCAACCGCTCTAGAACGTGTGTTCCAGGTCACAAAAAACGTGACTGGCGTGTTTCGGTGGAAGGATTCCAACCCATCAACCCTAGGTCAATTGTCGCTAAATCAACGACATCTGGCGACCCGGCGGACAGAAGGCAGTGCAGTCGAGGTTGTAGCCTTCACGGTGATTTAAACCAAGACGTTTAATGGTTTTGCCAAACCGCTGCGCAAGCAGGTCGGCAAACGGCCCTTCACCACGCATGCGTGCGCCGAAACGGCTGTCGTAAAGTTCGCCGCCGCGACTCTGGCGGATCAGGCTCAACACATGGGCGGCACGTTGTGGATAGTGCGCCTGCAGCCATTGCTCGAACAACGGCGCGACCTCCAGCGGCAGGCGCAGCATCATGTACGCCGCACTTTGCGCACCGGCGGCGTGGGCTTCGGTGAGCAGGCTTTCGATCTCGCTGTCGTTGATCATCGGAATCATCGGTGAACACAGCACACCCACCGCAATCCCCGCCTCGCGCATCACCCGAATGGCACGCAACCGCGCTTTGGGTGCAGCGGCACGCGGTTCGAGGATGCGTTTGAGTTCGTCGTCCAGCGTGGTCAGGCTGATCATCACCGCCACCAGCCGCTGCTGCGCCAGTTCGGTGAGCAGGTCGAGATCGCGCAGGATCAGCGAACCCTTGGTGATGATGGTCACCGGGTGCCGGTAGCGCAGCAGCACTTCGAGGGTCTGGCGGGTGATCTTGTGTTCGCGCTCGATCGGCTGATACGGGTCGGTATTGGAGCCCAGGTTGATCGGCGCGCATTGATAGCCTTTTTTCCCGAGTTGTTCTTCCAGCACCTGAGCGGCGTTGGTCTTGGCGATCAGCCGGGTTTCGAAATCCAGCCCCGGCGACATGTCCCAATAGGCGTGGCTGGGGCGCGCGTAACAATAGATGCAGCCATGTTCGCAGCCACGATAGGGATTGATCGAACGATCGAAGGGCAAATCAGGCGAAGTGTTGCGGGTGATGATGGTTTTCGCAGTTTCGATCATCACCTCGGTGTTCTGCGTCTCGGGCACTTCCTGATACCAGCCGTCATCCTCCGCCACCGAGCGATTCGGCGCGAAGCGGTTGTGTGGGTTGGTCGCGGTGCCGCGACCGCGAGGTGGCATTGGAGTAGACATGAAAACGCCCCGATACTGTTTGCATGTACAGTATCGGGGCGCTACGCATCTGGCTAGTGCCATCGGGCGAGTGGTCAGTTGTGTTGAGTGAGTTGCCCGAGGTCGTCACCGGAGGTATGGCGCATATCCTCCGTGCGCAACTCGGCAACATCGGCGGCTTTCACCGGCGCACCCTTGTTGCCCCAGCTGCCGCGAATAAAGCTCACCACATCCGCCACTTCCTGATCCGACAGGCGCCAGGCGAAACCGGGCATGGTGAAGGTCGATGGCGCGGTGTGCGTTGCCGGCAAGGTTCCGCCCTTCAGCACGATGTGGATCAGAGAGGTCGGATCGTCGGTTTGCAGCACCGGATTGCCCGCCAGCGCCGGGAACACCCGGGTGTAGCCATGGCCATCGGTCCGGTGGCAGGCCGCGCAGTTGTCGATGTAGACCGACGCGCCGCGTTGGCTGTCGTCACCGTTCCACAGCGCTTTGGCCACTTTCTCGTCGTACTGATGCGGTTGATCCGCCGGGTCATTGGCCGGCAACGACTTGAGATAGCGGGCCATTGCGGTGAGGTCGGCATCGCTCATGTACTGCATGCTGTGGGTGACCACATCGCTCATGCCGCCGAACACTGCGCTGCGATCACTGCGCCCGGTCTTGAGGAACTGCACCAGTTGTTCTTCACTCCAGCTGCCGAGGCCATCCTTGTGGTCGCCGCGCAGGCTCTTGGCGATCCAGCCTTCCAGCGGTGCACTGCCGGCGAGGAAATCGCTGCCGTCCGCCGCGCTCAGGGATTTTTCCTGCATGGTCAGCGCGCGTGGCGTGTGGCAGGCGCCGCAGTGTCCGAGACCTTCAACCAGGTAGGCCCCGCGATCAATCACCGGATCGTCCGACGTAGCCGTGTAATCCTCGACCTTCGGCGCGAACAGCCAGCGCCAGCCCATCAGCGGCCAGCGCATGCTCAGCGGCCACGGAATGTCGCTGGCCTTGTTCTCCTGCGCCACCGGTTCGACGCCGTGCATGAAATAGGCATACAGCGCTTGCATATCGGCCTGGTTGACCCGCGCGTAGGACGGATAAGGCATGGCCGGGTACAAGGTACTGCCGTTTTTGGCGACGCCATGGCGCACGGCCTGATCGAAGTCCTCGAAGCTGTAGTCGCCCAGGCCTGTTTTATCCGGGGTGATGTTGGTCGAGTAGATCGTGCCGATCGGCGTTTCCATCGGCAGGCCGCCGGCGAACGGCTTGCCGCCCTTGGCCGTGTGGCAGGCCACGCAGTCACCGGCGCGGGCGAGGTATTCGCCTTGTTTGATCAACGCTTGATCAACTTCAGCCGCATGGGTAGCGGCGCTGCCAAGCAGCGCCAGGGTCGCGATAACGAGAGTTTTCATGGTCATCGCTCCTTAAGCCTGAACCAGCGGGCCGGGGTTTTTCAGGTATTGCTCGCGGATCGCTTTCGCCGACCAGTAGGTCAGTGCGGCGACCAGCCCGGTCGGGTTGTAACCCAGGCCCTGCGGGAACGCCGAAGCGCCGGGAACGAAGACGTTGTGCACGTCCCAGCTCTGCAAGTAGCGGTTCAGCGCGCTCTTCTTCGGATCAGTGCCCATGATCGCGCCACCGTTGAGGTGGGTGGTCTGGTACGAGGCGGTGTTGAAGTGGTCGCCGACTTTCTTGCCGATCACCGCGATGGCTTTCGGGCCCATGGCTTCGGCGATCTTGCCCATTTTCTCGACCATGAAACGGTTCATCTTGATGTCGTTTTCCTGCCAGTCGAAGGTCATCCGCAGCAGTGGCAGACCGTAGGCGTCGCGGTACACCGGGTCGAGGTCGAGGTAGTTGCCACGGTAGGACTGATGCGCGCCGTGGGCGTCCATCGATACCTGATGGGTGTAGTAATCGGCGGTCGCGCGTTTCCAGGCGCTGCCCCAGGCCGGAGTGCCCGGCGGGTTTGACGTGCCGGCAATCGGCCGGCTGCCGGCCTGGTTGACCCACATCGGCGAGCCGCCGACGAAGCCGTGGGGGCCATGGTCGAAGTTGTCGGCGTTGAAATCATCCACCGCCACGCCGTTGCCGCCAGCGCCGATGAAGTTGTTGGTGTGGGTGTCCTTGTCGAAGAACGCTTTGATGGTCGCCATGTTCTGGTAGGCAAAGTTACGCCCGACCACGCCTTCGCCGGTGATCGGGTCGTAGGGCTTGCCGATCCCGGAAAGCAGCATCAGGCGCACGTTGTGCAACTGGAAGGCGCCGAGAATGACCAGATCCGCCGGTTGCTCGATCTCGCGACCCTGGGCGTCGATGTAGGTCACGCCGGTGGCTTTGCTCTTGGTGCTGTCGAGGTTGATCCGCAGTACGTGGGCGTTGGCGCGCAGCTCGAAATTCGGCAGCGGCTTGAGCGCCGGCAGAATGTTCACGTTCGGCGAGGCCTTGGAATACATGTAGCAGACGTAACCGCTGCAGAAACCGCAGAAGTTGCACGGACCCATCTGCGCGCCGTAAGGATTGGTGTACGGCCCGGAGGTGTTCGCCGAAGGCAGGTTGTAGGGTTTGTAACCAACGTCTGTAGCCGCTTTGCCAAACAGCTGAGCGGAAACGGTGTTCTTCTGCGCTTCCAGCGGGAACGGGTTGGAGCGATCCGGCGCGTAGGGGTTGCCGCCCTTGCCCTGACCGACCAGTTGGCCCTTCACGGTCCAGGCCTGGCCCGAAGTGCCGAAGACCTTTTCGGCGAAATCGAAGAACGGCTCCAGCTCTTCATAGCTGACGCCGAAGTCCTGGATGGTCATGTCCTTGGGGATAAAACTTTTGCCGTAGCGCTCTTCGTAGTGGCTGCGCATGCGCAGCTCAATCGGATCGACCCGGAAGTGCACGCCTGACCAGTGCAGGCCGGCACCACCAACACCGTTACCCGGCAGGAACGCGCCCAACTGGCGGTTCGGCAGGGCGATGTCGTTGACGCTGTGGCGAATGGTGACGGTCTCTTTGGAGATGTCCTGAAAGAGTTTTTTCCGCACGCTGTAGGTGAGTTCGTCGATCACCTGCGGATAGTTGCCGTCGGGGTAAGTGTCCTGCATCGGCCCGCGTTCCAGCGCCAGTACGTTGAGACCCGCCTCGGTCAGCTCCTTGGCCATGATTGCGCCCGTCCAGCCGAAACCGACGATCACCGCATCTACTTTCTTCAATACCGTTGCCATGCTTACGCCCTCTCGCCGCGAATCGACACTGCCGGGAAGGGGTATTGCTCGTTGCGTTCCACCCAATCCATGAAATCGGCGCGGGCGCCGGGGAAACCGATCATGGTCCAGCCGACCATGCCTTTGTTGCCGCCATGGATCGGGTCGCAGAAGAACCCTTCCTTGGTGTTTTGCAGCAGCAGATTGAAGAAAATTTTCGCCGGAACCGTATCGAACTGTGGTTTTCCGGCTTCAAGTTGCTTGAGCAAATCGTCTCGGGTAGCGCTGTCTTGCTCGGCAAATACTTTACCGTTGAGGGATTTTGCCCACTGATCCGTGGCGGCGATGCCGAGGCGATAGATCTCTTTGGGTACCAGTTTGCTCTGCCAGCCCATTTCCGGCGCGGCGTCGGCGTTGAACGGGCCTTGCATGTACCACAGGGCTCCGGCGGCGTAGGGCGTGTTCATCTGCCGGTCGATGTATTCCGGCACGCCGGCTTCGAGTGCACCCGGGCCTTGGGCATCGCTGGGGATCAACTGCGCGACGGCGGCATTGATAAACGCCCATTCTTCAGCGGTGAAATAGTTTGGCTGGTACACCCCCGCGTCGGCGCGAGCGGGTGGCGCGGTCGGCGTCGCAGGGGCGGCTTCAGGGGCGGCTTGCAGCACGCTGCTGCCCAGACCTGTGCCGGCCAGGGTGACCACGGGAATCAGGGTCAGGGATTTGCGCAAAAACTCACGCCGCGGGTTGTCTCGATCTTCATCAGACATGGGGGGGGCACCTCATCAGGCATTAGGAGACAGCCGCTTCTGCGAGCGGCTTGAGGATTTTTCGCTGCGACGTGGCCGTGGGAGTGACCCCGAAAGGGCGGACGCGCCTGCAACAAGATGTGACAAATGGTAGCAGGCTAAGCATCAAGATGAATCGATTCAGTGGAAAAAAACACCGGTTTTCGTCATGACGGGTGATCAATCAGCGGTGATTCACAATCCTTTGACAACCGGCTCACAGGGCTTTGACCGCCTGAGCGTGAAGCTGCGGTTCCTTTCATTGATGAATACCGAAACGGTCGGCCCAGATGTCCCGAGTGCGCTTGTTATCTGCTTTGTGTTGTTCGCTTCTGGCGCTTGTGCAATTGATGCCGGCGGAGGCTATTGCTGCGACGACGGTCCGCCCAAGCGATTGGGCGCAGCCGGTCGAGGTGCAATACAACCTGTTCCAAATGTCGCCGACGCTCTATCGCAGCGCATTACCCGACGATGGCGCGGTGCCGCTGCTGAAGAATCTCAAAGTCGCCACGGTCATCAACTTTCTGCCCGAGGCTGACAACAATTGGTTGGCCGCCACCGGCATCGACCAGGTGCAATTGCCGTATCGCACCAATCACGTTGACGACAGCGATGTGCTCAAGGCCTTGCGCGCCATTCAGTCTGCACAGGCCAAGGGCCCGGTGTTGATGCACTGCAAACACGGTTCCGACCGCACCGGCCTGATCGCGGCGATGTATCGCGTGGTGGTGCAAGGCTGGAGCAAAGAAGATGCCTTGAGCGAAATGACCCAGGGCGGTTTTGGCGAAAGCGGGCATTTTCGCGACAGCGTGCGCTACGTCATGCAGGCCGATGCCGACAAGCTGCGCAGCGCACTGGCGAATGGCGATTGCAGCACCAGCGCGTTCGCCACCTGCTCGATGAAGAGCTGGTTTCAGTCAGTCAACCTGAAGTGAAGCGAGTCCTCCACGACATTGCACCGTGGAGGGTGAACCGGCGAATCAGTCTTCGGACTTTTTCTTCAACTTCGGATTGGGAAAGAACTGTACTGCCTGCACCGTCTTGTCTGGCGCAGGCTTGTTCAGCGCGCTGGTGTTGACCCGCGTGCCCAGCTCTTTCGGTACCGAAAGGCCCTGCTCGTTGAGCGTGTCGGAGTAACCGCAGGCGACGCACTCGCGATGCGGCACGCTGTCCTCGTTCCACATCATCAACTTGTCCGGCTCGCTGCACGCCGGGCAGACCGCCCCGGCGATAAAGCGTTTTTTGGTAATCACAGGCCCCTCACTCATGCTGCCGCGTCCTCACTCAGGCCGCTGTGGCGCAACAGTGCGTCAATCGACGGCTCACGGCCACGGAAGTCGACGAACAGCACCATCGGCGCCTGCGAACCGCCGCGTGCCAGAATCGCTTCACGGAAGGCGCGACCGGTTTCAGCATTGAGTACGCCGTCCTCTTCAAACCTGGAGAACGCATCCGCCGACAGCACTTCAGCCCACTTGTAGCTGTAGTAACCCGCCGCGTAACCGCCAGCGAAGATGTGCGCGAAGCTGTTCGGGAAGCGGTTGTAGGCTGGCGGACGCATTACCGACACCTCGTCACGCACGCCTTCGAGCACTTGCAGCACGCTGCGGCCATCGCCGTGCGTGGCGTGCAGTTCGAAGTCGAACAGCGAGAATTCCAGTTGACGCACCATCATCAGACCGGACTGGAAGTTTTTCGCCGCGAGCATTTTCTCCAGCAGGTCCTGCGGCAGCGATTCGCCGCTTTCGTAATGACCGGAAATCAGCGCGAGGCCTTCCGGCTCCCAGCACCAGTTTTCCATGAACTGGCTTGGCAGCTCGACCGCGTCCCAGGCCACGCCGTTGATACCGGAAACACCGGCGTGATCCACGCGGGTCAGCAGGTGATGCAGGCCATGGCCGAATTCGTGGAACAGCGTGGTCACTTCATCGTGGGTCAGCAGCGCCGGTTTGCCGCTGTCGGCCGGGGTGAAGTTGCACACCAGATTGGCCACCGGGCTTTGCAGTACGCCATCGACGGTGCGACGACGATCACGGGCTCCGTCCATCCAGGCACCGCCACGCTTGTTGGCGCGAGCATAGAGATCGAAGAAGAAGCGGCCGACGTGCTGGCCGTTTTCCTTGATTTCGAACAGGCGCACGTTCGGGTGCCAGGTGTCGAAGCCTTTCAGTTCGGCGATTTCGATGCCGTACAGACGCCGAACGATGGCAAACAAACCGCCCAGCACTTTATCGATGGGGAAGTAGGCGCGCAGGGTTTCCTGCGCGACGCTGTAGCGTTGTTCACGGAGTTTTTCGCCGTAGAAACCGCTGTCCCAGCTTTGCAGATCGGCGCAGCCCTGTTCGGCGGCGTAGGCGCGCAGCTGTTGCAGATCCTGCTCAGCGAACGGCTTGCTGCGCTGGGCCAGGTCGCGCAGGAAGCTCAGCACCTGATCACTGGACTCGGCCATTTTGGTCGCCAGGCTCAGTTCGGAGAAGCTGGCGAAGCCCAGCAGTTTGGCCAGTTCCTGACGCAGGTCGAGGATCTCTTCCATCACCGGGCCGTTGTCGTTCTGGCCGGCGTTCGGGCCTTGATCCGAGGCGCGGGTGCAGTAGGCGGCGTAGACTTCTTCACGCAGCGCGCGGTCTTGCGCGTAGGTCATCACCGCGTAGTAGCTCGGGAATTCCAGGGTGATCAGCCAGCCGTCGAGGCCTTTGGCCTGTGCGGCGGCAGCCATTTGCGCCTTGGCCGAATCGGTCAGGCCGGCGAGGGCGGCTTCGTCGGTGACGTGCTTGGTCCACGCCTGCGTGGCGTCGAGCAGTTGGTTGGAGAAGCGGCTGCCCAGTTCGGACAGTTTGCTCTGCACTTCGGCATAACGTTTCTGTTCGGCTTCCGGCAGGTCGATACCCGACAGACGGAAGTCACGCAGGGCGTGTTCCAGAATAGTCTTTTGCGCCACGTCGAAACCGGCGGCTTCCGGGCTGTTGGCAAGCGCTTCATAGGCCTGGAACAGTTCGCGGTTCTGGCCCATTTCGGTGGAGTAGGCGCTCAGGGCCGGCAGGCACGATTCGTAGGCTTCACGCAGTTCGGCGCTGTTGCACACGGCATTGAGGTGGCTGACCGGGCTCCAGGCGGCGCCGAGGCGATCATTGAGTTCGTCCATCGCCAACACCAGGCCGGCCCAGGTCGGGTTCTGGCCTTGGGTTTTGAGAATGTCGGCGATGGCCGCGCGGTTGTCGGCCAGGATGGTTTCGATGGCTGGCAGGACGTGTTCGGCACGGATCGTGGAGAACGGTGGCAGGTCATAGGACTGCAGCAGAGGGTTGTTCACGCTCACGGTTGGCACCTTGGCTGGGGAAACATGCAACCATCTTAATTACAATCGGCATTCACCGCAGCTATCGGCGACAGAGAGAGAAATTATCGTGTCCCTTCGCAAGTACCAGAATCACACCCCGCAGTTGAGCAAAGGCGCATTTGTCGACGGCTCGGCGGTGGTGATCGGCGACGTCGAAATCGGTGAAGACAGCTCCGTCTGGCCGCTGACCGTGATCCGTGGCGACATGCACCGCATCCGCATCGGTGCGCGCACCAGCGTGCAGGATGGCTGTGTGTTGCACATCACCCACGCCGGCCCGTTCAACCCGGACGGCTTTCCGTTGCTGATCGGCGATGACGTGACCATCGCCCACAAAGTCATGCTGCACGGCTGCACCCTCGGCAGTCGGGTGCTGGTCGGCATGGGTAGCATTGTCATGGACGGCGCGGTGGTCGAAGACGATGTGATCATCGGCGCCGGCAGCCTGGTGCCGCCGGGCAAGCGTCTGCAAAGTGGCTTCCTGTATGTCGGGAGCCCGGTGAAACAAGTGCGAGAACTCACCGACAAGGAACAAGCCTTCTTCACCTACAGCGCGGCGAACTACGTGAAGCTCAAGGACCTGCATCTGGCCGAAGGCTACGACACACTCTGAATCGAAATCGCCACCGCCCAGGAATTTTCATGCATTACCAGACCGTACTGTTCGACCTCGATGGCACCCTGACTGACCCGCGTGAGGGCATCACCCGTTCCATTCAATTTGCCTTGGCCAGACTCGGCATCGATGAACCGGACCTGAGCAAACTCGAACACTTCATCGGCCCGCCGCTGTTGCAGGCGTTCATGCAGTTCTACGAGTTTGACGAGGCCAAGGCGTGGCAGGCGGTTAACTTCTATCGCGAGCGCTTCAAGGTCACCGGCCTGTACGAAAATCGCGTCTTCGATGGCGTCACGCCGCTGCTGGAAACCCTCAGTGGACAGGGACGGACGCTGTACATCGCGACGTCCAAACCCTGGGAATTCGCCCGCGAGATCGCCCGGCACTTCGACTTTGCCCGGCACTTCAAGGTGATTTACGGCAGTGAACTGGACGGCACGCGAACCAATAAGGTCGAGCTTATTGCCCACTTGATGGCGGAAGAAGGGCTGGACCCGGCAAACACGCTGATGATCGGCGACCGTAAGCATGACCTGATCGGCGCGCGCAGCAACGGCGTGGATGCGGCGGCAGTGGGTTACGGGTTTGGCAGTTTTGAAGAGTTGAATGCCGAAGCACCGGCTTATCACTTTGAAACGCTGGACGAGTTGCATCAGGCCTTTCTGCGGCGCTGATAAGTCCGCTTTCGCGAGCAAGCCCGCTCCCACAGGGGCTTTTTGTTACTCCCCGATCCAATGTGGGAGCGAGCCTGCTCGCGAAGGGGCCGCTTGCGCCCCCGAGATTATCAGGATTGTGCCAATGCTTTCAGCGCCGCCTTACGCTCAGCCACCGGCAACCCACCCAACTGCTCCACCTCCGCATAAAACCTCCCCCAATCCCCCCCGACCTGTTTGAACAACGCCGCAAACGCCGGCACCCACTGGTCATAGAGTCCAAACGGCAACAACCGCGCATTGTTCAGCGGCGTATTCACCCAAGCGTCATAACGTTTGTCTCCGGCCCACTGACTGTCCCTCATCCGCCGATACTCCCGGCGAAATTGCTCGAACTCGGCCGCTTTGCGTTCGCGCATCTGCTCTGTCGGCAATGGCTGCGCATACAACGTCTCCAGCCTGGAACGGGTATCAAGCACTAACCCGATGAACTGATCCCGCTGCTTCAACCGTGAGTCAGTGTCCGCGGGCAGCCCGCGAAACGCCCGCCACTGCCGCGTGCCTTCCTGTTCGACAAACGTGGCGAAAGACTCATTGAACTCGGTGTCGTCCTTCACATAAAAGCGCTGGTGCGCCAGCTCATGAAAGATCAGTGTGGCCAGGCGCTCATCGCCCCAGCCCATCATTGAGTTGAGAATCGGGTCGTTGAACCAGCCCAGCGTCGAGTACGCCTCGACGCCGCCAATCGACACGTCCATGCCTTGCTGGCGCTGGAGCGCAGCTTCGCCCCGCGCTGCGCTCTGGCTGTAGTAGCCGCGGTAGGCGACGCAACCGGCAATCGGGAAGCAATGATTCTGCGGCGTCAGGGAAAACTCGGCGGTGGCGAATACGTTCCACACCACGAAGGGCCGGCCAATGTCGGCGTACAGGCGATAGCTCTGGTTGTCAGGCAGGTGCAGGTGTTCGCTGGCGAACGCGCGAGCCTTTTGTGACTGGGCCAGATGCGCGCGCAATGTCGCGTCGCGGTCCGGATCGGCAATCACCTTTGTCACCGGCTCCCGCGCGCGCAGCAGTTGCAACTGACCGCTGGCCAATTGGCTGTAGTAGCTGACGCTGGCGCAACCGTTGAGCAACAAAAACAACACACCCGGAAACAAAATCCGAAAAACGCGATCAAGTAACCCGTGGCTTGGAAACAGCCTGCTCAAAATAAGAAATCCCCCCGGAGAGTCTGCCCGCAAGACTATCCCGCCTTAAGGAGCACCGCTATGCGCATGTTGATGCTGACAGGGGGCCTGCTGACGCTGGCCGGTTGTGCCGGATTCGGAATGCCCGACCCTGATCCTTCCCAGGCCTGGATCGATCTTGATGCCCGGCAACAGGACACGGCGCTGCAGGCGCTGCAAGTCGATGCCACGAAAGCAGTGGATAAACGTTATTTCGAAGTCGAGCCCGGCAGCCATGAACTGAAGGTGCGCTATCAGTTTCCGGTCGAGGCCACCAACATCGGCCCGGATGCCCAACCGCTGTGGCGCGATTGCCAGTTGAGCGTGAAATTCAAGGACTTCAACGCAGGCCAGCGTTACCAGTTGCAGGCTGGCAGTATTGGTTTCCGGCCTTGGGCCAAGCTCTATGACGCGCAGCGCAAAGTGGTCGGCCAAGGCACACCGGCGGGCTGTCAGAGTACCTGATCGGCGCTATGCTGGATGTTCAGAACTGGGGATATCCATCATGCGCAAGTTGCTGCTGTTGCTCGTTGTCAGCCTCATGGCCGGATGTCAGACGCCTTTGCCCCCGGTTGATCCACAAATGGCGTGGGTCGACTTCTCGACGCCCACTCCCGGCGGCAAATTGCTCATGGCCGAGCGACTGGACAATCAACGTCTGAACGACGGGCGTTATTTCCAGGTGACACCCGGTAGCCATGAACTTCGCGTGCGTTTCGACTTTGAAGTGTTCGGTGGCGGCGGCGGTTTGCTGAACGGCCCTGTCGACCGTCTCTGCTACCTTTACATCCGCTACGATCATTTCGAGGCCGGGCAGCGTTATGTGCTGGAAGGCCGCTCGCTGGCGTTCACGCCAAGCGCCCGACTCTACAACGCGAAACGCGAAATCGTCGCCGAGGATCGCGCCTACAACTGCATTATTTGAGGCGACTCAGCTGTCGTTCTTTTGATAGATGATGGCTTTGGTGCCGTTCTCACATGAACCGACCACCATGGCGATGTCATGTTTTGCGGCTTCTTCCTTGCTGACGATCTCCAGCGTATAGGACGGCACTGCTTTCGCCTGAATCTTGATTTCGATCTCTTTCCTGAGCTCTTCGCAGTCTTTGGGGGCGGCAAAAACCGAGGTGGCCAGTGCACTGCAGAGAATCGCCAAGCCGATACGTTTCATGAGTGAAGCTCCCTGAAGCAGCGCGCACGGGCGTGCGCTGAAGCTGCTGTCATTGATTCGACCATAGTTTTGCAGCGCGGGTTCTGACTTCGCTCACAACTTCAGGTTTGATCTTCAAACAGCCTTCGCGAGCAGGCTCGCTCCCACAGGGATTTGTGTGGCACACAGTTCCAAGGTGGGAGCGAGCCTGCTCGCGAAGGCGTCAGATCAGCCAGCGCCGGATCAGCTGACCAGCGAAGCCTCAAGGGTAATCTTCGCATTCAGCACTTTCGAGACCGGGCACCCTTCCTTGGCCTTGTTGCTCAGTTCCTCGAACTGCGCCTGCGTCGCCCCGGGGATTTTTGCCTTGAGGATCAGTTTCACTGCGGTGATCGCGAAGCCGCCATCGACCTGATCCAGCGTTACTTCAGCCTGAGTATCAATGCTGTCGGCCTTCAGGCCCGCATCGCCCAAAATCATCGAAAACGCCATGGAAAAACAACCGGCATGCGCTGCGCCGATCAGTTCTTCCGGGTTGGTGCCCTTGCCGCCTTCGAAGCGCGCCTTGAAACCGTATGGGGCTTCTCTGAGTACGCCGGTTTCCGTGGAAATCGAGCCGATACCGGTTTTCAGATCACCTGCCCAATGTGCCGATGCTTTCTTCACGATAGCCATGTCTTCCTCCTCGTCTCTGGCGCGGAAACGCCGCGTCGTCGTGGTTTTTGCTTGCAAGGCTTCTGAGGATAGACGCCGGAACAAAGTTCAGCCCGGTTGAATCGTTGACTTTTTTAGTAGGAAATTTCGACTCAGCTATTGAAACTCGGGTATATGCCCTCATTGCATAAAACACGCTTATGAATTCGGCAGGTTTTCGTTCGTATCAACAACCTGCCTCCCGACTCGGAGACGCAGGTTTATGAAGCAACTGTCCGACGTAAAATTTTCCACCCTCGATCTGGTGCCGGTACGCGAAAACGGCAGCCCGGCGCAGTCGCTGCGCAACTCGCTGGACCTGGTCCGGCACGTCGAGAAGTTTGGCTACACACGGTTCTGGGTCGCTGAACACCACAACATGGACGGCATCGCCAGTTCCGCCACCTCGGTACTGCTGGGGTATCTGGCGGGGGGGACGTCGACCATTCGTGTCGGTTCCGGTGGCGTGATGCTGCCCAACCATGCGCCGCTGGTGATCGCCGAGCAGTTCGGTACCCTGGAAAGTCTGTACCCGGGACGCATCGATCTGGGCCTGGGCCGTGCGCCCGGTTCTGACCAGATGACCGCCCGCGCCTTGCGCCGCGAGCGTTCCGGCAGCGCCGATGATTTCCCCGAAGATGTTGCCGAACTGGCGCGTTTCCTCGGCCCGCGCACCGCGGATCAGCGCGTGATCGCCATGCCGGGCACCGGCACCAACGTGCCGATCTGGCTGCTCGGCTCCAGCCTGTTCAGCGCACAACTGGCCGGTGAGCGCGGTTTGCCTTACGCCTTTGCCTCGCATTTCGCCCCGCGTTTCATGCATGAGGCGATTCGCGTCTACCGCAATCACTTCAAGCCTTCGGCGTTGCTCGACAAGCCTTACGTGATGCTCGGCGTGCCACTGGTGGCGGCGGATACCGATGAACAAGCCGATTATCTGGCGACTTCGGTGTACCAGCGCATTCTCGCGCTGATGCGTGGGCAGAGCCTGGTGCAGCGTCCGCCGGTGAAAACCATGGACGGCTTGTGGCTGCCACACGAACGGGAAGCGGTGGGGGATTTCCTCGGTCTGGCGATGGTCGGCAGCCCGCAGAAGATCCGCGCGAAGCTGGAGGTGCTGGTTGAGCAGACCCAGGCCGATGAGCTGATCTTTACCAGCGACTTGTACGAACACGCTGATCGCGTGCATTCCTATGAGCTGCTGGCGCAGGTCATGAAGGGCTGAAAAGCGCCCTCATCCTAACCTGGACACAAAAAAGCCGACGTATTCGCGTCGGCTTTTGTATTTCAGGCGCGATCAACCGCGGGTGTAGACGATGTCCTTGGTGCCGCCTTCGCAGCTGCCGACGACTTTGCCGCCTGTGGCGCCCTTGTCGACAATCTCCAGCGAATACCCGGAAACGCCCTTGGCATCCAGCTTCGCTGCAATCTCGGCCTTCAACTCTTCACATGGCTTGCCGGCAGCAAACGCACCACCGGCAAGGCTCAACAAACCTACAGCCAACATGAACTTCTTCATCGGTCGCACTCCCTGGTCGGATTAAAAGAGGCGGGCGTCGAGTCGTTCACTCGATGCACCTACCCTGTAGCGCTTTGCCATTCCTATGGCACTCGGCCAGCGCGCAAGTTCAGAAGACTAGACCAAACTCAGCTGCTGGCAATCTTGAAGCCCACTTTCAATGTCACCTGAAAGTGCGCTGCCTTGCCGTCCTTGATGTGGCCACGGGTTTCGGTCACTTCAAACCATTCCAGGTTGCGAATGGTCTTGTTCGCTTCAGCGATTGCGTTGTTGATGGCATCTTCGATGCTGCTGGTGGACGAACCGACCAGCTCGACTTTCTTGTACGTGTGATGGTCACTCATGGCGATCTCCTTGGCGTGTGGATTTGAGACTAGCAGTGAATCTGCTCTGTTGATTTCGGTGGCTCTGCGCGCGTGAAGTTCAGATTTTCTGCACTTTCTCAAACCGCTGAAGTCCCAACCAACACACGCCACTCATCACCAATGCAGGAGAGCCACCATGGCCAACACCTCTTTACGTAAAGCCTCGTTGCAAAGCATGGAAGCCGAGATCGAGAGTCTGCTCAAGTCGTTGGAAAGCCTCAAGGACGACGCTTCGGACGAGTCGCGCAAGACCCTCAAGGCGCTGAAAAGCAACGCCGAAAGCGCGCTCAAACATTCCCGTCACCTGCTCAGCGACGCCTACGAAGAAGTCAAAGTGAAAACCCGCGAAACCGGGATCGCCACCCGTGATTACGCGCAGGAACATCCGTGGACGACGGCCGGCGTGGCGGTCGGTGCAATCGGTCTGCTTGCCGCTTACTTGCTGTTCAAGCGCGGCGAGTGATCGCCTTGGCGCAGCTCGTTCTTGAGCCATTGCGCCAGTTGCCGGGCGCGTCCGTCTGCGGCGCGTTTGGGTAGCCACAACGCCAGTTGCGCCGGGGTTTCACAGAAGCCCCAGGGCGCAACCAGGCGACCGGCCTTCAAGTCTTCGATCACTAGCGGTTCGGGCGCGATGGCTACGCCGAGACCGGCCATTGCGGCCTCCAGCAAATAATACAAATGCTCGAAACCTTGTCCCAGCCTCAAGGCCTTGGCGTCGAGGTGGCGTTGTTGTGCCCAGCTCGGCCACGCCTGTGGACGAGACGTCGTATGCAGCAGCGGTTCATCGAGCAGCGCTGACGCGGGCGCGTTCTGCAGCCGTTGATAGCCATTGAACAGCGGGCTCATCACCGGGCCGATGCGTTCTGCGGCCAATTCGTAAACCTGCATATCCGCAGGCCAGGGTGGTTCGGCGAACAGCAGCAAGGCGTCCAGACCCGGGCGGCGAGGATCGAGATCGCCTTCACCCGCCGACAGGTGCAGGCGCAAGTCTGGCAGCTCAGCATTCAGCCGCCCCAGGCGCGGGATAAACCAGCGTGCCAGCAAGCTCCCCGAGCAACCGAGCACGAACGGTGCATCGGCAGTGCTTTGGGTCAATTCCGCACACACAATGCGCAAGCGATCAAATGCCTCACCGCTGACATCGCGTAACCGCACGCCGGCATCTGTGAGTTTCAAGCCGCGCCCGTCCTTGACGAAAAGACTCACACCAAGGTGTTCCTCCAGCGCTTTCAATTGTCGACTGACCGCCCCATGGGTGACGTGCAGCTGTTCGGCAGCCTGGCTGACGCTGTTCAAGCGGGCAGTGGCCTCGAAGGCACGCAAGGCGTTCAGCGGAGGAAGGTCATGGCTCATGGTATGTGTGAGTTTTCCTGACAGGTTGCGGCGATCTTATCGGTTTTCAGCATAGAAGGTCAGGGGTAGAGTGGTCGTCATTGTCTTCTTTCGTCATTTCGTACATTCAGCTGGAGCAACCCATGACCCAGACGTCGAACACCTCTGATCTGCGTAACGGCCCTGACGCCAACGGCCTGTTCGGCTCGTTCGGTGGCCGCTATGTGGCGGAAACCCTGATGCCGTTGATCCTCGACCTGGCCCGCGAATACGAAGCGGCCAAGGAAGATCCTGCATTCAAAGAAGAATTGGCCTACTTCCAGCGTGACTATGTCGGACGTCCGAGCCCGCTGTATTTCGCCGAACGCCTGACCGAGTTCTGCGGTGGCGCAAAGATCTACCTCAAGCGCGAAGAGCTGAACCACACCGGCGCGCACAAGATCAACAACTGCATCGGCCAGATCCTGCTGGCGCGGCGCATGGGCAAGAAGCGCATCATTGCCGAGACTGGCGCCGGCATGCACGGTGTGGCGACTGCTACTGTCGCTGCGCGCTTCGGTCTGGATTGCGTGATCTACATGGGCACCACTGACATCGAACGTCAGCAAGCCAACGTCTTCCGCATGAAGCTGCTGGGCGCTGAGGTGATTCCGGTGGTGGCCGGCACCGGCACTCTGAAAGACGCGATGAACGAAGCCCTGCGCGACTGGGTGACCAACGTCGACAGCACGTTCTACCTGATCGGCACCGTGGCCGGCCCGCATCCTTATCCTGCGATGGTCCGTGACTTCCAGGCGGTGATCGGCAAGGAAACCCGCGATCAGTTGCAGGCTCAGGAAGGTCGTCTGCCGGACAGTCTGGTGGCGTGCATCGGTGGCGGTTCCAACGCCATGGGCCTGTTCCACCCGTTCCTTGACGACAAGAGCGTCGAGATCATCGGCGTTGAAGCGGCCGGTTACGGCATCGAAACCGGCAAGCACGCGGCGAGCCTGAACGGCGGCGTTCCAGGTGTGTTGCACGGCAACCGTACTTTCCTGCTGCAGGACGACGATGGCCAGATCATCGACGCCCACTCGATTTCCGCCGGCCTCGACTACCCAGGCATCGGCCCGGAGCACGCGTGGTTGCATGACATCGGTCGCGTTCAGTACACCTCGGTGACCGACGACGAAGCCCTCGATGCGTTCCACAAATGCTGCCGCCTGGAAGGAATCATTCCAGCGCTGGAAAGCGCTCACGCTTTGGCTGAAGTGTTCAAACGCGCACCGAAGCTGCCGAAGGATCACCTGATGGTGGTCAACCTGTCGGGCCGTGGCGACAAAGACATGCAGACCGTCATGCACCATATGGAACAGTCCCAGCAGGAGAAACACTGATGAGCCGCCTGCAAACCCGTTTTGCCGACCTCAAGGAACAAAACCGCGCCGCGCTGGTGACCTTCGTTACCGCCGGTGATCCGGACTACGACACCTCACTGGCGATCCTTAAAGGCTTGCCGGGTGCTGGCGCCGACGTGATCGAACTGGGCATGCCGTTCACCGACCCGATGGCCGACGGCCCGGCGATCCAGTTGGCGAACATCCGTGCCTTGGGCGCCAGGCAGAACCTGGTGAAAACCCTGCAAATGGTTCGCGAATTCCGCGAAGGTAACAGCGACACGCCGCTGGTGCTGATGGGTTACTACAACCCGATCCACATGTATGGCGTTGAGCGCTTCATTGCTGACGCGAAAGAGGCTGGCGTCGATGGTCTGATCGTGGTCGACATGCCACCCGAGCATAACGCCGAGCTGTGTGATCCGGCGCAGGCTGCCGGTCTGGACTTTATCCGCCTGACCACGCCAACCACCGACGATGCGCGTTTGCCGAAAGTGCTCAACGGCAGCTCCGGTTTCGTTTATTACGTGTCGGTGGCCGGTGTGACCGGCGCTGGCGCTGCAACACTGGAGCACGTCGAAGAGGCGGTCACCCGTCTGCGCCGTCATACCGATCTGCCGATCAGCATCGGTTTCGGTATCCGCACGCCTGAGCAAGCGGCATCCATCGCGCGCTTGGCCGACGGTGTTGTGGTGGGCTCGGCACTGATCGATCACATCGCCAACGCAACGACGCCAGCCCAAGCCATCGACGGTGTGTTGAGCCTGTGCTCGGCCCTCTCCGAAGGGGTGCGTAAGGCCCGCGTCAGTTGAAGGTAAAGTTCCTGATACAGAGGAATTAGCGCCTCGCGCGACAGACTAAATGAGCAAGACCGAGGGCTTCAGAACATCGTTCTGAAGCCCTTTTTGCTGTTTGTGCCGTGAGGAAATACCCGATGAAAATGCCGAAACGTCTGATGGCCGGACTGGGTGTGCTGGTGATCAGCGCGACCCCGCTGCTGGCCAGCGCCGACCCGCGCGATGATCACGACCACGGCGGCCCGCAGCAGGGCCATTACGACAACCATGGGAATGACCACCGCGACGATCATCGTGGCCCGCAGAACGATCACCGTGCTGGCCCGCCGCCGCACGACTTCGGGCCGGTGCGCCAGACCATTCGCGATAACCATGGCTACTTCGTCCGCGGTGCACCGCCGCCCCCGGGGATTCATCTGGAGCGTGGTCGACCGTTGCCGCACGGCTATTACGGTGAGCGCCTGGATAATCGTGCGTTGGGCCGCTTGCCGGTTTATCCGGGTTACGAGTGGCGCCGGGCCGGGGGCGATATCGTGTTGATCGCGGTGGGCTCCGGGATCGTTTATGAAATTCTGGATGGAGTTTTGTATTGATCAGCAGGCAATAAAAAAGATCGCAGCCAATGGCTGCGATCTTCTTTTCAGGGCAGTTCCAACCCGCCCGAAGCCTTGTGCAATTTGCGCAAATGCGCGCCAATCTGCTTCACGTTTTCCTCGCTGGCGGCTATTTCGGCCGCCCGCTTGGGCTCAAGTAATTTGCGCACTTCCGCGTCCAGATCGCCAGACAGCACCAGCAACTTCTTCTGTCGCTGACTGCTCTCATCTTCCAGCCGTTTGAACTCGCTCGGCTGTGGTAATCCGTAACCGCGACTATCGAGCAACTCCGCCGGGCGACTGAGGAAGCCGCTGTTGGCGAGGATTTCCTGCAGGGTCGCGTTGGCCTTGTCCATGCCACCGTTTTCCAGCTCGCGGGCGCCAAGGTAACGCTGTTTGACTTCATCCTGCGCCAGCAGCAACTGGCGGCGATAACTGGCTTGCTCCAGCAACAACAGCGCGGCGCTGGTGCGCAAATCCGCTCGCTCGAACCACTCGCGACGCTGTTCGGCGGAGAGTGACAACCATTCTTCGACGGTGGTTTGTTTGATCGGCAGTTGCTTCTTAAGTACATCGAACATGGCTTGATAGCGATCGCGGAACGAGTCGAAGCGGTAACCGAGGCGCAGTGCTTCTTTGGGATCATCCAGCACGCTGGTGTCAGCCAGGCCGCGACCTTTCATTACTTCGAGCAGGCCGTTGGGCATGATGCTGTCCAGACCCACGAACCGCGAGTTGTTGCTGCCGCTGCGCAGCAGCTTCAAACCTTCCACCGCACAGTTGTTGGAAAGGAAGAAGTAGTTGCCGTCGTAGCTCCAGTGCATTTCGGCGGCGTGTTCGACCACGCCTTCGATTTCTTCGCGCGACAGGTTGATCGGCACCGAGGCTAGGCTGCGCAGTTCGGTTTTGGTGTATTCGTCGATGACTTGCGCTAAGGGCAGGACGAACAACCGTGACGGGTATTTGCCGACCAGACCGTCCCAGCTCGACAACTGCACATCACCCACAAAGGCGCGATACGACAGCACCAGATGCTGATCGAGATCGAGCCGGCAATCCGGGCCACGCGGCCGGCCCGGTGCGCAGATCACCAGACGCAACATGCTGTGGCCCCAGCGGCTGACCCAGTTCTGATTGGCCTCGGCCAGCAGATAATCGACGGCGTAGACCCTTTCCGGATCGACTTGCCCTAACGGTTGTTTGGCAAAGTCGTTACCCGCGTTCAAAAACGCGAAGGTCTTGCTGCAAGTGTCTTTGGCCGGTGGCGCCCAGCCGAAGTGCTGCTGGTAATAGCGATACAGCGCCGGGCGGCGGCAGGCATAGCTCGGGTCGAGAAGGAAATACTCCATGTTGACCGCGACGAACTCTTTCGGACTGGAGATTTCGTAGAGATCCGGGCTGCGGGCGATCTGCCGGTTGTGTTGCTCGCGTTCGCCGCGACGGCCGACGTATTGTTGCCAGCCGGCGAGGTCGAGCAGGCGTGGGTCATCGCTGAGGGTGAAGCGACGGCCGTTCTGTCCACGGCATTCGTCCGGGATGCCGATCAGCCCGGCGCTGTTGAAACGCCGGGTGCAGCGTTGGATCAGCGTGCGTTCGGCATCCGGCCACAAGCGGGCGCGGTCATAGATATGGGTGATTTCGTGCAGCACCGTGGCGAGCAGTTCCTGGCGCACAGTGCCGTGGGGGCGATTGGTTTTTTCTTTGGCCGCGCTGCCGTCGGTGAGGCCGGCGAGCAGTTTGCGATTCAGATCGAGCTCGGAAACCAGCGTGGCCTGGCCGTAGGCGTTGCCGGGCATGTCGTCGGTCCAGCCGACATCGATGCGCCGATCCAGCCGCTCGATGAAGCTCGGCGGCAGTTTTTGCATCGCCTCATCGATCAGCGCCTGGCTGGCCTGTTGTTGGGCGGGGCTCAGACCGTCGGTCTTGAGCCGCAATTGCAGGCTGGCGTGGGCGCTGTTGCCGAGCAGCAACAACGCCCCGGCCAGCAGCCAGGTGCCAATTGACTTCACAGTGCGAGGATGGCTTCGGCGAGTACCTGATCGCTGGCATCGCGCGCTTCCGGCACGCGCGTGCGCAAGGTGTTGAACGCGGCTTCCAGATGCGCGCCACGGATATCACCGTTGGTGGCGACGAAACTGGCGGCGTCGTCGTGGGCTTCGCGGATGATTTTCGAATCACGGATCGACGTGGTGGTATCGGAAGTGAAATCGATGGTGCGCTGCGAGGCACGAACGATGATGTTACTGGTGGCTACCAGGGTGTGTGCCTGGGCCACGTCGGCCAACAAAAACAGGCCAAGGGCGGCAGCAATCAGCGGGCTACGCATGGAACGACTCCGAAAGGACAGGGATAGCTATTGGACGAGAATTGCCTCTGCCAGTTCAAGGTCGCTGACATGAAGTTTTGGCCGCGTTTTGCGCAAGTAATGCAATGCGGATTCCAGTCGAGCGCCTCGCCATTCACCGTCACTGGCTACGAACACTGCTGCATCATCGTGGGCAGCGAGCAACAGTTTACGGTCGAAAGGTGCGGAAGACACCATGCCGGTTGCCCAGACGCTCACCACCGTATTTTGGGTGGAGACATCAAAGGCGTTGGCCGGGGTCACCCAGCAGGCGGTTAACAATACGGAAGGGACAAGCAGTTTTTGAAGAAAATGCATAAGGCTCGGTAACCGTTGGCGAGGCTCAAGGCTAGCGTAATGCCCGGGTCAGAGCCAGCGCCGAAACATCGGGACACGCCAAGCGTGTCCCGCAACGCCGCTGTCGCTTAGATCGTCAGAATGGCCTGAGCCAGCTGTGCATCGGTGGCTTGCAGCTGTGGCGCCTGATGGCGGATGTGATCCAGCGCACTCTCCAGTTTCACACCACGAATTTCGCCTTCGCTGGCGACGAAGCTGGCGGCGTCGTCACGGGCGGCGAGGACGATCTTGTCGTCACGGAAGGACGAAGTGACGTCGGAGGTGGCGTCGGAGGAGGATTTCAGTGCACCAACCACCGCGTCGGTGGTGACGATGAAGCTGGTGGCGCTGGCATTGGCAGCCACGGCCAGCAGGGCGGCAGCGCTGAGCAGACGAAGACGGGACATAGGGTAACTCCTGTGGATAAACCGTATTGAGAGGTGGCTCGGTATCTGAGGAGTCAGACGCCAGTCGCGCATCGTTCGCCACGTTCTGTGTGGATATTAGGCGCAGATCCTTTCGCCAGACCAGCATCCAGACGAAAAACCCGTAAAAGCTGCTGAAGATTGCGATCTTTTGCTTGATCAAAAGATCGCAATCTTCAGCAGCTTGAAAAATTGTACTGGTAGTAATTAGTGATTTAGGAACTGTACTGGTTTGGTTTTTTCAGACGTTAAAACGACAAAACCCGTCGTGGTTTCCCACGACGGGTTTTGTTTGTTCGATTCGGGTTGCTGGCGGTGGGTCTAACGACCAGAGCCAGCGACGCTACTTAGCGCCAGAACGGCTTGCTCAGCTCTTCGTAGCGTTGTGCTTCGCTGATACCGGCGTCAGCCAGCAGGCGCGAATCCAGACGAGCCAGTTGGTGGCGGCTGGAGATGCGGCGCTGCCACAACATCAGGTTGGCGATAACGCGCAGAGGCAGGGAAGCCTGGGTGTTTACAGCTTTGTCTTCGAAGAACAGTTCGGAACTGAGTGTACGTTCCATGGTTGACATCCTTCCGCTTGTGGCGGGATCAGGTAGTGGTTTGACTGGTGACCATGATCCTCTCGTTTGCCTAGTCTCTCTAGATACAGTTCAACTGTATTGTGAGTGACCAGTTAACTGTTTATAGGGGGTGTATGGGTCGAAATCGAGCAAACTGTACCTGTCTGCACTTAAGTGGTGCATTTTCACTCAATTTGGTCGGCTAGGTAAGTAATTGCTGTAGGAAAAGACCGGTACAGAAGTACAGTTTTTGCAAGGCTGGGCGACCGCTGACGCAAACTGTGTTTGCGTCAGCGATTTATCGACGTGGCTTACACTGCCAGCATGCGCCCGGTTTCTTCCAGATTCATGTGCCAGCTCAAGGCTTCACGAAGAATGTGCGGGGTGTGTCCACCGATTGCGCAGGCTGCGCTGAAGTAGTCATTCAGCGCTTGGCGGAAATCGGGGTGTACACAGTTGTCGATGATCACCCGGGCACGCTCCCGTGGTGCCAGGCCACGCAAGTCGGCCAGACCCACTTCAGTCACCAGAATGTCGACGTCATGTTCGGTATGGTCAACGTGACTGACCATCGGGACCACGCTGGAAATCGCGCCGCCCTTGGCAATCGACTTGGTCACGAATACCGCCAGATGCGCGTTGCGCGCGAAGTCCCCGGAGCCGCCGATGCCGTTCATCATCCGCGTACCGCAAACGTGGGTGGAGTTGACGTTGCCGTAGATGTCGAATTCCAGCGCCGTGTTGATGCCGATGATGCCCAGCCGACGCACCACTTCCGGGTGGTTGGAAATCTCCTGCGGGCGCAGTACCAGTTTGTCCTTGTACTTCTCCAGATTGCCGAACACGTCGCTGTTGCGTCGTTCCGACAAAGTGATCGAGCTGCCCGAGGCAAAGCTCAGCTTGCCGGCGTCGATCAGGTCGAAGGTCGAGTCCTGCAACACTTCGGAATACATGGTCAGGTCTTCGAACGGCGAATCGATCAGGCCGCACATTACCGCGTTGGCAATGTTGCCGATCCCGGCCTGCAGCGGGCCGAGCTTGTTGGTCATGCGTCCGGCGTCGACTTCCTGCTTGAAGAAGGTGATCAGGTGATCGGCGATGGCATTGGTGTCGACGTCTGGCGACGATACGGTGGACGGCGAATCTGGCTGCTGGGTGATGACGATGGCGACAATCTTCTCCGGCGGAATCGGAATCGCGGTGCTGCCGATGCGGTCGTCGACTTTTACCAGCGGGATCGGCGTGCGCGTCGGGCGGTATGTCGGGATATAGATGTCGTGCAGGCCTTCGAGATTGGCGTTGTGCGCCAGGTTGATCTCGACGATGACCTGTTTGGCGAAAATCGCGAAGCTGGCCGAGTTGCCCACAGACGTCGTCGGCACGATGTGGCCCTGTTCGGTGATGGCCACGGCTTCGATGACGGCGATGTCCGGCAGCTTCAGTTGCTGGTTGCGCAGTTGCTCGACGGTTTCCGACAGGTGCTGGTCGATGAACATCACCTGGCCGGCGTTGATTGCCTTGCGCAAGGTGCTGTCGACCTGGAATGGCATGCGTCGCGACAGCACACCGGCCTCGGTCAGTTGCTTGTCGAGGTCGTTGCCCAGGCTGGCGCCGGTCATCAGGCTGATCTGCAGCGGCGTGACCTTGGCGCGCTCCGCCAGTGCGTGAGGAACAGCCTTGGCTTCGCCGGCACGGGTGAACCCGCTCATGCCGACGGTCATGCCGTCCTCAATCAGAGCGGCGGCGTCGGCAGCGCTCATCACTTTATCCAACAACGAAGGCAGGCGAATACGGTCACGGTACATGGATTATTATCTCGGGAAGCGAGTAGCAGGATGCGCAGTCTAGTGAATTTGACGGGCGCCTGTCCCGCTACCAAGGTCGCAAACGAGGCGTCTATTCAGCGGGTTTCAAGTAAAACACCGTTACCCGATCTGCAACAACGCGGCAAATTGTCCGACGTTTTGCGCAAACAAAAACGCCCCGACAAGTCGGGGCGTTCGGTGTTGCAGCGGCGTGTTACTCGACCGCTTTGACCATGTCTTCGATGACTTTCTTGGCGTCGCCGAACACCATCATGGTCTTGTCCAGGTAGAACAATTCGTTGTCCAGGCCGGCATAGCCGCTGGCCATCGAACGCTTGTTGACGATGATCGTCTTGGCCTTGAACGCTTCGAGAATCGGCATGCCGGCAATCGGCGACTTCGGATCATTCTTCGCGGCCGGGTTGACCACGTCGTTCGCGCCGAGCACCAGCACCACGTCGGCCTGGCCGAACTCGGAGTTGATGTCTTCCATCTCGAACACCTGGTCGTAAGGCACTTCGGCCTCGGCGAGCAGTACGTTCATGTGCCCTGGCATACGACCGGCAACCGGGTGGATCGCATATTTCACGGTCACGCCACGGTGGGTCAGCTTCTCGGTCAGCTCCTTCAGCGCATGCTGTGCACGTGCCACTGCCAGGCCGTAACCCGGCACGATGATCACGGTGTCGGCGTTGGTCAGCAGGAAGGTCGCGTCATCAGCCGAACCGGATTTCACCGGGCGTGCTTCTTTCGCGCCGGCCGGGCCAGCCTCGGCCGTATTGCCGAAACCGCCCAGCAGTACATTAAAGAAGGAACGGTTCATCGCCTTGCACATGATGTACGAGAGGATTGCACCGCTCGAACCCACCAGCGAGCCGGCAATGATCAGCATCGAGTTGTTCAGCGAAAAGCCGATACCGGCGGCCGCCCAGCCCGAATAGCTGTTGAGCATCGACACCACCACCGGCATGTCGGCGCCGCCGATCGGGATGATGATCAACACGCCCATCACGAACGCCAGCGCAAGCATCAGCGCAAATGCAGTGAGGTTGCCGGTGAACATGAAGGTCAGACCGAGAACCAGTGTCGCCAGGCCCAGCACAGCGTTCAGTTTGTGCTGGCCGGAAAACTGTACTGGTGCGCCCTGGAACAAGCGGAACTTGTACTTGCCCGACAGCTTGCCGAACGCAATCACCGAACCGGAGAAGGTGATTGCACCGATGGCGGCGCCGAGGAACAGCTCCAGACGGTTACCCGCAGGGATCGAATCGCCCAGCTGTTTAACGATACCCAGCGACTGCGGCTCAACCACCGCAGCGATGGCAATGAACACCGCTGCCAGGCCGATCATGCTGTGCATGAAGGCGACCAGTTCCGGCATCTTGGTCATTTCAACGCGCTTGGCCATGATCGAGCCGGCGGTGCCACCGATCAGCAGCCCAACGATGACGTACCCGATACCGGCAGTCGCGAGCTCCGCGCCCAACTTATAGATGAGACCGACGGTGGTCAGGATCGCCAACGCCATGCCGAGCATGCCGAACAGGTTGCCGCGGCGCGAAGTGGTCGGGTGCGACAGGCCTTTGAGGGCCTGGATAAAGCAGATCGACGCGATCAGGTAAAGCGTCGTGACGAGATTCATGCTCATTACTTCGGCGCCTCTTCTTTTACTTTCGGGGCTTTCTTCTTGAACATCTCAAGCATGCGGCGGGTGACCAGGAAGCCACCGAAGACGTTGACCGCTGCCAGTGCGACCGCGAGGGTGCCCATCGTTTTGCCCAGCGGCGTGACGGTGAGTGCGGCCGCGAGCATCGCGCCGACGATCACGATTGCCGAGATGGCGTTGGTTACCGCCATCAAGGGCGTGTGCAGCGCAGGCGTAACGTTCCAGACCACGTGGTAACCGACATAAATCGCCAGCACGAAGATGATCAGGTTGTAGATACCGGGGGAGATAAGTTCTTCCATCGTCTGAATCCCTGCTTAGGCGTTTTTGCGGATGACTTGGCCGTCGCGGCACATCAGGCACGCGGCGACGATGTCGTCTTCGAGGTTGACGTCGAACTGGCCTTCTTTGGTGAAGACCAGCTTGAGGAAGTCCAGCAGGTTGCGCGCGTACAGTGCCGAAGCGTCTGCAGCGACTTCGCCGGCCAGATTGGTTGGGCCGCAAATGGTCACGCCATTTTCGACCACGACCTGATCCGCCACGGTCAGCGGGCAGTTGCCGCCCTGAGCCGCCGCGAGGTCAATGACCACCGAGCCCGGCTTCATCTGCGCCACGGTTTCCGCACTCAACAGCGTCGGTGCCTTGCGGCCCGGAATCAGCGCGGTGGTGATGACAATGTCAGCCTGCTTGGCGCGTTCGTGCACGGCCTGGGCCTGACGTTGCATCCAGCTTGCCGGCATTGGCCGTGCGTAACCACCGACACCGACGGCGCATTCGCGCTCTTCATCGGTCTCGTAAGGAACATCGACGAACTTGGCGCCGAGGGATTCGATCTGCTCTTTTACCGCCGGACGCACGTCAGACGCTTCGATCACTGCACCCAGACGTTTCGCCGTGGCGATCGCCTGCAACCCGGCCACGCCCGCGCCAAGGACTAGCACGCGCGCCGCTTTCACGGTGCCCGCCGCCGTCATCAGCATTGGCATGAAGCGCGGATAGTGGTGAGCGGCCAGCAGCACAGCCTTATAGCCGGCAATGTTCGCCTGGGACGACAACACATCGAGACTCTGCGCGCGCGAGGTGCGCGGCGCCGCTTCGAGGGCGAACGCGGTAATGCCGCACTCGGCCATCTTCGCAAGGGTTTCGTTGTTGAACGGATTGAGCATGCCCACCAGCACCGTACCGCGCTTGATCAGCGTCAGTTCGGCATCGCTCGGGGCGACCACTTTGAGAATCAGCTCGGCGCCAAACGCATCGTTGGCACTGCCAATGGTTGCGCCTGCCGCTTCATAGGCACTGTCGACAACGCTGGCGTTAACGCCGGCGCCGGTTTGCACAGTGACCTTATGACCTTGGCTGATCAGCTTTTTAATGGTTTCCGGGGTTGCAGCAACCCGTGTTTCACCGGTCTGGGTTTCGAGAGGAACACCAATGTGCACGTCAAATCTCCTGCGTGATCTTATTGAGTAAACCCATGCACTACGGATGGTGCGACTGGGGCGGCCGATCAGCACGATCCCGCCAAATCAGGGCGGGGCGCGGCATTTTGCAGGCGAACTTTATGCCCTTCAAGGGATTATGACGGGTGACGGAAAATTAACTACAAGTCATGCCGTGACCGAATGTCGCAGATGACCGGTTGAATCCCTTGCAGGCCGTGGCTTGCAAGGATTCTGGCTGATTATGAAAAAATTTCTCATCGGTGGCGTGAATAGGCAGCAATACGTCGCCCATAAAGGCTCAAAGCCACGTTTTCAGGCGCTTGTGGGACGTCTGTACGACTTTCGGATACAGTCTGTTGAATTACGACAAATACTTATATCTGTAGGGCTTTGTATTTCCTGACTACGAGGTTAGTAATCGCTGCAGGCCTTTATCCTTCTAGGCTGTAGCTCTGTGCCTGGTTTACCAGCCAGTCACGAAATGCCTTTAATGACGCTGATTCGACCTTCCGCTCTGGAATCATCAGGTAATAGGCCTTGATGCTCGAAAGGGCATGAGGGCTGGCAATCACCAGGCGTTTCTCGGCCAGTTCACGCTGGATCAGGAACGGTGGAATCAGCGCAATGCCCATGTCGTGCATGGCGGCCTGGGCGAGCATGGAGAATAGCTCGTAGCGCGGACCTGTCATGTCTCGGGGGATATTCAGGTTCTGAGAGTTGAACCACTGGCGCCAAGCGTAGGGGCGGGTGGTTTGCTGCAGTAATGGAAGCTCGGCGATGGCTTCAGCCGTCAGATGAGTCTCGGTGCCGAGTAGGGCAGGGCTGCAAACCGGCATCGGATTCTCGCCCATCAATCTGTGGGATTCAGTACCGGACCAGTCGGCATCGCCGAAATAGATCGCGGCATCGAATTCGGTATCGGCAAACAGGAAGGGCCGGGTGCGGTTGGTCAGGTTAACCGTGACTTCCGGGTGCTTTAACTGGAAATCCTTGAGGCGTGGTAGCAGCCATTGCGTGCCAAACGTCGGCACCACCGCCAGTTCGATCACATTCGTGCCTTGCTGGCCCATCACCGAAAGCGTGTCCCGTTCGACCGCGTCGAGTTGAGCTGCTACGCGGCGACTGTAGGAAAGCCCCGCTTCGGTCAGTTTCACTCCGCGTCGCGAGCGTCGGAACAGTTCCACGCTGAGGAAGTCCTCAAGACTGGCAATCTGTCGGCAAATGGCGCCTTGGGTGAGGGAAAGTTCTTCGGCGGCGCGGGTGAAACTCTCATGGCGCGCGGCAGCTTCGAAGCTGATCAGCGCGGTAGTGCTGGGGATCTTTCTGCGCATGTACGTCAACCTCACTAATGGGTCGCATAAAAGGCTTTGCGGGGCGTTTCGGAGTGAGAAATTAGCACAACAGAATGCGAAATCCTCGTTTGCCGCGACGGCTAACCACGCCTAGGATCAATGCCACGTTAATTCACCCGATTTGCGAGGACACACTCATGGGCGGTAAAGCTAGCTTCAACTGGATCGATCCCCTGCTGCTGGATCAACAGCTCACCGAAGAAGAGCGCATGATCCGCGACACCGCAGAGCAATTCGCTCAACAGAGCCTCGCACCGCGTGTCCTCGAAGCCTTCCGCCATGAAAAGACTGACCCGGCGATCTTCCGGGAAATGGGCGAAGTCGGCCTGTTGGGCGCAACCATTCCCGAACAGTACGGCGGCAGTGGCCTTAACTATGTCAGCTACGGTCTGATCGCTCGCGAAGTCGAGCGAGTCGACTCCGGTTACCGCTCGATGATGAGCGTGCAGTCCTCGTTGGTGATGGTGCCGATCAACGAGTTCGGCACTGAAGCGCAGAAGCAGAAGTACCTGCCGAAACTGGCTTCCGGTGAATGGATCGGCTGCTTCGGCCTGACCGAGCCAAACCATGGTTCCGATCCGGGCGCGATGATTACCCGCGCACGCAAAGTCGACGGCGGCTACAGCCTGACCGGCGCGAAGATGTGGATCACCAACAGCCCGATTGCTGATGTGTTCGTGGTTTGGGCCAAGGACGATGCTGGCGACATCCGCGGCTTCGTACTGGAGAAGGGTTGGAAAGGCCTGAGTGCGCCGGCGATACACGGCAAGGTAGGCCTGCGAGCGTCGATCACCGGTGAAATCGTCATGGACAATGTGTTCGTGCCGGAAGAGAACATCTTCCCTGATGTACGCGGTCTGAAGGGGCCGTTCACTTGCCTCAACTCTGCGCGTTACGGCATTTCCTGGGGTGCGCTGGGTGCTGCCGAGTTCTGCTGGCACACCGCGCGCCAGTACACCCTGGATCGTCAGCAGTTCGGTCGCCCATTGGCCGCTACTCAGTTGGTCCAGAAGAAACTGGCCGACATGCAGACCGAAATCACCCTGGCCCTGCAAGGCTGCCTGCGTCTGGGGCGGATGAAGGATGAAGGTACTGCGGCGGTCGAAATCACTTCGATCATGAAGCGCAATTCCTGCGGCAAGTCACTGGACATCGCTCGTATGGCGCGCGACATGTTGGGTGGCAACGGTATCTCCGATGAATTTGGCGTGGCCCGTCATCTGGTCAACCTGGAAGTGGTGAATACCTACGAAGGCACTCACGACGTTCACGCGCTGATCCTCGGGCGTGCGCAAACCGGTCTGCAGGCGTTCTATTAACAGGAGAGCGACCATGGGCGCGCTGTCGCATCTGCGGGTACTGGATTTATCGCGCGTGTTGGCCGGGCCGTGGGCCGGGCAGATCCTCGCCGACCTTGGCGCTGAGGTGATCAAGGTCGAGCGTCCGGGCAATGGTGACGACACACGCGCCTGGGGGCCGCCCTTCCTTAAAGACGCGTATGGCGCGAACACGTCGGAGGCTGCTTACTACCTGTCGGCCAACCGCAACAAACAATCGGTGACCATCGATTTCACCCGTCCTGAAGGGCAGAACCTGGTGCGAGAGTTGGCGGCCAAGTCCGACATCCTGATCGAGAACTTCAAGGTCGGTGGGCTCGCGGCCTATGGGCTGGACTATGAGTCGCTGAAAGCGATCAATCCGAATCTGATCTATTGCTCAATCACCGGCTTCGGCCAGACCGGGCCATACGCCAAGCGCGCTGGTTACGACTTCATGATTCAGGGGTTGGGTGGGCTGATGAGCCTGACGGGCCGGCCTGAGGGTGATGATGGGGCCGGGCCGGTGAAGGTCGGCGTGGCATTGACCGATATTCTCACCGGGCTGTATTCGACGGTGGCGATCCTTGCGGCGCTTGCGCATCGCGATCATGACGGCGGTGGTCAGCACATTGATATGGCGTTGCTTGATGTGCAGGTGGCATGTCTGGCCAATCAGGCGATGAACTACCTCACCACGGGCAATGCACCCAAGCGTCTCGGCAACGCTCATCCGAACATCGTGCCTTATCAGGACTTTCCTACGGCTGACGGCGACTTCATTCTTACAGTCGGTAATGACGGGCAGTTCCGCAAGTTTGCTGAAGTGGCGGGGCAGCCGCACTGGGCGGATGATCCGCGATTTGTTACCAACAAGCTCCGGGTGGCCAATCGGGCGGTGTTGATTCCCTTGATTCGGCAGGCGACGGTCTTCAAGACAACTGCCGAGTGGGTGGCTCAACTGGAACAGGCGGGCGTGCCTTGCGGGCCGATCAACGATCTGTCGCAGGTATTCGAGGACCCGCAAGTGAAGGCGCGCGGGTTGGCGATTGAACTACCTCATGCGTTGGCAGGGATGGTGCCTCAGGTGGCTAGCCCTATACGGTTGTCGCAGACGCCGGTCGAGTATCGGCATGCGCCTCCTCTATTGGGCGAACATACGCTTGAGGTGCTGCAGCGGGTGTTGGGGCTTGGCGCGGGAACCGTCGATGCGCTGAAGGTGGATGGAGTGCTCTGATGGGGTTTCTATATAGAAGGAGTGTTTTCTTCATCTATATAGAGAATTGGGGGTTTTTCAGGTTATCTGTAAGTCATTGAAAGAAAACTGAAATTAACGGTTGACGGCAGATTTCAGATGTCTATAATTCGCCCCACTTCCGGCGCAGTCGAAACGGAAAACTCCTTGAGATTCAATGAGTTATGTAGGTTTCGGCAGCAGGTTGCTTCAGTTCATCGAAGTCGAAAGGAAGTTGAAAAAGAGGTGTTGACAGCAGCGTGTAACGCTGTAGAATTCGCCTCCCGCTGACGAGAGATCGGAAGCGCAAGTGGT
>NZ_CAXAPT010000014.1:0-178507 GCF_963970475.1 Pseudomonas sp. EA_5y_Pfl2_R50 | reverse complement strand
GGGCGGCATACGAGATCATTGATCACTGGCATTTCAAGCAAAGCCAGTTATTGCAGAGCGAGCCTTTGATGGGCCTGGCGTATGACGAATCGCCGTTGTTCAGCGAAATGGAGTCAAGCCACAAGGGTTATCGCAAGTCGCTGTTGTTTTCCCTGCGAACGCCGTGGATTTTTGCGACGTTCTGGGTGCTGCTCGGCAGTTACTCGGTGTTCATTCAGGTCACCAATCCTGGTGGCTGATCGGCGGGCAAACAAAAGCCCGGCGCAAATCGCCGGGCTTTTGTTTGCAGCGTGATCAGACCGCCGCTTCAAGCTGCCGACGCAATTCCACGGAGTTGTGCGAGGACATCGGGATCGGCGGGAAATCCTCATTGAGCACGCACAGGTGATCGATAGCATCTTCAAACATCAAGTCGGCTTTACGGCGCAGGGCTCGATAACGTTCGAACTGTTCGAAATCCAGGTTTTCAACTTCAAGCAACGCATTTGCCGAACGATTGAGCACGTGGGCGTTTTCAAACAATTGACGATTGCGTTCCAGAGCCAGCGCTCTGCATGCCTTGATTTGCGCGGGAGTCGAGCATTCTTTCATGACCGTAACCTTATTCTTCGGGATTCCTTTTCATAGGCTCATGGCCGCAGGGGAACAGAACCTGCCGGGCCCCGTCGGACATGTCCGGCGGGGGTATGGTTGTGACCACTGGCTTTTGCGGGGGGCTCCATTTTTTTTCACAAGAAAAATCGATGGATTTATCCAACGGGAAATGAGCAAACAATCAGGTTTCTTGTTTTTTTCGTTGTTCGTAGCGCGCCAGGATGGGCTGAGTGCTGATCCCGTGCAGGAGAATGCTCAGGGCCACGACCGATAAGGTCAGGTCGGTGCACAGCGCGGCCAGTGAGCCGGTCAGGCCTTCATTCAGGACATGGAACAGATAAAACAGGCTGCCGATTCCGCGTATGCCGAACCAGCCAATCAACAAACGTTGCCGCCCCTCGAGCAACGAGCCCCACGGCATCAGTGCAACGCAGGCCGGGCGGATCACACAGAACAACACGCCACCGACCAGTAGCGCCCGCCAATCCCAGTGCGCCACCAGTACCACGCCAAGCAACGTGACCAGAAACACCTCCATGGCCCGCTCGACCAGACTGCCGAACGACAGCATGTCGCCCATCATGATGCCCGCGGCGACCTGACTGCTTTCCAGCTCCCCGGTATCGCCATGCACCGCTTGCTGCGGTTCCACGTTCTGATGTCCCACCACCGGTTGCACCAGATGTTCGGCGGGCGGCTGGCTGGCACCGGTGGATTTCACTTCGATCTGACGCAAGCCGAGACCGGCGGCAAACACCGAGAGAAAACCGTAGCCGCCGATGGCTTCAGCCACCACATAGGCCAGGGCAATCAGTGACAGCGCCAGATAATCATTGGGGCTCAGGGTGCTGTCGTCATTGTGGATGCGCAAGGACAGGGCCACGCGACCGATGCCGCGGCCCATCCAGTATCCTGTCAACAGCCCCGCCGGCACCGCCCAGAGCAGGCTGCGCAAGACCCAGCTTTGCCAGTTGCCATCACCGTGCAGCAACAAGAGCCCGAGAATCACAAAGGGGAAGGCGATGCCGTCATTGAGCCCGGCCTCGCCGGAGAGCCCGAAACGCACGCTGTCGACGTCCCGTGCGTCGTTGACCTGGACCAGCGCCGCCAGCACCGGGTCGGTCGGCGCCAGAATCGCGCCAACCAGCAACGACAGGCCCCACGGTAACTGCAAGCCGAAATGCAAGAGCAGACACACCCCGACAATGGTCAACACCATCACCGGTCCCGCGAGGCCGAATGCAATGCGCCAGCGTTTGTCGCGCAGGGGCAAGCGCAGCTTCAGACCACAGACAAACAGTGAGAACAGCACCGCGACTTCCGTCAGGTGCTCCATCCATGTCGACGCGCTTTCCAGCGACAGCTTCAGCAGGTCAAGGCCACTCGGGCCGATGCCGATGCCCAGCAGCAAGCACACGGCGGAGGTGGTCACCGGCATCCAGCGCAGGTATGACGAGGTCAGCGCCAAGGTCAACAACACCGCACCGAGCACCGCGACCCACACGACAAAATTCATGATCAGCCGTCCTCAAATGTTTGATGTGACGGCAATTGCACCGTACTCCCTTACCAAGAGCTGAGCAGCTTCTACCGTGGTCGTATGCGGGTCTACAGCATCGGTTTGCCACCCGTGACGCCATAGCGCTGGCCGGTGATGTAGCTGGCTTCGTCCGACGCCAGCAGCACGTAAATGGGGGCCACTTCCACCGGTTGGCCGGGGCGGCCGAGCGGGGTATTGCCGCCGAAGTTCTGCACTTCTTCATCGGGCATGGTCGACACGATCAAGGGCGTCCAGATCGGCCCTGGCGCGACGCAATTCACGCGGATTTCCTTGGGGGCGAGCATTTGCGCCAGGCCGCCGGTGAAGTTGGCAATCGCGCCTTTGGTGGTGGCGTAGGCGAGCAACGTCGGTTTCGGCAGGTCGGAATTGACGGAACTGGTGTTGATGATCGAAGAACCCGCATGCATGTGTTTTATCGCCGCCTGACACAGACGGAAAATCGCGGTGATATTGACGTCGAAGGTCATCACCCATTCCTCGTCGGGGATTTCCTCGAAGGTTTCGTGGGTCATCTGGAATGCGGCGTTGTTCACCAGCACGTCGATACGGCCAAAGCGTTCGACGGTCTGATCCACCAGACGCTGGCAATGCGCCTTTTGCGCGAGATCCCCTGGCAGCAGCAGGCATTGCCGACCGGCCTGTTCGACCCAACGTGCGGTTTCCTGCGCATCTTCGTGTTCGTTCAAATAGGCGACGGCGACGTCAGCGCCTTCACGGGCGAAAGCGATGGCCACTGCGCGACCTATGCCGCTGTCGGCGCCGGTGATCAGGGCGATCTTGCCGGCCAGCCGGTTCGAACCGACGTAGGTCTGCTCGCCGCAGTCGGGATAGGGCTCCATCTTGCGCTGCGAACCAGGGACGGCTTGCGCCTGTTTCGGAAAGGGTGGTTTTGGATAATCAGTCATCGCGGGTCTCCGAGGTCTCAGGGCAGGTATGGGTGGTTGACCCGGACGGTTTGCCTTGAGTTCGATCGGATTTCCAACGGTCTTCAGACGGAATAAAGACCCTGTGGGAGCTGGCAAGCCAGCTGCCACAGGGTTCAGTGGAGTTCTCAGGTGTTGCGGTGTGCCAGGGCGCGTTCCATCCGGGCGATGCCTTCTTCGAGCAACGCGCGCGGACAGCCGAAGTTCAGGCGCACGAACTGTTGGTGCAGGTCGCCGAAATCGAGACCAGCGCTGAGCCCGACTTTCGCCTGTTCCAGGAAGAACTGCTGCGGGTTGCGCAGATCCAGCGCCGAGCAATCGAGCCACGCCAGGTACGTGCCCTGCGGCACATTGATGCTCACGCCCGGCAAACGACTGCGCACCGCTGCAACCAGATAGTCGCGGTTGGCTTGCAGGTAGGTTTTCAGTTCGGCAAGCCACGGTGCGCCTTCGCTGTACGCCACTCGAGTGGCTTCCATGCCCAGCGGGTTGACGCTGTCGACCATGCCGCAACGGGCCTGGTTGACGCGCTCCCGCAGGGCGGCGTCCTGAATGATCATGAACGAGGTCTTCAGGCCGGCGATGTTGTACGCCTTGCTCGCCGACATCAGGGTGATGGTGCGACTGGCGATTTGCGCGCTCAGCGAGGCAGTCGGGATGTGCACGCGACCGTCGAAGCACAGCTCGGCGTGGATTTCGTCAGAGATGATCCAGGCGTCCTGCGCTGTGCAGATGTCGGCGACGGCTTGCAGCTCGTTACGACCAAACACTTTGCCCAGCGGATTGTGCGGGTTGCTCAACAACAGGGCTCCGCCGCCATTGAGCGATTCGCGCAACACGTCCAGCGGCGTGGCGTAGGTGCCGTCTGCCTGGGCGACGAATTCCAGCTCGACCTTGTTCAGTCCCCAATGGCCCGGTGCATGGCGCAGCGGCGGGTAGTTCGGCACCTGCACCACGACGTTCTGCTGCGGTTGCACCAGCGCCTTGAGCGCCATGTTGAAACCGGACTCGACGCCGGGAAGGAAGATCAACTCCTGCGGTTTGACCTTCCAGGCGAATTTGTTCCAGAGGTCGGTGACGATGGCCTCACGGAGGTTTTCCTGAGCGACGCTGTAACCCAACAATGGGTGCAGCAGGCGTTGTTGCAATGCGTCAATAACCACGGGGGGCGCGGCGAAATCCATGTCAGCGACCCACATCGGCAGCACGTCGGCCGGGTAACGGCTCCACTTGGTGCTGCCCGTGTTGTGGCGGTCGAATACCTGATCAAAATCGAAAGTCATGCGCGGTCTCGTGAAGGCGGGATTGGTCCTGTCGGGCATGATAAACCCATGCCCCTGAGGGAACACCCAAAACCTTGTGGGTTCCATAGCGCATGACCGATGGTCGCCGACGGTCGGTTTTCACACAGGACGTGTGGTCATTGTCTACAGTGAAAAAGTCGGCACAGGTTTGCCGCAACCGTGATTGTCCAGATAAAACCCGGCACAAGTACCGGGTTCCACCTGATCAGGAGTGCACGATGGATCTCAGCCGTCGTCAGTTCTTCAAGGTCGCCGGTATCGGCCTTGCAGGCTCAAGCCTGGGCGCGTTGGGCATGGCCCCGACGCTGGCCTTCGCCGAGCAGGTGCGCCACTTCAAGCTTGCCCACACCCATGAAACCCGCAACACCTGCCCGTATTGCTCGGTCGGTTGCGGTTTGATCATGTACAGCCAGGGCGACGATGCGAAGAACGTAGCGCAAAACATCATTCATATCGAGGGCGACGCCGACCACCCGGTCAACCGCGGCACCCTCTGCCCGAAAGGCGCAGGCCTTCTCGACTTCATTCACAGCCCTGGCCGCCTGCTCTACCCGCAAACGCGCAAACCGGGCAGCAGCGAATGGACGCGAATCAGTTGGGACGAAGCGCTCGACCGCGTCGCCGACCTGATGAAAGCCGACCGCGATGCCAACTTCATCGAGAAAAATGCCAACGGGCAAACGGTGAATCGCTGGGTGAGCACCGGTTTCCTTGCGGCGTCGGCGGCGTCCAACGAAGCGGGCTACATCACCCAGAAGGTGATCCGCAGTCTTGGCATGCTGGGGTTCGATAACCAGGCGCGTGTCTGACACGGCCCGACGGTGGCAAGTCTTGCCCCGACGTATGGCCGTGGTGCCATGACCAATACCTGGACCGATATCGCCAACGCGAATCTGATCCTGGTGATGGGTGGTAACGCAGCAGAAGCGCATCCGTGCGGCTTCAAATGGGTGACCGAGGCCAAAGCGCACAACGCTGCACGGCTGATCGTCGTCGATCCGCGTTTTACCCGGACGGCTTCGGTGGCCGACTATTACGCGCCCATCCGCACCGGTACCGACATCGCCTTCATGGGCGGGCTGATCAATTACCTGCTGACCGAGGACAAGATCCAGCACGAATACGTGCGCAATTACACCGACGTGTCGTTCATCGTCAAAGAAGGTTACGGCTTCGAGGACGGTATCTTCAGCGGCTACGACGTCGCCAAGCGCAGCTACACCGACAAATCCGGCTGGGGTTACGAGCTGGGGGATGACGGCTTCGTCACGGTCGACCCGACGTTGCAGCACCCGCGCTGCGTCTATCAATTGATGAAGCAGCATTACAGCCGCTACAACATCGAACTCGCGAGCCAGATCTGCGGCATGCCGGTCGATGCCATGCAGAAAATCTGGGAAGAAATCGCCACCTGCTCGATACCGGGCAAGACCATGACGATTCTCTACGCACTCGGCTGGACCCAGCATTCGATCGGTGCGCAAATCATTCGCAGCGCGGCGATGGTGCAATTGCTGCTGGGCAACGTCGGCATGCCCGGTGGCGGCGTGAACGCCTTGCGCGGGCACTCCAATATTCAGGGGCTGACCGACCTGGGTTTGCTCTCCAACGCACTGCCGGGCTATCTGACCCTGGGCAGCGACACCGAGCAGGAATACGCCCAGTTCATCCACAAACGCACGCAAGTGCCGTTGCGGCCGGGGCAATTGTCCTACTGGCAGAACTACAGCAAATTCCACGTCAGCCTGATGAAATCCTGGTACGGCGCCAACGCCACCGCCGAGAACAATTGGTGCTACGACCATTTGCCGAAACTCGACATCCCCAACTACGACGTCCTGAAAATGTTCGACCTGATGAGCCAGGGCAAGGTCAACGGCTACATGTGCCAGGGCTTCAACCCGATTGCGGCGCTGCCGGACAAGAACCGCGTGATGGGCGCACTCGCCAAGCTGAAATGGCTGGTGGTGATGGACCCGCTGGCCACCGAAACCTCGGAGTTCTGGCAGAACGTCGGGCCGTACAACGATGTGAAAACCGCCGACATCCAGACCGAAGTCATTCGCCTGCCGACCACCTGTTTTGCCGAAGAGGACGGCTCGCTGGTCAACAGCAGCCGGTGGCTGCAATGGCACTGGAAAGGCGCTGACGGCCCCGGCGAAGCGCAGACCGATATTCGCATCATGAGTGAATTGTTCCTGCGCCTGCGCAAGCGCTATCAGGCCGAGGGCGGTAAGTTTCCCGATCCGCTGTTGAAGCTGTCGTGGCCGTACAAAATTCCCGACGAGCCTTCGCCGGAGGAGTTGGCCAAGGAAATCAACGGCAGCGCCGTGGCGGATTTCACCGATGCCACGGGCGTCACGATCAAGGCCGGCTCGCAACTGGCCGGGTTCGGTTTGCTCAAGGACGACGGCAGCACGGCATCCGGTTGCTGGATCTTCGCCGGCAGTTGGACCGAAGCCGGCAACCAGATGGCCCGGCGCGACAACAGCGATCCGTTCGGCATGCACCAGCATCAAGGCTGGGCATGGGCCTGGCCGGCCAATCGGCGGATTCTCTACAACCGCGCCTCGGCGGATGTCGCCGGTAAACCGTGGGATGCGAAAAAACGCCTGGTGTGGTGGAACGGCAAGACCTGGGGCGGCACCGATGTGCCGGACTACAAGGCTGACGTAGCGCCAGAAGCGGGGATGAACCCGTTCATCATGAACCCCGAAGGCGTCGCGCGATTCTTCGCCGTCGACAAGATGAACGAAGGCCCGTTCCCCGAGCATTACGAGCCGTTCGAAACGCCGATTGGCATCAATCCTCTGCACCCGCAGAACAAGAAAGCCACCAGCAATCCGGCGGCGCGGATCTTCGATTCGGTCTGGGAAACCCTCGGCGAGGCCAAAGACTTCCCCTACGCGGGCACCAGTTACCGGCTGACCGAGCATTTCCACTTCTGGAGCAAGCACTGCAAGTTGAACGCAATCGCCCAGCCAGAGCAGTTCGTGGAAATCGGCGAAGTGCTGGCGAAAGAGAAGGGCATCGCTGCCGGGGATCGCGTGCGGGTCAGTTGCAAGCGCGGTTTCATCGAAGCGGTGGCGGTGGTGACCAAACGCATCCGGCCGTTGCAGGTCAACGGCCAGGTCGTGCATCAGATCGGTATCCCGCTGCATTGGGGGTTCACCGGCCTGACGCGTCACGGTTACCTGACCAACACCCTGGTGCCGTTCCTCGGCGATGGCAACACCCAGACCCCGGAATCCAAGTCATTCCTGGTCAACGTGGAGAAACTGTAAATGGCCAGCCAAGACATTATTGCCCGCTCGGCCACCACGACTGTGCCGCCGTCGGTGAGAAATCAAGAAGCGGTGGCCAAGCTGATCGACACCACCAAATGCATCGGCTGCAAGGCCTGCCAGGTCGCCTGCTCGGAATGGAACGAGTTGCGCGACGAGGTCGGCCACAATCACGGCACCTACGACAATCCTCAGGATCTGAGCGCGGAAACCTGGACGTTGATGCGCTTCACCGAGCACGAAACCGACGCCGGCAACCTTGAATGGCTGATCCGCAAGGACGGCTGCATGCATTGCGCCGAGCCCGGTTGCCTGGCGGCGTGCCCGAGTCCAGGCGCGATCATCAAGCACGCCAATGGCATCGTCGATTTCGATCAGGACCATTGCATCGGTTGCGGTTACTGCATCACCGGTTGCCCCTTCAACATTCCGCGCATCTCGCAGAAGGATCACAAAGCCTACAAGTGCACCTTGTGTTCGGATCGCGTCGCGGTCGGGCTCGAGCCGGCCTGCGTGAAAACCTGTCCGACCGGCGCCATCGTCTTCGGCACCAAGGAAGACATGAAGGAGCACGCCGCCGAACGCATCGTCGATCTGAAGAGCCGGGGTTTCGAAAATGCCGGTCTGTATGACCCGGCAGGCGTCGGCGGCACCCACGTCATGTATGTGCTGCATCACGCCGACACACCGACGATCTACGCTCATTTGCCGCAAGATCCGGCCATCAGTCCGCTGGTGGGGCTGTGGAAAGGCATCAGCAAACCGCTGGGCTTGCTGGCGATGGGCGCGGCCGTGCTGGCCGGGTTCTTCCACTACGTGCGCATCGGGCCGAACCGGGTTGAAGAAGATGAGCATCCGAGCACGCCTGACACCTCGGTGCACGTCGTCGATCCGGCGGTGCACACCTATGACCCACGCGGGGAGGACCGGCCATGAGGAACAAGACGATCCTGCGTTACACCGCCAACCAGCGCACCAATCACTGGCTGGTGGCGATCCTCTTTTTCATGGCCGGCCTGTCCGGGCTGGCGTTGTTTCATCCATCACTGTTCTGGCTGAGCAACCTGTTTGGCGGCGGGCCGTGGACGCGGATTCTGCACCCGTACATGGGCATCGTCATGTTCGTGCTGTTCCTTGGCCTGGTGTTCAGCTTCTGGCGCAGCAATTTTTTCATCGCCAATGACCGGCAGTGGCTGCGGCGGATCAATCGGGTGATGGTCAACGACGAAGAAAGCGTTCCGCCGGTAGGCAAATACAACGCCGGGCAGAAGCTGCTGTTCTGGACTTTACTGCTGTGCATGCTCGCGTTGCTGTTCACCGGGCTGGTGATCTGGCGTGCCTGGTTCAGTGCGTATTTCGGCATCACCGTGATTCGCTGGGCAATGCTGCTGCACGCGCTGGCCGGGTTCATTCTGGTGCTGAGCATCATCATTCACATCTACGCCGGCCTGTGGATCAAGGGGTCGGTGGACGCCATGATGCATGGCTGGGTCAGCCGCGCCTGGGCGAAAAAACACCATGAACTCTGGTATCGCGACATCACCCGCGATGAACGTCAACCGGACGTGCCGGAGCGACCGATCACCAAAAAGGGCTGACTTTTGCCGACCATTCTTGAACCAGGGGAAATTGAAGCGGCGGCCAGTTCGCCGCCGTTTCTGCATCTGCCGCCGCTTGACCTGTTCACCTTGCGTGCGCAACGGCTGGAGCAATTGGCCGAAGGGCATCCGCTCGCTGAGTATCTGCGCTTGATCGCTCAATTGTGCCGGGTTCAGCAGCAGGTATTCGACGATCCGCCGCTGACGGCGCCGGTCGATCAACAGCGAATCGAGGCCTGTCAGCAGCATGGTTTGCCGCCGTTCGCGGCTGATACCCTGGTGCGGGAAGAAGACTGGCAGGCGTATCTCGGCGCTTTTCTTCAGCGTTACGAGCCTTTGGGGCAACCTGCTGTGGTTGAAGCGGTGGACACGCTGCGCGCCGCCAATCCCGGCCAATTGCGTTCGTGGGCGGTGGCGTTGGTCAGCGGTCAATATTCGATGGTGCCGGCGCAACTGGTGCCGTTTCTCGGCGCAGCGCTGCAAACGGCGTGGAGTCACTGGTTGCTCAGCGCGCCAGACCTGAAGCTCAAACCCGGCGACAGCCTCAGTCAATGCCCGGCCTGCGGTTCTCCGGCGATGGCCGGGGTGATCCGCCATCGCGGCAAGCACAACGGTTTGCGCTATCTGGTGTGTTCGTTGTGTGCTTGTGAATGGCATGTGGTGCGGGTCAAGTGCGTGTATTGCGAGTCGAGCAAAGGTCTGGATTATCTGAGTGTCGAGGATGATCGCCACGCGGCGAATCAGGCACCGTTAAGGGCGGAAGTTTGTCCGGGCTGCAACAGTTATCTGAAACTGGTGTATCTGGAAAATGATGCCGAGGCCGAGGCGTTGTCGGCAGATTTGGGCAGTTTGTTGCTCGATATGCGCTTGGCTCAGGATGGTTTTCAGCGACTGGCACCGAATCTGTTGCTGGCGCCGGGAGACGAATGACCGGCAGCGTCTACACTCTTGGGCGATAGCGGTTGTCTCCAGGAGTGACTGATGTCCCTGCGGTTACCTTCCATTGATGGTTTGTTGCGTCACCCGGCGTGCGTGCCTTTGCTCGAACGTCACGGGCGTGAGTCGCTGCTGGCGAGTTTGCGGTGGTTGCTGGATGAACTGCGGCCCGGCGTGGTGAACGGGCAATTGTCTGCGATAGAAATCAGTCCCGAAGTGTTGGCCGGGCGTGTCGGTGAACGCTTGGCCCAGCATCAGCGCAGCCACGTTCGCCGGGTTTTCAACCTGACGGGCACCGTGCTGCACACCAACCTCGGTCGCGCGCTTTTACCCGATGAAGCCATCGACGCCGTGCAAATGGCCGCGCGTTATCCGCTCAACCTGGAATTCGATCTGGCCAGCGGCAAACGCGGGGATCGCGATGATCTGATCGAAGGCCTGATCCGCGAACTGACCGGCGCCGAAGCCGTCACCGTGGTCAACAACAATGCCGCCGCCGTGCTGCTGACGCTCAACAGTCTGGGCGCGCGCAAAGAAGGCATCATTTCCCGAGGAGAACTCATCGAGATCGGCGGCGCGTTCCGCATTCCCGACATCATGGCCCGCGCCGGCGTGCGTCTGCACGAGGTCGGTACGACCAATCGTACCCACGCTCGCGACTACGAAGCGGCGATCAGCCCACGCAGCGGTTTGATCATGCGTGTGCATGCGAGCAACTACAGCATCGAAGGTTTCACCGCTCGCGTGCCGACTGCGGAGTTGGCCGAACTGGCCCATCGGCATGGTTTGCCGCTGCTGGAGGATCTGGGCAGCGGCAGTCTGCTCGACCTGACTCGCTGGGGCTTGCCGGCGGAACCGACGGTGCGTCAGGCGCTGCTCGACGGTGCGGACATCGTCACGTTCAGCGGCGACAAATTGCTCGGCGGCCCGCAGGCCGGGTTGATCGTCGGGCGCAAAGAGCTGATCGCGAAGATCAAGAAGAATCCGTTGAAACGTGCACTGCGCGTGGACAAGCTGACCTTGGCGGCGCTGGAGGCGGTGCTGGGTTTGTATCGCGATCCGGATCGTCTCGCTGAGCGCTTGCCGAGTTTGCGCCTGCTGACGCGCCCGCAAGCTGACATCTTCGCGCAGGCCCTACGTTTGCGGCCCTTGATGACTGAGTTGTTGGGTGAGCGCTGGCAGGTCAGTGCGGTCGAAGCCTTGGGCATGATCGGCAGCGGCAGCCAACCGGTGGCGCGACTGCCGAGTGCGGCGTTGTGCTGTCGCCCGCAAGTTTCAAAGCGACTGCGCGGGCGTTGTCTGTTGAATCTCGAAGCGGCGCTGCGCGGATTGCGGATCCCGGTGCTCGGTCGTATTGACGACGACGCGCTATGGCTCGATCTGCGCCAACTCGACGACGAACCCGCGTGGCTCGCGCAATTGCCGCTGTTGCAGGTCGATCAGTGATTGTCGGCACGGCGGGGCACATCGACCACGGCAAGACGTCGCTGTTGCAAGCCCTGACCGGGCAAACCGGCGACCGTCGCCCGCAGGAACGAGAACGCGGGATGACCATCGACCTTGGTTATCTGTATGCCGAACTTGAACCGGGCGCCGGTTTGACCGGATTTATCGATGTACCGGGGCATGAGAAATTCACCCACAACATGCTTGCCGGAGCGCAGGGCATTGATCTGGTGTTGCTCGTGGTCGCCGCAGATGACGGCGTGATGCCGCAGACGCGCGAGCATCTGGCGATTGTCGAATTGCTCGGCATTCCGCGAGCACTGGTGGCGATCAGCAAATGTGATCGGGTCGAGGCGGGCAGGGTGGAGGAGGTACAGCGGCAGGTTCTCGATTTGCTGGAACCCGGGCCGTTTGCCGAGGTGCCGGTCATAGTGGTCTCCAGCGTGAGCGGGCAGGGTATCGATGGGTTGCGCGAGGCGTTGTTGCAGACGCAACGTGAAGTGCTGGAACGCAACCGCGACGGCGGTTTTCGTTTGGCAATTGATCGGGCCTTCAGCGTGGCCGGCGCGGGGATTGTGGTCACCGGGACGGCGTTGTCCGGGGTGGTTTCTGTTGCAGACAAACTCACCCTCGGGCCTTCCGGAAACTCGGTCCGGGTTCGCGGCTTGCACGCGCAGAATCAACCTGCCGAACAGGCTTTCGCCGGACAACGAGTGGCGCTGAATATCAGCGGTGAACGTCTTGAACTGGCGCAGATTCATCGCGGCCAGTGGTTGCTGGCGCAATGGCTGAATGCACCGACCCAGCGCATCGACATCGACTTTCGACTGTTACCCGGCGAGCGTACCTTCGAGCACTTTCACCCGGTGCATGTGCACCTTGGCACACAGGATGTGATTGCCCGCGTCGCGTTGCTCGAAGGCCCACGTTTGAGCCCCGGTGAACGCATGTTCGCGCAATTGCTGATCAATGCGCCGGTACATGCAGTGAAGGGCGATCGCTTGATCCTGCGCGACTCAAGCGCCCAACGTTCTCTCGGCGGCGGGCGCGTACTCGATCCCTTCGCCCCGGCGCGCCAACGCCGCAGCCCCGAGCGTCTGGCGCAACTGGCAGCGCTGGCGCGTAGCGAGAGTCTGGAACAAGCGCTGCCCGTGCTCCTCAATCACAGCGCCGGGGGCCTCGACCCGCAGCGACTGGAACGCCAATTCAATCGCCCGCGCTCGAGCTGGTCGTTGCCAGAAAACGTAAGGTTGATCGACACCCGTCAAGGGCCGGTGCTGTTCAACCTGCAGCGCTGGGGCCAGCTGAAATTCACTTTGCTGGAGCAACTGGCGAAGTTTCACGAACTGGAACCCGACCAGATGGGCCCGGATCGTGATCGACTGCGGCGCTTCAGCGGTCTGGCGCTGGAGCGTTCGATATTTGCCAGCCTGCTCGACGAATTACGCGAAGCGGGTGTGATCACCAGCACTGGCCCGTGGCTGCATCTGCCCGATCATCAGGTGCGCCTGAATACGCAAGACGAAAGCCTGTGGTTACAGATACAGCCGTTGTTTGAAAACGCAGGATTCGACCCGCCGTGGCTACGCGATGTGGCGAAAATGCTCGGTCAGGACGATGCCGTTGTGCGCCTGCTGTTGCGCAAATTGGCGCGACTGGGATTGATGCACCAGGTTGTGCGCGACCTGTTTGTCAGCGACACGGTGTTGCGGCAGATGGCCGCCGTCTTGTTGAAACTGGCCAAGGAAAATCCGCCGATCCAGGTGACAACCTTCCGCGATGCGCTAGGCTTGGGACGCAAACGCTGTATTCAGTATCTGGAATACTTCGACCGCATCGGCCTGACCCGACGCCTCGGCGAATCCCGCCAGATCCGCCCCGACAACGCGCTGGCGAACGCCTGCGCACACTGAGTTCAAGGAAGGCAATCGCGCCCGGTGGCGCGGCCGGGCTTCAAACCCGGTTGGGGACGGCATCCGTTCCCGGGCAGGTTCGACTCCGGCTGCCTTCCGCCATTTCTTCTACACGACGACCGCGATCCATTGTGGGAGCGAGCCTGCTCGCTCCCACAAAATCGGCGGTGGAACCGCAGCCTCGTGAGCGACACGAATCCCTGTGGGAGCGAGCCTGCTCGCGAAGGCGTCGGCACTGCCAGCGCCTTACTCAGAGTCCGTCGCGAGGCCCGCTACTGCGGCAACTCCAGATTATCCATCACCCGATTCACCGCCAGTTCGCCGAGCATGATCAACTGCGCGATACCCAACAACGTTCTGCGCTGCGACGCGGGGATGAGATGAGCAAAGTCATGGGCGATGGTTCTGGCCGAAGCGAGTGTTTCGCAGGCATCGACCAGCAGTTCCTCGTTTTTGAAGTCGGCGGTGACGGCGTACATTCGGCGGGTTTTACGCGGCGGTGGCGTGGATCCGGGTGGGCAGAGATAGTGATCGAGCGCGCGTTCAGCGGCGTCGTTGAGCTTTTTTGAATCTAGGGATTCGTAGGGGGAGGCGAGGTCGGATTCGGGTGGGTTGGGTGTTGGTTTGATCATCGGTAAAGCCTCTAGAGTAGTGAAGCTGACACCGTTCGCTGCTAACGAAGGGGGTGGCGGCTGTACGCGGGTTAGCAGACCAGGACTCTAGAACCCGGCGCACCGAAGTGCCCCACGCAAAGCCGCCATAACGGCAACGGACTTTGTGCGTCTAGAGTTAACCCGGGCTGCTAAACCCGATCGCTGAAGTAATCAGCGACCGACCCACAATAGAACCCGACCCCAAGGCGCACAAGCCGGCGGATTCTGGCGTAGCTGTAGGCAATGGCGCAAGGATGTGTAGCCTTGAAGGCGTGTCTGGAGGTGTCTTTTAAACACCTGAGTTTAAAAGGCGATTTGCGCTGATCTCACTGGCCCCTTCGCGAGCAGGCTCGCTCCCACAGGTTCGGCGGTGTAAACACAGCCTGATGATCGACGCAGAAACCTGTAGGAGCGAGCCTGCTCGCGATAACGGTGTTTCAGTCAGCGTGAATGTTGCTGAAAAGACGCTATCGCGAGCAGGCTCACTCCTACAGGGGATAGCGTTTCAAATCGGGATGGGCGGTGGGTTAGAGACCCAACGGGTACTGGATCACCACGTAGATCCGGTCAATGTCATCGCCGGCCTGCGCCTCATTCGCCCGGTGTGAAACATGCGAGAGCTGCACCGTCAGATCCTTCGCCGCGCCCGATTGCACGACGTATTTCAAATCGACATCGCGTTCCCAATGCTTGCCGCCGTCGCCTTGCTGCGGCTGGTAACGGCCGCTGTCAGGATCGAACGGGTTGTAAGCGCCGCCCTTGGGCGCGTGGGTGCCGTCGATGTGGCTGCCGGTGACGTAGCGGGTCATGAAGGTCAGGCCGGGGATGCCGAAGGCACCGAGGTCGAGGTCGTAGCGCGCTTGCCAGGAGCGTTCGCCAGCGCCGTTGAAGTCGGCGTATTTGATCGAGTTGGCGAGGTAGATCGAGTCGCCGCCGACGAAATCGAACGGCGTGTTGCCATTGATCCGTTGCCAGCCGAGCATCACGCCGTGTGGGCCGAACGTGTATTTGCCGCTGAGGCTGAACGCGGTGTTGTCGATGGCGCCGGCCAGTGCCCGACCGGTATCGCGGGTGCGGTAGAGGTTGGCGTCAAGCAGTACGCCGGATTGCTTGAAGTGCAGATTGCCGTAGTACTGATGCCAAGCGTCGCTGAGTTCCGATGCATACAGCGAACCGCCGACGGGGCTGTCGCCAAACAGATCCGCGCCGAGGAAGCTGATCCCGCCGGCTTCGGTATTGGCGCCATAGCCATAGAAGTCGCCACGACCGGAGGAACTGTCCTGGTTCTTGAAGGCGGTGAAGTGTCCGGCGACGAGATTCACGTTGTCGATTTCACGGCTGTTTAATAAAAGTCCGGTGGCGTATTCCGGTTGCAGGCGTTTGTCCGAGGTATCGAAAACGGGCGTTTCCACGGTCATTTCACCAAAGGCGAGGGTGGTGCGCGAAACCTTCAATTTGAACGCGCCGCCTGCGTCGGAGTAATTCGATTCGCTACGACCGCTGCTGTCGACCGGTAACAATCCGGTGCCGGAATGTCCTCTGCCACCATCGAGTTTCAGGCCGAGAAAGGCATGGGCATCGACGCCGAAACCGACGCTGCCGGGCGTGAAGCCCGAGGTGAAGGTGCCGATAAAACCTTGCGCCCATTCCTGTTTGTAGTTTTTGCCGGCGGGCGATGGCGAGCGGTAGTCGTTGCTCAGGAAGAAATTGCGGCTGAGCACTTCGGTTTTCGAATCGTCGAGAAAACCACTGGCGCTGGCGGTTGCCTGCATACCGCAGAGCAACGTGAGCAAGCTGAGACGCGATGGGGTGCGGTCGATCATGGTCGTTGGCCAGCAATTGAGTTGGCTGAATGATCGAGGGATATCGGGCAACAAGATTGAGCCGATGTGCTGAATTGCACTGACGCCATCGCCAGCAGGGCTAGCTCCCACAGGGTTTTGTGTCGGTCACACAATCCGGGGGCAACTCGGATCACTGTGGGAGCTTGCCCTGCAAGCGATGGCGGTGGGTCATTCAACATCCATGTCACAGAACCACCGCTTTCGCGAGCAAGCTCGCTCCCACAGGAGATGGAGGGTGGTTTACAGGACGCCGTACTCACGGGCGGTGCGATCCACGGCGATGCGCGTCTTGTCGATCAACTCATCCAGCTCCGCGCGGGTCGCGACCAGCGCGGGGGCCATGATCATCCGCCCCAGCGTCGAGCGAATGATCAAGCCCTCCTCAAATCCAATCGTGCGGCAGCGCCAGGCGATGTCGTTCTCGTTGGCAAAACGCTTGCGGGTCGCCTTGTCTTCAGCAAACTGCAACGCCGCCACCAGCCCCACGCCCTGTATCTCGCCCACCAACGGATGGTTGCCGAACACTTCGCGCAGACAGGTCTGCAGATACGGGCCGGTGTCGTTTTTTACCTGTGTGACGACGCCTTCATCGCGCAATGCCTTGAGGTTGGCGATGGCCACCGCTGCGGCAACCGGGTGACCGGAATAGGTGAGGCCATGGGCAAACACGCCACCTTTTTCCACCAGTGCCTGGGCCAAGCGCCGCGACAGAATCAAGCCGCCCATGGGGATGTAGCCGGAGGTCAGGCCCTTGGCGATGGACAGCGTGTCCGGCTCAAAGCCAAACGTCTGATGGGCGAACCATTCGCCGGTGCGACCAAAGCCGCCGATCACTTCGTCAGCACACAGCAGCACGTCATATTTACGGCAGATGCGCTGAATTTCCGGCCAGTAAGTGGCGGGCGCAATGATCATGCCGCCCGCGCCCTGGAAGGGTTCGGCAACGAACGCGGCGACCTTGTCGGCGCCCAGTTCAAGGATTTTGTCCTCCAGTTGCTGCGCAGCCTTCAGGCCGAATTGTTCTGGAGTCAGATCACCTTCGTGGGCAAACCAGTACGGCTCATCGATGTGCGCGACATCGGGAATGGTGCCGCCCATTTCATGCATGAACTTCATGCCGCCCAGCGCCGTCGCGGCAAGCGTGGAGCCGTGGTAGCCGTTCCAGCGGCCAATCATGATTTTCTTTTCGGGCTGGCCCATCACTTGCCAGAACTTGCGCACGGTGCGGATCAGCACTTCGTTGGCTTCGGAACCGGAGTTGGTGTAGATCGCGTGGCTGTAGTGGTTGGGCAGCAGGCTGAACAGCAGCTCCGACAGTTCGATCACCTGCGGGTGAGTGGTGTGGAAGAACATGTTGTAGTAAGGCAGTTGCTCCAGCTGCGCACTCGCGGCGGCGGCCAGATCCTTGCGCCCATAGCCGAGGTTGGTGCACCACAGGCCAGACATGCCATCCAGATAACGATTGCCGTCGTTGTCCCACAACGCCAGACGATCCCCGCTGACCATCACCCTCGGGCCTTCTTCGTTGAGGGCTTTCTGGTCGACGAAAGCGTGAATGTGGTGGGCGGCGTCGGCGTCCTGATAGTCGCGGGTGCTGCGGTTCGGGTCGAATTCGGCGGGCATGACTGATCTCCAGGGGAAATGGGCAAGCAGGTGCGTTCATTCCAGCGGTGCACGGCCAATATTTGTCACTTAAAAATATTTTTGTAAAGAAAATATTTGTCGTTGAAAAAAGATATCCGTAGGCTGAGCAGCATTGGCAAGGATCATCAGAGGCAACATGAGCGGACTCAGAGAGCGGCAGAAGGAACAGCGCAGACAGGTCATTGCCGAGGCGGCGCTTGAGCTGTTCAAGACCAACGGTTTTGCCGCGACGACGCTGGATCAGATCGCCGTCCAGGCTGGCGTGTCCGCGCCAACGGTGGTGAATTACTTTGGCGGCAAACAGGACATTTTGCTCGCCCTGCTCAAGCAACCTGACGAACAGGCCATGCGCGAAGCACGGGCCAATCTGGACGATGACAGCGATCCGCTGGAGGCGCTGTGTGAGTTCGAACAGTTGATGACGGATTACCAGTTGCAAGCGATGCCCGCCTCACTGTGGCGCGAGTTGGCGCCGTTTCTACTGACGGGGGAGTTGGCCGAGGCATTGAGTCCGTGGAACGCGGCGGTGGTGGAGGAAACGAGAGCACTGGTTGAACATTTTCAACGGGCGGGAAAAGTGCGTGAATCGATTGAGGTCGATGTGGTCGCGACGCTGTTCAACCAGTACGCGAACATGGCGTTTATTCGTCTGGCCACCCAGGAAACGCCCGACAGAGCCGCCCATGCACTGCACATGCGCGGCGTCCTCAACCTGTTATGTAACGGCATGCTGAAGCACTGACGGCGATCACGCCATCAATCAGAATCGCCAGGTCACGCCGCCGCCGACAATGTGCAGGGCGCTGTTTGGGTAGCTCCCGGACAACGTCTGGCCGTTGCGCTTGGTTTGCTGCACGTCCATATCACCCAGCCAGACCAGCGTGTAATTGAGGTTGATGTCGGTGTCTTCGGCCAGTTTGTAGCTCAGGCCGGTCGCCAACCGCCAGGTCTCGTTCATCGGGTTGTCGACGGTGCGATCCTTGTCTTTGACGGCGGTGCTGTCGTAACCGATGCCCATGTTCCAGCGCAGTTTCGGGCTGATCTGGTTTTGCGCCCCCAACGAAAAATGCCAGGTGTCCTGATATTTGCGATTGACCGAGCGCGAGGCATTACCTGCCGCTGTGTCTACATTGACGCCGATGTCGGCAAAGTCGCTCCAGTCCTGCCAGTTCACGGAACTGAGCAGGGTCCATTGTTCGTTCAACTGGTGGACGATGCTCAGGGTTGCGGTCTGCGGAATGTTCATGTCGATTTCCAGCTCGTCGACATCCAGCCGCGACAGGGCCAGATTGAGCAGCGGATTACGCACCCCATGGGTGGAAGGCGAGTCCTTGAACTCCATCTTGACCTTGCTGGTGTAGGCAAAACCGACGGTGGTGCGAGGGTCCAGTTGATAGCGCAGACCGAGGTTGATACCGACCCCTGTGTCGGTGTCCTTGTATTGCAGGTTGCCATCCTCCTGAAACGGCTCGCCGGGCAGGAAGGCGTTATTGTCGATGGCCATTTTGGTGTAGTAGTAGCCGTAGACCAGGCGCGGGCCGATGCCCATCGACAGGTCGTCGGTGATTTTGTAAGCGAAGGTCGGCTGCATCGAGATGCCGATCAATGTGGATTCCTGAGTGAAGTAGCGCCCGGCCCAGTCATCGTCGTACTTCACGCTCAGACCAAAATTACCGTACACGCCGAAACCGACACTGGCGCGATCATTGACCTCATGGCTGATAAAAAAGCTGCTGCCCGGCAGGATCGGCAGCGGATTGCCGCCTTCGTTGCCGGCAAAATCATTGTCGCCATCGCGTTCAAAACCCAGACCACCGAACACCGCCTGACCGGTCAGGGTGATTTGCGTACCTTTGAGCGCCGCGATGCCGGCCGGGTTGCTCATCAGCACGCTCGGATCAGTGGCCAGTGCCGCCGAGCCGGCATTGGCCAGCCCGGCGCCTTCCTGACCCGCTTCATACAACTGAATGCCACCGGCCAGAGCCTGGCCGACACTTCCGGTCAAGGCAAGAATCATCAGTGAATGCGTGGATCTCATCCGGAACTTCCTTATAAACGGAGACTTGCATCAGGTTTAGACGCGAATCGGCAATCCCACCAGCCACTGATGCCATTCAAGGGTGTCCACCTGCAGGCGATCAGGTTGTTCCCGAGCATTTTGTCGGCGGCGTTATAAACCGTCAGCGACCAGAGCCGGGGCTGAAAACAAGACGACTGTGCAGATGTGTTCTAGGCTCAGCGCATCGCCGAAATTCGGCATCGGGGAGATATCCGAAATGGAAGAAAAGCCGCTCATTGCCTTCAACAGTTCCAGGGCTTTGCTGGATGTGCTGATTCGCGCCGGGTTGATCGCCGCCCTGGTGCTGTTTTGCTTTGACATCTTCCATCCGTTCCTCAACGTGATGCTCTGGGCGCTGATCCTGGCCGTCACCCTGTACCCATTGAATCAAAAACTCGGGGCCAAACTGGGCCATCGCTATGGCTGGGCAGCGATTGTACTGGTGTTGCTTGGCTTGCTGATTCTGATGGTGCCGTTGAGCCTGCTGGGGGCGTCGGTCGCCGACTCGGTGAAAGCCGGCATGCACACGATGGAGGCGGGGCAGTTCGAGATTCCGCCACCACCGGCCAGCGTCGAGACCTGGCCGTTGATCGGTGCGCCGGTTTTTGGCATCTGGCAGCACGCGTCGCAAGACCTGAGTTGGGCCTTCAAGGAACTGGCGCCGCACCTGACCAGTTGGGGCAAAGTGTTGCTGCACCAGGCCGCCGGCGTCGGTGCCGGGATTGTGGTGTTTGTCGTCGCGCTGATTGTCGCCGGGCTGATCATGACCCACGGCGAACGCGGTCATCGCACCGCCGTGGCGATTACCACACGGATTTCCGGTCCGGTACGCGGCCCGCAGATTGCCGAACTGTGCACCTCGACCATACGCGCGGTGGCACAAGGTGTGGTCGGCATCGCCTTTATCCAGATGCTGTTGATCGGCGTCGCGCTGGTGATCATGGGGGTTCCGGCGGCAGGCATTCTGGCCTTGATGGTGTTGCTGTTGGGCATCATGCAATTGCCGGTGCTGTTGATTACCGTGCCAGTGGTGATTTATGTGTTCGCCCACGATGGCGTCAGCGCCGGTACGATCATTTTCACTGTGTGGACCATCATCGCCGGACTCTCCGACAACGTGCTCAAACCGCTGCTGCTGGGGCGTGGCGTGGCAGTGCCGATGCCGGTGGTGTTGATCGGCGCGCTGGGCGGCATGGTCACCAGCGGCATCATCGGCTTGTTTACCGGGCCAGTGATCCTGGCCGTCGGCTATGAGTTGTTTATCGGTTGGGTGTATCAACCGGCAGATGTTACCCGGGTGCTCGACGCCGGGAGCGAAGAAACCCTGCCGTGATCTGGCATCCATTCATCGCTCGACTACGCTGGCTTACGTATCCCTCTCTGACACCCGGGCGTAAGGAAAAAAGCGCATGCGAAACAGGCTGCTGGCGGTATCGATGGTGGTGTTCGCAGTGCTTTGGAGCGGGCTCGGCTGGGCCGCCGATGAAGCGACAAAAACGGCCGATGAAGCGGTGGAGCTCAAGGTCGCCAACCGCAGCGTCATGTTGTTTCGCGCGACGATCCTTGGTGAAGCGCCCGCCTCGCGAGTCAAACGGGCGAAGAGGGTCATCAGTGAGGCGCTGGAAGAGGACGGTGGGCTGAACATCACCACCGACTCGATCCAGAACAGCTACATGGTGCTGATCGGCGACAAGCGTGCATTCATCGTCGCGCCGCAGGATGTCGACAGCCTGGCCTATTCGTCGGTGCAACAGGCAGCCGAAGGCGCGGCGGAGAAACTGCGTCAGGTGGTCAGTGAAACCCGCGAAGCACGCAACCTCGACATGATGCTGCGCTCGTTGGCGCTGGTGGCCGTGGCCACGCTGATTTACCTGGGTCTGCTCTGGTGCCTGGCCTGGCTGCGGCGCAAGTTGCTGGCCAAACTTCCGGCCCTGATGGATCGCCACACCCAGGCGCTGAAAGTCGGGCGGGTGCAACTGATCGACTCGAATTTTCTCTATCCGCTGGTCAGTCGGTTGCTGTTGCTGCTGCGCTGGCTGGTGATTCTGCTGCTGACCTATGAATGGCTCGGCTTCGTGCTGTCGCGGTTTCCTTACACTCGTCCATGGGGTGAAAGCCTCAATAACTATCTGTTCGAACTGGCCGGTTATCTGCTGCAAGGTATCGTTGGCGCCATTCCCGGGCTGGGCGTGGCGCTGGCGATTTTCTTCATTGCCCGTGGCATCACGGCGTTTACCCGACGCATCCTGCGGCGCATGGCCATGCCGGGCACCTTCAGTTGGCTGAACCACGAAACCCTGCAACCCACCCAGCGCCTGACCGCTTTGGCAATCTGGCTGTTTGCCCTGGCAATGGCGTATCCGTATCTGCCTGGTGCGGGCACCGATGCCTTCAAAGGCCTGTCGGTGTTGATCGGTTTGATGATTTCCTTGGGGGCGACCAGCGTCGTCGGGCAGGCTGCTGCCGGGCTGATCCTGACCTACACACGCACCTTGCGCCCTGGCGAGTTCGTCAAGATTGGCGAATACGAAGGCACCGTCACCGAGCTGGGCATGTTCACCACGCGCATCCGCACCGGGCTGGGTGAAGTGCTGACGCTGCCCAACTCGATGATCACCGGCACCGTCACCAAAAACTATTCGCGCACCGTGCAAGGCCCCGGTTATGTCGTCGATACGGTGGTGACCATCGGTTACGACACGCCGTGGCGCCAGGTCGAGGCGATGCTGCTGGAGGCGGCGCAACGTACACCGGGGATTCTTGAAGATCCGCCAGCGCAGGTATTCCAGACGGCTTTATCGGATTTCTACCCCGAATATCGCCTGGTGGCGCAAGCGATTCCAAGCCAGCCACGCCCGCGCGCGGTGTTGCTGAGCATGCTTCACGCAAATATTCAGGACGTATTCAACGAGTACGGCGTGCAGATCATGTCGCCGCACTATCTGGGCGATCCGCAACAAGACAAGTGGGTGCCACGGGACAAGTGGTACACCGCACCCGCGCAAGAACCGAAGGATCAGTGACCGTCGCTCAAGGGAGTTTGCCCCATGCTGGAATTCATCCTCCACGCTTTACGCACTGATCCTGAAATCGCGGTGTTCCTGGCGATTGCTCTGGGCGTGTTCGTCGGCCGTATCCACATTGGCAGCTTTCATCTGGGCTCGGTGGCGGGCGCGTTGCTGATGGGGCTGCTGATCGGCCAGATCGGTCTGGAAGTGCCGACCGGCCTGAAGTCGGTGTTTTTCGTGATGTTCATCTATGCCGTCGGTTTCAAGAGCGGGCCAGAGTTTTTCGGCAGCCTCAATCGTGGCACGCTGAAACTGGTACTGCTCTCGGTGGTGCTGTGCGCCACGGCGCTGGGGGCGATTCTGCTGATGTACTCGGTGTTCGATTTCGACGCCGGGTTCACCGCCGGGCTCGGCGCCGGGGCGTTGACCGATACGGCGATCATGGGCACCGCAACCAGCGCGGTCAATCAACTCACACTCGACGCGGCCGCCAAGGCGCAGCTCAACAGCCACATGGCGATTGCCTATGCGATCACCTATCTGTTCGGCACGATAGGCCTGATTGTCTTCGTCGGCAGCATCGCGCCGAAACTGCTCGGCGTGAACCTGCGCGAATCGGCGCGAGAGCTCGAACTTGAGTTGGGCATCGCGAAGGAAGAAGACGCGATCACCGTGCCGTACACGCGCATGGTGGTGCGTGCTCATCAGGTTGCGGAGAACGGTCAGGCCGCCGGTTTGCGCATCATCGATCTGGAAAAGCCGCACGAGTCGCTGACCGTCGAGCGCGTCATGCGCGCCGGCAAAATCATCGAGCGCGACGAAGACTTCATGCTCATGGCGGGTGACATTATCGGCGTTTACGCCTTGCGCGATGCGGTGGGCAATCTCAGCCACTGGGTCGGGCCGGAAATCGATCATCTCGATGCCTTGTCTTTTCCGACCCGTCAGGTGGACATCGTTCTGACTTCGGCAGAGTTCGCCGGCAAAACCATCCATCAGGCCAAGATGCACCTGGCCAGCGACGGGCGCCTGGGCTGCTTCGTCAACACCATCAGCCGTCAGGGCTACGACTTGCCGTTGCTGCCCAACACCGTGCTGCGCCGTGGCGATGTGATTACGCTGACCGGGCGCACCGTCAGTGTTGAAATGATCGCCAAACGCCTGGGCCGCATTCGCAAGAACAACTATAAAAGCGATATCGCCATGCACACCCTCGGCATGGTGCTCGGTTCACTGCTGGGATTGTTGTCGACCCACATCGGCATGATCCCGGTGGAGCTGGGCATCGGCGGCGGTGTGTTGGTCGCCGCATTGGTGATCGGCTGGTACAACTCGCGCCACCCCGAAATCGGTGCATTGCCACCCGCGGCGCAATGGGCGTTTTCCGAGTTCGGGCTCACCGCGTTCGGCGCAGTGGTGGGTTTGCTCGCCGGGCCGGCAGCGTTTGCCGCGATGAAAGAGCAGGGCTTGGCGCTGTTGCTGTCCGGCGCGGTGGTGACGATTGTGCCGCCGCTGGTGGCGCTGTATTTCGGCCGCTACGTGCTGCGCCTGCACCCGATGATTCTGTTTGGCGCACTGGCCGGGGCGCAGACCGAAGCGGCGTCGATGAACAAGATCATCGAACAGTCCGGCAGCAACACGCCGGTCATTGGCTTTACGGTGTGTTACGCGATTTCCAATGTGCTGCTGGCGGTGTGCGGGCCGATCATTGTGTTCGTCGCCGCCGGTTAAAAAGCACACATCAGAAGCCACTTTCGCGCATCAACACCGCCAACACATGGGTCGCACCGTCGCCGAGCAAGCTGCGCCGTTCGCCTTCGATCTTCAGATGCCCGCGAGTCTCGCGCAGGCTCGGCAACGGTTCATCCAATTGAATCAACACCTGAAACAGCGCACTGCTGGGGATCAGCGCGTGTTCGGCATTGGTGGTCGGCACCGGGCCGCCGAAGCGTGAAGACAACATGCGGTGTGACAACTGACTGGCGCGGGTGCTGCCGATCTGCACGACACGACCGGATCGCGGCGTGGTCTGGCCGTCCGGGTAGAAGCGCACCTGATCGCCGGTGGCCATGCGATGCACCTGATCCTGCGCCACATAGGCGTCAACCTGCCAACTGCGCGGATCAATCAACATGCCCAGCGATTCCTGCCGACCGACCCATTGCCCGGGCTTCCAGTCCGGATTGACGTCCAGCCACACGCCGGCGAACGGCGTTTGCAGGTTCAACCGGGCGATTTCCGAGCGGGCGGCGCGGGCCTCTTCGAATTGCACATTGAGGCGCTGACGAGTGACGGCGTCTTCGGCCAATCCACCGGGGGCGGCGATCAGTCCGGACAGCCGCGCCTCATAGCTCCGGGCGCTGGCTTCGCTGGTTTGCAGGCGCGAGGCAATGTCCGGTTCGTCAAGGGTGATCAGGGTTTTCCCGGCCTTGACCGGGCCTTCCGGGTGAATCGATTGCAGGCGCGCCGGGTAGGGCGCATACACGCGCAACTGGTGTTCGGTACGGGCCACGCCAACCGCATCGATCTGCGTGCGCCACGGGATCGCCAAGCCCACCAGAATCGCCAGCAGCACGGCATAAAACGCCAGTTTGCGGCGGCTCGGAATCGCCGCGCGGTTTTTCCACCAGTGACCCAATTCGCGCATTACCGGCATCGCGATAAACCACGACAGTTCGACCATGAACAGAAAAATCCCCAAGACCTTGAAGAAAAACAGATAGACCGCCAGCGCGATCCCCAGAAACAGCACCAGCCGATACAGCCAGGTCATGATCGCGAAGGTCACCAGCAAACGCCGCTGGCCGGTCGCAAACGTCTCCGGCCACTCTTCCTGCAAACCCAGCAGATGGCGCCGCAGCGTCACCCGCGCGAGTGCCGAGGCGCGCTCGTGCAGGTTGGGGAAATCCAGCAGGTCGGAAAGGATGAAATAACCGTCGAAACGCATGAACGGACTGGCATTCAGCGCCAGTGACAGCAGCCAACTGGTGGTCGCCAGATAGAGCAGGGCATTGCGCAACGCGCCGGGGTCGCACAACGCCCAGCCCAACGTCGACAAGCCGGCCAGCGACAGTTCGGTGACGATCCCCGCCGAAGCAATCGCCAGGCGTTGCCGCGAGCGACTGAGTTTCCAGCTCTCGCCGGTGTCGGTGTAGAGCATCGGCCACATCACCACAAACGCGATGCCCATGTGCCCGACGCGCAGGCCCAGGCGCGTGGCGACCAACGCATGGCCGAGTTCGTGCAGGGTTTTCGCGACGATCAGCGCCAGGGCAAAACTGAACAGGCCTTCGGTGGAAAACGATTCCACCACGGCACTGGTGAACACGTCCCACTGCTGCAACACCAGAATGATCCCGAGCACGCTCAGGCTCAGCACCATAATCCCGGTCAGTGGATGAAACAGCCAGCCCAGCGCCCGCGCCAGATACTGCAACGGTTGTTGCGGGCGCAGCAGCGGGATGCGGAAAAACAGATAGTGATGCAGCCACCAGCGCCACGTCAGCCAACTGCCTTCTTCGCTTTTGCTCTTGAGGCGCTCAAGGGCGGCAGGGCCGGCGCGCAACAACTGATGCTGTTCGAGAAACTGACGGAAGTCGAGCACCTGTTCGACGTCCGGTTTCAGCGCGGTGCCCTCGGCGATCTGCTCGCTGATGGTGCGTGGCGACTGACCCCAACGCAGCAGGCATTCGAACTCCAGCCAGCCAATGCGATAGAAACGATTGATCACCGTGTCCTGGATCACCCACGCCGGTTCGCCATTGCTGCCATGGGCCGCTTCGCTCAGGCGCAAGTCTTCGCGCAGGGGCGGTACGGGCAGATCGGCCGGGTCGAGCATTACCAGCCACTCCACGCACGCAGCGTCGCCAGCGGTCGACGCAGCAGGTAATAACCGAGCATCACCCGCCCGCCGTAGAGCTTCGCCGTGCCGTGCAGGCCGAGACGCGCATGCTCCGGTGCGCCGTCGATGCTGGCGAGCAGACGATAAGCGACCAGCCCTTCATCGCTGGGGCGTGCCTGATAACTGGTTTCGAGGATCTGCCCCTTGAGCGGCGTCAGCGGATACGCGGTGAGGAACAAGGTGACCTCGGCGCCCGGTTCCAAAGCGATTGCATCGGCCACGGCCAGTTGAATGAGCATCGCCGGTTGTGTCGGGTCGGCCACTTGCATGATCCGCTCGCCGGTGACCACCGGTTTGCCCAGCCAGTCGTTGGGGTCGCTGAACACCGCGACGCCGCCTCGGGGCGACAACACCTGAGTGCGTTTGAGCTGTGCCTGCACTGCCGCCAGTTCCGCCCGGCGTTGTTGAGCGCGACCGGCGAGCAAGGTCAGTTCGCTTTTGCTTTGCGGGTTGTCGAACGCCCGCTGACTGGCCGCTTGCAACTCGGCATCGGCGACGGCGACTTCCTTGTCGAGCACTTCGGCGCGGCTGCGCAGGGTCGTTTCATCGAGCGAGAACAGCGGCGTCCCGGCATCGACGGGTTGATTCGGACGCACCTGAATCTTTTCGATCACGCCATCGATGGGCGAGCTGATGATCTGCGCCTGCCGCGAGACGATTTCCGTCGGAGCCAATGCGCTTTGCCGCACCGGCAACAGCAGCAGCGCCGCGACCACGATCAGCACCAGCAGCCATTGCTTGCGATTGGGCCGCCAGCGACTGAAACGCTTGCGCCGGGTCAGCGCCGACCAGCAATACGCCCACGTGGCGATCAACCCTGTGAGGTGTTGCCCTAACAGCGCCGGGGGTTCTTGATCGAGCAGAATGACCAACAATCCCAGACGTTGACTGTCACGATCCTGCACCGGCACGCACCACAACCCCGACGGCCACCATTCGTTCCAGCCTTCGGCGATGTCGGCGGGCGGATTGGCGGTGTCCTGAGCGATCCACACCGGCTCAGCGTCGGGCACCTGCGCCGCAATCCAGCGACTGGCCCGGCGCAACCAGACCAGATACGGCGAGTCCTCGCTCGGTCGCGACAGCCCCGAGACGTTCAGCAATTCCAGCGACGACTCGCGCTGGGCAAACACCAGTGCCTGATGAAATTGCAGCAACGGGTACAAATCGTTGGCCATGCTGAACGCCAGGCTGTTCAGCGAGTCAGCGGCCAGGGCTTTGTCCCGCAGCGCATCGAGTTCGAGCAACAGGTGAGGGTGCGGCAGCGGCTCGTTCATCGTCATGGGCGTGCGACTTGGTCAAATTGCGCAGTGCCGCTCATGCCCGCCATCAAGTCGGGGTATTTGTTGTCGAGCCGGGCTTCCAGTTCTACGGTTTGCGCCACGGCATCGACCCGAGAATTGATGCCGCTGACATGGGCCGGGTAGGTCTTGCCGGTTTCGTGGATGCTGACCTGCAGCGGCAGACCCGTTTTGAGGTCTTTGAGCAAATTGGACGGCACGTTCAGCCTGACTTTCAAGGCACCGTCGCTGACCAGATCGAACAACGGCGTGCCTGCCGCGACGGTTTGATACGGCTTGACGTAGACCTTGGCTACACGCCCGGAAAACGGCGCGAGCACCTGACAATAACCGCTCTGCGCCGCACCCATGGCCCTTGCGCCGTCGGCCTTTTGCACTTCGGTGTTGGCCATCGACACTTCAATGTCGCCCACCGCGTTGAGCTTGCGCAGTTGCTGTTTTGCCTGCAGGTTCTGTTTCGCCATCGCCAGTTCGGCCGCCGCAACTTTCGCGCGTGCTTCGGCCTCACTGCAATTGAAGCGTGCAAGCAATTCGGACTTGCTGACCTGCTCGCCAAACCCGGCTTTCAACTCACCCAGGGTGCCGGCCATCTGGCTGGAGAGGGTGGTCTCCAGTTCAGCGGCGAGCAGCACACGAATGGCACTGGCACTTTCCAGGGCGGGGGCCGCAGGACTCTCTTCGGCGTGGACGGGCAAGATCAGAGTGGCCAACAACAGGGCCCCGAAACGGGACTCAAGGGCGATTTTGCGCATTCGGCGTTCCTTGCGATGTGGCGGCGAGCAGACGTTGTTGTTCTTGTTCATTCAAGGTGCGCTGGATTTCCCGGGCCAGCGTCTTGATGTCGTGTTGCGCGATTTCCTTGGGCAGCACGTCCAGGCCCACCGAGTTGTACATCCGCCCCCACGCGGCTTGCGCACCGGAAAACGCCGCTTCACGCTGATAGCGCGAGAGCAGATAACGGCCCTCGGAGCGAATCACTTCCAGTTCCGAGCCCAGCGCTCCGGTTTTCGCCGCTTGCGCGTAGTCGAGCAGGCTGCGGTCGACGCGCAGGCTGTCTTCAGCGAATTCGACTTCCTGACGGGCCAGTTGATAGCGCAGTGTGCCGACGCGTACCTGCGTGAGAATCGCCATCGACAGCGCCACGCGCCGGGTGTCATCGGTTTCGCTCTGGGACTTTTGCGCCGCGTTCAACGACGGCAATTGCAGCAGGCGAATGAGGTTCATCGACACTTGCAGGCCGGTACTCATCCAGTCGTTGTTGTAGAGGTATTTGTTGGAGTCGTACTTGTAGCCGAAATCGACGCTGACGTTCGGCCACAGCTGTGCCTTGGCGATTTCCAGATCCTTTTGATTGACGCGTTTGCGATACCACTCCTCCATGATTTCCGGGCGGTTCTCCAGCGACAGCTGTTCCAGCCGCGCCATGCTCTGGCGGACTTCTGGCAGCGGCGGGTCGGGCATGTCGGCGAGGATCATTTTCGAACCGGACGGCAGCGACATCAGCGCCGACAACTCGGCCTGAGCGAATTCGAGATCCTGGCGGCGCACGGTCAGCAGGTAGATCGAGTCGAGGAGGGCGCGTTGATAGGCGAGGATTTCCTGACGCGGCAGCAGGCCTCGGGTCTCGGCTTCACGGGCCGAGGTCAGGGCGGTGTGGGTGCGCATCAGCAGCTTGTCGACTTCCGGCATCAAGCGCTGGGCACCGAGTGCGCGCCAATAAGCGTTGCGCACGTCCTGCAGAACGTTCTGGGCGACTTTGCGCCGGCGTTCTTCGGCCATCAGGATCTGATCGGACTTCTGCTGGGTGCGGTAATAGGCGACGCCGAAATCCAGCAGGCTCCAACTCAAACCCAGGCCATAGACTTCGCGATAACGTTCTTCCGAGGTCGATGGGCGCAAGCTGACCTGACGGTCCTCGATGCCGATAGAGGTGCCGCCGGAGTCGTTGTCACGCCCGGCATACCCGGCGGAAGCGACCAGGCGCGGGAGCATTTCGTGGCTGGAGACATCGCGCAGGTCCGAGGCCAGTGCGCTTTCCATGAGTTTGAGGCGGTAGTCGAGGTTGTATTTCAGCGCCCGCGCCGCCGCTTCGTAAAAGGTGATCGGCGCGGTCACCGGCTCCTGGCCGGAATACATGCGGGACTGGTCAGCGATGATGCGCTGGCGGTTTTCTTCATCGGTGGAGGGTTTGGGCTCCGTTGACGAGCAAGCACTGAGCAACAGTGCAGAAGCGATGGCGGTACTGAGAAGCCGGGTCGCATGTAGTCGCATGTTCATTCCTTTGCATTCTTGAAATTTTTTCAGTTCGACGGCCTTACCGTGGTGCTCGCCGTTGCGCTGCATCACGCAATTGCGCGCTGAAGCCTTTGCCCCGTGGTTTTTCCTGTTGTTTTTCAGCGTGTGCGGGACTGTGCGTCAGGTCTGCCGGGTTCAAGGTGAACAACGACGGATCGCTCAACAGCCCATCGGCACTCAACCCGGTACGACCCTGACGCCCCTGAATCCACAGCAGATCCAGTTCACTCTCCAGGCGACTGGTGCGTACCGCTTGCTGGACGAATTGCCCCGGCACCAGACCCAGACCGTTGCCCACCGAATCACTGGTGAACTCACCGACCGCCGCCAGACGCAGGTTGCTGCCGTCGACGCCCCAGGCCGACAGTTCGGAGATTTCAGCGGCGCGCTCAACCACCGGCGTAACGAAGACCGCCGGCTGCGGATCGGGGAGGAGGAAGTTGCGGTTCAGGGTGTTCGTGTCGCGCTCGAAGTTGTTGCCGCCCGGCGCCGGAATGAACGGTGTGGCAATGTCGAGGGTGATCGCCAGTTCGGCCTGATCGCTGGCGCCGTTACGGTCACTGATGGTGTAGGTGAAGACGTCGCGCAGGATCTGTCCGAGACCGGCAGCCGCCAGCACGGCGGGGTTGTTCTGATCGATGGTGTAGGTGTAGCTGCCGTCGGCGTTCAACACCAATGTGCCGTAGAGGCCAATGATCGGCTGACCGATCAGGCCCGCAGTCCCTGAATCCGCCTCGGCGCCGGTACGGATACCGACCACCACCAGACTGTCGTTGTTGTCGACGTCGCCATCGTTGGGCAACACGTTGCCGGTGGTTTGCGGCGCGGGTGCCTGATCACTGGCAAAACCGCTGTCGTTCTGCGCCACCGGCGCGTCGTTGGCCCCTTGAATCACCACGGTCAGGCGTGCATCCGAGGTCGCCCCGGCGGTGTCGACCATGCGATAGGTAAAGGTTTCGCTGAGGGTTTGGCCTGCCGTGCGCAGGGCTTGCACCACGGGATTGTTGTTGTCGATGACATAGGTGTAGCTGCCATCGGCGTTGAGCGTCAGTTGCCCGTAAAGCCCGATCAATACTTGCCCGGCGCCGGCGGACTGGCCGGCCTGGTTGCTCACGCTTTGCACGTGTTTGCTTTCGCCGTTGGCCACGCTGTCGACGTCACTGTCGTTGTCCAGCACATTGCCCGTAGCATTGCTGCCGGGCGTACCGTTATTGACGCCGCCGGCCTCGACTGCCGTGGCGTTGTCATCCACGGCAACCGGCGTGTCGTTGCGACCATCAACGGTGATGCGCAGCTCGGCGGTGCTGCTGTCGCCCCAGCGGTCGACGATGGTGTAAGTGAACACTTCATTCAGCGTCTGACCGCTCTGACGCAGGGCCTGAACGGCGGCGAGGCTGTTGTCGACGGTGTAGGTGTAGCTGCCGTCGGCGTTGATCAACAGGTCGCCGTACAGTCCGCGCAACGACGTGCCGACGCTGCCCACCGTGCCAATAGCGCTGACCGTGCCGGTGTGAATGCCGATCACTGACAGCGGATCGCTCTCGGCATCGGTGTCGTTATCCAGAACATTGCCGCCGGGGTTGATCCCGGGCTGGCTGTTGTTGCTGCCACCGGCCTCGACCGCTGTCGCCGTGTCGGTGTTGGCGTCCGGCGCGATGTTGCGGCCACGAATGATGATGCGGATTTCCGCCTGATCGCTTTGCCCGCCACGGTCGGTGACCTGATAGGTGAAGCGCTCGTTGAGAAATTGCAGCGGCCCCAGAGCCAGCACCGCCGGATTGCTCGAGTCGAGGTTGTAAGTGAAGCTGCCGTCGGCGCCAATGATCAGTTGGCCGTAGAGGCCGTTGATCAGCGTGCCGTTGCTGTTGTCGGTGCCTGCGGTGACGCCGGCCAGAGTGCCGCCGGCATCTTCAGTGCCGAAACGAATGCCGGTAACGGTCTTGCTGTCGCCCTGATCGACGTCGGTGTCATTGGGCAGCACATTGCCGTTCGGATTGACGCCATTGCCCTTGCCGTTATCGGCCACGGCGAGCGTCGTATCGTTGGCCGCGACCGGCGCGTCCCAGGCACCGTCAATGCGGATGCTCAATTGCGCGGTGTCGGTCGCACCGGCGAGATCACGCAAGCGATAGGTGAAGGTTTCCACCAGCGAATCGCCGACTTTCAATGCCTGCACGGCCGCCAGATTGTTATTGATCACGTAGCTGTAAGTGCCGTCGGCATTGATCGTCAAGGTGCCGTACAGACCACTGAAGGTCTGCGTGACACCAACGTTGGTGAAAGTGCCGCCAGCCGCTTCGCTGCCAGTGCGAATACCCGTGACCCGTTTGACGTCGTTGGCATCGACATCGGTGTCATTGGTCAGCACGTTGCCGCTCGGATTGACCCCCGGCGTGCCGTTGAACGTGCCGCCGGCCTCGACCGCCACGGCACTGTCGTCACCGGCAAGCGGATTGTCGTTGGCCCCGCGAATGGTGATGGTCAGCGTCGCTGTGCTGGTCGCACCAGCGAGGTCGCGGATCTGATAAGTGAAAGTTTCCGTCAGGGTGTCGGCATTGCTGCGCAGTGCCTGGACCTGCGGATTCAAGTTGTCGAGCAGATAGCTGTAACTGCCATCGGCATTGAGGGTCAATCGACCGAATGTGCCGTTGAAAGGACTGCCGATCAGCCCCACCGAAGTACCCTGAGCGACGCCGATCACGCTAAGCACTTCACCGTTGCCATCGACATCCGTGTCGTTGCTCAGCACGTTGCCGCTGGGGTTGGTGCCTGGGATGGCGTTGTTCAAGCCCCCGGCTTCGACGGCGGTGTTGCTGTCGTTCTGCGCGACGGGCGTGTCGTTGCGCCCTTGTATGCTGATGTTCAACGTCGCACGGTCTGTGGCACCGGCAGCGTCGATGACCTCGTAACTGAACGAGTCGAGCAGGGTATTGCCGGCGCGCAGGGCTTGAACCGCCGCCATGCTGTTGTCCAGACGATAGCTGTAGCTGCCGTCGGCATTGAGCGTCAGCCAGCCATACGTGCCGCGCAGTTCCGCGCCGAGGGCGCCGGCCGTGCCGGTTGCCGCTTCGCTGCCGGTGCGCACCGAGAAGACCGAGCGGGTTTCGCCGTAGTCATGGTCGGGCAGGTCGCCGGGAATTTCACCTCCGTCGACATCGCTGTCGTTGTCCAGCACATTGCCGCTCGGGTCCTGACCCGGTTGGGAGTTGTTCAAGCCACCGGCCTCGATGGCCACGCCGGAATCATCACTGGCCAGCGGGTTGTCGTTCTGCCCACGGATCAACACGATGATTTCCGCCGTGTCGGTTTCCGGGGTCGCCCCGACGCCATCGCTGATGGTGTAGGTGAAGCGCTCCAGAAGCAGATCGGCGCCCCGGCGCAAGGCCTGAACATCGGGGTTGCTGTTGTCGACCTCGTAGACGTAGCTGCCGTCAGGGAAAATTGTCAGCGTGCCGTACAACCCGGCAATGACCGTGCCGCCGAGGTTCACCGCGATCGGTGTGCCCGGATCGCCAGTGGCGCCAGACTTGATCAGCGTCACTGTCAACGGGTCGCCATCGGGATCGGTGTCGTTGACCGTGACGTCGCCCGAAGGGTTGACCCCCGGTGTGTTGTTGCCGATCCCGCCGGCCTCAGTGGCGACGGCAATCACGTTCTGCGCCACTGGAGGATCGTTGACGCCATGCACGGTGATGACCAGTTGCGCGGTGTCCGTCAGGCCGCTGGTGTCGGTGACGCGGTAGGTGAAAAACTCGGTCAGGGTCTGCCCCGGAGCCAACGTCTGGACGGCTGCATTGGTGCTGTCGACGTCATAGAAAAACGAGCCGTCGGCACCGATGCGCAAAGTGCCGTAGAGCCCGACCACGACGGTGCCGTTGGCCGAAGTGGTGCCGGTGGCGACGCCACTCAGTACGTCGGTGGCCGGGTTGTAACTGGCCTCGCTTTTGTTGATCACACCGTTGACCAGCAACTGGCTGCTTGGCTGGTCGTTGGCATCGACGTCCTGGTCGACACCATTACCACCCGGTTGATTGATGGGGCCGGGACGGCTGGGGAACTGGATGACGTTGCCCGTTGGATTGCTTTCCGACGCGGAACCATTGGTTGATGCGGCTTGCGCCGAAGCCGCGTCATCACTGGCGACCGGGTTGTCGTTGGCGCCCTGGATGACGATGCGCAATTGCGCAACGTCATCCAGGCCACCGGTGTCAGTGAGCCGATAGCTGAAAAACTCCACCAACTGCTGACCGGCGCTAAGACGCTGCACCGTGGCGTTGCTGTTGTCGACCACGTACCGATAGGTGCCGTCGGGGTTGATGGTCAACGTGCCGTAGAGCCCGGAAATCGCGGTGGCAGCGCTGACAGCCGTAAAGTTGCCGGTGCCCGCTTCAGCCACCGGGCGGATGCCGGTCACGGTGCGGGTTTCGCCATTGGCGGCGCTGTCGACGTCCTGATCGTTGGTCAACACATTGCCGATGGCATCGCTGCCAGGTGTGCCGTTGTTGACGCCGCCCGCCTCGATGGCCACACCGTTGTCATCGATACCTTGCGGCGTGTCGTTGGCGCCTTGAATGGTCACACTCAACGTCGCCGTCGAGGTCGCACCGGCGAGGTCTGCGAGCACGTAATTGAAGTCATCCCGCAGCGTCTGCCCCGACACGCGCAAGGCTTGTACGGCGGCGTTGTTGTTATCGACGACGTATTGATAGGAACCGTTACGGCCGATGATCAACTGGCCGTACAGTCCGTTGATCACGGTGACGTCCAGCACAGGTGTCTGGATGCCGGCACCGGGGCCGACCGAGACCACGTGAAGCTGATCGGCATTGGTGGCGATGTCGACGTCAGTGTCGTTGCTCAGCACGTTGCCGCGCGGGTCGATGCCCGCCGCGCCGTTGTTGGTGCCGCCGGCCTCGAGCGCCGTAGCGCTGTCGTTGACGCCGACCGGATTGTCGTTGACCGCCGCGAGGATGATTTGCAGGGTGTCGGTGTCGCTCAGCGCATCGGTGGCCGTGCCCGGAATGCCGTCACCGTCGGCATCGCCGTAGTTGCCGCGGTCGTTGCTGACCACGGTCAGGGTATCGGTGCCATTGAAATTGGCGTTGCCCAGATATTGCAGGCTGGCCAGGGCGCTGTTGATGTCGGCAAGGTTGCCGGTCAGGGTCAGGCTCGCGGTATTGGCGCCGCTGACCGTAACGCCCGGCACGCTTGCGCCGAGGAACAGCGTGCCGTGGGTGACCGTCAGAATCACGCTGATGTCACGGTCGTTGATATTCGGGTCGCGGCTGGCGTCGACATCGGCAACGCTGATGCCGCCGATATTCAGAACGATGTCTTCCTGGCCGTTTTGCGTGCCGGGAAGGGTATTGACCGGCGCGTCGTTCTGTTCGACGTAACCGGCGTTGGCGCTCTGGGTGTCGGCATCGCCCAAGGTGATGGTGATCTGGCCCAGCGTGCCGGCATCGCTGTCGACGCGCACGCGCAGATCACCCACGGGTTGCGGATAGCTGACCAGCCCGGCGGGCACATCGATGCGGAACACACCCAGGGGCAGTACGCCAAAACGGTATTGGCCGTTGGCGTCGGTCACGGTGGTGAATTGCAGGTTGTCGGCGGTGGTGTCGAGGCGTCCGTCGGTGCCGGCCCAGGTCAGGGTCACGGTTTGTCCGGCCAGGCCTGCGCCATCCGGCGTCGCGCTGGCGGTCGGCGAAGCGGTGTCATTCCACAGCGTACCGGTGATGACGCCGAGCCCGGCATTGTCGCGCAGAATGTACTGGTTCGGGCCGACCGTGCTGCCGGTGCGCTCGCCGGTGGTGCTGCCGTCGACACCGACGCTGTTGCCGCCCCAACTGGTGAAATCCTCGGGCAGGCTGCTCCAGGTCAACGTCGCGTTGCTGCTGGCGACGATGGTCGAATTGGGCAGGTTCACCGAGTAGCGCACCTGAATCTGCGCGCCAACATCCAATTGATCGAAATTGACGCTCAAACCGCCGCTGGTGCTGAAGCTGATCCCCGCCGGCAAATTGCCCGGGCCATATGTCACGCCATTGATGCTGACACTGAGCAGTGTGTAATTGCTGCCGCCGACAAAACCGTCGCTGACCTGCGCATCGAACGCCGGCAGTCCGCCGTTCTGAGTGAAGCTCAGTTGCACCGTGGCAGTGCCGCTGGTGCCGGTCGGGTTTGGATTGAAACTGACGATCTGCTTGTCGAGCCCGCTGAAACCCGGTTCAACCACGCGCTCGAACACGGTGTCGCTGACCGCGCGACCGGCACCGTTGACGACTTCCCGCGCCGTTACGCCCAATTGCGCTCCGGCGACGTTGGCAGCGATGTTGGTCACACGCACGTTGAATTCGATGGAAATGCCTTCGAGGTCGTCATCGTTGCCATTGCCGTTGACCACGGTGCCGAGGTTGAACGTCACCACCTGACTGCCATCGGCATTGGTGACGATGGACAGCCGGCTGGGGTCGAAAATGCCTTGCGGGGCCAGACCGGACAGGTCGGAGGTGATCGGCAGGGCTTGCGGGCTGTCTTCGTTGCCGTCGATATTCAGCGTGCCGCCGACGATCAGGTTGGCGTCGCTGGTCAGCCCGCCGTTGGAGATGAAAGCAATGCGCAGGGCATTCACCAGTGCGTCCGGCGAAATGAACTGCAAGCCGTTGGCCAGGGTGATCTGTATCTGATAGTTGGGGTTATTGCCCTCGGGCACCAGCACCACCACGCGGTAGCGGATCACTTCGCCGACCGTGACTTGTTCGACCGTTGCGGTGGTCGGGTTCGGCGCGGCCGTGTCCGGCAGGCCACCGACGCGAGAGATTTCGATGGCCTGTGCCACCGGAATCAGCAAGGTCGAGAGGTTGCGGTAATCGTTGAGGGTCCCGCCATTGAGCACGCCGTCGACGCCGGTCCGTTCGCCGGCATTGCCGCCGTCGAGGCTGGTCCACTGCACGCTGGCGACGTTGGCGATGTTCGACAACGCGGCGGCACTGGCGTTGACCACGCCACTGAGTTGCAAAACGATGCTGCCGCCCTTGGCGATGTCGATATTGGCGCCGCTGGCAGTGCGCAACTGGCCACCGACGATTTCAAACGCCACACCGCCGTTGTTGGTCGCGCCGTTCTGATAGAGCACGCCGACCAGCGTCACGTTGCTCAACTGGGTCGGCAGGGTGTCGAGGAAACTGATGTCGAACGCACTGAAATCGGTGGAACCATTGCCGTTACTGATGGTGATGTTGAACGTCACCGTATCACCCTGATCGTAACCGCCGAGGCCGGAGGTGGAGGTGATCACCTGATTGACCTGCAACGTCGGCTCGCGCACCGTTACCGTGGGCTGACCACCCGTGAGGGCGACAGTGCGATCCACAGCCACTGTACCGTTCGGGGTGTCGCCGTCCGGGTCGCTGAACAGCAGTTGCGCATTGTTCTGCAGCGAGACATTGGCCTGGTTGGCGATGACGTTGTTGGCCACCAGTTGCAGGCGAATCACGAAGGTGTTGTTGCCGGTCTGGTTGTCCGCCGAAACGCTGGAGACGCTGAACGTCCAGCGCCCGTCGACGCCATCGCCGCCCAACGTGCCGCCAATCCCGGCAAAACCGCTGACCAGCACACTGCCGGCGAAGTCGGCGCCCAGTGCGCCGCTGCCGGCACGGGTGGTGATGATCTGGTAGCCGAGGCCGTTATTGAAACTGGTGTCCAGGCGCATGCCCGGAGGAATCAGGTCTTCGATGCGCAGGTTCTGCGTGGTGCCTTCGGGCAGGGTGATGACGATGTCGTAGCGCATGCTTTCGCCGACCACCAGATCACTGCCGCTGGTGTGGCTGGCACTGGAGTCGCCGTTGTCCAGCGTGCCGTCGGCAAACACTTTGCTGATCACCGGCGCGGCCACTTGCTGAGTGGCCAGGTCGGTGAGATCGGTCGGGGTAAAATCGGTCCCGCCGTTGACGCTGGCGTAATTGCTCAAGGTGGCTGTGGTCTGCAGGTTGCGGCTGGCCTCGATGGTGGCGCTGACCACCACGTCATAGCTGATCACCACGACGTTGGCGCCGCTGGTGTCGGCGGCGGTGCCGCTGCGTCCGGCGAGAAGCGAGGCCTGACCGCCAGCATCGAGGAAAGTGATCTGATTGCCGCTGACGCTGTAATCGGTGCCCAACACCAGCAAGGTGCCGTCGCCACGATAAATCTGCAGATTGGCCGCCGCCAGACTGCCGCCGACAAAGCTCAGGCCAGAGGGCAGGGTGATGCTGGTGGTGACATCGAAGGCGCCGCCACCACCGGTGTTTTCAATCGCAGTGACCAGACGCAAACGGTCGGCGCCGTCGATGTTGCCGATATTGCCGTCCACCGCCGCCAGACTGGTGACGTTGCCATTGAACGGCTTGCCGATGCTGCCCGGTGGATTCCAGCTGCCGGTGGTGCCAGTGACCGTGCCGTTGGAGCCGGAGACCACGCCGTGTTTGATGTTCAGGACAGGCTCAGCGACGGAAACAATCGCCACCACGTCGGAAGAGATCAGCGTGCGATCGGTCAGGGTGGTCTGCTGGCTCGACTGCGCCAGTACATCCAGTGAGCGCTGGTCAGCGAAAGGTTGATCGCCAACCCTCACGGTGAAGCGAATGACGATGCGGCTGCCTGTAGTGGTATTGGTGGCGAAACTGCCGAAATCGAACACCACCGAATTGCCGTTGGCGCTGGTCACGCTGAGTACGCCGCCGGCATTGGTATTGCCGGCGCCCAGTTCCCACTGGCCGACATCACTACCCGAACCCCAGGTAATTGCGCTGACATTGAACAGCGGCAGCGGCAGGTACGCGGTGAGCTTGAATTGCTCGTAATCGCCGGTAATCAAGTCGTAGCTGAGTTCGAAAGTCACCTCATCGCCGGGGCGCAATTCGCCGTTGCCCGGTGGCGCGCCGTTGTTGACCTCAACCAGGCTGATATCGACGTTGCTCGTCGGAATCACGCTGGTGGTGGCCGAACCATCGGTTTCACTTTCGCCGGTCAGGTTGAACTGATCCTGCAACAACGTGCCATCCACTGTGGCGGTGTTGCCGAGTTCATCGCCTTCGTTGATGTCGGGGTGCGGGTCGCCTGATGGTGGTTTGTAGGTCTGGCCGACAATCGCCGAATAGCTCAACACGGCAATCACCGCGCCCTGCAAGGTGTCGTCGAAGGCCAGGTCGCCATTGAGCCAGCCACGAATATTGGAGAACGCGTTTCGCAGCGACTGGGCGATATCGAACACCATCGACGTAGTGCCATCAGCGTTGTTGACCACGCTGGTGACCAGGGTGATGGTCTGCGCCACACCGTTGATGGTCACGGTAATGGTCGGCGTGCCGCTGAGGGTCTGGCCATCGCTGAGTTGATCGCGGATGACCAGTTGGCCTTCATTGAAGAAGTCCTTGCCGAAGGCAAAGTAGTCGGAAATCGCCAGGTTGAGGGTGTATTGCAGGGTGTCGCCGGGGCTGATGCCGGTGTGGCCGACGTCGCTCTGCATCGTCGCGGTTTTCAGCAGGGTGATCGATTTGGCGATGAACTGCGTGCCTTGCCCGGTGCCGCTGAAGTCGATGGTGGTGTTCGGCGCGGTCAGGTCACGCGGATCGAGTGGCACCCATTGGCCGGAAGCGGTTGGCGGCCCAAGGGTCACGGTGACCGCATCGCCCGTCACCGGGTTGATCACGGGCTGACCGTCGGCGTCGAATTCCGGCACATAGAAGGCCACCACGGTATCGGTCTTGCCGGTCAGGCTGTCGTAGGCGACGGTAAACGAATTGATGTAGACGTCGTTGGCCGCAATCAACACGGCAATTTGCGCCGGACTGGTCACCACGGTGCCGTCGTGCAAGGTGATCGAGGTCAGCCGTCCGCCAGGACCGGGGGTGATGGAATTGACCTGGATGTTGTCCGGCAGCGGTTGAGTGATGACGATATTGGTCAGCGTCTGGCCGGGGGCTGGCGTGGCCGACAGGGTCAGCGTGCGCACATAGTTGGGGCCGGTGGCGGTTTCGCCTTCCGGGGCATTGATGGTTTCGCTGACGGTAATCACAGTCGGATGCACGACGAAGGCAACAGTGCCAGCCTGAATCAGGCTCGGATCGTTGGTCGGGTTGTCCAGCGCATCGTTGCCGAACTCGAAGCCGCCACTGGCGCGGATGGTCAGATCAGGCGATCCGTTGGAAAACGACGTGTCCGCCAGATTGCTCAGGCTGGCAGTGACCTGCACACCGATCACCGGTTGCTGGTTGGTCACGCTGGCGAACGGCAGTTCGATGACCACCAGTTTGTCGCCGGCGCGCATGCCGTAAGTCGCGGCGTTGATGATCAGGAAATTGCCGTTGGCGTCCTTGGCCAATGGATGGGTCGCGTTGCCGTTGGCATCGAACGTCACCACATGGCTGATGAGGTTTTGCCCCAGGTACGTGGCCGAAATGAAATTGACGCCGTCGTCACCGTCCTTGCCAGTGGCGGGCATTGCCAGGTTGATGAACGGCGCGAAACCGACCTGGGTCGAGGTGTTGCTGAAATTCACGGTAAAGGTGAAACGGTCGCCCAGCAGCACATCGCTGCCAGCGGTGGAAACCGAGGCGGTCGGCGCGGCGTCGGCGAGCAGACCGTCGAAGTGCTCCATCGCCAGACTGCTGATGGCGAGCGCCTTGTCGATGTCGCCGATTCGGGTTTCCAGCGTCCAGTCGCCTCCTGCGCGGGTGCTGCCGGTATCGTTGCTGGAGGCGCCGACATCGGCACCGGTCCAGCGTGCCAGTTCGCTGACCAGGGTTTGCCCGGCAGCGCCGGCACCGACGTCGCAGCCGTAGAGTTGAATGTCTGCGCCCTGGGTCAGGTTGCCGCGCCATTGTTCAAGGGTTTTGCCCAGGGAATCGATGTTGTCCGCGGTGACCGTGCGGTTGCCGAGGGTGAATTGCCCGGCAGCGCCATGGGACATGATCTGGATCGAGTCGACCTTGCCCAATTGCGCCAGCGCGGCAGAGATCGCCGCCAGGCCATCTTCACCGCCATTGACCACAATCGCCGTGACGTTGCCGGGTAATTGCGCGAGCAACTGGTCACGGTTTTCGATGCGACTGTCGATCACCAACAGGCTGCGTGCCGCAGACGGCGCCTGCTCGGTGGCGGCTCGGCCTTCAGTCGGTGTGGCGTGAGGCACTTGCGCATCTACCGCAGCAGGCGGGGCAGCGGGATCGCTGTGATGTTGATCGGCCGCCGCAGACGCCGCGGCGCCGTCGAAGAGAATTCTTGGCTCCAAAGCCAGTGCCTGACGCTGCGGACGCAGATGCGCACCGCCGAATCCATTCCGTGAACCTTGCATGACCAGCCCTCGTACTACCTGCTGAATCCTTCCAATGAGCGCCGACGTCAAGCGACGGACAAATTCAGCGTAGGCCGTTTCTTACGGTTTTCCAGCGCTGCGGATGCCTTTGCAGGGACTTGGATCGGAGCGCGATAACAGCCTTTGGCCATCAATGCACAGGGGGTTCGTGCACATTGGCGTGCCCCGATACTGACGTCTAGGCTGGACAGTCAGTCGCCCACTCGGGCGTCACGCCCAACACAGGAACAGGAGCGGAGCCGATGAAAGCCCCAGTCAGTATGGTCTGCCTGATGTTCACGCTGGTTTTCGCGCCGGGCGTCCGCGCCGATGATCCACCCGCGGCACCGGCCGCACCCGCCACCGATGCGGCGGATGACACGCCACTGGTCAATCCGCAAGTGGTCGACAAGCTTATCGACATGGGCGATTACCTGCGCAGCCTGCCGAAATTCCAGGTCGACGCGCAGGTCTCGCGGGACACGGTTCTGGAGTCGGGGCAAAAGATCAAGACCGAGTCGTTCAACACCCTGAAAGTGGTTGGCCACGACCGTTTGTACGCCAAGAGCGAAGGCGATGTGCGCACCCGTGAATTTTTCTACAACGGCAAAAAACTCACTCAGTATTCGCCCTATCTGAAGTACTACACGACAGTGGACGCCCCGGCCACCGTCGCGCAAACCCTGCACAAGGTCGAGAACTACTACGGCGTGCAGGTGCCGATGGAGGATCTGTTTCTGTTCGGCAGCGATCAGGCACAGATCGATGCGTTGAAAGCCGCGCTTTACGTCGGGCCGTCGATCATCAAGGGTCAGCTCTGCGACCACCTGGCGTTCCGTCAGGAAGGCATCGACTGGCAGTTGTGGCTGACCCGTTCCGATAAACCGTTGCCGTGCAAACTGGTGATCACCACCACTGACGACAAGACCTATCCCGAGTACAGCGCGGTCTACCAGTGGAACCTCAAACCGACGATCCCGGACAGCCAGTTCACCTTCAAACCGGGCAAGGGCGATGTGGCGATTGCGATGAAAAACACCAGCGATCAGGGAGGGCAGTGACATGCACAAGTCAATGACGTGGAGTCTGTTGATCTCGCTGGCCACCGCAATGCTGTTGACCGCAGGTTTGGTCGCTGAGGCGGACGCCCGGGGGCAACGCGCCCAGGGCCATGCACGCGCTAACGTCAACCGTGCGCCGGCGCCCCATGCGCAACGGGCGCAGCGGATCAATGCGCCGCAGCGCGCCAATCATGTGAACGCCGCCAATCGGGTCAATTCGGGCAATCGGCTGAATGCCGGCAACAACGTCGGCAATCGCGCTTACGTCAATAACAGCAATCGCAACGTCAACCGTAACGTGAATATCGACAATCATCGCGACGTCGACATTGATGTCGATGGGCATGGCCGTTATGGCTACGACGATCACTATCATCCGATCGCAACGGCTGCGGCGGTGACCGCGACGGTAGCGGTCACCGCCGCAGTGGTCGGCTCGATTCTGACGCCGGCACAAATGCCCAGCAGTTGCGTGCAGGTGATTCGCTACAACGTCGCCTACATGCAGTGCGGTTCGACCTGGTACCAGCCGCAATACCAGGGCAGTGATGTGACGTATGTGGTGGTCAACGCGCCATGATCAGGCTTTCGGCACCCAAGGCTGGATCAGCGCAAGCATGCCGCGACCGCCACGGCGCAACCCGGTGGCCAGGGTCAGCCACGACAATTCGGTGACAATCACTTCACTGGCGGGCACCAGCCGGACTTCACCGGAGGTGCCACCGGCAGGGCCGCCGTCGGGCATGAAGATCGTCAACCAGTCATCGATGCTTTCGACGATCAGGCACGGCCTCCAGCCTTCGCCTTCGGCAATGATGCCGACCCTGGAGCCGTCCTCATTCTCCAGCCCGGCAAAACGCGCGGTGGTGTCCTTGAACAACTGGTAGCCCGGCAAGTTGCTGAGCAGCTTGTTTTCCGTGGCCTCCATGGCCCGGGCCGCCGCTGAAGTGCGTGCCAGCAACCCGGCGAGAAAACACAGCACGATCAGGCCGATCAACGTCGCCAGACTGATCAGCGTGACGCCGGCCACGTCGTAGTTCTTGAACATCGGTAGCAGTTTTTCCACCGGCCCGCGCAGCAGGTGAATGGCTTTTTCGACCAGCACGACGATCAGCACCAGCGGCAGGATGAACAGCAGACCACCGATCACGGTGGTCTTGATGAACTTGAACATGACGGCTCCTTGAATGACGTGCGATGCGCATTCAAGGCTAGCTGATGCTCTGACGGTGTGTCAGTCGATCCGCGGATGCTGTTGCGCCAGTTCCTGGCGCTTGGCTTCCAGTGCCGCGATTTCGGCGTCGATGTCTTCGATTTTCTGTTCGATGTTGTCGTGGTGTTCCTGCAGCAGTTCCTTGGCTTCTTCGATATCCGACGCCGCCGGGGCTGCGCCACGCAGGGGTTTGTTGGCAGTTTCCTTCATGGTCACGCCCGTTACCAGGCCCACCACGGCGATCACCATCAGGTAATACGCCGGCATGTACAGGTCGTTGGTGCTTTCCACCAGCCACGCCACGGCGGTCGGAGTCAGACCGGCGATCAGTACCGATACGTTAAAGGCACTGGCCAGCGCGCTGTAGCGGATGTGGGTAGGGAACATCGCCGGCAGCGTCGAAGCCATCACGCCGATGAAGAAGTTCAGCAGCACGGCGAGGATCAGCAACCCGGAGAAAATCAGGCCGATGCTGCCACTGTTGATCAGCATGAACGCCGGAATGGCGAAGATGAACAGACCAACGCTGCCGACGACGATGAAAGGTTTGCGGCCGATCTTGTCACTGATGAAGCCGATCAGCGGCTGCACGAACAGCATGCCGACCATGATCGCGATGATGATCAGCACACCGCGGTTTTCGCTGTAGTGCAGGTTGTGCGAGAGGTAACTCGGCATGTAGGTCAACAGCATGTAATAGGTGACGTTGGTCACGGCCACCACACCGATGCAGGTCATCAGGCTGCGCCAGTGCTTGGTGGCGACTTCCTTGAACGATACTTTCGGGCCGCCGGCGAGGCCTTCGCGGTCGCCTTGTTCGAGTTTTTCCACGTGCTGCTGGAACGCCGGCGTTTCTTCAAGGGCGTGACGCAGATAGAGGCCGATCATGCCCAGGGGCAGGGCGAGGAAGAACGGCAGGCGCCAGCCCCATTCTTCAAATTGTTGCTCGCCGAGGGTGGTGGAAATCAACACCACGACACCGGCACCAAGGACGAACCCGGCGATTGAGCCGAAATCCAGCCAACTGCCGAGGAAACCGCGTTTGCGATCCGGCGCGTACTCGGCGACGAAGATCGACGCGCCGGTGTACTCGCCGCCGACCGAGAAACCCTGGGCCATTTTCGCCAGCAACAACAGGATCGGCGCCCAGATGCCAATCGAGGCATACGACGGAATCAAACCGATGGCGAAGGTGCTGAGGGACATGATCACGATGGTCGCGGCGAGCACTTTCTGGCGTCCGTATTTATCGCCCAACGCGCCGAAGAACAGCCCGCCCAATGGCCGGATCAGGAAAGGTACGGAAAACGTCGCCAGCGCGGCGATCATCTGGATGCCCGGGTCTGCACCGGGGAAGAACACCTTGCCGAGCACGTAGGCGACGAAGCCGTACACACCGAAGTCGAACCATTCCATGGCGTTGCCGAGGGCGGCGGCAGTGATCGCTTTGCGCATCTTGGCGTCGTCGACAATGGTGATGTCGTTCAGGCCAATGGGTTTGATGGTTTTCTTGCGTGATTTCATTGCGGTTTTCTCTGCTACTGATCCATGTCTCCGCGCAGGTGCCATCTATTTGATGGCGCTGCTCTTTTGGGTCAGATACATCAGGACACGAAATAATTCACTGCTCGCCGCTTTTTTCCCGACACACCCGCATGACGGCGCGATATGACGTTTGACTGGAGCAACCGCTGGTTGCCTGCGTGAAATTATCTGTGTAGATTTTCATGAAATTATAAAAAGATAATTTCACGAGGTCGCGAATGTTTCAGCAGTCCAGCCAGCACGTCGACAGTTATTACGCCCACAGCTGCGCCGATATCCTGCGTCATCGACTGCCGCTGGAAGGCGCACACGACACTGACGTGGTGATCATCGGCGCCGGTTTCAGCGGGCTGCACAGCGCATTGCGCCTGGCACTGGCTGGCAAGCGCGTGACGCTGCTGGAAGCCAGTCGCGTGGCGTGGGCTGCTTCGGGTCGCAATGGCGGGCAGGCGATTCTCGGTTGGTCGTGCGATATGCCGCCGCTCGAGGCAGCGTTGGGTCATGAACGGGCCAGGCGCCTGTGGGACGGCATGCGCTGGGCGGCGCAGGAATTGCGCGCACTGCCCGGGCGCCATGGGTTTGACTGTGATTATCGCCCCGGGCATTTGTGGACATCGGTGATGCCGCGCCGCGTCAGCCTGTTGAGTGAATGGCAACACGAGGCCCGCCACAAGTGGGGCCACGATGCCTTGCAGTTCATCCCCCGCGAACAACTGCCGGAATGGGTCGCCACGGATCGTTATCAGGCCGGGCTGTATGACCCGGAAGGCGCGCACCTTAATCCACTGAAACTCGCCTTGGGCCTGGCCGCCGCCATCGAACAGGCGGGCGGGCGCATCCATGAACAAAGCAAAGCATTGAGTTATCGGCAGGAGGGCAGCGGTTTTCGCGTCGACACCGAGCGCGGATCAGTGCGCGCCGATGTGCTGGTGCTGGCCTGCAATGCCTATCTCGACGAACTCGACCCGCAACTGTCTGGCTGCATCTTGCCGGTGGGGACTTATCAGGTTGCCACCGCACCGCTGACGCCGGAGCAAGCCAGCGCCCTGTTGCCGAGCAATGTTTGCGTGACCGACAACCAGTTCGTCCTCGATTATTTCCGGCGCACGCCGGACAACCGTTTGTTGTTCGGCGGCGGCTGCACTTACCTGGGCGGCATGCCCAAGGACATCGCAGCCGCCACGAGGCCGTTTCTTGAGCGGGTGTTCCCGCAACTCCAAGGGGTTGCGCTGGATTTTGCCTGGGGCGGGCACATCGACCTGACGCTCAATCGCACGCCGGATATCGGCGGCGCCGACAATCGTTATTGGCTGCAAGGCTATTCCGGCCACGGCGTGCTGCCGACGCTGGCCGCCGCGCGTGCGGTATCCGACGCGATTCTCGGCAACCCGGACGAATTGGCGCTGTATCAGGGTCTGAGCAACGGCCGCTTCCCAGGGGGCAAACACTTCGCGGCACCGCTGGAAGCCATCGGCAAAGCCTGGTATCGACTGCGCGACAGCATCTGATGAGACGTAAACCATGAACAAGCAAGAAGAAATCGCCGCACTGGCGATCCTCATCCACGACCTGCGCAAGCACAAGAAGTGGACCTTGAAGGAACTCGCCGACAAGATCGGTCGCTCGGTGGGGTTTGTGTCGCAGGTCGAGCGCGGTTTGTCGCGACCGACAGTGGCGGATCTGACCGCGATCAGCGAAACCTTTGGCGTGCCGACCACGTATTTCTACAGCCTGCTCAAGCCCAAAGAGCTGCCGTGGGTCACCCGTCCCGACGAACGCCGCACGCTGTATTACGCCAACGGCATCACCGACATTCTGGTGTCGCCGCAGATCCGCGCATCGTTCTCCATGCTCGAAAGTCATCTCGACGCCGGCGCCAGCAGCGGCGACCGCCATCTGACCGACAGCTCGGAGCAAGGCGGCTACGTCCTCGAGGGCGAACTGACGCTGTGGCTGGGCGACAACGAAGACCCGGTCACGCTCAAGGCCGGCGACAGCTTTCAGTTCGACAGCCACACCCGCTGTCGTTACGGCAACCTCACCGAGCAGCTCACCCGAGTGCTTTGGGTCTACACCTGAGAACAATAAAGGATGAACACCATGGACGCTGTCTGCGCTGATCTGCTCGCTGAAGTACGCGCGTTTCGCCAACACTACCCTGAAGTGCGGTATGTCGACCTGATTTCACTGGACATTCCCGGGCACTTCTATGGCAAACGCTACCCGGTCGACATGCTCGAAAAAGTCGCCGCCGGCAGCGCCCTGAAACTGCCGCAGAATTGCGTGCTGTTAGGGGTGCAGGGCGGCTTGTTCAAGATTGGCGATTATTGCTTCAACGACGGCGACCCGGACGCCGTGCGCCGACTGGTGCCCGGTACACTCAAACCGGTCACGTGGGAAGCGCAGCCACTCGGGCAGATGCTGATCACTTCGGACGGCACCGAAAATCCCATTGAATTCGAACCCCGCGAAGTCCTTGCGCAAGTGCTCAATCGCCTGGCGCGCAAAGGCATTCACCCGGTCGTGGCGTTTGAGCTGGAGTTCTACCTGTTCGACAAAACACTGCGTGACGGCTTGCCACAGTTCCCCCGCGATGAACTGACCGACGACGCCGACGATCAGCCCAACATGCACATCGAACGCCTCTCACGCTTCGCCCCGGTGCTCGACGAAATGGTCGAAGCCACGCGAGCGCAAGGCATCGACGCCACCGTGATCACCGCCGAACTCGGCCCCGGTCAGTTCGAAATCAACTTCGGTCACCTCGACGACGGTTTGCGCGCAGCCGACTGGGCCGCCTTGTTCTGCCGCAGCACCCGTGGCGTCGCCCTCAAACACGGCTACCGTGCCAGCTTCATGGCCAAACCGTATCTGCAGCATCCGGGCAGCGGCATGCATGTGCATGTCAGTGTGTACGATGCCGACGGCAACAACCTGTTGGCCGCCAACGAGCAGCAGCCGTTGCGCCACGCTGTCGCCGGCTGCCTGGAATTGCTGCCGCACAGCATGCCGATCTTCGCCCCGAACCAGAACGCCATGCGCCGCCTGGGCGGCACCGTGAACACCGCGACCAAAGCCAGTTGGGGCTATGAGGACCGCGATGCGTGCTTGCGCATCCCGGAATCAGACGCAAAAAACCTGCGTATCGAATACCGGCTGGCGGGCGCGGATGCCAACCCCTATCTGGTGTTGGCGGCGATTCTGGTGGGGCTGGAGCATGGATTGGAGTCAGGCCACGAACCGATTGCGCCGTTGAATGAAGATCGCAGCAGCGGCATTGATTTCCCCAAGGAAATGTTCGAAGCCGTGCGTGCGATGCAGCAGCAGCCGCAGTTGCGGGCGGGGTTGGGCGGGGAGTTTGTCGATGTGTATTGCGAGAATAAACGGCAGGATCATCTGGCGTTTATGCAGGAGATTGGGGCGCGGGAGTATCGGTGGTATTTGTGAGGGGGGATGCTACGGGAAGAGTTTCGCACCACTGAACATGACGCCTATTCATCGTGGCAGAATGATATTTTGCGGCCTGAACTCAAGGCGCAATACCGCCTGCGCTTATCCCCGCGAGAAGTATTGCGATAATTGAAGGTTACTCACAGGAAGAGTTTGGCGCGACCGTCCAGGCACCCGTGCGTCCGGAAGAACGCCAATTCGACTCCGCGACACCCTCTTACCCAATGGTTCTTCGGTCAGTTAAATCTGCCGGAGGCTCAAACAATGCTGGAGAAAGCCCCGTGAGCGATGCGCAAGGAAAGCTGTTTAAAGATTGGTTGATCAGCAAGGGAATGACGAGTAACACCGCTAACAATTATCTATCCGGGGTTAATACGGTCACCAAGCACTTTGGCAGCAATGTTCTGCTGACCAACGACCTCGAGGCCTTGGAAGAGCTGAACCGTGATTACGGTCCTGCCGGTGAGCACGCCAAAATTGGTGGGAGCAACAGTAACAACGTCCAAAGCGGACTGCGGCAGTGGATGGAATACCAGCGCTACCTACATCAAGGCGCAATTGAAGGCTATGCCGATAAGCGGGTCCTTCAGTTAGTAAGCAAGGGGACGCCGGAAGAGCAGGTATGGTTTTGGACGTTAGTGGGGTATTTCCGCGAACGGTACCCACGGGCTGACCACTGGACGGTGAACATTAATCCTCCGGATATCCGTATTGGTGTTCGAGAGCAGGACAGCCTGAAAGGTAAACCTGCGTTCACACTGTATTGGTACGGGGGGGAAATTCGTTGCTCGTTGCGGGGGATTGCGGATCATCGTGCATTGATGGAAGCAAAAGAGCAGGACTGGGAAATTGACTCGACTCGATATCCCACATTGGCGGACATGGTCAAATGGTTTGACTTGGTAGACGAAGCACTCAAGGGCAAGCATCTGACCCTGAATGGAACGGGGCTAGTACCCCGCAAATATGGTCAAGCCGAACAAGAAGAGTCCGATGCTATGACAACTGATCAAACGACAGAGCACGCCCTTAATCAAATTCTTTTTGGTCCGCCTGGCACCGGAAAAACCTACGCCACCATTAACCAGGCGCTGGCTATTCTTGCTCCGGAATTTTTAGCGCAAAACAGCGGCAGTGACTTCGAGACGCGCGAACGCTTGAAGAAGGAATTTGATCGATTCGTAACTGCCGATCGCGTGCGTTTCGTTACCTTTCATCAGAGCTTCAGTTATGAAGATTTTGTAGAGGGGATTCGAGCAGATTCTGACGCTGAAACCGGTCAGTTGAGATACCCGATTGAAGCCGGAGTGTTCAAGCGTATTTGTGATGACGCAAGAACCCAGCCGGCGACTGATCTTGGTGTTCGAGCCAACCCGGCAATCTGGAAAATCTCCATTGACGGCACAGGGGGCTCTCTAAGCAAGAGCTATTGCATGGCTAATGGCGAAGCACGCATTGGTTGGGGAAAGACCGGTGATCTGCGAGAGGATTACGAACAGAACCCCTATTACCAAGACTTGGGTGCAGGCGATAAGGGCACTCTCAATTATTTTTCCGAGCAGATGGCCGTGGGGGATATATTGTTGTGCATCCATTCGGCTGAGCAAATCGGTTCGATTGGCGTGGTAACAAGCGAATACCGCTATGAAAAACAAGTACCTGCCGGGGTGATTACAAACTATCAGCATGTGCGTTCGGTGCGCTGGCTATACCGCGATATTAACTTACCCATTCTACCGCTCAACGATGGCCGGCAATTCACCCTGAAAACTGTGTACGCCATGAACCGTTTCACTTGGGCAGATTTGCTTTCCTATCTGCAGCAGCAGGGTGTACAGCCAACGGAACCGACAGTGGTTACCGCCAGTACGGACGTTCCTTATGTGCTTATTATTGATGAGATCAACCGAGGTAACGTCTCACGTATTTTCGGTGAGCTGATCACTCTGATCGAACCTTCTAAGCGCGAGGGAGCAGAAGAGGCGCTTAGCCTGAAACTGCCGTATTCGAAAAAGCCTTTCAGCGTGCCTAAAAATGTCTATCTGATCGGCACCATGAACACCGCCGACCGATCACTCGCAGGTTTAGACATCGCTCTGCGCCGACGATTTACGTTTAAGGAAATGTTGCCCCAACCGAAGCTACTGGATGGTGTATTGGTGGAGGGCGTGGAGATTGGTCAACTGCTTAGGGTAATGAACCAGCGGATTGAGGTTTTATTGGATCGCGAACATTGTCTGGGGCACGCCTACTTTATGCCGTTACTGAAAACCCCAACCCTGGCGAAGTTGGAACTCATCTTCCGTAATCAGGTACTCCCTTTATTGCAGGAGTATTTCTTTGAAGATTGGCAGCGCATCCAGTGGGTATTCAATGATCATCGTAAGCATGAAGACGACTGCTTTGTGCTTCGTAAGAAACTTAACCTCAACTCGTTATTTGGCGAAAAGGTTCGCGCGGAGGATCAGGTCTGGCGTATTAACGGGCCGGCATTTAGTCGTGTCTCTGCTTATGCAGGCGTAATTGAGTGTAAGACCGACGCGGAGGAGTCTGTCGAGTCGCGCGAGGGGATGGAGGTTTGAATGTTCACGTTACCGTTCGTGAGTACGCGAGGCTCACAACAACTGCGGTTCCGCCTGGTGATCTCGACTGTGCTCAGATATCCGAAACTGCCTTCGACTGGCTATGCGAACTGAGCGCAAGCTTTCGGAAGGGTGGCGCAACCTTGCTCCAGGTCGAAGGCCGACGCTCGCTAAAGTGGGACAGCTACGTGGGTGTGATCGAAACGCCCTGTGGCACAGTTCTGGAGATATTGCCTAAGCATTTTGAAAAGCATGGCTGCAAAGCCAAAAGTCGAAGCCTGCTGCGCAAATTAATTCAAGTGGCGTTATCGCTGAAACCGCGCCAGGTTTCGGAGGCAGGGTTGGAGCTTTTCAATGCCCCAATTACGGAATGGGTAATGGGGCAGTTCTTAGGTGAGCTGGAGCACCTGGTGAAGCGTGGTATTCGCTTCGACTATCAGCGCATTGAAGAGGACCAGCGATTTTTGCGCGGCCAACTTAACCTGGCGGCACAAATTCGCCAGCCGCCGGGGCGGCAGCATAACTTTCAGGTCCGCCACGATGTGTTCCTGCCGGACCGGGCGGAAAACCGCTTACTTAAACTCGCATTGGAACGTGTGGCAGAGAGCACTAAGGACGCCGCCAATTGGCGATTAGCGAGTGAACTGCGCACCCTGTTGGCTGAGGTGCCTGTAAGCCGGCAGGTACCACGAGACTTGCGCACCTGGAGTCGTGATCGCCTGATGGCTCATTACCAGGCAATCAAACCTTGGTGCGAGCTGGTCTTGAATCAGAATATGCCGATTGCCGTGAGCGGCGAATGGCGGGGGATGAGCCTGCTATTTCCTATGGAAAAACTTTTCGAGCGTTATGTTGAGAACTGGCTGGGAATCCAGTTAAAGCCGATTGCCAAGTTAAAGCCTCAGTCGGCTAGCCAATTTCTGTGCAACCACGACAACGCTCGTATGTTCTGCTTGAGACCGGATTTGCTCATAGATACGCCGGAACAGCGCTGGATTCTGGACATGAAGTGGAAACGCCTCGATATGTCCAGGCGTGAGAAGAACTACGATTTGAGCCAGAGTGATTTCTATCAGCTTTTCGCCTATGGCCATAAATATCGCAAAAGCACAGGTGTCCCGAGACTGGTACTGATTTATCCATACTGGTCAGGGTTGCAAAGGGCGTTACCGGTTTTTCAATACGGTGATGGCATGAGCTTGTGGGTATTGCCCTTTGATCTGGATAATGATCGTTTGCTGGGAGCGGGTCCTACGGGTATTCCTCTGAAACAAGAAACGCTCAAAGCAGCCTGGGGGATAAGCGAACAAGCCATTATCAGCCCCCCGTGACCTGCCCACAGCTGGATGGAATCAGTAGCCGGTGCTACATCACGATGCGCATCGGCCAGAGCGCTTGAACAACACGCTGAAGATGCGCTGTCCATATAAGCCGACGCCAAGACCCGACACGATGAGCAAGACCGCAATGATTTTGTTGGCTGACAGCGTCTCGTCGAAAATCATCACTGAACCGAGCAGTCCGAATACTGGAACCAGCAACGACAATGGCGCTACCGTCGACACTGGGTATCGTTTTAATAGTGAATTCCATACCCAATAGCCGAACAAGGTATTGGGATAGACCTGAAACAGGATCGACAAGATGACGCGGTCGTCGAGTTGATGCACCAATGCGCTGTAACCGACCGAGCCGTTAATCGCGTAATCAAGACCGAAAAGCGGGATGGGTGAGAACGCGCTGGACCACACCAGAAAAGCGAAGACCTGAGTGGTCTTGGCTTTTTTGTTGATCACGTTCGCCGCACTCCAGGCGATGGCTCCAAGCAGCACGAGTAATAATCCGGCCATCGTGACTGTTCCGTCAGCGATCAAGATAATGCTTAACAAACCGCAACAGGCGAGCCCCATTCCCGCGAGTTGGTAGCGGGAAATAGTTTCGTTGAACATCCATGCACCCAGCAGAATAGTAAAAAACGCGCTGAACTGAAGTACCAGCGAAGCGATGCCTGCTGAAAGACCAGACTTGATGCCAATATTGACGACGGCCCAAAGTCCGATGCCGAAAATCAGCCCGTAACCAATAATATAGCGCCACTGAACATCAGGTTTCGGGATGAAAAAGATCGCTGGAAGTGCGCAAAGCGTGAAGCGAATCCCTGCAAGAATGAGCGGGTCGACGGTGGTCAGACCGAGTTTGATAACTGAGAAATTCACGCCCCATATTGCAGTAATCGATATGGCGAGAACAAAGTGCCGGAGCTTCATGCTGATCTTCCTTGAATGTTCGTGGAGAAATGACGCATAAGCACCCACAGCACTAAAGCTGTCGCGCTGATCGTAACGCCCAGCAGGTTGACGGCCATCCAGCCACCGAGTGAATAAGCCTGGGTCGCGGCTGCCGCGCCCAACGCACTACCCACCGAGTAGAAACACATATAGGCGCCGACCATGCGGCTTTGGGCGTCGGGTCGTGCAGCGAAAATGAAGCTCTGATTGATGACATGGACGGATTGCACCGCGAAGTCGAGCAAGATCACTCCACAGACCAGTGCTATCAAGGACGTCTCGGCAAGCGCAATGGGCAGCCAGGACAGCGTGAGGATACACAGCGAAATACCGGTCACTCGTTGCCCCTGACCTTGATCGGCCCAGCGACCGGCTCTTCTGGCAGCGAGGGCTCCCGCGACGCCGGCCAAGCCAAACAGGCCGATGGCCGTGTGTGAAAGCGATAGCGGCGGAGCGCTCAACGGCAACACCATGGCTGTCCAGAGCACGGAAAAAGCGGCGAAGATCAGCAGGGCCAACAGGCCTCTAATCCGCAAAACCGGTTCGGTCATGAACAGCTTGAACAACGACCGGATGAGAACCGGGTAAGAATGTTGATTGCGTGAAGACGCTACTGCAGGAACCATTTTCCACAGCACCGCCGCGACGATCAGCATCAATCCTGATGAGACGAAATAAACGGCGCGCCAACCCGCCAGATCGGCGATCAACCCGGCGGTGAACCGCGCCATAAGAATGCCCAAGACAATTCCGCTGGTTACGGTTCCGACTGCCTGCCCACGTTGAGAGGGTGTTGCCAGCATGGCGGCATAGGCCACCAGCACCTGAACGACCACGGCCAACATGCCCATCACGCTCATCGCGCCCAGCAGCGTCAGCCAATGCTGCGATGCGCCGACTGCGGCCAGAGCAATTGCAGAAAAACTCACTTGGGTCAGAATCAGCCGTTTACAGTTCACCCTGTCGCCCAGTGGAACGATGAACAGCAACCCCAGCGCGTATCCAGCCTGAGTGGCTGTCACCACCACCCCGATCAATCCTGAGGACACGCCCAGGCTTTCAGCGATAGAGGCGAGCAGGGGTTGGGCAAGGTAAACATTGGCAACTGCAAGCGCGCAGGTGACCGAGAATAACAAGGTGAGCAAGGGAGAAAGCCCCGCAGAACGATCAAATTTGCTGCTTTCTGCGGCATCGACCTGTTGCAATAGCGAAGTCTGACGGGATAAACGTTGCTCGGCTGTGTCGGCATCTACTGTCATGCGTGCCTCCAGAAGGCTAAACTGGTTTCAATTAAAAACTAGATTTATTAATTGCAAATTCGGTTTCAAATTGCAACCACACTGATCCAGATTGATCCGCCCCTTGGCAATTCTGTGCAAAAGGTAAATACGATGGCCGAAATTTCATCCCCAAAAAGCAGTGAATGCCCGGTAGCCAGAACCCTTGAGGTCATTGGCGATCGCTGGTCTCTGATGATCATCCGCGACGCCTTTGACGACATTCGCCGATTCAGCGAATTTCAAAAGAACCTGGGCGTGGCCAAAAACATTCTGGCGTCGCGACTGAAGACTTTGGTTGAGGCCGAAGTTCTCGATGTCCGGCCTGCGTCAGATGGCAGTGCCTACAACGAGTACGTCCTCACGGAAAAAGGCCGGGAGATATTTCCAGTTGTGGTCAGCATGAGGCAATGGGGGGAACGTTTCCTGTTCAAGCCAGAGGAGGCACGTTCTGTGCTGCTGGACAAGGAATCGGGACAGTCTGTGATGCCCATTGAAGTTCGCTCATCAAGCGGTAGAAAGCTCGGGCCGTCTGACTGTCACCGGGTGAGACTTGCTGCTATCGGAGAGTGATATGACGCAGGAGACTCAGTGGCTGCCCATCGCTCTTTTCCGTACCCAATTAATCAACACCTTGGCGAGCAGGCGAATGCGATACAGCTAATGCCTCATGATGGCCGCTGCCATAGCGTGTCTACCGGATGCCCGGCGAGGAAATCCGAAATGGCTCCGAGCGGCTCGTCGACGGTCGTCAGCGGCAGGTCTGTATGGCGCAGCACTTGGGTTCGACATTTGCCAAAACGCCTGCGCTAAACACACACACTTTTTCACAAAGACCTCCAGCCCACCGATCAATGGCAGAATCCCCCTAATTTGATCGGTTTGGAGAACACCATGCTTCGTCTATTCGAACGAAGACTCGACCCATTTCCTCCTGACGAGGTACCGCCACCGCCCAACGGTCTGGCGCGGTTTCTCTGGGCCTGCACGCGCGGTGCGCGTGGGTACATTCTGGCGCTGGCGGTGCTCAGTGCCGGGGTGTCGATTTATGAGGCGTGGCTGTTTTCGTTCCTCGGGCAGGTGGTGGATTTGCTCTCGACCTGGCAGGCCGGAGGTGACGCGGCGGCGCAGGAGAGTCGGGTGTTGTGGGGCATGGGCATTGTCATGGTGACCAGCGTTGGTCTGGTCGCGCTGCGCACGATGGTGCAACACCAGATTCTGGCGATTAACTTGCCGCTGCGGCTGCGTTGGGACTTCCATCGGCTGATGTTGCGGCAGAGCCTGTCGTTTTTTTCCGATGAGTTTTCCGGTCGGGTCACGACGAAGGTGATGCAAACCGCGCTCGCGGTGCGCGATGTGCTGTTTACCCTGATCGAGATCATTCCCGGGATCGGCGTTTATTTCATTGCGATCATTGCGCTCGCCGGCGGTTTTGCCCTGAAGCTGATGCTGCCTTTTATTGCCTGGGCGGTGTTGTTCGGTCTGGCGATGGTGTATTTCGTCCCGCGTCTGGGCAAGGTGGGGCAGGAGCAGGCGAATGCGCGGTCGATGATGACCGGGCGGATTTCCGATGCGTACACCAACATCACCACGGTGAAGCTGTTCTCTCACTCCAACCGTGAAGCGCATTTCGCGCGGGCGGCGATGGAGGATTTCAAGCTGACAGGGTTTCGCCAGATGCGTCTGGTCAGCCTGTTCGAGATCGTCAATCAGGCCCTGGTGGTGGGGTTGATCATGTCGGCCGGCGGCTATGCACTGTGGCTATGGCATCAAGGTGACGTCGGCGCCGGTGCGGTGGCGGCCATCACGGCCATGGCGTTGCGCATCAATGGCATGTCGAACTGGATCATGTGGCAGATGACTTCGCTGTTCGAAAGCATCGGCACGGTGCAGGACGGCATGGCGACGCTGACCCAGGGCGCCAAGGTGCAGGACGCGCCGGATGCCGGCGTACTGAAGACGTCCGGCGGCGCGGTGACGTTCGACAAGGTCAGCTTCAACTACAACGGCGAACGTCAGGTGCTCGATGGCTTGAGCCTGAGCATCCGCCCTGGCGAGAAAATCGGTCTGGTAGGGCGCTCCGGTGCCGGCAAGTCCACGCTGATCAACCTGTTGCTGCGCTTCTATGACATCGACAGTGGCGAGATCCGTATCGATGGCCAGAACATCGCGCACGTCACCCAAGACAGCCTGCGCAGTTGCATCGGCATGGTCACGCAGGATACGTCGCTGCTGCACCGTTCGATTCGCGACAACATTGCCTATGGCCGGCCCGATGCCAGCGACGCGCAGATTCGCAGCGCAGCGGCGAGTGCCCAGGCCGATGAGTTCATCAGTCAGCTCAGCGACCGCCAGGGCCATACAGGTTACGACACGCTCGTCGGTGAGCGCGGTATCAAGTTGTCCGGTGGCCAGCGTCAGCGTGTCGCGATTGCCCGGGTGATGCTGAAGAACGCGCCCATCCTGTTGCTCGACGAGGCCACCAGTGCGCTGGACTCCGAAGTCGAAGTGGCGATTCAGGAGAGCCTCGATCAAATGATGCAGGGCAAGACCGTGATTGCGATTGCTCACCGTTTGTCAACGATTGCAGCGATGGACCGTCTGATCGTGATGGACGAAGGGCGCATCATCGAACAGGGCACCCACAGCGAACTGCTGGAACGGAACGGCGTGTATGCGCGGCTCTGGCAACACCAGAGCGGCGGGTTCCTCGGCGAGGATCAGGGGATAGTGGAGGCTTTGGATCAGGCCTGATGTTCGCACACAAAAAAACCGGCGATTGCGCCGGTTTTTTTGTGCCTGGAAACCCGAGGGTTTACAGCGACGCTTTCACCTGCAGACCCAACACCAGCGCATTGTCGATGTCCTGCCCGGAGAACGCGCCCGGCTCGATGATGTATTGCATGTTCGGGCGCAGGGTCAGCCACGGCGTGGCTTGGTAGCCGTAGCCCAGCTCGATCAATTGCTCGGCGCTGTCCAGGTTCGGGAACGCGGCACCATTGTCCAGCGCGGCGTCTTGCAGCACGTCGCGGCTGCGCGGGTTTGGCACGGCGCGGCCATAACCCAAGGCAACGGTGTCGCGCGGGCGGCCCTCGAATGGTTTGTACAGCACTACGCCGGTGCCGTACCACTTGCTGAACGGCGAGGCCGCTTCGCTCGCCGCCGAGTATTGGCCGAAGGCATGCAAACTGCGGCCTTCGGACGACGCCGAGCGCCACACGGCTTGATCGACCAGCAAATAATGACCGCCGCGACCGGACACTTCTTTATTGCTGCCGATGCGTTTGACGTCGGAGCTGTCGTAGTAGTAGCCCACCTTGTATTCGCCCGGCAGCTCGCCGGCGTGCTTGTACACCAACTCGATCGGCACCACGGTGCCGGTGGTCTGTTTGGGGCCCAGGTGCCAGGCACGGCTGGAATTGCCGTTGCTTTGCGGATCGACGTTGAACGCCGCGACGCGCAGTTGCCACGACGGCGACAGGTCGTATTTCAGCCGCACACCCAAGTGAGCGTTGGGGTAGTTGGTCCAGCCGCTGCCGCCGGACATGTTCAGCGGGTGACCGCAGAAACCGGCGTTCATGAAGTTGCAGAGAATGCCGCTGTCGAGGCCGCCGAGATCGTTGCCCATCGCCATGTAGCCGAGTTTGACGTTGAGCGCGGGCGTGAACAGGCTGCGCTCATAACTCAACTCGGTCAGGCGCGTGTACAAGCCACCGTAGTTTTCCTGGATCGGCAGGCGGTTGCCGACGAGGTCTTGCGAAGCGCTGTTGCCGCGACGGTCGTTGATGGTCAACTGGACTTTGCCGGCGTTGTCGAAGCCATACAGTTTGCTCAGATCGAACTGCACGCCGAGCTTGATGTTTTGCGAATAACGCGCCGAGCGATGCAGTCCGCCGTCAGCGTTGTAGGCGGTTTCGCCGCTGTAGTCGCCGGTGAACTTGACGCCTTCTTCATCCATCTGGTGACGCAATCCACCCCAGTCACCGGTGAGGGTGCTGCGGGTCAACAGGTCGGAATCGTTGTCGGCCAGCGCGGGGAGGGTGGTGGTGCACGCGACACCCAGCAACAGGCCTTTGAACAGGTCGGAACGGGAAAAACGAACAGCCGATAGCATGTAAATCTTCCTGCAGAAAACTTGAGCAATAGGGGAAAAGCAGCGCGGCACCCGAAGGTGCCGCGCTCAAGGCAAGCGTCCGCGCTTAACGTGGACGCAGGGGATTACGGCAAGGCGTAAGCCATCACGTAGTCGCCACGATCGGTCGACTGGCGAGCGCCGCCGGCGGTGATCACGATGTACTGCTTGCCGGTTTTCGGCGAAACGTAAGTCATCGGGCCGCCCTGGCTACCGACTGGCAGACGCGCTTTCCAGACTTCTTCACCGTTGCCGCTGTTGAAGGCGCGCAGGTAGAAGTCCTGGGTGCCGGCGATGAAGATCAAACCACCTTGGGTCGACAGGGTGCCGCCGAGGGTTGGCAGACCGATCTTGATCGGCAGGTGCATGCGGATGCCCAGTGGACCGGTGTCTTCAACGGTGCCGACCGGAACCTGCCAGGCGACCTTCTGGGTTTTCATGTCGATGGCGGTCAGCGTACCGAACGGCGGCGCCTGGCAAGGAATGCCGGCGACCGACAGGAAGCGGTTCTTGTTCACGGCGTAAGGCGTGCCTTTCAACGGAACGGCGCCCATGCCGGTGTTCAGCGCTTCACCACCGCCAGCGGCCTGGCCTTTGTTCTGCGACGGGATCATCTGAATCCACAGCCCCAGACGCATGTCGTTGACGAAGATGAAACCGTGTACCGGGTCAGTGGAAATACTGCCCCAGTTCATGCCACCCAGCGAACCCGGGAAGCTCAGCGATTTATCGGTGCCTGGCGCGGTGTACAGGCCGTCATAGCGCATGCCTTTGAAGTCGATGCGGCACAGCAGTTGATCATATGGAGTGGCGCCCCACATGTCCGATTCGGTCAGGTGCTGAGCACCGATTTGCGGCATGCCCACCGATTTCGGCTGGGTTGGCGAGTACGGTTCATTCGGGATGTTCGCCGCTTTGACCGGGACTTCTTTGACGTCGGTCAGCGGTTTGCCGGTGGCGCGGTCGAGCACGTAGATCTGCCCGGCCTTGGTGCCGATGACCACCGCAGGCACGGTTTTACCGTCCTTGGTGAAGTCGATCAGGCTCGGCTGCATCGGCAGGTCGAAGTCCCAGAGGTCGTTGTGCACGGTCTGGAACACCCAGCGTTCTTCACCGCTGGTGGCGTCCAGTGCGAGGATCGAAGCACCGTAGGTGTGATCCAGCTTGCTGCGCTCGACACCATAGATGTCGGTCGACGAACTGCCCATCGGCAGGAATACCGTGTTGGTTGCCGGGTCGTAGGACATCGGCGCCCAGCTGTTCGGTGTGCTGCGCACATAGGTGCTGCCGTCGGCCGGTGCCTTTTTATCCTGCGGGTTGCCCGGGTCGAAGGCCCAGCGCATGGCGCCAGTCATCACGTCGAAGCCGCGAATCACACCGCCCGGCATATCGGTTTGTACGTTGTCAGCCACGCGACCGCCGACCACAACAGTGGTGCCAGCCATCAACGGGGCGGAGGACAACTGATAGTAGCTGTCCGGCACATTACCGAGACCCGCCTTCAGATCAACCTGGCCGTTGTTGCCGAAACCCTGGCAGAACTCGCCGGTGTCGGCATCGACCGCAATCAGGCGTGCGTCGATGGTGTTGGTCAGCAGACGACGCTGGCAGTTGGCCGCCGGCGCTGGCTTGGCTTCGATGATGGTCGAGTTGCCGGGCTGAGCGATGGCGGCCGTGGCGTCGAAATACGCCATGCCACGGCAGCGCTGCCAGACTTTCGACTGGGCGTTGATCGCGTTCTTCCACAGTTCTTTGCCGGTGTCGGCATCGAGGGCGATCAAGTTGTTGTGCGGGGTGCAGATGAACACTTTGTTGCCGACTTGCAGCGGGGTCAGCTGATCTTCGGCGCCGTTGCCATCGCTCTCGGCGACGTCGCCGGTGTGGTAGGTCCACGCGACTTTCAGCTTGTCGACGTTGTTGCGGTTGATCTGGTCCAGCGCGGCGAAACGGCTGCCACCTTCGGTATTACCGTAGTGCGCCCAGTCTTTCTGCGCCTTGTCCGGCTCGACCGGGGTGACACCCGGGCCTGTGCCGGTTGCCGCCACGGTAGGGTGGGCGACGAACATGTTACCGGCTGCCACCACCACGCCGACCGCCAGCACCGCCGCCACGGCGTAAGCGCCACGACCGGCAACGCCACCGTTGGCACGCTTGAGCAGCGGATAGACCAGCGCCACGACCAGACCGATCACACTGAACATGAACAGGCGCGAGAACACCGGCCAGAACACCAGGCCCGCATCGCTCACGGCCCAGATGGCGGTGCCGACCAGAAAGGCAGCGAACAACCACGCACCGGCCGTTTTGAGTCGGGCAATCAGCAGACCGGAAACGGCCATCACCAGACCGCCCAGCAGGAAGTACCACGACCCTCCCAGGCTGACCAATTTCACGCCGCCCGCAGCCAGCGCCAAGCCGAGCAGGGCGATGACGACGCCCAGCCCCACCAGAATGAATTTTGATATGCCTGAGAGGCCTTGACTCTGCTTCACGTTGAATGTCCCGTTGAAATGAGGCGGGCATTATATAGTTAGGTAACTACCTAGTTAAATCACTAATTCAGTAATAAAGCGTTGTTGCTTCTTTGATAACGCGCCTGAGCCGAAACTCGCGCTCTTCGGGGGTTGAGCAAAGCTGTTGAACGCCTGCAAACAGGCTGTTCTGTCAGGAAAAATGGTGGTTATGACAGTTTTCCTGTTGAGCACTGTTCAGCCGGCCATCAACGCGTCAACTGACACACGGCAGTAAAAACAGCTTAGCGGGTGATCGACAAACAGGTCGGCGCCCTTCATCAGAGCGTTGAAGGACGCCGTCCGACTCATCAAGGCGTGGTGAGCGAAAACGGAATGCGCAGCTCTTCCACAGGGCCTGCATCCCGGCCGCACATTTCGTCGTGCACGCATTGCTGCACCAGTACGCAAGGAAAGGCCGGCACGGTCTGCAGCAAGTCACGCAAGTGGGTGATCGAGCGCAGGTGCATCGGCTTGGCCGTCTCATCCAGCAAGGTGAACTGGCCATGATCCAGGCGAATCCGCGCCAGATAAAAACCTCCTTCAAGTGACAACAGCTCCAGCTCGCGAATTTCACTGTTGGCCGCACGTTCGGTAAGGGCTTGCAGGTTCATGCTTCACTCCTTGCCTACCGGGGTAGGCGTTGTCCATCGCAGGCACAGAAATGGCCGCACTCGGCCGGTATCAGCGGGTGAATCCAGGTCAATAGCTGTTCAGCGGCAACGTTCGCCAAATGGGCGCCACTGGCGCCGATCACCCGCGCGCGATAACCGCCAGCGAACGAGGCCATGATCAATGCGCGACTCATTCGCTGGCGCCGGCAGCCTGGCGACGGAAGAACAAGGTCACCTGGCCGACCTCGACCCCGAACTTGGACATGCTGGTGCGGTTGATCAACGTGTCCTCGTCCATCAAGTACATCCAGTCGTCCATGCTCATTTCGTAAGTCGAATCATCGACCGGCAGGTTCAAGCGATAACGCCAGTGCAACGTGTTGCCCGCGACCTCGCCCTTGGCGACACCCACCACGTCATCCGCGCGGCCGCTCCAGCGCCCCGGGCCTTCGGGCGTGAGGGTCCAGACACGGCGCTGGCGGGTGCCGTCGCTGTACAGGAAACGCTCGTCGAGAATGAGGTTGTTGCCCTCACGCCGGCTGACGATGTTGACCTCGAAACGTTTGACCACCTCACCGCTGCGTTTTTGAAACATCCCCCAGGCTTTGACGGGCTGGCTGAAAAAGCGCTGCAGGTCCAGAGTCGGTTGTTGATCCGCGTAACGAGCGACATCCACATTGCCGCAGCTTGCGACGCTGAGTGCCAGTGCCAGTAACAGCACAAATCGGGTCATGGCCTTACTCCCTGAATCGAACCGGTGACGGGGTGAAGTTTTCAGTGGCTGGCTTGTACAGTGAACAGGTGCTGTATAGCTTTATCGCCGTCCAATCAGTTGCAGGAACTCCTGCCGCGTCGTCGAACTGTCACGGAAGGCACCCAGCATGACCGAGGACGTCATGACCGAGTTCTGCTTCTCAACGCCGCGCATCATCATGCACATGTGCCTGGCTTCGATGACCACGGCCACCCCGGCGGCATCGGTGATCTGCTGGATGGCCTCGGCTACCTGCCGGGTGAGGTTTTCCTGGATCTGCAGGCGCCGCGCGAACATGTCCACCACCCGCGCGACCTTCGACAGCCCCAGCACCCTGCCGGCGGGGATGTACGCCACATGCGCCTTGCCGATAAAGGGCAGCATGTGGTGCTCGCACAAGGAATACAGTTCGATGTCGCTGACGATGACCATTTCATCGCTTTGCGATTCGAACAAGGCCCCGTTGGTGACATCTTCCAGGCTCATCGTGTAGCCATTGCACAGGTACTGCATCGCTTTGGCGGCACGCTTGGGCGTGTCCAGCAGCCCCTCGCGTTCGGGGTTTTCACCGACGCCGACGAGAATTTCACGGTAATGGCTGGCTAATAGTGGGTTCATTCAAGGCTCTCGCGGCGGTGCTGTACGTGGGGCTGATCCCTAGCGTAAAAGTTGTACGCGCATAAGTTATCTGTATAGGTTTATTCAAGATAGGCTGAAAAAAATCACCTGACAATGAATCGGCAATCTTTTTCTGCAGATGCGAAACCCTCACATCGCAAAGTGAGAGGTCGCTGAGGGGGGAAGCCGAGGAGGAGTGACAGTGAGCGCACCGCAGGAAGCGGCAGCGCGGCGGGAAACTGCGCGATGTTGTGCAGCGGTGTGCTTCATTCGGGAGCCGTCAGACATCCTGACGGCTCCCGCACCTCAAGCGTTTTCCTCAAGCCTGCGCACGTCACCCAAAGAATCACGCTGCATCGACTGCAGGTTTTTCTCGATGGTTTCGCACAGCGCGTCCATCTGAATCTGGTGCTCGCTGTGGCGAAACGGGCTTTGCAGATCGGTGCCGATGCGCTCGATGGCCAGCAGCATGAAACCGACCACGGTCGAGGCCAGCGGTGTGAACCAGCCCAGGGACTCCACCAGTCCCACTGGCACGATCAGGCAGAACAACGAAATAAACAGTCGCGGAAAATACACGTAAGGGTAGGGCAGCGGCGTATTGGCAATCCGCTCCATGCCGCCCTGGCTGTTGGACAGATCCACCAGCGTTGACTCCAGACGTGCCAGACGAATGCTGTCGAGGCGTCCGGCCTTGTATTCCCGCGCCAGCAGCGCGGCGGAACCGGTGAGGATGTCGTTGGCAAAGTTATTGGTGGTGCCGCTGCGGGCGAACTCATCAGCCGGAATGAACGCGCGGACTTCTTTCGGACAGGGTTGCCCTTGCAGGTGCGCCGCGAGGCAATTCACGTAGGCAACGTGACGGCGCAACAGGGTCGATTTGACAGGATTCACCTCCCGGCCTGGATCATCCAGCAACGTCAGCACCTGCCGGGCGAAGCTGCGCGAGTTGTTGATCATCAAGCCCCACAGCGTGCGTGCTTCCCACCAGCGATTGTAAGCGCTGCTGTTTCGAAAACTGATCAGCACCACCAGTGCAGAACCCAGCAACGTCAGAGGCATCAGCGGCAAATTCAGCTTGGCGTTGAGAAACAGCATGAAGTCCACGGTGACGGCGATGTCCCAGAGCAATAACCAGAACAAAGCCCAGCCGACGTAGCCCATGGTCTTGATGATCAAACGGTATTTTTTGACGATGGCTGCTTTCAAACGGAAACCTCGTGGCGAGCGGAAACGTTAACGCTTTTGCTCGGACGGTGTTTTCGGCGTAAAGGTTCGGTCAATCGCGACTCAATCTGCGAGCGCTTTGGCCTTGGCAATGGAAAAAGCTTGCGGCAGACGGGCGCCATTCTTGGCGGCAAGAATCTCGGCCATCACGCTGACGGCGATTTCCGCAGGCGTCTTGCTGCCAATGTAGAGGCCGATGGGGCCGTGCAGGCGTTCAAGCGACGCCTCGGTTTCACCAAAATGCTCGATCAGGCGTTCGCGGCGCATTTGGCTATTGCGCCGCGAGCCGATGGCGCCGATATAGAACGCCGGGCTATGCAGCGCTTCGAGCAACGCCAGATCGTCGAGTTTGGGGTCATGACTCAAAGCGACGATGCAGGTGCGCAGATCAACCGCGAAGTCGCGGACCACATCGTCAGGCATACCGACGATGCGCTCCACGCCCTCCACCGCCCAGGTGTCGATGTACTCGGGACGCGGATCGCACACCGCCACCTTGAAACCGTTGAACAAGGCCATGGTCGCCAGATACTCGGCCAGCGCGCCGGCACCGATCATCAGCATCCGATAGCCCGGCCCCAACGTGTTGAGCATCTGCGCGCCATCGAAGCTGAACTGTTCAGGCGTCGCGGTGGGTTCGAGCGTGACCTGACCCGACTCCAACGCCAGGCGACGGCGAACCAGTTGCCCGGCGTCCAGTTGCGTAAGCAGTTCATCGAGAGACGGCCACGTCGGGTTGAATTCAAGGATCAGCTCAAGGGTGCCACCGCAGGGCAAGCCGAAGCGATGCGCCTCATCGGCGCTGACGCCATAGCGCACCACTTGCGGTGCGCTGTCGCTGAAAGCGCTGCCGCCATGGGCCGTGGTGTAGCGATGGATCAGATCGTCCTCGATGCAGCCGCCGGACACGCTGCCCATCACGCGACCGTCTTCGCGCAAAGCCATCATCGAGCCCGTCGGCCGTGGTGATGAGCCCCAGGTGCGCGCCACCGTGGCGAGTAACACACGCTCGCCAGCGGCAAGCCAGTCCCGCGCTGTGCGCAGGACCAGCAAGTCGATGCTTTCCATCAAGATATCCTCTTAGCGCATCTGCAAAATGATCGGGCTGCTGCTGGCCGGATCGGTGTGTTCACGCAACTTGCCCACCGACTGCGCATCAACCGCACCGCCCTGATTGCCCCAGGTGCTGCGCATGAAGGTCAGCACGTCGGCGATCTGCTGATCCGACAACTGCTCACGGAAGGCCGGCATGCGATAGGCATCCGGCACGCCGGCCGCCACCACACGCTGCGAACCATTGAGGGTGATGTTGATCGCCGAGGCGCTTTCCCTGGCCAGAGCCGAGGTGGCGCCCGCCAGCGGTGGCATCCATTGCGCTTGCCCTTTGCCGTCCAGACCATGGCAAGACGCACAACGCTTGACGTAGGTATGAGCACCGGGCGAGTCCAGACGTTCCCCTGCAGATACCGCTTGATACTGCCAAGGCGTGCCATCCCGTTCGCGATCTCCGGGAAGCGACTTGAGGTAGTGAGCAATCGCGGTCAGATCCTCATCACTCATGAACTGCGTGGAATTGTTGAACGCTTCGGTCATTGAGCCGTAGACCACTGCGTGTTGATTGCGCCCGGTCTTGAGGAACTGCACGATCTGCGCCTCGCTCCAGCGGCCCAGCCCGGTGTTGTGGTCATCGCGCAAGCTCGGCGCGTACCAGCCATCGAGCAGGGCGCCGGCAAGGTACGGCTTGCCGGATTCATCCAGTGCCTTCTCGTTGAATGCCAAGCCACGCGGCGTGTGGCAACTGCCGCAATGTCCGGCGCCCTGAACGAGGTAAGCACCACGGTTCCACTGTTGATCCTGCGACGGTTTCGCCGCATACGGCTCGGCGTCGACAAACACGCCGTTCCACAGTGCAATCGGCCAGCGCAGGTTCAGCGGAAACGGAATCGCGCTGGGGATGTTGGCCTGTTTTACCGGCGCCACGCCTTTCATGAAAAACGCATACAGCGCACGCACATCATCGTCACTGAGTTTGGCGTAGGACGGGTAGGGCATCGCCGGATACAGGCGGCGACTGCCGGGTGCCACGCCGTGGCGCACCGCCCGGTCGAAGTCCGCGAGGCTGTAGTGGCCAATGCCGGTTTCCGTGTCCGGGGTGATATTGGTCGCGTGGATAGAGCCCAGCGGTGTGGCCATTTCCAGGCCGCCGGCGAACGGCGCACCGCCCGGCACGCTGTGGCAAGCCACACAATCGCTGAGCCGGGCGACGTACTCGCCACGCGCGACCAGCGCCGGGTCGATGTCGGCCACGGCGATCTGAGGGTTTTCCAGACGCGAGACAGGCTCGCGGGTGACATACCAGGCTAGCAGGCCTGCCGCGACCAGGCACGGCACTGCCAGCCAGCCAGCGGTTCTTGCGAATCGGCTGTTATTCATGGACGCTCCGGCGCTGATCAAGAGAAGGTGTGTCGGCTCATGGGCAGGCTGCGCACCCGCTGACCGGTTAGCGTCGCCACCGCGTTAGCGACGGCGGGCGCCACCGCTGGCAGCGGTGGTTCACCGATGCCGCCCATTTTTTCCCCGCTCTCGACCACACGCACGTGCACCCGCGCCATCTGCGCAGGCGACAGGATCGGGTACAAGTCGTAGTTGCGCGCCCGGGGTTTGCCATCGATCCACACTGCTTCTTCCACCAGGGTTTGCGACAGTCCCAATGCCACGGCGCCATTGACCTGAGCCTCGACAATCGCCGGGTTGACGATGCTGCCCGGATCAATCGCCTGCCAAATGTCGTGCACTTTGACCTGGCCGTGCTCGATGGACACCTCGGCGATCACCGCCGTCTCTGTACCGAACGGCGAAGCCATGGCCACGCCGCGCGCACGTCGGCTGCCATCCTCGGCGGTGAACGGTCCGCGCTTCCAGCCGCCCGACAATTCACCCACTGCTTGCAGCAAGGTGGTCAGTCGTTTGTTGTCACGCAGCAAATGCAGTCGCAGGTCGAACGGGTCTTTGCCGCCCTTGTCGGCCAGTTCATCCAGGAACGATTCATAGAAGAAGTCGTTGAGCGAATTGCCCACCGAACGCCAGTAACCGAGCATCGCCGGGCCTTTGACGTAGATCTGCGCGATGCGTTTGTTGGGGATCGCATAGGATTTGCCCGACAAGCCTTCAAGCGCCGTCGGGTCGAGCTTCTCACCTTGCTTGCCGGCGAGGGCTTCGGTCGGGCCTTCGGTGGCACTGACCGCTTCGATTGCCAGCGGCCAGCCATCGCTGTCCAGCGCGGCACGGAAATTCACCGCTGCGACCGGGCGCAGCACATCACGCAGAAACTCTTCCTCGCGACTCCAGATCAGTTTCACCGGGCGGCCAACCGCTTTCGCCAGCGCGATTGCCTGCGGATAGGGACTGGCTGAGTCGTAGAGGAAATGCCGGCCGAAGAACCCCCCAAGCAGTGGCGAATGCAAGGTGATGCGCGACGGATCGAGCCCCGTGCGTTTGGCGATGTCGGCACGGAACATGTCCGGCGCCTGATTCGGCAACCAGACTTCCAGCGAACCGTCCGGATTGAACCGCGCCAGTGCCGAAGGCGGCTCCAACTGGCCGTGGTTCAGGTATTGGTTGTGGTAAGTGGCGTCGATTCGGGTCTTGTTCTCCTTGAGAATCGAAGCCACGTCGCCTTCGTTTTCATCATCTTTGGCCGGGCCTTTATCTTCAGCGAGGCGCTTGAGCCAGGCATCGCTGGAGAAGTCGGCGGGCATCGGCCGTACCTGGCTGTCGGCCGCGGGCTCTTGCCAGTCGACCTGAATCGCCTCGACGGCACGTTTGGCGTGCCACCAGCGCTCGGCGACCACCGCCACGGCGCCTGGCAGACGATGCACCGAGTGCACACCTTTCATTGCCTTGACCTGGTCTTCGTTACGCAGGTTGCCGACCGTCATCCCCAGGCGCGGGGCATGTTGCACGGCGGCATGCAACATGTCGTCGACCTTCAGATCGATGCTGTAGAGCGCCTTGCCCGTGGACTTGTCGTAGGCATCGAGGCGTTTCACCGGTTTGCCGATCCAGCGGAACTGGCCCGGATCACGCAGTTGCACGGAGGCCGGATCGGGAACCGGCAGATCCATCGCACGCTCGGCCAGTTCACCGTAGGCCAGCGAGCGGCCCGACTTGGCGTGCACGACTTTGCCGGGTTCGGTGCTCAACTCGCTCACCGGCACGCCCAGTTGCTGCGCGCCTGCCTGCAACAGCATGGCGCGGGCGAGGGCGCCGAGGCGGCGCATGACCGGATAACTCATGCGCACCGACATGCTGCCGCCGGTGATGCGCATGCCGTTTTCCAAGACCACGTAAGCCTCGCCGGGCGGTGCGGCCTCGACCAGGAAGGTCGCCGGGTCGGCATCCAGCTCTTCACCGACAATCTGTGCCATCGCGGTGAACGTGCCTTGTCCGCCCTCCATGAACGGGCAGAGTAGACGCACGCGGTTGTCCGGACGGATCTCAAGAAACGCCGGCACCTGCGTGCCGCGTTCGGCGGTCGTTGTCGCCGCTGCCGCTTGTACGCGTGTCGCACCGAGCGGCAGGCCGAAGCCGAGGACCAGTGCGCCGACGGCCGTTCCGGTCAGAAAACGTCTGCGCGAAACATTGATCGGTTCGTGCAGTTCCAGTACCGAGGCTTGCTGTGAAGGGTCGATTCGAACGCTCATCACGCTTCTCCCTTGCCGGCGAGCTCATGCACGGCGGCATGAATGGCGTTGTAAGTACCGCAGCGGCACAGATTGACCATCGCCGCCTCGATCTGCGCATCACTCGGTTTGGGGTTTTGTTTGAGCAGCGCCGTGGCTGCCACGACTTGCCCGGACTGACAGTAGCCGCACTGGGCGACCTGCAGATCGACCCAGGTTGCGACCACCCGTTTGCCCACCTCATCGCTTTCGATGGCCTCAATGGTGGTCACCTCGCGGCCGACCACACCGGCCACCGGCGTGACACACGAGCGCACGACATTGCCATCCACCAGCACCGAGCAGGCGCCGCATTGCGCCAGTCCGCAGCCGTACTTGGTTCCGGTCATGCCCAGATCATCGCGGATCACCCACAGCAAGGGCGTATCGGCGTCGGCATCGACCTGATAGGTCTTCTGGTTGATTCGTAGTTCCATGATTCACCCGCTGATCATCGGTTGACGTGCATTGTTATAAGCGGCGACACGCGGCGAGGCGCATCACCGGGTTTCGTTCAATTCGCGACTGTGCCTAGCGCTTCTGCCTCGAATGGCTGCCCGCGCAGGAGGGCGATGTCACGACTCGGTGCGGTGCCGAACAGCCGGGCATATTCGCGGCTGAACTGCGACGGGCTTTCATAGCCGACCGCAAACGCCGCGCGCGAAACGTCGAGGCGTTCGACCAGCATCAGCCGCCGCGCTTCGTTCAGCCGCAGCCATTTCTGGTACTGCAGCGGACTCATGCCGGTGAGCTGACGGAAATGATGGTGAAAGGTCGGCGCGCTCATCTGCACCCGTGCGGCGAGATCGTCGATGCGCAGGGCATCGGTGTAATTGACCTTGAGCCAGTCAATCGCTTTGGCGATGCGATAGCCCTGACCATCGACGGCCGTGATCTGCCGCAGCCGTGCACCTTGGTCGGTGTGGAGCAGGCGGTAGTGGATTTCACGCAGTATCAGCGGCGCCAGCACCGGGATCGCTTCGGGTTCATCGAGCAATGCCAGCAGACGATCAAGTGCGCCCGCCAGGGTAGACGACAGGCTGCCAATCGCGGCGCCCGAGCCCGTTGATGGCTGCCGCTTGGCCGGCAAGCCACTCTTGGTGATGACCTCGGCGAGCATGCTGACATCCAGTTTGAGCACAAGGCCGACACAGGGTTGTTGGGGACTGGCGTGCGTCACTTCGGAGTTGGCGGGCAGGTCCAGCGACGTCACCAGAAACCGTGAAGGGTCGTAGCTGTAGCCCTCACCACCGACCCACAAGCGCTTTTCGCCGCGGCCCACGAGAATCAGGCTGGGTTCGATCATGCACACCGCGGGCGGCGCCGGTTGGTCGCGACGAAACAGCGACAAACCGGGTATGGCCGTGGCGAAGTCGCCCGGTGCGCTCACGCGCGGGTCGATGTTCAGCGCCAAAGGCGATGCCTGGAGCAGGGGGGTAGGGATCATGTGGGCTCACTCCTGTTGAGCGAACTCTAATCCGCGCGCGAGACGTTTCCTATCCATCACCCTGCATCGCCAGAGGATCAGGCAAGCATTCAAGAGGAATGCGCTAGGGAAGCGTCGGATTGACCGGGAGAATGTGTCTATCTGTTACAGGGGCAGTGCTCGCAAGGGCGGTGAATGGCTTGCCCCTGCGCATCACACCCACACGTTTTTCCGCATCACAGGTAGTTCCCATGACCTTTCCTTCTACAGATCCTTCTAAAAGAACAGGCGGCTGGAGCGCCGTGCTGGCCATGTCGTTGGCCGCCTTCGCTCTCGTCGCTTCAGAGTTCATGCCGGTCAGCCTGCTGACGCCGATTGCGGCAGACCTGCACATCACCGAAGGCCAGGCGGGACAGGGTATTTCCGTGTCCGGCGCCTTTGCCTTGATCACCAGCCTGCTGATTGCCTCGGTCGCCGCGCGCATCGAACGCAAGACGCTGCTGCTCGGCCTGACCTTGCTGATGATCGTCTCCGGTACGGTCGTCGCGATTGCCCCGGGCTATCCGTCATTCATGTTTGGACGTGCGCTGATCGGAATTGCGATTGGTGGCTTCTGGTCGCTGTCAGCGGCGACTGCAATGCGTCTGGTGAAGCCTGAACAGGTTTCCCGGGCGCTGGCCATCGTCAATGGCGGTAACGCTTTGGCGACGGTCATCGCGGCTCCGGCGGGGAGCTTTCTCGGCTCGCTGATCGGCTGGCGCGGGGCATTCTTCTGTGTGGTTCCGGTCGCCGTGCTGGCCGCCGTGTGGCTGCTGATCAGCCTCCCGTCCTTCAAGACCGAACGCCAGGCCGGTAGCGGCAACGTGCTGCGGTTGATGAAGCAGTTGCCAGTGGCCTTGGGCATGGTCGCCGTCAGCGTGTTTTTCATGGGCCAGTTCATGCTGTTCACCTACCTGCGGCCATTTCTGGAAGGCGTGACGGGCGTCAGTGTCTCTACGTTGTCCTTCATGCTGCTGGGGCTGGGGCTGGCCGGTTTTATCGGCACCTTTTTGATCGAACGGTTTATGGGCCGTGGCCTCTATCGCACGTTGACTGTCATCCCGCTGATCATGGCCGCCATCGCGCTGTCGTTGGTCAGCTTCGGCCATTCACCGGTGCTGACCGCCGTGTTGCTCGGCCTCTGGGGACTGGTGGCCACCGCCGCGCCGGTCGGCTGGTGGACATGGCTGGCGCAAACGCTGCCCGATGATGCGGAAGCTGGGGGCGGCCTGCTCGTGGCCATTGTCCAGCTGGCGATTGCCGCAGGCGCCATCATTGGCGGTCTGGCGTTTGATCTGAGCGGTTACAAAGCTACGTTCGAACTCAGTGCCGCCGTGTTGGTCGGCGCGTCTGTGCTTGCATGGCTGGCGGGGCGTAATGCCACGCAAGTTCATATTGTCGAGGCGAGCGCGACAGCCTGACGGGATCAGCAGTCACTCAGCGGACGGGGTATGGGCATGAGAAATCAGCTTATAACTGCGCTGACATCCGGTGATGCTCCAGCAAAAAGTCGACGAACAATCGCACCCGCGCCGGCATGGCCGGGCCGCCGACGAACACCGCATGAATCGGTTCCTGGTCACCGGGGTTCCAGGCTTCCAGCAACGCAATCAGGTCGCCGCGCTGCAGATCCTCGCTCACGCTGAACCCTCCGATACGGGCAATCCCGGCACCCACTCGCGCGAGTTGTGCCAGCGCTTCACCGCTGCTGCATTCAATGTTGCCGCTGACCTTCAGGGAAAACGCTTTGCCATCGCGGATAAATGGCCAGTTGGGTTCGGCACGCTTGAAATTGAAGCGCAGGCAGTTGTGCTGTAGGAGGTCTTCCGGTTCCTGCGGGATGCCGTGGCGCTGCAGATACTCGGGCGATGCCACCACGACCTGGCCGGTGCTGCCGATCCTGCGTGCGGTCAGCGGGCTGTCGGGCAGATGGCCAAAGCGCACCGCGACGTCGGCTTGCCCGCCGAGAATGTCGACCACTTCGTCGCCGAGGTTGAGGTCGACGACGATGTTCGGGTAACGGGCGCTGAAGGCTGCGACCAACGGAACGATAGCCAGCCGTCCGTGACCGAGGGCGGCACTGACCCGCAATCGCCCTCTGGGCACGCCTTGATCGGCGATGGCTTCTTCGACCTCATCCATGTCGGCGAGGATTCGCCGGGCGCCGCGCAGAAACGCTTCGCCCTCGGCCGTGAAGGTGATCGCTCGGGTGGTGCGCAACAGCAGGCGGGTGCCCAGCCGTTGCTCGGTGCGGGCGATGATCCGGCTGACCGCCGAGGGTGTCAGGCCCAGCGCACGCGCGGCAGCCGACAGACTGCCTTCCTGGGCCACGGTGGTGAACACGCTCATTTCACCTGACCTGCCGTTGAAATCCACTTGTGCCTCCTACGCAAAGGTGATTGCCAAAAATGCTATCTACCGCCTGAAAAATCGTGATCGTAGCATTGGCGGCATAGATAAGGAGCTTTCCATGCGTATCAATCCACCCCTTGTTGCACTCGCCATCGGTGCCTTCGGCATCGGCGTCACCGAATTCGCCCCCATGGGTATGTTGCCGGGTATCGCTGCGGATCTGGGGGTTTCCATTCCCGCTGCCGGTTTGCTGGTCAGTGCCTATGCGCTGGGCGTATTGCTCGGCGCGCCGCTGATGACCCTGACCACCGGCAGGATTCCCCGGCGTTATCTGCTGATCGGGCTCATGGCGATTTTTACCCTGGGTAATCTGATGTCTGCCTTGGCCACGGATTACTACAGCCTCATGGTCGCCCGGGTCGTGACCTCACTGAACCACGGTGCCTTTTTTGGCGTTGGCTCAATCGTCGCCGCCAGCGTGGTCGCTCCCGAGAAACGTGCCGGGGCCATTGCGGCGATGTTCATGGGCCTGACCCTGGCGACCATCGGCGGTGTGCCGCTGGCTGCCTGGTTTGGTGAACTGTTCGGCTGGCGCACCGCTTTCTGGGGGATTACCGGCCTGGGCGTGGTGACCATGGCTGCATTGTGGTTCGCGCTGCCCAACGTGCGGGCGCCGCAGAGCGTCGGTGTCATGGCGGAGATTCGCGTATTGGGCCGCGGCCCGGTGCTGGCCGCGCTGGCCCTGACTGTCGTCGGCTCAAGCGCCATGTTCACCGTCTTCACCTACATCGCGCCAATCCTCAGCAGCGAGACCCATGCGTCCACCGCCTTCATCACCGCCATGCTGATGCTTTACGGTGTCGGCTTGACGCTGGGCAACATGTGGGGCGGCAAGGCTGCTGACCGCTCGATAGATCGCACCCTGATCGTCTCGTTGAGCGTCCTGATTCTGGTCTTGTTGGCGTTCACCGTATTGATGCGCTGGCCGCTGCCGGCCGCCGTGGCCATCCTGATCTGGGGCATCGCCAGTTTCGCTCTGGTGCCGCCGCTACAGATGCGCGTCATGGAAGCGGCCAAGGACGCGCCCAATCTGGCCTCGGCGGTGAACATCGGCGCCTTCAACTTCGGCAACGCGATTGGCGCAGCGCTGGGCGGTGCGGTGATCAGCAGTGGGCTGGGTTATCCGGCGATTTCCCTGGCCGGGGCGGCAATGGCGGGCCTGGGGCTGCTGATGGTGTTGGCGTTTGCGTGGCGTTCCAGAACGGTTGAAGCAGCGGTGGTGTGACACGTTCAACAATGCTCGGCGAGTTGTCAGTCGTTGACAGCCTGAGTAAGCTGCCCCCATGAATCAGCCATCCAGATCTGCCTCCTCGCCAAGCACTCGCGGCCCAGCTGAACACGACATTCGTGACCAGATTGTCGTCGCGGCCAACGAGCATTTCAGCCAATACGGCTACGGTAAAACCACGGTTTCCGACCTGGCCAAGGCCATTGGTTTTTCCAAGGCCTACATCTATAAATTCTTTGATTCCAAGCAGGCGATTGGCGAGGCCATTTGCGCCAACTGCCTGGGGCAAATCGTGGCGGCTGTTGAACAGGCGATAAACGCAGAACCGGTTTCAGCCACCGAGCGTTTGCGCAGGTTGGTCAAAACCGTGATCGCCACGGGCGTTGACCTGTTCTTCAACGATCGCAAGCTCTACGACATCGCGGCGTTTTCCGCCTCGGAGCGCTGGAACAGCGCGCAGGTGTATGAGGCCCAAATCAAGGGCTTTATCCTCGACATCGTGCGTCACGGGCGAGAAGCAGGGGAGTTCGAGCGCAAGACGCCGCTTGACGAGACCGTCGAGGCGATCAATCTGGCGCTGCGACCTTTCGTCAACCCGCTGCTGTTGCAACACAATCTGGATCTGATCGAGCAAGCGCCCACGCTGACCACCAATCTCATCCTGCGCAGCCTCATGCCTTGACCCGTCCCTGAGCAACATTTTCAGGCGACTCAAGTCCAGGCGACATCCTCTTATCAAATCACCTGTTCCCTGCGCATGAGTGGCGGGAGAGGGGGATTTTTAGCGTTAAGTGACCATTAATATAAATGGTCACGAAAGTGATAGAGCCACATGCCGGTCTAGATATCAGGTAACTATCGCAATACCAAGCCGCTCGTACCAAACAATTGATGGTCGATACTGCTGCCGATCAGTGAACTGACACTTCTTTAAGTGTGACCATTGACGCAATTAGTCACTGCACTGAGAATATGATGCTCATCCTATTTCTCAGTAAGGGAATTTATGCGCCGGCTCCGACCTTTCCCCATTGCCGCATGCCTCTTGCCTCTTGTCCTGAGCGCCTGTGGCGAATCTTCCAGCGTCGCAGATCCCCGTACCCAGCCGCCGCTGGTCAGATCCGCTGCGGTTCAAGCGTCAACCGATGTCGCTCGCTCTTTCACGGGCGTGGTCGCGGCGCGCGTTCAGGGCGACCTGGGTTTTCGCGTTTCGGGCAAAGTGCTCGAACGTCTGGTTGATACGGGGCAGGCCGTCAAGCGGGGACAGCCGTTGATGCGTCTCGACCCGATTGATCTCGGACTGCAAGCGCGGGCGCAGCAGGCGGAGGTCATAGCGGCTAGCGCCCGCGCCAAGCAGACAGCCGACGACGAGGCGCGCTATCGCAAACTGGTCAGCGTTGGCGCCATTTCGGCATCCGCCTACGATCAGTTCAGAGCCGCCGCGGAGACTGCAAAGGCGCAGCTCAACGCCGCGCAGGCGCAAGCGGACGTTGCGCGTAATGCCTCGGGTTATGCGCTGCTGGTCGCTGATGCGGACGGCGTGGTGGTGGAAACACTCGCCGAACCTGGACAAGTGGTCAGCCCGGGACAACCGGTGGTTCGACTGGCGCGCGCAGGTCAGCGCGAAGCCATCGTGCATCTGCCCGAAACCTTGCGTCCGGCTGCCGGCTCCACTGCGCAAGCCAGCCTTTACGGGGTGAGCTCAGCAGCGGTGACGGCAAAACTGCGGCTGCTTTCGGATTCGGCAGACCGCACAACGCGCACGTTTGAGGCGCGCTATGTGCTCGAAGGGCCGCTGGCCAATGCGCCGATCGGTGCGACCGTGACCCTCAGCATTGCCGAGCGCGCTACTCAGACACAGACGTTACAAGTCCCCATCGCTGCCGTTTACGACCCGGGCAAAGGCCCCGGTGTGTGGCTGATCACCGGAACACCGACAACAGTGACCTGGCGGGCGGTTGAGGTGCTGGGATTGAGCGACGATTCGGCACGCATCGTTGGCGATCTCACTGCCGGTGAGCAGGTGGTGGCGTTGGGCGCCCATCTGCTGCGCGACGGTGAGGAAGTGAGATTGCCGCAGCAGAGCGCAGCCAGCGTTGCCGGGAGTCGTCCATGAGCCAGGGGCGCTTCAACCTTTCGGCCATCGCCGTGCGCGAGCAGGCGATCACGGTGTTCCTGATTTTTCTGATTGCGGTTGCGGGGACTTTGGCGTTCTTTCAATTGGGGCGTGCAGAGGACCCACCGTTTACGGTCAAGCAGTTGACCGTCATCACCGCGTGGCCGGGCGCGACGGCGCAAGAGATGCAGGATCAGGTCGCCGAACCCCTTGAAAAGCGCCTGCAAGAACTCAAGTGGTACGACCGCTCGGAAACCTACACTCGCCCTGGACTCGCGTTTACGATGGTGTCGTTGCTCGATAGAACGCCACCCTCGCAAGTGCAGGAAGAGTTCTATCAAGCACGCAAGAAACTCGCCGATGAAGCCATCAAGCTGCCGGCCGGTGTGATCGGGCCGATGGTCAACGATGAGTTTTCCGACGTGACTTTCGCGCTGTACGCCTTGAAGGCCAAAGGCGAGCCGCAGCGTTTGCTGGTGCGTGATGCGGAAGTCATGCGCCAGCGTCTGCTGCATGTGCCGGGTGTGAAGAAGGTCAACATCATCGGTGAGCAAGCCGAGCGCATCTACGTTTCGTTTTCCCATGACCGGTTGGCGACCCTCGGCTTGTCTGCGCAGGACATCTTCGCCGCCCTGAACAGTCAGAACGTGCTGACGCCTGCCGGGTCCATCGAAACCAAAGGGCCGCAGGTATTTCTGCGTCTCGATGGTGCCTTCGACAAAGTGCAGAAAATTCGCGACACACCTGTCTTCGTGCAGGGGCGCACACTGATGCTCTCTGATGTGGCGACGGTTGAACGGGGTTACGAAGATCCGGCCACTTTTGTTGTGCGCAATAACGGTGAAGACGCGCTGCTGCTGGGTGTCGTGATGCGCGAGGGGTGGAACGGCCTGGATCTGGGCAAGGCGCTGGATGCGGAAACGGCCCTGATCAATGCAGAAATGCCGTTGGGCATGACGCTCGCCAAAGTCACCGACCAGGCGGTCAATATCGATTCGGCGGTCGGCGAGTTCATGGTCAAGTTTTTTGTCGCGTTGCTGGTGGTCATGCTCGTGTGCTTTCTCAGCATGGGCTGGCGGGTCGGGGTGGTGGTTGCGGCGGCGGTGCCATTGACCCTGGCGATTGTGTTCGTGGTGATGGCCGCCACTGGCAAGAACTTTGATCGCATTACCCTCGGGTCATTGATCCTCGCGCTCGGATTGTTGGTCGATGACGCCATCATCGCTATTGAGATGATGGTGGTGAAAATGGAGGAGGGCTACGACCGCATCAAAGCTTCCGCCTATGCCTGGAGCCATACGGCAGCGCCGATGCTGTCCGGTACGCTGGTAACGGCAATCGGCTTTTTGCCGAACGGTTTTGCGCAATCCACTGCTGGCGAGTACACCAGCAACATGTTCTGGATCGTCGGCATCGCGCTGATCGCGTCCTGGGTCGTCGCGGTGGCGTTCACGCCGTATCTGGGCGTGAAGTTGTTGCCGGACATCAAGAAAGTCGAAGGGGGCCACGCGGCGATCTACAACACGCCTGATTACAACCGCTTCCGCCGACTGCTGACTGTGGTGATCGCTCGCAAATGGCTGGTGGCAGGCACGGTGGTCACGCTGTTTTTCGTCGCTGTGCCAGGCATGGGGCTGGTGAAGAAGCAGTTCTTTCCGACCTCCGACCGTCCCGAGGTAATGATCGAAGTGCAAATGCCTTATGGGACTTCGCTTGAGCAGACCAGCGCCACCGCCGCCAAGGTCGAAGGCTGGCTGCACAAGCAGGACGAGGCCAAAATCGTCACGGCCTATATCGGCCAGGGGGCGCCACGTTTTTTCCTGGCAATGGCACCGGAGTTACCCGACCCTTCGTTTGCCAAAATTGTCGTACTCACGGACAGTCAGGAGGCCCGTGAAACCCTCAAGTTGCGCTTGCGCGAAGCGGTTGCTGCAGGACTCGCGCCGGAGGCCCGCGTCAGGGCCACGCAAATCGTGTTTGGTCCTTATTCGCCGTTTCCGGTTGCCTACCGGGTGATGGGGCCTGATCCGGCGAAGTTGCGCGACATCGCCGAGCAAGTCCGCGGCGTGCTGCACGACAGCCCGATGATGAGAACGGTGAATACGGACTGGGGACCGCTGACTCCGACATTGCATTTCAATCTTGATCAGGACCGCCTGCAAGCAGTGGGGTTGAGCTCCAATGCGGTTGCCCGGCAGCTGCAGTTCCTGCTGAGCGGAGTGCCGATCACGGCGGTTCGCGAGGACATTCGTTCAGTGCAGGTCATCGGCCGTGCCGCCGGCAATATCAGGCTCGACCCGGCGCAAATCCAAGGCTTCACCCTGGTCGGCGCGACGGGGCAACGCATCCCGTTGTCGCAGATCGGTGAGGTCGATGTGCGCATGGAGGATCCGATTCTGCGGCGCCGTGACCGTACTCCGACCATCACCGTGCGTGGCGACATTGCCGAAGGCTTGCAGCCACCGGATGTTTCCAGTGTGATCCTCAAGCAACTTCAGCCGATCATCGAGACACTGCCTTCCGGTTACCGGATCGAGCAGGCAGGAGCCATCGAGGAATCCGGCAAGGCGGGCAAGGCGATCTTGCCCTTGCTGCCGATCATGATCGCCATGACGTTGCTGATCATCATTGTGCAGGTGCGTTCGATCGCGGCGATGATCATGGTCTTTCTTACTTCGCCGCTAGGCTTGATTGGCGTGGTGCCGACGCTGCTTATCTTCAATCAGCCGTTTGGCATCAATGCGCTGGTCGGGTTGATTGCGCTGTCAGGCATCCTGATGCGCAATACGCTGATTCTGATCGGGCAGATCCACCACAACACGCAGGAAGGGCTGGACCCGTTTCATGCCGTGGTCGAAGCCACGGTGCAGCGTGCGCGGCCAGTGCTGCTGACGGCGCTGGCGGCCATCCTGGCGTTTATTCCCCTGACACACTCGGTGTTCTGGGGAACGCTGGCCTACACCCTGATCGGCGGCACCTTCGTCGGCACCATCATGACGCTGGTGTTCCTGCCGGCGATGTATTCCATCTGGTTCAAGATCCGCCCTGAGCAACAGACTCAGACTGAAGCAGTCAAACTGGCGTAGTTGAAAAGGCTGCAATCGAGGCCCGCTCTGGCGGGCCTCTTTGTCCCCACGTCAAAGCGTGGTGATCTGGCCGTTGCGGTCCAGCTCATACACCTTGTTCCCCTGCAACTTCTCCTTCAGCCACCGTTCTGCCTTGCCCAACGGCCGCTGCCGCGCCCAGAGCAAATCGACACCAATCTGCCAGTCGGTATGCGGATACGCCGAGAGCTGCAGTTCCACCAGCTCACCCTTGGCCAGTTCTCGCTGAACAAGTTGCCGGGGCAGGGTGGCCCAGCCAAGCCCGGCGCGGACCATTTCCAATAACGCCAGATAACTTTCCGCTTGCCACAACTGGGTCGAGCGCAAGTATTCGCTGCTCGGCAGTTTGCTCGCATGGGCACTGAAGGCCAGCCGCCGATGGACGTGCAGGTCGTCGAACGTGACGTTGTCGAGTTGCGCCAATGGATGGTCGGGATGGCAGACGTGCAGCATGATCAGCTTGCCCAGCTGCTGGAACGCCAGTTCCTTGGGGTAACCGGGCTGCGAGAACGCCACACCGAGTACGGCTTCGCCGCTGCTGACCAGTTCGCTGACGTCGCCGTACACCGGATGACGGATGATCAGGTCGACAAAGGGGAACGCGGTTTCGAAGGCTTTGAGCACCGGCATGATCGGGCCATATGGCGTTTCAATCGCCAGTGTCAGGCTGGGTTCGACCTGTTCCGACAGGCTGTCGGCGTGGGCTTCGAAGGTCATGCAGCGTTCGAGCACGGCTTCGGCCTGTACCAGCAATTTTTGGCCGCCGGCGGTGAGGGCAGGGCTGCGGTTGCTGCGGTCGAACAGGTCAACGCCCAGGTCGGTTTCGAGGTTGGCAATCGCCGCGCTGATGGTCGATTGAGTCTTGCCCAGTTTGCGCCCCGCGGCAGAAAACGATCCGCTTTTGACCACTTGGACGAACATCAACAGTTGATCGAGTGAGAAGCGCAAGCGGTGGACTCCCGGGTCGAGAATAAGGGTTGGAAGCAGATCACGAATGCCTGATTGTGCCATCGAAAAAAACGATGGTTGCTAATTTGTTTCATCGCAATAAACGTTCAAATATGGCCCTGCGTCAAGCGATCTCCGGGGCGGATCTGACTTTCCAGCGCCCCTGAGCCTGCCCGCGATCTCAACAGATGCCGCACCTTCAGGAGCGTGTGAAATGACCCTACAACGCATTCATCCGGTGGACGAGGTTTTGCCACTGCGACAGTTGTTCACGTTTGGCTTGCAGCATGTTCTGGTGATGTACGCGGGAGCGGTGGCGGTACCACTGATTCTCGGCAGTGCGATGGGGCTGACCTCGGCGCAAGTGGTGTTGCTGATCAACGCCAACCTGTTGACCTCGGGTGTGGCAACGTTGATTCAAACCCTCGGTTTCTGGAAATTCGGCGCGCGGCTGCCACTGATTCAAGGCTGCTCATTCATTGCCCTGGCGCCGATGATCATGATCGGCAAGGAATTCGGTCTCGGTCAGATTTTCGGTGCGGTGATCGCGGCAGGTTTGATCACCATTGCACTGGCGCCGGTATTCAGCCGCTTGCTGCGTTTTTTTCCACCGGTGGTGATTGGCAGCCTGATCACCATTATCGGCATCTCGCTGATGCCGGCAGCCGCAATCTGGCTGGGCGGTGGCAATCCCGACTCGGCGGATTTTGGCAATCCCGCGAACCTGTTACTCGGTTTGGCCACGGTCAGCGTGACACTGGTGATCTACGCCAAATGCAAGGGCTTCATCGGCAACCTCAGCGTGCTGATTGGCCTGTTTGTCGGCAGCCTGATCGCAGCAGCTTGCGGCATGACTCACTTCAATCGGGTCGGCGAAGCGGCGTGGTTTGAGCTGAGTGCGCCGATGGCCTTCGGCGCGCCGGAATTCGCACCGGTGCCAATTCTGATCATGACTCTGGCGATGCTGGTAATCATGGCCGAGACCACCGGCAACTGCCTGGCGATCGGCAAATTGGCTGGCAAACCGACCACGCAACAAACCCTCGGCAACGCGTTTCGCGCCGACGGCTTGTCAACCATGCTCGGCGGTTTGTTCAACAGCTTTCCTTACAATGCCTTCACCCAGAACACCGGTTTGATTGCGCTTTCGAACGTGAAAAGCCGCTTCGTCGTGGCCGCTGCCGGGGCAATCATGGTGCTGATGGGCCTGTTCCCGAAACTCGGCGCGTTGATCGCCGCAGTGCCAACGCCGGTACTCGGTGGCTGCGCGATTGTGATGTTCGGCATGACCACGGTGGCGGGGATTCAAGAACTGTCGCGGGTGCAGTTCGAAGGCACGCGCAACGGCATCATCGTCGCCGTGTCGGTGAGTGTCGGGGTGTTGCCGATGTCCTTTCCGGCACTGTTCGAACACGTCGCTCCGACCCTGAAACTGGTGCTCGACAGCGCGATTTTCCTCGGAGCGATCACCGCCATCGTCCTCAACGTACTGCTCAACAACGACAAAAAATCGACCGAAACCATCGGCGCCACGTCGGCAGAACTGGCCGACTGACTGTTTGTTTCCACTGCCCAGGAGTTACCCATGAATCAATTCACTCAGCTCATCCCGGCCGGCGTCAGCGAGCTTGATCTGACGTTGCTGCGCCAGACCATCGCCTTGTCCGAGGCATCGAAGCAACGCGGTCGTCATCCGTTCGCGGCATTGGTGGCCGACCGCAACGGCAAGGTAATTGTCGAAGCGGGGAATAACTCGATGCCGCCGGAAGGTGACCCGACACAGCACGCCGAACTGGTGGCGGCCGCAGCGGCGGCAAAACTGCTGTCGCCGCAAGAGCTGGAACTGTGCACGCTGTACACCAGCGCCGAACCTTGCTGCATGTGCGCCGGCGCGGTGTATTGGACAGGGATCGGGCGGGTGGTTTATGCCTTGTCGGAGCGTGCCTTGCTGGGTTTGACGGGTGACCATCCGGAGAACCCGACGTTCTCGCTGCCGTGCCGCGAGGTGTTCGCCAAGGGGCAGCGCAAGGTCAGTGTGTTGGGGCCGATGCTGGAAGGGGAGGCGGCTGAACCGCACAAGGGCTTTTGGTCGTAACAGGCTGGAAACCACGCTCGACTGGCGTGGTGCTGCCCCCTCCTGATTCACAAGAGGATGCATTGAACCCGCGAACTCGCAAATGAGAGCGGGCAATGCCAATGCCGAAATTGCCTTTGTCGTTGAGTATCTATGAGGCCAACAGCTTCTTTACCTCAGCCACAATCACCGCAATGTCGAACGGCTTGGGCAGCACCACGTCAAACAGATCCGAACGCTGCATGCCGATGTGCGCCTGCGCTCCACTCATGAGAATGATCGGCAGGTGTTCGACGGAAGGCTGAGCACGCACGGCTTCGGCAAATTCGAGGCCGTCCATGACCGGCATCATGAAATCAGTGATGATCAGTGCTGGCCGTTCTCTCTCCAGCACTTCGAGCGCCTTCTTGCCATTGCTGGCCGTCACCGTCATGAAACCCTCATCCTCCAGCGCAAAGCCAAGAATGTCAGCAATCAGATACTCGTCGTCGACTACCAGGATGGTGGTCATGTTATTTCAACCCGCTCGAAGACTTACGATACTGAACCAGGCAATGACTCAGATGAGACGGAAGGTTCATTTCTCAAAGCCTTTTCCAGGAACACATCTTGATTACGGATGACTACCTCGAACCGCGAAGGGTTATAGGAGCTGTCACGTATCTTGAGAATGGAAAGCGTCCTGCGAAGTTCAGCGTGATTTTCGAAGAAACGCATGAGAATCAGGTTGTCGACAATACTGGACAGGTCGGAGTTCGGTGCGCTGACCTCGGAGCCGAACAGATCGCGCATTTCCCAGGAGGCAAAGACCGTAACGCCTCGGGATCGCAGCTCGTTCATCAGCGCACTTAAAAAGTCGGTGATGCGTCCCGGTGTGGTTGAAACCCGAGTCATGCCGCTGAGGCTGTCGATGAACAGGCGCTTGATACCTTTTTCATCGACCAGGCTCAGCACGCGGGCGCCGAGGCCGTCCAGCAATCCTTCGGTAGTGGGCTGCCAGGCAATGCTCAGCGCACCGCTGTTTTCCATTTGTTCAATGTTGATGCCCAGCGAATGGCCCTTGAGTCGCAGCCGTTGCGGGCTCTCATAGAAGCCGAAATGCAGGCCCGGCGCTTCGGCCGTCGACTGCGCGAGAAACTTCAGACCCAGCGTGGTTTTGCCGATCCCGGAAGGCCCCATGACGAGAGTGACGCTGGAGCTGTGCAAGCCGCCACCGAGGATGTCATCCAGCGAAACGATGCCGCTGGGAATCCGTGTCATGTCTGCGCTGTCGGGGGCGGAAGGGCGTTTGTACAGACTTTCCAGGCGCGGATAGACCACCAGGCCGTGATCGGTGATCTCGCATTCGTGAACACCGGTCAACGCGCCGCTGCCGCGGGTCTTGCGCAGGTGAATGCGTCGCACCGATCGAGTGCCGAACAGCTCTTCGCCCATTTCGATGACGCCGTCGACCATCGTGTGTTCCGGGCTGCCGTCGTCCAGGCGCGAGCTGGTGAGAAACAGCACGGTGCAACCGGCGAATGCCGCATGGCCTTGCAGTTCGGAGATGAATTTTTTCGTGTCGATCGGTGAGTCGGCCTTGGAGCGCGCGTTGAGCAAACCGTCGACGACCATCACCGTCGCTTTCTGCCGGCTGATTTCGCGCCGCAGCAGTTTCACTACTTCATCGAGGCCTTCGTTTTCCAGCGTATCGAAAGCGCTGACAAACTGTATTTCGGCGCCCACTCGCGAGGCGTCGAAAAAACTCATGGTCGACAGAAACTGGAACAGCCGGTCGTGGGACTCGGCCAGCAACGTGGCGACCAGAACGCGACCGCCATTGCAAGCATGATGGAAGCCGAGCTGATTGGCGAGGATGGTTTTGCCGGAGCCGGGGCGGCCCTGAATGATGTACGAAGCACCCGCGACCAGGCCTCCCTGCAGCAGCGCGTCGAGCCCTTCGATTCCGCTTTGAAGGCGTTTTAGCTTTTCCACTATGCGACCCTGATCTGAAAAAACAGGCTTGTTAAGCCGGATGGATGAAATGCTAACGCCATTTCCATCTTTGGGCCATGGCGGCGGAGGCAAAGTAGCGTTGTAAAGTGACGCTTGGCCGAGCGAAGGCACGCGACCCGGGAATAAGGACAGCCGGCGCGCAGGAAGATTCGATTGCCAGATTCCGCAAACGACAAAGGTATAAATTTTACGGAGAATTTACGGAGTCTTCAGGAGGGGCATCCGATACTGCGCGGTGCTAATTTGGAACGCTATTGTGATGTCACACGCAGCAATTCGGCTTATAGGCTTCATCCTAGGTATATTTTTGATCACCCTGGCGGTGAGCATGGCAATCCCCATGATCACACTGGTGATTTATGAGCGTAGCGACGATCTGCCCGCCTTCCTCGGGTCGAGTCTGATTACCTTCATCTGTGGTCTGCTGTTGATCGTGCGAGGGCGTCCGGATACCGGCCATCTTCGACCGAGGGACATGTACTTGCTGACGACCGCGAGCTGGGTCGTTGTGTGTACCTTCGCAGCTTTACCCATGGTTTTCATCAGCGATATCAGCTACACCGATGCATTCTTTGAAACGATGTCGGGCATCACAACCACGGGTTCGACTGTACTCACCGGTCTGGATAGCGCATCGCCCGGCTTGCTGATATGGCGCTCCATGCTCCATTGGTTGGGCGGCATCGGTTTTATCGGCATGGCTGTGGCAATTCTTCCACTCTTGCGCGTCGGGGGCATGCGTCTTTTCCAGACAGAGTCCTCGGACTGGTCGGAGAAAGTGACACCGCGTTCTCATATGGCAGCCAAGTACATTCTTTTGCTCTATCTGGGCCTGACGGGTATCGGCACTTTGTTGCTCTGGGTCGCAGGAATGACGCCATTTGAAGCAGTCAACCACGCTATGTCGTTGATCTCTACCGGCGGGTTCTCAACTTCGGACTCCTCTCTTGGGCATTGGAAGCAACCCGCCATTCACTGGGTGGCGGTGGTCATCATGATTCTGGGCAGCCTGCCATTCACCTTGTACGTTGCAACATGTCGGGGTCATCGGCGTGCGCTGATCAACGATCACCAGGTCCGCGGGTTTATTGGATTCTTGCTCGTCACATCGTTGGCTGTAGGTACCTGGCTGTATTTTCACAGCGACTACGAATGGTGGGATGCGTTTCGTATCGTGGCGGTTAATGTGACCTCGATCGTCACGACCACGGGTATTGCGGTCGGCGACTACACCTTGTGGGGCAGCTTCGCCGTTTTGCTTTTTTTCTATTTGACCTTCGTCGGTGGCTGTTCCGGATCAACGGCAGGCGGACTCAAAATCTTCCGTTTTCAGGTGGCTGCAGCTCTTCTGGTCAGCAGTTTGAAGCAGTTGATCCATCCTCGAGCCGTGATTCAGAAAAAATACAACAGCCATCCCATTGACGAGGAGATCGTGCGCTCGCTGTTGACCTTCTCGTTTTTTTTCACCATCACGATTGCCGCCATCGCTTTGGGCCTGGCTTTAATCGGGCTTGACTGGATAACCGCATTAAGCGGTGCCGCTACGGCGGTGTGTAACGTCGGGCCCGGCCTGGGCACAATCATTGGCCCGGCAGGTAATTTCTCATCACTGCCGGATGCGGCCAAATGGCTACTCACCGTTGGCATGCTTCTAGGAAGGCTGGAAATCCTGACTGTGTTGGTGCTCATAACCCCGGTTTTCTGGAGATATTGACCAAGCGAGTCGCGTCCTGAATTTCAGTGCCTACAAAAACGCCGCTCAATGAGCGGCGTTTTTTGTAGCGTGCATTGACGCATCGCGGGTTATTGCGAGCCTCAGGCTACGCCGTCCCAGGGACGATCTCCGTTTTCATCCTTGATGCGGGTCGGCAGGCCCATGACGTCCAGCGCCTTGAGGAACGGCTCAGCCGGCAGTTCCTCGACGTTGGCCATGCGCTGCACATCCCACTCGCCGCGGGCGACCAGCAGGGCAGCGGCAACAGGCGGTACGCCGGCGGTGTAGGAAATGCCCTGGCTGTCGGTTTCGGCAAAGGCTTCCTCGTGGTCGGCCACGTTGTAGATGAACACTTCGCGCGCCTGGCCATCCTTGGTGCCCTTGACCAGATCACCGATGCAGGTCTTGCCGGTGTAGCCGGGCGCCAGCGAGCTTGGATCAGGCAGCACGGCCTTGACCACTTTCAGCGGCACGACTTCCAGGCCTTCAGCGGTCTTGACCGGTTGTTCGGACAGCAGGCCGAGGTTTCTGAGGACCGTGAACACGTTGATGTAGTGCTCGCCGAAACTCATCCAGAAACGCACATTGGGCACGTCCAGATTCTTCGACAGCGAGTGCACTTCATCGTGACCGGTCAGGTACAGGTTCTGCGAGCCTACGACCGGCAGGTCGTCGGTGCGTTTGACTTCGAACATGGTGTTGCTGGTCCACTGGCTGTTCTGCCAGCTCCACACCTGCCCGGTGAATTCGCGGAAATTGATTTCCGGGTCGAAATTGGTGGCGAAATATTTGCCGTGGGAACCGGCATTGACGTCGAGAATGTCGATCGAATCAATCTGGTCGAAATACTGTTGCTGTGCCAGCGCTGCATAGGCGTTGACCACACCCGGGTCGAAGCCCACGCCGAGAATGGCGGTGATGTTCTTCTCTTGGCACTCTGCGAGGTGTTTCCATTCATAGTTGCCATACCACGGCGGGGTTTCGCAGATTTTGCCCGGTTCTTCGTGAATGGCGGTGTCGAGATAAGCGACGCCGGTATCGATACAGGCACGCAACACCGACATATTGAGGAACGCGGAGCCGACGTTGATGACGATCTGCGATCCGGTTTCACGAATCAGCGCTTTGGTCGCCTCGACATCCAGCGCATTAAGCGAGAAGGCTTTGATATCGGCGGGTTGTTTCAGGCTACCCTTGGCCTTGACGCTGTCGATGATGGCCTGGCATTTGGAGATGTTGCGCGACGCGATAGCGATACGACCGAGTTCATCGTTATGCTGCGCGCACTTGTGGGCCACCACCTTAGCGACACCTCCTGCACCAATGATAAGAACGTTCTTTTTCAATTGCTTTTTCTCTCCTTTATCTGTCCGTTTCAAGAAAGGCTGGACAGGTAGTCTTCGTAACCGAACTGGCGAACCACTTCGACGGTACCATCGAGTTGTTTCACTACGATGGATGGCATTTTCAGGCCGTTGAACCAGTTCTTCTTGACCATGGTGTAGCCGGCGGTATCGATGAAGGACAGTCGATCACCGATGGCCAGCGGACGGTCAAACTGGTACTCGCCGAAGATGTCTCCGGCCAGACACGATTTGCCGCACACCATGTAGGTATGCTCACCCTCGCTTGGCGCCAGCTTGGCGTTCAGGCGATAGATCAACAGGTCAAGCAAGTGGGCTTCGATGGAGCTGTCCACCACCGCCAGGTGCTTGCCGTTGTAGAGGGTGTCGAGCACGGTAACTTCCAGCGAGGCACTGTTTGTGATCGCTGCTTCGCCAGGCTCCAGATAGACCTGCACGCCGTACTTTTGCGAGAACGCCTTGAGACGAGCGCAGAACGCGTCCAGCGCATAGCCTTCACCGGTGAAGTGAATGCCGCCGCCCAGGCTGACCCAGCTGACCTTGTGCAGCAGCTCACCGAAGCGTTCTTCAATGGTGCAGAGCATTTGGTCGAACAGGCCGAAATCACCGTTCTCGCAGTTGTTGTGGAACATGAAGCCGGAGATCTGGCTGATAACGCCTTCGATCTTTACCGGGTCCCATTCGCCAAGACGGCTGAACGGACGCGCAGGGTCGGCCAGCAGATAATCGGAGCTGCTGACTTGCGGATTGACCCGCAGACCGCGGACTTTGCCCTCGGAGCGCTCGGCAAAGCGCTGCAACTGGCTGATGGAGTTGAAGATGATCTTGTCGCAATTGGCGAGCATCTCCTCGATCTCATCATCGGCCCAAGCCACGCTGTAGGCATGGGTTTCGCCTTCAAACTTCTGGCGACCGAGCTTGAGTTCGTACAGCGACGACGACGTGGTGCCGTCCATGTATTGCTGCATCAAATCGAACACCGACCAGGTGGCGAAGCACTTGAGCGCCAGCAGGGCCTTGGCCCCGGACTGTTCGCGCACATAGGCGATCTTCTGCATGTTGGTCAGCAGTTTCTGTTTGTCGATGAGGTAGTACGGTGTCTTGATCATTTCGAGGCCTCCGGCAAGGCCAGCCAAAAAAGGATGCGCATTGTGCCCGGACTGACCATATATCGAAAGAGCAGAGCGAACGAGTGGCTCAGCAAATGTCGCAAAAAGGCTTGGCGCGGCGATCACCACAGCACCTGGTGTTTCCGGGAGCGTCTGGCGGCTGTCCTTGAGTCAGGAGATTTCTGAAGCGGATGCAAAATGAGTTGGGGCACGACTTCAACGACTGACGCTGTTGTCATGAAGCCTGTGCCCGACTGCCGGTTAGCTAAATAATCTCATCCAGTGCCTGCTCCAGCGTGCGGACCGTGCGCTGGATATTCTGCAGTTTTTCCAATCCGAACAGACCGATGCGGAAGGTCTGGAAGTCGGCCGGCTCGTCGCACTGCAACGGCACGCCGGCGGCGATCTGCAGGCCGTGGCGGGCAAATTTCTTGCCGCTTTTGATGTCCGCATCGTCGGTGTAACTCACCACCACGCCGGGGGCCTGAAAACCGCTTGCCGCGACGCTTTTGATGCCTTTGCCGGTCAACATCGTGCGCACCTGATCGCCCAAAGCCTGTTGATCGTCGCGGATCTTGTCGAAACCGTAGGCTTGCGTCTCTTGCATCACATCGTTGAACCGCGCGAGGGAATCGCTGGGCATGGTCGCATGGTAGGCATGTCCGCCCTGTTCGTAAGCCTGCATGATCTGCAGCCACTTTTTCAGGTCGCAGGCGAAACTGCTGCTTTGTGTCTGTTCGATGCGCTCAAGCGCCGCAGAACTGAACATCACCAGAGCGCAGCAAGGGGAGGCGCTCCAGCCCTTTTGCGGCGCGCTGATCAGCAGATCGACGGCGCATTTGTGCATGTCCACCCAGATCGTGCCGGAGGCGATGCAGTCCAGCACGAACAGACCACCCACCGCATGCACGGCGTCGCCCACTGCTCGCAGGTAGTCGTCGGGCAGGATGATCCCTGATGAGGTTTCAACGTGAGGGGCGAAGACGACCTGCGGCTTGTGCGCCGCAATGGCGGCCAGTACTTCGTCCAGCGGTGGCGGGGCGTAGGCGGCCTGGCGCCCCGTCTCGACCGGCCTGGCCTTCAGCACCGTGGTGGCCGCCGGGATGTTGCCCATATCGAGGATCTGGCTCCAGCGATAGCTGAACCAGCCGTTGCGGATCACCAGGCATTGCTGGCCGGTCGCAAACTGGCGTGCAACCGCTTCCATGCCAAAGGTGCCGCTGCCCGGAACCACCGCGACCGCTTCAGCGTTGTAGACCTGTTTCAATGTCCTGGAAATATTCTTCATCACCGCTTGAAAGGACTGCGACATGTGGTTGAGCGAACGGTCGGTGTAGACCACGGAATATTCGACCAGCCCCTCAGGATCGATACCGGGATAGAGCTTTGACATGACGTAACTCCTTTGGCAGAGACATGAACATTATTGGCAAGCAGTGTAGGTAAAGGGCGGGGGATGTTGCGCAGCCTGAGCCCGGACAAGATGATGGCACTTTGCACATGCCTTCCACTACTATCGCCTGGTAAAGGGAATTTCCCGATTTTGCCTTCAAGGCAATTCAGACAAGGATGATGTGAGTGCCAATCAAATCAAGCCCCCCAAGCGTTGCCAATGGTCAATCAGCAGACGAGCTTAAAATACATACGTTTGGTGTTGGTCATGGTGACTGTCTGTTAATCGAGCTGTTTTGTGCTGGCAAAGCTGTTTTTCGCATGCTTAGCGACGGCGGTAAGGCAGGCCCTCATGTAAAAGAACTGGTTTCCTATCTGCAAGCCAACAGAAGACCCGATCTGGTTGATCTGGATCTAGTGGTCTTGTCACATGTCGACAACGATCACCAAGGCGGTTTGCTGGAGCTTTTCTCCAATACGTCAATCAGCATCGAATCCTATTGGGCTCCATGCCTGCCAGCCTTCAGACGTTTACGCTGGTTATTTTCCCCACGGATTCAGCGTGCGGTCGAGACCGCAGCTTTCCTGGAATTTACACTCGGTGAGCGTGGCATAAAAACCATTTACCCAATGGAGGGGCACTCGGATAGATGGGTTGGCGCAAAAGTTACATTGAGTGTGATTTCCCCGCCGGCGCGATTAATTCGCCGCTTGTACGCATCCTCCGATGCAGATCTCAAAAGCATGTTGGGGGACACTGACAGCTTGCCGCTGGAATGGCTTCTCAGCCCATCAATGAACGATGAAGGTGAAGATTCCATCCTGAACAGCTTTGATCAGCGCTCGTTCTGCGTGCCCGAAGATTTTCCCGCAAATGCCTCTCCTTTGGTTTCGACACAACCCAAGAGCCCCGAATTCTTTTCCGATGAATCAAATGAACCCAACTTCTTCGGCAATAAAGTCCTTAACGACACCTCACTGGTTCTCGCGCTGGATGTGTGGCTGGACGGTAAGCATCGGCGCCGAATCCTGCTGACTGGCGATCAGGAGAATTGGGCATATATCGCGTCTCGCCATCCGGCCGGGCTGGGCCTGGATGTGCTCAAGGTCCCTCACCATGGCGGAATGGTCTACCTGACGGACAGGAAAAAAGACGGGAATAATTTCAATGAATCGGCCGTCGAGCAGACTTATCTGTGGCTCAGACCGCGCATCGCCATCGTCAGCGCAAGCGGTACGTATGGCTTGCCGCACAATCGAATGCGAGATGCGCTGCGGGCAGTTGGCGCAGCCGTCATGTGCACCAATGTTCGCGGCGTGGAGCGTATTTCGCCTCCGTCTGAGTCGTGTGACACGGACCGCAGTTGCTTCAGTTCCTACTCATGTGGCAAAGCCTCGCAGCCGATCAAGTCCGAACTTTCCTTGACCTGGAATGAGGAGCTGATGGATCGCCCAGGCTGCGTTTCCGACGTCGGAGCAAGGGGCGCCACGCCCATCGTCGTCATGACTCAGCGCCTGGTCGAGCCTGATGAAACGTTTCTACGCTGGACGAATGGTGAACTTCAGAAGCATGCCGATTGGCTTAAGGATTTTCTGAATAACTCCAGGTCGGACTTTCTGAAAGCAATAGGGGGGGCAGGCACTTTGGAGGCCCTGGCCTTGGAGCCACTGACTTGGGCTCAAGTGAAAGCGCAAGCAAAAATCGAAGGTAGATTCCACTTCATCGAAGCCCCCCAGCAAGTGCTGCAGTTTGCACGTTCGCGCGGAATGATCTGGAGCCCCGAACGCTCATTCAATTATTTAACCGACGGAGCGTTGTTTTTTGCTCAGCCATCAGATAAAGATCTGGACAAGGTTAAAAACATTATTTCCAAAACACCCAACCTTATATTTAAAGTGCAGCCCAACAGGGCTTCACTCGTAGGAAGGGATTTGCTCGCCATCATGACTGGCGCGAATACCGATTTACTTTGCTATCTGCTTGCCAGCCAGGTCGGCTTGCCCGTTCAAGTCTTCAGGGAAGAAGTACTGCCGCATGCACTGGCTGAATTGGCAGCAAACTTTACCTTCCGCGTCTGCAATATCAATGGCCCAACATCCAGCGTCAACCTGGATAATCCGCCTGAACTGCTGCTTCACCTCCGCAGAAAAAATGCGCGGGGTTCGCGCAAAGTTCCTGATTTGCTCCACAAGAACTGGAATCCAAACTTGTCTGGTTCTGTGCTTTCACCTTTGACTAATGCAGGGATGAAATTCCTGATCAAGGAGATGAAGCTGACAGGTTTTTTCGCGCTGCCTGTGGAGCTCAGCAACAGCAGCCTGCTGCTAAGGTCGTTGGGTGCCGGCAAACTTGTCACTTCTTTAGGGTATGAAAAGACAGTAAAAGACCCAACGTTTTCCGATTTGCTCGAACACGCGAATTGGCTAGATCTTAATTAGATCTTCGGGCTGATCAGGCAAGGGGACCACTGCAGTCAAGCGTTGAAGCTTATAACTTCAACGCTTAAGCGCATTTCAGGCCGTCGGCGCCGCCTCACCGCTCAACGCATCCACCATAGGCGGGTGATCCTGCGCCGCCTGACGCAGGTCTTCGGTCACCCGCAGCTCCGCGCCAGTCGGCGAGAAGGTGGCTGCAGCGGCAAACGGCGCGGGGTTTGCCGGCACCGGGCGCTTGCCTCGGCGCCAGAGGAAAAAGGTGACCATGCACAGGTTAACCAGGGCAAACACCCAGAACAGGCCATTGGCACCGAACGAATTCATGACCGGCGAGATCATCATCGGGCTGATCGCCGAGCCCAGCGAGTTGATCAGCAGCAAGCCCTGAATCATCGGCACCAAGGCTTCGGCCGGGGCGCGGTCGGCGGCGTGGCTGACGGCAACCGGATACAGCGCAAACACGCCACCACCCAGCAGAAACAACATCGCCGCGAGCATTGTCGAGGACAACGGCAGCAGGACAATCACCACCGACAATACCGTGCACGCCACCGTCAGAAGGGTGAGAACCTGCAAACGATCCTTGCGGTCCGACCAGCGTCCGACCGGATATTGCAGGAGCATGGCGCCGAGGATCGTCCAGGCCATCATGCTGCCGACTTCACCGACATTCAGTCCGGTACGTTGCAGGTACAACGGCAGCAAGGTGTAAATCGCCGCAATGGTCACGCCCGAACCGAAACAGCCGACCAGCCCGGTCGGCGTCACGCCCAGCAGTTGCCGTGGCTTGAGTGGTTCAACCTGATCAAGCAGTGGCGACACTCGCGGCAAAATGACAATCGGCAGCACCGACAGCGACGCGAGCATGCCGGCGACCATGAACGGTGCGCTGTCGCTCAACCCGGTAATTTTCCCCAGCGTGGCTTGGCCCAGCACGCCGGCGCCGTACAGGACGATCATGTACAGCGCGAGCAAGCGCCCGCGAATCTTCGCGTCGCCCGCCAGCAGCAGCCAGCTTTCGATCACCAGAAATACGCCGACCGTGGCCCAGCCGTTGATCAGGCGCAGGGCGAACCAGCCCCAGGCTTCATAGAACAAGCCCTGCAGCAGAATGGTCACGGCGATCAGCGAGGCAAAGCTGCCGTAGGCGCGGATATGACCGATGCGCAGAATCAGGCGGTCATTGAACACCGCACCCAGCGTCAGACCGATGAAGTAGGCCGATGAGACGATACCGATCATCGTGGTCGACGCACCGGCGGCGTCGAGTCGAAGGGTGGTCAGAGATGACAGAAAACCGTTGCCCAGCGCAACAATGAACAGCCCGAGCAAGGGCGCCAGCGCCATGCCCAGCAAACGCGGAGACATAAAAACCTCTAGAGATCGAACAGCGGAACGTGCGCCTCTGCGCAAGCGATTGCCAAGCCGAAGGGTGGTGGTCTGCAAATGCTCGCCGAACGGTCAGGACGATGGCGTCGGACACACATCAGCACTGATGACCGGCCATGCAGGTACACGTTGGTCGCCAGATCCGGCGACTGCAAGAGCGCGCGGGATTCTACGGCTTGTGCGGGATTTGCCAAGCGCTGTTTGCTGCGGCGTTAGGACGCAGGCAAAAACCGGATACTGGCGCGCCCTACGCAGAGAAGCGGTCGTTGCCTGTCTGCGTGCGGTCGCCGGAGAGAAAGATCATTGAGGTTGTTCAGCAGGGCGCAGATCCACCGTTCAACGACGTCCGGTTCGCGTACTCACATCCACCCACACCGCCAGAACCAGAATGCTGCCCTTGACGATCATCTGCCAGTAGCTGTCGACGTCGAGCATGGACATGCCATTGTCCAGGCTGGTAATCACCAGTGCGCCGAGGAGGGCACCGTACACCGTACCGGAACCACCGCGCATGGAGGTGCCGCCGATGAAGCAGGCGGCAATGGCGTCGAGTTCGCCCATGCTGCCGGCCGAGGGCGAACCGGCCGCCAGGCGCGCAGTGTTGACCATGCCGGCGAGGGCGCACATCACGCCCATGATCCCGAAAATCCACAGCTTGATCGCCTGCACATTGATACCGGACAGGCGTGTGGCTTCCATATTGCTGCCCACGGCATAAACGCGTCGCCCGAACACGGTCTGGCTGCTCACGTAGCTGAACACGCCCAGCAGAATCAGCAGCAGCAAGACCGGTACGGGAATGCCGTCATAGCTGTTGAGGGTCAGGACGAAGCCCGCGAGCACGACGCCGATCACCAACACGCGGATGACGTCACGCACCAGTGAGTGCGCTGCCAAGCCGTGAAGCGCGCGATTGCGCCGTTGTTTCCAGGTCAGGAACACCGTCAGCGCGAACAGCACAATCCCCAGGCCGGTGCCGATCCCGTGGGGCAGATAACCCTGGCCAATGTAGACCAGCTCCGGTGACACCGGGGCGATGGTCGTGCCGCCGGTAATCCCCAGCAAAATCCCGCGAAAAGCCAGCATGCCGCCGAGGCCGACGATGAAGGAGGGTATCCGCAGATAAGCCGCCATGTAGCCGTTGGCGAGGCCGATCAGCAGCCCGCACAGGGCGACCAGACTCAAGTTCGCCAACAGCGGAATGTGGTAGATCACATCGAGAATGGCTGCGAGGCCACCGAGCAAGCCCAGCAATGAGCCGACCGACAAATCAATCTCGCCGCTGATGATGACCAGCACCATGCCGCAGGCGAGAATGCCGGTAATCGACATCTGCCGCAGTAGATTGGAAAGGTTGCGCGGGGTCAGGAATCCACCTTCGGTCTGCCAGCTGAAAAACAGCCAGATCAGTACGACGGCAAACACCAGCGCGAGCATTTTGTAGCGGGTGAACAGTTGTTTGACCTGATTCATTTACGCGGATTTCCGATCATTATTGTTATGGCTGCCAGGCTGGCTGAGGGCGGCGGCGAGTACCTGTTCCTGCGTCAGTTCATGGTTGATGAAATCGCCGCGCAACTGGCCTTCGCCAATCACCAGCACGCGGTCGGAAACGCCGAGCACTTCGGCCAGCTCCGACGACACCATGATGATCGACACGCCGGCGGCGGCCAGCGCACCCATCAATTTGTAGATTTCGTATTTGGCACCGACGTCCACGCCTCGGGTCGGCTCATCGAGAATCAACACACGGGGACGGGCCAGCAGCATCTTCGCCAAAACAGCTTTTTGTTGATTGCCGCCCGACAGGCTGGTGATGGGCAGGAAAGGGCTCGCGGTCTTCAGATGCAGGCGGGAAATTTCCTGATCGATGCTGCCCAGTTCTGCCTCGGCATCAATGCGGGTCAGTTTCGAATAGTTGTCCAGCACGGCGAGGGTGATGTTCTGGCCGACACCCAGGTCAGGAATGATGCCTTGGCGCTTGCGGTCTTCCGGCACCAGGCACAGGCCGGCACGAATAGACTTGAGCGGTGTGCAAGTGTCGATGGGTTGCCCGTCCAGCCAGACTTCACCCTCATGGCGGCCGGGGTAGGCGCCGAACAGCGCGGTCACCAGTTCGGTACGACCGGCGCCGACCAGCCCGGCGATGCCGAGGATCTCGCCACGTTTGAGCACGAACGAAATATCGTCGACCCGTTTGCGCCTGGGGTTGTCGACGTCGTAGCAGGTGATGTGCCGGGCCTCGAAAATCACTTCGCCTATGTCGTGTGGCTCGCTGGGGTAGAGGTTACTCATTTCCCGCCCGACCATCTGGGTGATGATCTGTGGAATGTCCATGTCGGCCATGGCAGTGGTGGCGATGTGTTTGCCGTCGCGGATCACCGAAATGGTGTCGCACACGGCGGCCACTTCATCGAGTTTGTGCGAGATGTAGACGCAGGCAACACCTTTGGCCTTGAGGTCACGGATGATGTCCAGCAGCACCTCGATTTCTGTGCGGCTCAACGCCGATGACGGCTCGTCGAGGATCAGCAGGCGCGCGTTTTTGTTCAGGGCTTTGGCGATTTCCACCAATTGCTGATAACCGCCACCGTATTGCGAAACGGGCAGCGATACGTTCATGTCGGGGACTTTCAACTCGCGCATCAGCGCTTCGGCGCGGTGGATCATCGCCGGGTAATTCATGCGCCCGCCGGGCAGGGTCAGTTCGTGGCCCATGAAGATGTTTTCAGCCACCGACAGGTCGGGTACCAGCGTCAGTTCCTGATGAATGATGACAATGCCGGCGGATTCCGTTTCGCTGATCGATTGCGCCCTGAGCGGTTGCCCGTCCCAGAAAATTTCACCGTCCCAGGAGCCATGGGGGTATACCGCGGAAAGGATCTTCATCAACGTGGATTTGCCGGCGCCATTCTCGCCGCACAGCCCGAGGCATTCCCCCGGTTTGACCTTGATGTCGATGCCGTTGAGTGCTTTGACACCGCCGAAGGTTTTGACGATGCCGTTCATTTGCAGCAGATAGTCGGACATGGAGAGGGCTCGTATATCAAAGACTCACGCACCACTGAACCTCTGGGGGAGCGAGCCTGCTCGCAAAAGCGTCAGTTCAGACAATGCTTCGTTGACTGACACACTGCATTCGCGAGCAGGCTCGCTCCCACAGGGACGATCCGGTCACTTCCCGGCAATCTGCGCCTTGGTGTAGAAGCCGTCCTGTTCGAGCAGGTCGATGTTGTCCTTGGTCAACGGGGTTGGCGTGAGCAGGATGGTGTCGACTTTTTTGCTGCCATTGTCGTACTGCGAGCTGAAGGCGGGTTTTTCGTTGCGCGCCAGTTGCACCGAGAGCTTGGCCGCTTCTGAGGCAATCAGTTTGAGCGGCTTGTAAACAGTCATGGTTTGCGTGCCGGCGATTACGCGCTTGACCGCCGCAAGGTCGGCGTCCTGCCCGGAAATCGGCACCTTGCCGGCCAATTGCTGCGCCGCCAGTGCCTGGATGGCGCCGCCTGCCGTGGCGTCGTTCGAGGCGACGATGCCGTCGATTTTGTTGTCGTTGCGGGTCAGGGCGTTTTCAACAATGCTCAGCGCCTCGGTCGGGTTCCATTCCTTCACCCATTGCTGACCAACGATCTTGATATCGCCCTTGTCGATGGCCGGCTGCAGCACTTTCATCTGGCCCTCGCGGAGGATTTTTGCGTTGTTGTCGGTGGGTGCACCACCGAGCAGGAAGTAATTGCCCTTGGGCGCCGCTTTCAGCACGCCGCTGGCCTGCATCTCGCCGACTTTTGCGTTATCGAAGGAAATATAGGCGTCGACATCGGCGTTGAGGATCAGGCGATCATAGGACACGACCTTGATCCCGGCCTTCTTCGCTTCAGCCACCGCGTTGGTCAGCACCGTGGCATTGAACGGCACGATGACGATGACGTCGACGCCCCGGGAAATCAGGTTTTCAATCTGGGAAATCTGCTTCTGCTCGTTGGCATCCGCTGATTGCACAAACACTTTGGCGTCCATTTTTTCCGCTGCCGCCACAAAATAATCACGGTCACGCGACCAGCGTTCCAGGCGCAAATCATCAATGGAGAAACCGATTTTCGGATGGGCTGCGTCCGCCATCACCGGCAGGGACAGCAAGGCCAGAGCAGTGGCCAATAGCGTGCGTTTTACGTTCTTCATGGTGGGGCGTCCTTTTATTTTTGTTGGAAAGACACGGCCTGACGATGAGTATCGGGCTGGTAAAACTGTAGAGAATCCGCAGACGCCGCAGGCACAGAATTGTCGCGCAATTGTCACAGCCTCGAAGCGCCGGCAGATTCTCTTGGCGATCAGCGATAGAGGTAGCGGTTGACGATGTTCTCGAGCATTTCCTGGCGGCCACTGACGGCTTGCGGGTTCAACTCGTTGGTGAACGCGTGCTCGGCCAACGACTCAAGGTTGAAATCACCCGCGATAACCGCCTGCCCGAACGGCTTGTGCCAACCGGCATAGCGTTGATCCTTGAGCCGTTGCAATTCGTCGTTCTGCACCATGGCCGCTGCGCGTTCCAGAGACAGGGCGAGAACGTCCATGGCGCCGACATGACCATGGAACAGATCGATCTGATCGAGGCTCTGGCGGCGCACCTTGGAGTCGAAGTTGAATCCGCCATTCTTGAACCCGCCGGCCTTTAGGATTTCGTAGGTGACCAGGGTCATTTCTTCGACGCTATTGGGGAATTGGTCGGTGTCCCAGCCGTTTTGCGGATCACCCCGGTTGGCGTCGATGCTGCCGAAGATCCCCAGCGAGACGGCAGTGGCAATCTCGTGATGGAAACTATGCCCGGCCAGCGTAGCGTGGTTGGCCTCGATGTTGACCTTGATTTCGTGCTCCAGCCCGAACTGCTGGAGAAAGCCGAACACGGTGGCGCTGTCGTAATCGTATTGGTGCTTGGTCGGCTCCTGCGGCTTGGGTTCGATCAGCAGGTCGCCGGTGAAACCGATTTTGTGTTTGTGCTCGACCACCATGCGCATGAAGCGCCCCAGTTGTTCGCGTTCACGCTTCAAGTCCGTGTTGAGCAGGGTTTCATAGCCTTCGCGGCCGCCCCACAACACGTAGTTGGCGCCTTTCAGGCGATGGGTCGCGTTCATGGCGCTGAACACCTGGGCGGCGGCGCAGGCAAAGACTTCGGGGTCAGGGCTGCTTGCGGCGCCGGCAGCGAAACGCGGGTTGCTGAAGCAATTGGCGGTGCCCCACAGCAGCTTGATTCCGCTTTCTTGCTGATGTCGCTCGAGGTGATCCACCATTTGCGCGAAGTGGTTGCGGTACTCCCTCAGTGACTGGCCTTCCGGGGCGACATCCGTGTCATGGAAGCAGTAATAGTCGATACCCAGTTTGGAGAAGAATTCGAAGGCCGCGGCTGCTTTGCCCATGGCGAGTTCCATCGGGTCGCCGGCGTGTTGCCATGGGCGCTTGAACGTTCCCGCGCCGAACACATCGGAACCGGGCCAGACGAACGTGTGCCAGTAACACGCGGCCATGCGCAGGTGTTCGCGCATGGGTTTGCCGAGGATGATCTTGTCGGCGTCGTAGTGACGAAAGGAGAGGGGAGAATCGCTGTTCGGACCTTCGTAGCGAATCGGCTCGACATCAGGGAAATACTGCATGGACCTTGTCCTTGTTGTTCTTGGCGGTGTCTCGATACTAGCAACGGCCCCGTGCCTGCTGATTATGAAAAGCACCAACACCGAGTGCGATTTTGCGTATTGAGCTTCGTCGCCGACGCGCCTAGTCTGTGCAAACCGTCTCCGAGAGAAGGGGGCCCAGAACAAGCACAAGAACAATGAAAACAGTACCGCCTGTTCACCGTATCGCGCTGTTGTTCAACGGCAGCAAGATCTACGACCGTGGCATCATCAGCGGCATCGGCAACTACCTGAGCAGCACCCGGGCGTCCTGGGATCTGTTTCTGGAAGAGGATTTTCTCTGTCGTTTGAAAGGGATCGAGCGCTGGCAGGGTGACGGGATCATTGCCGACTTCGACGATCCGCTGATTGGCGAGGCGCTGGCCGATATCCGGTTGCCTGTGGTGGCGGTAGGGGGGTCATATGCGGATAAACGCGCCTATCCGAAAGCGATTCCGTATGTCGCCACCGATAACAACGCACTGATCACGCTGGCCTACACACATTTGATTGAGGCCGGACTGCAGCGTTTTGCCTGCTTCAGCCTGCCTGAAGCGCAGGCCAATCGTTGGGCTCAGGAGCGGGAAAAAGCCTTTCGTCAACTGATGCAGCGCGACGGCTTGCACGGCGAAATCTATCGCGGCATGGGCACGAGTGCGCCGCTGTGGGATAGCGCCGTCGAGCAACTGATCGCCTGGCTGCACAGCTTGCCCAAACCCATCGGCATCATTGCCGTTAGTGACGCCCGCGCCCGTCAATTACTGCAAGCCTGCCTGACTGCCGGCATTGCCGTGCCGGAGCAGGTCGCGCTGATCGGCATCGACAATGACCCGCTGACCCGCAGCCTGACGCGGGTTCCGCTGAGTTCGGTGATTCAGGGCACCGAAACCATGGGCCGTACCGCCGCGCAGTTACTTCACCAAATGCTGCACGGCATGCCATCCACAGGCACGCAGATTCTGATTCCTCCCGATGCGGTCAACGTGCAGGTATCGAGCTTGCACCAACCATTGGGTAACCCCTACGTCATGCAAGCTTTGCTGTTCATCCGCCAATATGCCTGCCAAGGGATCAAAACGGCGCAGGTGGCGGCTTATGTCGGCGTATCGCGTTCATCACTTGAGGCGCATTTCCGTGCTGAACGAAGCTGCAGCGTGCACGACGAGATCCTGCGTTTCAAACTCGCAGCGGCTACGAATGGGCTGAAAAATAACGGTTCGGTCATTGCCGATGTCGCGCGTGATTGTGGCTTTAAATCTGCGCAGTATTTACACACGGTGTTTCGGCGGGAGTTTGGCTGTACGCCACGGGAGTATCAGCAAGGGGCAGGGATGCGCTGATGGAATATCGGAAAGGAGGCTAGAGTGGCCATCAATGTATTGATTGTTGCTTGAACCATGGATCGTCCGCTGTTCGCTGCTCTGGGACGCGTGAGATGCCTGGGTTGAACGTCGAAGTGGATGCCAGGCTTAGCGCTTAGGGGATCGCGTAGACCTTGAACAGTTTTTTCGCCGCGTCACTGGCCCCCTCCAGGTATTTGTCGAATGCCTGTTCTATCTCGCCGGAGCGATACATTTCACTCAGCGCCGTGTCGACCAGCAGGCGGAAATCTTCATCCTCTCGATCCACTGCCATTGCAGTCGGTGCGTACTCAAAAATCCGCTCCAGCAGCAGCACGTTCCCTGCGGAGTAATTCTTGCTCAGGAGATGTTTGAGCATCATCCGCTCAGCGAAGAACGCATCGGCTTTACCTTCGGCAACCAGCTTAAGACCAGCATCTGCGTTCTCTACTGTGACCAGCGTCGCCACAACACCGAGCAATCGCATTTGCTGGAGTATCCACGTCTGGGTGACACCGCCAATGGTGACGGCATACGTCTGATTGGACAGACCGCGATTCACGGTGGCTCGCCATGTCGGCCCGGTATGCGCCACCCTGCCGTCCAGCACATTGAGCAAGGCTTGGGATGCGTCCCGGCGCACCACTGCCGACAGCCCGGCGGTGTAGACCGGCACCGAGTAGCTGACCAGCTTGCGCCGCGCCAGCGTGGGTGGGGTCGGGGTACAGAGAATGTCGACTTTCCCCGTACTGACGGCACTCATCTGATCGGCAACAGAGACAGGCTGGTACTGAATGTTCAACTCGGGCAGCCCTAGGTCGGCCTTGAGCCTTTCGGCTATTTTCAGACAGAGATCGATTGCATAACCGCTGGCTTTCTCGGCAGCCTGATCACTGAAGGGCGCGAAGTCAGGCAAGTAGCCGAGAGTGAAAGCATGACTCGTGCGTATGCGCTCAAGCGTATTGCCATGGGCCATTACCGGTAGCAGCGCAAGCATGCAAACGAGCAGCATGTGGTTGTTCCTGGATAGTTTCATGTTCATGCGCGAGTGTCCTCGAATTCAGATCTCTGTGCTTTCCCAAAGCCTGCGATCAAGCGCTGTCGGGCTTGGGATGAGCAGGCGCAGAGACGTCGACAAAACGTTTAGCGAGGAAACCGTAAAGCAGGTAGCCGAACACCAGAACAAGGATGCCGCCGAACACGGCGTCTTTGCCGCAGGCATACAGCGCGTACAGGGAGTAGGCCACGGCAACCACTACCAACAGGGTGTTGCGGCTGTATACGCCTGCGCTGACTTTGGCTTTGTACATCATGACCAGCAGCCCGGTGGCCGCCGTCACATAGGGGATCAGGTTGGTCACTGCTGCAAGGCTGACAAGTTTCCCGAACTGCTCACTCGCATTGGGCGAAATGGTCGACAGTGCCATCAAGGTCTGCAGCACTCCACAGACCAGCATCCCGATGATGGGGGCATCGCTTGCGCTGACCTTGCTGAACAGTTTCGGGAACATGCCCTGATCAGCGGTCATTTTGGCAGTTTGCGCCAGAGTGAACTGCCAGCCCAGCAGCGAGCCCACACAGGCCATGACCGCGAGCGCCATGATGATGTTACCGACGGCAGGGTTGAACATATGCGCATAAACGAGCGCGAAGGGTGCTGATGAGTTGGCCAGTTCGGCATTGGGAATGATGCCCTGAATGACCATTGTCGATAGCACATAGACTGCTGCCGCCCCCAATGTACCGAACAGGCAGGCCAGCGGCACAGTGCGCTTGGGATCTTCCACTGCATCGGAGGCCTGGGCTGCCGACTCCATGCCGAGGAAGGCCCAGAGCGTCAGGGGAATCGCTTTGCTGATCGCATCGGATATTGGCAGGTCGTTCGGGTTCCAGGCGGCGATTATCAGATCGGGTTTGAACCAGAACCAGCCGATGATGCTCAAGCCCGCTACCGGAATGATTACCCCCCAGACAGTCACCGCACCAATCCTGCCCGTGATGCCAGGGCCACCAAAGTTAGCCGCGGTGGTCAACCAGAGCAAGCCGACCGTTCCGATGAACAATGGAATGGCGCCGCTTCCCAGCCAAGGCAGGAACGAGGTCATGTAGCCCACTGCGGAGATGGCCACCGCCACGTTGGCGATCGCCAGCGAGAGAAAATACAAATACGAGCACAGGAAAAAACCTGATTTTGCGTGTGCCTCTTCGGTGTAGGCGGATAACCCGCCTGAGCGCAGGCAGTAGATGCCACACTGGGAAAAACAATACGCAATGGCCATGGAGCCGACAGCAGTGACGATCCATGACAATAATGAAACAGCTCCGAGTTGGGCCATGCTCGTCGGCAACATGATGATGCCTGAGCCCATCATGTTCACCGTCACCAGCGTGGTGAGCCCCATGAGGCTCATTTTCTTGCTTGAGTCGGCCATCGGAATCCCCTTGATCTGCGAAACGCATCGCCGCTCAGCTATCGAACGCAGTGCAGCGTGTTCATGTGGCCCAAGGGATCACCAGCGCGCCGAAAACGATCCAGGTAACGACGGATAGCAAGCTGGCGAAATCATCCAAGCGCAGGTGATCAGGTCGTGCGTCGACGTTCAAATAGAGAGAACAAGTACATACCAGCCAACATGGCCAGTACGAATATGAAGATCCGCCCGTGCCCCGTAAGCAGGATAGCGACCGCTGGACCAGGGCAGATCCCCGCAATTCCCCAACCTATACCGAACACAAGGCTGCCGCCAATCAAACGGGCATCCAACTCCCTTTTCATCGGCAACTGCATGGGCGCACCTAACCAGGACTGCTTGTTCTTGCGCGCCCAATTCAGGGGGACAACCGCCACTGCGATGGCCCCTCCCATTACCAGCGCGAGTGACGGGTCCCAGGCCCCGGCCACATCAAGAAAAGCCAATACTTTGGCGGGGTTCGTCATGCCTGCCAAGAGAAGACCAAGGCCGAAGATCAGGCCAGAAAAAAATGCCGCCAACTTGATCAAGTTCATGCTCCCACCACGTGACGCATGACGTACACCGTTGCAAAGCCGGCGAACATAAAGCACATCGTTGCCGTGATGGATCGGGCTGACAATCGGGAGATCCCACAAACGCCATGACCGCTGGTACAGCCGGAGCCGTAACGGGTTCCCACGCCGACGAGCAGCCCCGCAGTAATCAAGGCAGGCCACTCTGACCTGATCTCGATTTGCGGCAACACGTTAAATGCTCCCCATAACAATGGCGCAAGCAACAAACCAAGAAGAAATAGCGCCTTCTCGCTCCAACCTTCGCTGCCAAATTGCATCACGCTACCAATCAAACCACTGATGCCTGCGATGCGACCATTTGCGAGAACGAACATGCTAGCCGCCAGGCCGATCAAGGCTCCTCCGCCCAGGGATGTCCAAGGCGTAAAATTGATCCAATCAATGCTCATTTTGCGTCTCCTGCACAGAAGTGCTGATAAAGGAGGTCGATTTTGATGTCAATCCGCGTTGACTGAGCTGAGGTGCGCCGACTCACTGCTCCCTCAAAAATCGCTCAATTTCCTCGACGGTACTGCGCGCCGTTCGGGTCACGCCGATCAGTGTCGCGGAAGCGGCGCCTGTCCAGTCGCCATAACCTACCAACCACAGACGCGGCTCCAGAATCGAATGCGTACCTTTGACGGCCACGCGCCCGTCGGCGGTACACACGCCCAGTGATTCCAGATAGCCGAGGGCAGGGCGGAAGCCGGTACACCAGATCACCGCGTCGACCGGCGTTTGCGCGCCATCAGCCCACGTCACGCCGGTCTCGGTGAAGCGCAGGAACGGCCGAACCGCGTGCAGCACGCCGCGCTCCCGAGCCTCGACGACTGGCGGCACCATCACGATATCGCCCAAGCCGCCAACCGGCCTCTCAATGTCGATGCCGGCCATCTGTGCTTTCCAGCATTCAGTGGCGCGTTCGAAGAGCACGCGTCCATCAACGTCATCGGCAAGAAACTCTGGCGGCTGCGGAGTGACCCAGGTGGCATCGGCCACTTGCGAGACTTCAGCGAGGATCTGTGCTCCGGAGTTACCACCGCCCACCACCAGGACTTTTTTTCCGGCAAACGGCTTGGCGTTCACGTAGTGGGCCGAATGCACTTGCTGGCCGGTAAAGGTTTCGCTGCCGGGGTAATGCGGCAAGTAGGGATGGCGCCAGGTGCCGGTCGCGCTGACCACGGTGCGGGCCAGCCAACTGCGGCCCTGGGCTTTTACGTTGAGGTGATTGCCCCGACGTTCAAGAGCGTTGACCCAGTAGGGCCGTTCGACGGGAAACTGGTAGCGTTGCTCATACTGGCTCAGGTAATCGAGTACGTTGTCGCGAGTTGGGTAGCCGTCAGTGACTGGAGGCATCATCCAACCGGCGATGGAGCTCCAGGTCGCCGGTGAAAAAAGTCGCAGGGAATCCCAGCCATGCCGCCACGCGCCACCCGGTGCCGCTTCGGCATCAATAATCACAAAGGAACGCCCGGTACGGCGCAGGAAATAAGCCACGGCGAGTGCAGACTGGCCACCGCCAATAATCGCAACATCCACTTCGGCAGGCATGGGGAATCCTTGGGTCAGCGAAAGTCAGGTCAAGTTAATCCATTCGAAGCGGACGGGGGTTGATGTTGCTCAAGCGGCGGCGTTCTAAATCACAGCCGGGAATAATGATCCCACCAACGAGTGCGTAGCCAAATACAGTATTTAACATAATATACATTATGTGTAACACCCTATATGGGACTGGGATGCTCTGGTGATCAGATTTAAAGCCTGGCACTGACTGGTTGACGAGTCATGTCCTCAAGCACCTGATCCAGGTGCGGCGCGAGCTTCAACACATCCAGGTCAACACGCTGAACCGAGTTGGCTTCATATGGATATCGAGTGCCAACGAAAAGCTTAGAGCAAGCCGTGATCCATTTTTCCAGTTGAAATCCTGGAGCCAATCTCTCCGACGTTTCACGCAGCTGGCTAGCCAACTCAATAGGAATAGCGTTGTACAGATCAATCAGGCCATGCCTGTTGCCTGGCAAGCCGGCGACCAAACGCAAATGTCCTTCAGGATCATATTCAGACCTTGGAAATCGAGGGTCAGCCTCAACGAGGAAGGACTTAAGAAGCAGCTCAGACGCTAGTGCCGAATTCATCACGGCTGGCCAGTAGAGCTGGAAATCACCGTTTGAAGCACCTTGCTCGAGGATCTGTGCGGCCCTCAAAAAAGCACGCGCTTCCTCGATAACCCAAGTACTCGGCAAACGCTCATAGTCCATAATCCATTGCTCTTTACAGTGAATATACCGACGGCGAAGGATGAGCTAACCCTAGATCATTGGTGAGCTACCCTTCTTCATTTCTTAATAACAATTGCATATAACTAAACTAAATATTCATTTAGTTTAGTTATATGCAATTTCAAAGTAACTTCAAAACAATCGCAGTTCTGGCAGACAAATCAGTCAGTGGGATCTTGTGCCATCCGACTTTCATAAAACCGTAACAAGTTTGTTGCAGAGTTCCGGAGCCCGTTACCACAAGGAGTTCCCTCGATGAAAAATTTGATGAAGTCTGCTGCGCTCGCCATTACGGTTTCTCTTTGTGCAACCTCAGTGTCTTTCGCTGCTGAAAGCGTTCGACTGACAGGTTCTGGCGCCAGTTTTCCGGCTCCGATTTACCTCACTTGGTTCAAGGATTTCAGCAAGAAAACCGCTGGTGTCACCGTGGATTATCAATCCAAGGGCAGCGGTGCAGGTGTGCAGGACTTTTTGAACAAAACGGTCGATTTCGCCGCCAGCGACTCGGCGATGAAAGACGAGGACATCGCCAAGGTTGCCGAAGGCGCGCAGTTGCTGCCAATGACAGCGGGGGAAATCGTCCTGGCCTATAACCTGCCAGGCAGTCCTAAAGGGCTGAAATTGCCACGCGATGTTTACTCCAACATCTTCTTGGGCAAGATCACCCAATGGAACGACCCGCAGATCGTCGCGGCCAACCCGGAGCTGAAACTGCCTGCTACACCGATCACCGTTGTCGTGCGTGCAGACTCCAGCGGCACCACCGCGGTTTTCACCAAGCACTTGGCGGCAATCAACCCGGCGTTCAAGCAGGAGTTGGGTGAAGGCAACACCGTCAACTGGCCAGCCAGCGACAAATTCATCAAATCGCCTAAAAACGATGGCGTGACCGCTACGGTACGTCAGACCCCGGGCGCCATTGGCTACATCGAGTACGGCTTCGCCAAGCTGGCCAAGGTCGACTTTGCCCAATTGCAGAACAAGGCCGGTCACTACGTTGTGCCGAATGCCGAGAGCGGTGCCGAAGCTCTGGCTGCGGTGAAGATGCCTGAAAACCTGGTGGCCTGGCTGCCTGATCCGGAAGGCGCCAAGTCCTATCCGATCACTTCCTACACTTGGATGATCTTCCGCAAGCAGAACGAAAGCCCGGCCAAGGCCAAAGCCATGCGTGAAATGGTGGAGTACAGCCTGACTGAAGGTCAGAAAATCGCCGACTCGATGGGCTACATCCCCCTGCCCCAATCGGTCGTCGATCAGGTTCGCAAAGCTTCCGCCAACATCCAGTGACGCTCGCGAGACCTCTCGGCGTGTGCTCCCAGCCCCGCCGAGAGCGTTCTCCCCTACGCCGGAATAGCCCATGAACAAGCCATTTGTCGTACCGGTCAATCCGGATTCCGCCTGCCGTCCACCGTCTGCAAAGGATTTTCTGGTTGATCGCACCTTCCGCGCACTGGCGCGTATCGGTGTGGTTCTCGTTCTGGCGCTGGTCTTTGCATTGGTGTTCGAGGTGGGACGCAAGGCACTTCCAGGCATGGAGAAACACGGTTTTGACGTCCTTTTGGGGACCGTTTGGGACGTGAACCAGGGCAAGTACGGCATCCTGCCGGCCATTTGGGGCACACTCTACAGCGCCTTCATCGCCTTGATGATCGCAGGCTTTTTCGGCGTCAGTATGGCGATTTTCCTGACCCAGGATTTCCTGCCCGCGAAACTGGCGGCCGTTTTTCGCACCATTGTCGAATTGCTCGCGGCCATTCCCAGCGTCGTTTATGGACTGTGGGGCATCTACGTGGTGATCCCGGCCATTCGTCCCCTCACGGATTGGCTGAACAGTGAACTTGGCTGGATCCCTTTTTTCGGCACGACCTTGAGCGGCCCGGGGCTGTTACCTGCCGCGCTGGTGCTTGCCATCATGATTCTGCCGACTATTGCCGCCGTTTCGCAGGATGCCCTCACCGGCGTTCCGATGAAAACCAAGCAGGCGGCCTATGGCATGGGAACCACCCACTGGGAAGCGATTCTCAAGGTCATGGTGCCCTCCGCTGCCACCGGCATTTTCGGCTCGCTGGTGCTGGGTCTGGGCCGGGCCTTGGGTGAAACGATGGCCCTGGCAATGTTGGTAGGCAACTCGAACAACATTTCCCTTTCTCTGTTTGCACCCGCCAATACCTTGGCCGCCCTGTTGGCGCTGAACTTCCCCGAGGCGGGACCGACAGAGATCGAGGTCTTGATGTATGCGGCACTGGTCCTGATGCTGATCACCCTGATCGTGAACGTCATCGGCTCCATGATCATGGTCTATGCCCAGCGTGGTACTAAATGATGACTGACCTCACTTCCCCTGCGGTCGCGTTGCCCAGTCTGCAGCGCAAGTTTGAAGGCCGCGCCCTGCGCAGCCTGGTGTTGACGACGCTGGTCTGGGCTGGCGCCCTGCTGGCCAGCGTGCCCCTGATTTCCGTGCTCTACATGCTGATCACACGTGGTGGTGCCCGCCTCAGCCTGGAGGTGTTCACCGAACTGCCTCCGACCGGCTTCGAGACGGGTGGCGGCTTCGGCAACGCGATGGCAGGCACCTTCGTTATGGTCGGTATCGCCGCCGCCATCGCGGTTCCGGTCGGTATCATGGCGGCCATCTTTCTGGCTGAGCTTGGGCCGGAGAGCAAGCTGGCCAACGCCGCGCGATTTGCCGCCAAAATGCTCACCGGATTGCCTTCGATTTTGGCGGGTGTTTTTGCCTACGCCCTGGTGGTGATGACCACGGGCACCTACTCGGCACCGGCAGGTGGCGTGGCGCTGGCAGTTCTGATGCTGCCCATCGTTGTGCTGACCGCTGAAGAGTCGATGCGAATGGTGCCCAAGATCATGAAGGATGCCGCCTACGGCATGGGCTGCACCCGATCGCAGGTGATCTGGAAAATCATATTGCCTACCGGCCTGCCGGCGATCCTGACCGGCGTAATGCTGGCGGTGGCCCGTGCAGCCGGCGAAACCGCGCCGCTGTTGTTTACCGCCCTGTTCAGCAACTACTGGATCTACCACGACGGCAGCCTGGCGGTGATGAGTCCGACCGCATCGCTCGCCGTACTGATCTACAACTTTTCAGGCATGCCGTTCGACAATCAGCTTGAGCTCGCATGGGCAGCCTCACTGGTGTTGGTGATAATCGTGCTGATCGTGAATATCGTCAGCCGAATCTTCGGCAAGCCAAAGTTTTAAGAATGGGAGCACATAGTGTGAATGTATTATCTGCGCAAAAAGTTGCCCCGGTCGAGACACAGGTCCCTGTGGTCATGGACTGCAAGCTGGACAAGATTTTCTACGGCAATTTCATGGCGGTGCGTGACAGCCATGTGCCCATCGAAAAAAACAAGATCACCGGATTCATCGGTCCTTCGGGCTGCGGCAAGAGTACCGTGCTGCGCAGCCTCAACCGGATGAATGACCTGGTCAAAGGCTTTCGCTTCGAGGGTCATGTGCATTTCCTCGGGCAAGACGTTTATGGCAAGGGCGTTGATCCCGTGGTCGTGCGCCGCTATATCGGGATGGTGTTTCAACAACCAAACCCGTTCTCGATGAGCATCTTCGATAACGTCGCTTTTGGCCTGCGCCTCAATCGCTACCAGGGCGATCTTGGTGATCGCGTCAAGCACGCCCTGGAGGGCGCGGCGTTGTGGGATGAAGTAAAAGACAAGCTCAAGGTCAGCGGCCTGTCCCTTTCGGGCGGCCAGCAGCAACGGCTGTGTATCGCCCGCGCCATCGCGACCGAGCCGGAAGTCCTGTTGCTGGATGAGCCGTGCTCCGCACTTGACCCGATCGCCACCCGCCGTGTCGAGGAGTTGATGGTCGAGTTGAAGAAGGATTACACCATCGCGCTGGTGACTCACAACATGCAGCAGGCGATCCGTGTCGCTGACACCACGGCATTTTTCTCGGTGGATATTTCCCAGGGTACGCGTACCGGCTATCTGGTTGAGATGGGCCCCACGGCCCAGATATTCGACAATCCCCGCGAGCAAATGACGAGCGATTACATCAGCGGCAAATTCAGCTGATCGACAAACGTCCGGTCAAGACCGAAAGCAGCCAATGGCAAACGACATTGGCATGTCTTCGGTCTTTTTACCTCTCACACTTCTAATCAGGATTGCCAATGTCCGCAAAGCGTCGACTTGACTTGCCAGCAGTCGAGCGTGCACTCCGTAAGGTGCAGGGTCGCTTTGCCGAGCTCAGCAGGCACTTTACCGAGCCGCGTGATCCCTTGACTGACGAAGTGCTGCGCAATGTGGTTGATGGCTATGCGCTGATTGACGACTATGTCGCCCGTGGTGTCGATCTGTTCGATCTTCAGCAACTGAACCTGATGCTGGAGATCAATGCCACCGTTCTCTGCGGTCGAGACCCGGCACGTCGTCTGGAGTACGCTCAGCACCTCTCGGCTACTGAAGAACACTTCTTCAACAACGTTGAAGGCGGGATAAAGGACTTGTACAACTGGTACTGTGCGTATCGCAGCGAATCTGTCTGGAAGCGTGCGGCCGGTGTCTATGTACGGATCCTCAGCAAGCCGCAATTGTTCATTGAAGGCAATAACCGCACTGGGTCGCTGATCGTCAGTTATTTGCTCATGCGTGCAGGGCTGCCGCCGTTCGTACTGACGCTGGACAACGCCGAGGGTTACTTCAACCCGTCATCCGTCATCCGCAACTCCGCCAAACATGGCGTCAAGGCCTTGTACGAATTGCCCAAGATCAAGAAAAAATATGCAGCCTTCCTGGAAGAACAAGCACCTGATCCAGAGGAATTTTTTGTGAGCGACAAACCTGTGCCCGTTTATCTGGGGGGCAAATGATGAACAGGTATCCGATGCTCGACAGATGCCGGGTTTCCAGCGGTCGAGCGTGGCAAGCAATCAAGCGTTCCATTGCGACGGACGCATTCAGCCGCCAACGCATCCGTATTTCGTTTGATATCGATGACACGTTGGCCTGTCAGGCCCATCACTGCGCTGTCGAGCACAGCAGGCTGCCGGCTTTTGTTCATCGTTGGCTGGGCGAGCCATTGCGTAGGGGGACACGCGACCTGACCCGAGAGTTACGCCGACAGGGATGCAGCATCTGGGTCTACACGTCGTCCGGTCGGACACCCTCTTACATCCGGCGCTGGTTATTACTGCACGGTATCCACGTTGACGGTGTGGTCAACAGTGTTCGGCATAACCATGCCCTGACAGCGCATGGGCTTTCGAACTCCCCTTCGAAGTTTCCACCCGCATTCGATATCGACTTGCATGTCGATGATTCCGAGGGCGTGCAGATTGAAGGCTATGATCACGGTTTTCGCGTCGTGGTCGTGCGTCCGGATGATGAGAACTGGGCGCAGAGTGTTTTAAATGCAGCAGCTGAAGTCCAGGCACAGTTAGCTTGGCAGCAACGGCACAGAAACACGGAGCCTGCGCAACAACGCTCAGAAGCTTTTTCTTCCTGAATTTCGAAACATCACGACCTTGTCTTTACTGTGACGAACATTTTGATGACGTAGTCGAAAGGTGCCCATTCGTCGATAACACCGGAGAACCCGCTAATCCGGTGAGCCCTGGTCGCCCCGCCGCCTATCCTTAGTGAGTCATCCATTACGGCGCCACTTCTCATGTCGAATGCTCGCACTTTACAAGTACATGTCTTGAAGACTGCGTGTTCGAACTGCAGTGTGATGGAGCTATGTCTGCCCATTGGCATGAACGGTCAGGAAGTCGCGCGCCTGGACACGTTGATCGTGCAACGCTTCAAGGTCAAAAAGGGCGCGGCGCTTTACCGGGCAGGCGATCCGCTGTGCTCGCTGTATGCGGTGCGCATCGGCTCCTTCAAGACCAGCATTCTTTCGGTCGATGGTCGCGAGCAGGTCACGGGGTTTCAGATCCCCGGCGAAATGTTAGGTCTGGACGCTATCAGCACGGACTTGCATGCATGCGATGCGGTCGCGCTTGAGGATAGCGAGGTCTGCCCTATCCACTTTGCTCGTCTGGAGGAACTGGCCCATGAGCTGCCGTCCCTGCAGCGCAGCTTCAACAAAATCCTCAGCCGGGAAATCGTGCGTGATCACGACATGTTAATGATGCTGGGCAACATGAACTCGGACGAGCGTCTGGCAGCCTTTCTGCTGAACTTGTCGCAACGTTTGAAAACCCGTGGGTATTCATCGACGGATTTCGTGTTGAAAATGCGCCGCGAGGAAATCGGCTCCTACCTGGGCTTGCGCCTGGAAACCATTTGTCGTGGCATCGCCCATCTGCGGGATCAGGCACTGGTGGAGATTTCCGGGCGCAACGTCAAGATCCTCGATCTTGAAGGTCTCAAGCAGTTGATTGCCGGCTGCCATCGCCCTCCTCCCTGTTGATCCCGCTCCATCGTGCCTGTTCCGTAACCTCCCGGCTCTTAGCGCCTTGCTTCCTCAAGGGACAGATGCCTGGCCAGTTCGACATTGGGTAGCCACAGGGCGCTGACGCAGGCCTCCTCGTCCTTTTCAGTCACGGGTTCAAGATCCGTCGAATCAAGCAGGTGCCGGTTGACCATGGCAAGGCGCACAACGCCATTCTTGTCGAGGAAGGAACGTGCCATGCATTCACACAACGGCCGGGCGAGGAATGTGGTCAGCGGATCTGTATCGGCATTTTCAAGCTGGATCTCCAGGCTCGCTGTGCACGTTTTTACCAAGTCCTGCACCGCCTGAGAGGCGAAGTGAAACGCCGTGAAATATACCACCAGCAGCGCCGACAAGACCGACAGCAAAATGGTCGTCTCCTCCCTCCAGAAACCTGCGCCCATCCACTCCAGGTATCTGTGCGCGGCGTCCCTGCTCCCTTGCTGAACCGCGTGGTACCAACCTGAAAGCCTGTGGTTTGACATGACCGGATCACTCGCCGTCTTTATCAAGACAATGCTGCCTACTGAAAACAGCCGTTTGATCTGGATCAACCCGGGCGCAACGGAGTACCGCCTTCTTGACCAGCCAACAACCCTGCCGAAAACGGCGAGGGCTTTTGCGTCAATCATGATCAACATGAAGTGAGATCAATGCCATCGAGCCTGCAGTTGATGTTTATCAACTGCAGGCTCGATGGCACTTCGTTCAATCGAATGAGCATAGAGGCTTGACGATCATCAAACTGCACGGCGCCCGGTTCAGCAGGCTCTCGACGGTATCGCCAATAAACCGTGCAGGGGTGTGATGATAAACCGTGCCCAGTACCACCATGTCGAAGCCATGCTGCTGTGCGAACAAGCCAATGACCTTGTGGGGAATACCTGTCAGCAGATGTCGATGGGCGTCCTCGACGCAATAGCGCTCGGCGATCACATCGAAAGCCTCTTGCTGCGTATCTTCAATCGCGACCCTGAAGCTGTCTTCAAGACTGCCTGTCGGCACGCTCGTCAGTGCATCGCTGATCTCTGACCAACGACTGACGTTAAGCAAGTGCAACTCGGCGCCGCAACTGGCCGCCAGGGTCGAAGCCAGATCAACTATCCGGTCATTCAAGCCGTGCGTCAGCTCTTCCAGATGGGACAAATCGATCGCCGCCAGGATTTTCAAAGGTTTGGGATGCCTGGCACTGGTCACCAGATGCAGATGCGTCGGACACTCGCGCAGCAGGCGCCAGTCCAGGGGGCGGTGAAAGGCGCGGTCGAGTGCTGGCACGTAATGGGTGTCCTTGATCACCAGGTCCGGACAAAAGTCATTCACGTATTCCAGCAGGTTGGTCAGGCTCGATCGGGCCCAGACCACTTCGCTGCTCACCTGCAGGCCGCCGCATCGGTAAAAACGTGCCTGCTGCTCCAGCCAATGACGGTGCACCTGCAAATAGCCTTCTCGTGCCTGGGCCATCGCGTCGCGATCCACCAGCCCGGCGACCGCCAACGCCTGAACATAATCGAACGCGACAATGTGCAACAACGCACCGGTTGCACACGCCAGGGCATGGGCACGCTCAAACGCCGGGGTATGGGTCATTTCACTTGGCGCGATCAATAGAATGCGTTTGAGCTTGAACATCACGTACCTCGCCCCGGGCCCTGCCAGTCGATTATTGAATCGCCAAAACGCTGCATGGGGCCTGATACAAAATGTGCTCGGTCGTGCTGCCCAGCAGTTTGTGCAGTCCATGGGACTGGACTCTGCCCATCACGATCACATCCACGTTGTGTTCAGCCGCAAACTCACTCAGCACCTTGACCGGATGTCCGTCGATGAAATGTCGCCGATCCGGGGGCACACCGAACTGTTCTGCCAACCGAAGGAACGACTTTTTCAGGTCTCTGCGAAGCTCTTTAGTCAGGTCGGCGAGCGTGAGGCCGTCCATGCCGGCCAGAAAAGCCGCCGAGATATCGCAGGCGCAAAGCAAATGCAGCTCGGCATTGCACTGCATGGCAAGACTGCAAGCCTGCTTGATGATTCGCTCATTAAGTTCGTCATCAGCCGACTCGACGTCCGAGACTTCGACGGCCGCGACAACTTTACGGGGCAAGCCCTGGCTACTGCCGCCGACCAGATAAACCGGCACCGGACAGTGGCGTAACAAGTGCCAGTCCAGCGGCGTGAAAAAGGCCCGTTTGAGCACCGAGGCGTGGTCAATTTCCTTGATCAACAAGTCCGGCTGCATGTCCGTAACGTGATCGATGATGTCTTGCTTCATGTCCTCGGCCCACGTGACCTGCGTGGTCACCTCAATGCCCTGACCACGCAGGTTCTGCGCCTGAGCCTCCAGCCAGCCGCGATGATCCTGCAGGTATCGCTCGCGGGCCAGTGTTCGATCCCCCTCCTCAAGCAGCGATAACCATTTGAGCGACGGGATCAGCGCCGCGACATGCAAACTGGCGCCGCTGGCCTGGGCCAGTGATGCTGCATGACTCACGGCCGGGGAATGACGCAGCGCCGGATTGATGATCAGTAAAAGACGTTGATACTGGCTCATGATCCATCTCCAAGTGACGCAAAAGTTAGGCCCAAACCGCTAGTGGGTCAGGCGTCAGCGCTTGACCCTTATCGCCAGAGTGCTGCCGGGCACAGTTCTGTGTGGCTAACCATCAGTCGGCCAACAGCTGTGCATGGATGAAGACTGCGCGCCTTCATCTGGAGCGGTTTGATTTACATCAAGCACTGGTCAACCAGTGTTGCAGGCACAACTGTCTGATCCAGATCAGATCCAGGCCCCGGCAACGGTGTAGAAAAGCAATCACATGCGGCCATTTATTGCCGCTCCCGGCTTGCTAACTGCACTGGAGGAATACCTCATGCTGACCGTCAAAGACCACAATGATCGGGCTGCGGCCGCTTACAGCGCGATCACTGGGCAACATTGGATTGAAGCGCTCAAGGACGGTCGCCACGTGTTGATCCGGCCACTGGCGCAAAAGGATCGCGACCGTGAATATGACTTCATCAAACGACTGTCTCCCGAATCCCGGCACATGCGTTTTCTCGCGCAGATCAACGAACCCGGCGCTGCGATGCTCGATCAGTTGATGGACACTGACAACAAACAGCGTGTGGCCTATGTCGCCCTGGTTCATGACAACGGGCAACTGATCGAGATTGGTGTCAGTCGTTACGCGGCCACCGGCGAGCATGAGTGTGAATGTGCCGTAACGGTGGCCGATGAGTGGACCCATCTGGGGCTGGGTACATTGCTGATGGAACATCTGATCAAGGCAGCCCGCAAAAACGGCTTTCACCAGATGTACTCGGTGGACGCCGCCAGCAATGCGCCGATGCGCGACCTGGCCAGCGCACTGGGTTTCGACACGCACAATGACCCCGACGACAGCCGCCAAGTCATTCACCGGCTTTACCTGTAAAAAATCGCCCCGCGGTGTTCCGGCCAACGGCTCATCACGGGGCGATCAACCGCTCAGGATTGCAGCATTCTCCCAGGCTTTATCGCCAGCACACTGCACGGCGCCCGATGCAAGAGTTGCTCGGCCGTGGTGCCCAGCAGTTTGCTCAATCCCTTGTGCTGCACCGTGCCCATGACGATGACATCGATGTCGTGCTCGCTGACAAATTCACAAATATTCGGGACGGGGGCGCCCTCCATGAAGTGTCTGCGCTCTGGTGGCACACCGTGGCGTTCAGCAATGGCCGCATAGGCTTCATGCTGGGCCGTTCCCAACATTTCATAGATCCCGGTGGCCAACGGTAATGCGGCAAAGCCCATGTCCTGGGCGTAGATCGCCGTCCAGTCATACACATGCAACAGTTCAAGATTGGCATCACAGAGCGCCGCCAGCTTTTTGGCTGCATCGATAATCTGGTCATTGAACACAGCGTCCTGATTGTCATCTCGCAGCACATCAATAATGGCCAATACATTACGAGGCCGGGCGTGCAACGGCGTGGTCACCAGGTGCACCGGCACAGGACAATCGCGCAGCAACTGCCAATCCAGCGGAGTGAAAAACACGCGTTTTAACGCCGACTCTTCCTGGGCGTCCTTGATGATCAGCGTCAGCGGCATCTCATTGATGAAGTCCAGGATTTCCTCAAAAGGCTGCTGCACCCACACCACCTCGCTGGTGACCTCCACGCCATGTTTTCTCATCAATCCGGCCTGATCGGCGAGCCATTGGCGATGAGCTTGCAGATAGCCATCCCGGGCCAACGCGAATTGTTCCGGGGCAAACAACCCGGCCACCGCCAAGGCCTGAGAATAATCGAACGCCACGATATGCACTGGCAATTGCATCACCTGCGCCAACGCCGCGGCCCGATCAAAGGCCGGGGTGCGAGTCATGGCTGGAGGGGCGATCAAGAGTAAACGTTGAGTCTGCGACATGGAGCACCTCGGCACACGGCCATTTCAGTCCAGTAGTAGCGTCACAGATTGATCGCTGCTGGTTTTGCGCATTTGATTTTTGTCAGTGAGGGGCGCGATAGCCGTCAGGAAACCCCCATGCCTGCCCATAACGCCAGTGTCAGCAACACCTGGCCAGGCATCACATAAGCGGCGAAGCGGCGCCCACCGCTGACCCACGCCACCACGCATTTACTGATGGAGTTGCTGCTCACCGCAATCAGCACTGGAACGACAATCGCATCGAACGATATCTGGCCGGACTTGGCCAGCGTGGCAATCGATGCCGTGGAAGCATGCGCATCGGCAAAGCCACTGAACATGGTCGTCAGCATCACCCCTGTCTGGCCGAAATGGCTGAGCATCAATGAGGAAACAAAGGTAATGCTGGTCATGGTCAACGTGACGATCAGGGCCAGCTTGAGGTTGAACGCCCCTCCGACGTTGATCGGTGGGCTGGCCTCGGTCGTTGACGTGGGAAACATCAGGCACAGCCCATACAACGCCGTGGCGCCGGCTCCGCACATCAATGGCCCCCATATATGACGCAGCAAACCGGGGTCGACCGCTCCCAGTATCAGGCCAACCTGCGTGACGGTGGCCATGTTGGACAGGATCGCGGCTGCGCTCAGAACCTTGATATTGGCGGGCTGCCGCGCGACGAGATTGCCCATGGCAGCGATTGTCATGGTGCTGGAGGCGAAACCGGAGGCGATGGCGCTGATCGCATATCCGTAGCGGGCTCCCAGCGTCCTGACCGCGATATGGCCCACCGCCCCCACCGCCATCAGCAATACGGTCAGGCTGCAAATGGTGCGCGGATTGATGGCGGCGTAGGGACCGATGAAGCGATCCGGTGCCAACGGCAGCACCACCAGCGCAGCCGTCAAGAGGATAAGGCCGTCGCCTAGCTCCACATCCGTCAATTGGCTGCGGGCAAAGTGATGCAGCTTCTCTCGATAAGTCAGCAGCCCCGCCATTACCACGCCGACAGCAATCGCCAGCTCAGGGTTTGTGCCGCACAACGCTCCCAGCACCAACACCGTTAACAACGCCACTTCGCTGGTGACACCGGGGTCGTCGCTCAGGCTTCGCCAGTACGCCACGGTGACGAGCAATCCCACAGCGATAGCGACAATGCCCACCAGCAAACCGCCGCCGACCTGCATCGCCACATATCCCAGCAACGCCGTAATGGCGAACGTCCGTAAACCCGCACAGGCGCGGGACTCGCCCTGCCCCTTGTGCCGTTCGCGTTCCAGGCCGATGAGCATGCCAATCCCCAGCGCCACCGCCGCGCCTGTCAGCCCAATGCCGGCGTTCATTGGGGTGTCGTCTGCTTGAAATGCGTCCGGCATTGGCCCACATCGTTACTCCACAGGGTCGGCGAAAACGCGCTCGCCATCGGCGTAAGCGGCTGGGCGGTCAACTGCCCGCCTTGGGTTGTCTATCAGGCGATCATCACCAGGCCAGACATGGGGCGCCTCGATACGTGCCGTGAGCAGGCCAACAAACGCCTGCGCGTCTCCCAGGCTGTTGAAGCTCACTGTAAAGTCATCCATGCACACGACCCAGCAACGGTTTGCCGGTTTCTCCGTGATATCAATGATCATGGAAACCTCCGTATTGCTTCGAGAATCAGCGCGCACAGCCTCACGGCGTGATCGCGACCTTCATGACACCGTCCCGCTGGTGGGCAAACAACTCGTAGGCTGCTTCAATATCATCGAGTTTGAAACGGTGGGTCACCAGTGGCGACAGGTCCACGCCTGCGCTCTGCACCACCGCCATCAAGCGCCGCATGCGCTCCTTCCCGCCCGGGCACAGGGTGGTCACAATGCTGTAATCACCCAACCCTGCAGCAAAGGCGTCCAGGGGAATGCGCAGATCGCTGGAGTAAACGCCCAGGCTCGAGAGTCGACCACCCGGACGCAGCACCCGCAACGCAGATTCGAACGTGCCCTGGGTGCCCAGTGCCTCGATGGCAACATCGACACCACGGCCATCGGTCAGCGCCATGATGTGCTCGACCACGTTGCCCTCCTTGAAGTTGACGACATGGGTCGCGCCCAGCCGTCGCGCGACACTCATCCGTTCGGCCACGGCATCCACGCCAATGATCGTTGTCGCGCCCTTGAGCCGCGCCCCTGCGACCGCGCAAAGCCCGATGGGGCCCAAGGCAAACACGGCAACGGTATCGCCAATGGTCACCTCCCCTCGCTCAGCCCCGGAAAACCCGGTGGACATGATGTCCGGGCACATCAGCACCTGCTCATCACTGAGCCCATCGGGAATGGGGCATAAATTGGCAAGGGCGTCCGGCACCAGCACGTACTCGGCCTGACAGCCGTCAATGGTGTTGCCGAACTTCCAGCCACCGATGGCGCGAAAACCGTGGCGGGTCTCTGGACCATCCTGTGAACCGCAGCCACACAGGCACGCGTAACTTTGTCCGCTGGGCGTGATAGCACCGGCAATGACCCGCTGCCCTTCGACAAATCCGCGCACCTGCGATCCCAGTCGCTCAATAACGCCCACCGGCTCGTGGCCTATGGTCAGGCCTTTGGCCACAGGATATTCACCGCGCAGGATATGCACGTCAGTGCCGCAAATCGTGGTGGTGGTGATACGGATCAATGCGTCCAGAGGACCGACCTCAGGAACAGGCTTGTCTTCCAGCACGATCCGGTTCTTCTCGACAAAAACAGCCGCTCTCATGGTTGCCATGATGACCCACCTTTTCGTATGTAACCCGAGGTCTGCAAGAGCCCAAAGACTGCGCCGCAGCGACGGACGAAAGATTGATAATGGTCAACAATTTGCGCTTGGGCTGAAGTCCCGATGACCGCACGTCGAAAGATACCCTCCTCTCACTTCGATTTGACAAAGATCAAACCCGGCGCCCTGAACAGCGGCAGTCTAGGTGTAGTTTTCATCGCTCAAGCACACAGCAGCCATCGGGGCTGGCGATCACGCGACTACTTACCACCGGAGATTTGTCATGACTGAGCAAGCACGCTTCATGCTGGTCGTCTCGCCATTGATGGAAAACAGCCCTGCCTTCGACCGCGCCGCCGCACTGGCCAAAGCGTCGGATGCTGCACTGCACATCGTCGCGTTCGATTATCTGGAGGGGCTGGCGACCGCTGGGCTGGTCAACGAACAGGCCTTGGAACAGATGCGCGTGGGCTACGTCGAGCGCCATCATCAATGGCTCGAAGACCAGGCCCGGCCACTGCGTAAGATCGGCGTACCTGTCACTACAGAAGTGGTGTGGGTCGAACGGCCCTTGCAGGAAATCCTCATCCACCTGCGAGAGCAGCCGATGGCAGCGTTGATCAAGGCACTGGAGCACGAGTCGTTGCTATCACGCCTTATGTTCACGCCACTGGACATCCACTTGCTACGTGAATGCCCGGTGCCGCTGCATTTTGTCAGTCATACACACCGTGCCCTGCCGCGCCGGATCGTCGCCGCCGTCGATCCCTTCCATCGCGATGGCCAGTACGAGGGACTCAACGACCGGATTCTGCGCGAAGCGGCAAGACTGGCGAGCACGTGCAACGCCGAACTTGACGTGATCTACGCCCATGACCTGTCGTCCCTCAGTGCCGCCGAATTCGGCTTTGACAATGCCTCAGCGTTCTTTTCCTCCAGCGCCGCGAAGAAGTTGTTTGACGCCCAAGGCGAAGCCTTCCAGGCGCTGGCTGCGCGCAACAACATCCCGGCAGAAAACCAGCACATGATTATGGGAGATCCCGCCAAGGTGCTTTCGAGCTATGCCGATGCTTACGACATCGATGTGATCGTCATGGGCCGTGTTGTCCATCGAGGGATAGGCCGTCTGGTCGGCAGTACGGTGGAACATCTGTTGTACAAAATGCCTTGCAGCGTGTGGGTCGTGGCACCGGAAAACCTGACCGTCTGAAGCGTGCTGCCAGAGGTTGACAGTGCTTCACGCCCCTTATTTTGCAAACGTAAAAACTGCGGCCGATTCAGCCCTTACAAACTGGTTACGCCCTTGCGCCTTGGCGTTGTACAACGCCTGATCCGCCGCTTCGATCAATCCCGGCAAGTCATCCAGTTGCGCGCCTGCTGCCATCGCGATGCCAATACTCACGCTCAGGCGCCCGAACGGGCTGGCACCATGCGCGATGTTCTGTTGCTTCAGGCGGTCGAGGATGAGTTGCGCCACCACCGCGGCGCCGTCAGTGTCGGTGTCCGGCATGATGACGCCCATCTCCTCGCCACCGTAGCGCGCCAGCAGGTCTGAGGGACGTCGCACACAGTCCTGCAGCACGCGGCCAACGGTCTGCAAGCAAGCATCGCCGGCGACATGCCCGAAGGAGTCATTGAATAGCTTGAAGTAGTCGATATCGATCATCAGCAATGCCAGCGTGCTGCCGTCGCGTTGTGCCCGTCGGGCTTCCATGGCGAGGCTTTCGTCGAAGCAGCGCCGATTGGCCAGACCGGTCAGAGAATCCTTCATTGCCAGCAACTCAAGCTGACGATTGGATGAGAGCAGTTGCTGCTGCGTACCGCGCAACTGGTCCTCGGCCTGGGTACGGCGGCGGATATCCAGAATCAGAAACCAGCCGATCAGACTGGTCAGCCCGAGCAGCCCGGCCACCACCACGGCCGAGAGCCACGCCTCCATGCGCCACGCGGCCAGTGCTTCGCGCTTGCCAAGAGCGACAGTGGTGATCAACGGCAGCCGATCACTCTTGCGGAAGGCGTACAGCCGCTCAATGCCGTCCAGGCTAGAGGTAAACGACGCGGTGCCGACTGAGTGATCGACCAGATACTTCGCATAGATGGGCGACTTGGAAAAGTTGCGCCCCATGTCCTGCTCGCGAAATGGGTAGCGAACCAGCAACGTGCCATCGGTATAGGACAAGCCGATGGCGCCCTCCTGCCCGACATCGAGCTTGCCAAACAGGCGCAGGAAGTTTTCCACCCCCAGTGTCACCGCCACCACGCCGGCAAACTCGCCGCGAGCGTCGTTGAAGCGGCGGCTGAGCGTAATCACCCACTCTTGATTGGAGCGGCTCTGAATCGGCGGGCCGATGAACGTCTCGCGGGAAGGGTTATCGCGATGATGGATGAAATAGGCGCGATCACTGTTGTGCGCCCCGGCCGGAATCGGCCGGTTGGACGACATCAGCCAGCGTCCCTGAGTATCGTAGATGGTGATGCCGCTGAGCTGCGGCATCAACGGTTCCTGGCGCTTGACCAAGGCGCTCAGCCGCTCAATCTGCGCGGGGCCACTGCCCTCGGTTTCCAGACGTTCGACGAGGCCGAGCAACAGCAATGAACTCTGGCGAACGATACCTTCGGAGTAAGTCACCAAGGCCTGGGTCAGGTTCAAGCCATGGACGTTGACGTCCTCCAGTGCGCGCTCTCGAGAAGCCAATACTTTCCACACCGTCAATGACGCGAGGGAACAACCGATCACCCACAACAAAAGCACAACCAGATGAGTATCACGCTTCACATTGCTACCTTTGGGAAAGTCCGGTTTTCCGTTGCAGCGACTCATGACCGCCTCTACGGCTGCCGACTCAGGCGCTTGCCGCGAGCAAGGATACAAGCAGTCATGAAACGTTGCATGAGAACCTCTTCTCAAGCACCAGGTTATTTGCAATTGAGGAAATATTCACCGGATTCACCGCTGTGTACGCACGATGGCGGATGCGCAACGAATAACTTGTACGATGTCTTACCACGATGCTTTACTACGTCTCCCCCAACAAAAATAAAACCACGGAGATTGCTACATGGACTCATCCCTGTCCGCCAAGCCTGAAAGCCTCGACCGGGCGCAAGGCAATACCCGCCGCAGCTTCCTGAAAAAGTCCCTCGCTGTTTCCGCCACGCTCGCCACCGTCGGCAGCACCGCGCTGACCCGGATCTCCGAGGCCGCCGAGCCCTTGAGCCAGCGCTACCCTGACCCACTCATACACATCCTCGACGACAGCTTCCTCGAGCTGCGAGTTTTCAATGCCAGTGTTGAAAAGCTCGCCACCGGCATGCGTTGGGCCGAAGGACCGGTCTGGATCGGTGATGGCCGCTATCTGCTGGTCAGCGACATCCCCAATAACCGCATCATGCGCTGGGACGAAATCACCGACGCCTTCACCGTGTACCGCGAACACTCGAACTTTTCCAACGGCATGTGCAGGGATCGCCAGGGTCGCCTGATCGTGTGCGAAGGCTCCACCACCACCCGCGAAGGCCGTCGCATCACGCGCACTGAATCCAACGGCACGATCACCGTGCTGGCCGAGAGCTTCGACGGCAAACCCTTCAACTCGCCCAATGACATCGTCTGCAAACGTGACGGATCACTCTGGTTCACCGACCCGCCCTTCCAGACCGGCAACAATTACGAAGGCCACAAAATCACCCCATCCCAACCCCACGCCGTATACCGCATCGACGGCGAGAGCCAAAAAGTCACCCGGGTCATCGACGACCTCAACGGTCCCAACGGCCTGTGCTTTTCTCCCGATGAAAAAACCCTGTACGTCGTGGAAGGTCGCGCCAAACCCAATCGCCTGATCTGGGCGATTGCCGTGAAGGACGACGGCACACTCGGCGAACGCCGCAAGCACATCGAAGGGCTGGATTATGCAGCGATCGACGGCATCAAATGCGACGAAGCAGGCAATCTGTGGTGCGGCTGGGGCGGCAATGGTGACCCTAGGGCCGATCTGGAAAAACTCGACGGCGTGCGCGTTTTCAATCCGCAAGGCAAGGCCATCGGGCACATTTCGTTGCCAGAGCGTTGCCCGAACGTGTGCTTCGGAGGACGGGAAGGAAATCGGTTGTTCATGGCCGGCAGTCACTCGATCTATTCGCTGTTCGTAAACACCCGTGGGACCACGTTTTCGTTGTAAAAAAGCTCGTCTCGCGACGGTTTCGCGAGTATCGACACAGCGACGCCTTCTAGCTGTTCGCTCTTCATGATTGATCAAACCTGCGTGTGTGAGCGGGGAAGTCCGATAGCCCTCACCGAGTGGCTATCGGCACGACATTAGGGGCGCGCGCGCTGTGCCCGGCAGTTTTCCCTTCGGTTAATAGAACCCCTCCCGGTGAGAGGGGTCTGCTGTTGCATCACTCTCGGGAATCGATCCAATGTCCGCGCAACGCAGCCTTGTCATACTCGCTCGGGGAGGCTACGCCGCTCGAGGAGTGCTTTATCTGATCATCGGGATTTTCGCATTGCTGGCAGCCCATGATTCGACAAAACCCAAGGACAGCCACAGGAGCCTCGAAGCCTTGCTGGCTCAGCCATTTGGCTATTTTCTGGTGGGGCTTGTGGTGGCCGGTCTGCTCGCTTTCGCGGCGTGGCGTTTCCTGCAAGCGACCCGCGATGTCGACCATCACGGCAAGCATCTCAAAGGTCTGGTGATTCGCGCTGGTCTGTTTGCCGGCGGCCTGGTCAATGGCGCTCTGGCATTCTTTGCACTGGGCTTGCTCGTAAGCGGTATCAGAAGCTCGGGCAATTCCGGCGGGCAGACCAAAGACTGGCTGGCCCATCTCTTGTCCTGGGAATACTCGAATATGTTGGTGTACCTGATCGCGCTCATTCCGCTGGGTGTCGGAATCGCTCACATCATCAAAGGGTGGAAGGCGTCCTTCGAGAAATATTTCGAGGCCGACGAAGAGGTCATGCAGTACGTCCGCCCGGTGTCCCGGTTCGGCCTGATCGCCCGTGGCGTCGTGTTCATGGAAATTGCATTGCTGCTGGCCATCAGCGGTTCCACGTATCAAGCCATGAATCCACCGGGCATGAAGGAGGCCCTCGACGCCCTCCAGAATCTGCCGGCGGGATGGCTGATGTTGATGGTGATGGCCGCGGGACTGATTGCGTTCTCGGTTTACAGTTTCTCTGAAGCTTGCTGGCGCAAGATCAATATGGATGTGCCGGGCGTATCGAGACCGTAGGACGTCGCAAAATGGTCGATTGCCAAGAGCAAATGGCGCTCATCCAGCACGTGGTCGAAATGGCCGCGAATGTGCGCCCGGCCCCACACAACACCTGATTCTTCGTTAGCCGATTCGTGAACGCTTCAGCGTCTCGCTCGGCAACTCCTTGAACAGCGTCCGATAGCTACTGGAAAACCGCCCCAGGTGCCAGAACGACCAGCGCATCGCCACCTCGGCGACGGTGGTTTCCGTGGGCCTGCGCTTGAGCAATTCACGGTGGGCGCTGTTCAGCCGCCGCAGGCGCAGCCAGTGGCTGGGCGTCATGCCGGTGTAAGCCTTGAACGCTTGTTGCAACTGACGCAACGACACGCCGGCGACTTGCGACAGCTCCAGCAGATTGACCGTGTCCTCCGGCGAATCAGCCGCCCATTCGCCGACACGTTTCATGATGGTTCTCTCTTCCGTGCGTCGCTGCAATCCGCCAACGTCCAGGCACACGCGGGCGTTGTCGAGGATGAACAGACAATCATCCAACAGCTGTTTTGTCAGACTGTCTTTATCAAGTGGATCAATAGCTTGCGACAACTTCGTGAGAGTCGAGCTTAACCAGCGGCTGAACAAGGCGTTCTGTCCGCAGTTGAGCTGGGTCATGAACAAACCCTCGAGTTTTGCCACATCCAGACCATGCTGACGGACAAATTCGGGACCGAACACCACCGCAATTTCCTGGTAATTCTCCGGGGTGATCCAGATGTTGCGGCTCTCTTCATTGAGCAGATACAGCGCGTTGTCGCTGCGATCAAAACAGAACGCCAAAGCGCCCGACGGCGCGCTGAAATTCTGCTCGACGCGGGTGTTCATCTGCTCTTCATAGACCTCGACACCCTGCAGATCCAGATAGCGGATCTGCCCGGCGAAATGGCCTGGAGACATCTGTTGGTAATGCTGGACCCAGCCCGGTGTGGCACGGACTTGCTCGGCGACATCGGCGGTGTTGAACGCTTGGACGTGTAGCGGATTGCACGTTGTCATGGGGTGACCTTGCGCACTCTTTTGGTGCGCTTTGGTGCTGCTTAAAGTGGATAGATGGAACCGCAGGGCTCGCCCAAGATAGTCGTCAACGCGCCACAGGGGAAGGGGCGGAAGATGAAACCCGCCCTCCCCGGCGTCTATAAAACCAATAACGAGGTCTTTATGAATGCCCCTTTCGATCAGCTGTTCACATGGCTGAAAGATCACAAGATTACCGAAGTGGAATGTGTGGTCAGCGACCTGACCGGCATCGCTCGCGGCAAGATCGCACCGACCAACAAGTTCCTGCATGAGCGAGGCATGCGCCTGCCGGAAAGTGTGCTGCTGCAAACGGTAACCGGGGATTTTGTCGACGACGACATCTACTACGACCTGCTTGACCCGGCCGACATCGACATGGTCTGCAAGCCCGTCGCCGATGCGGTCTATGTGATTCCATGGGCAATCGAGCCGACCGCCATCGTCATCCACGACACCTTCGACAAGTTCGGCAACCCGATTGAACTGTCGCCGCGCAACGTGCTGAAGAAAGTCCTGCAGCTGTACACCGACAAAGGCTGGAAGCCGATTGTCGCGCCGGAAATGGAGTTCTACCTGACCCAACGCTGCGAAGACCCGGACTTGCCATTGAAGGCGCCGCTGGGCCGCTCGGGCCGCGCAGAAAGTGGCCGGCAGTCGTTCTCCATCGATGCCGCCAACGAATTCGACCCGCTGTTCGAAGACGTCTACGACTGGTGTGAACTGCAAGGTCTGGACCTCGACACGCTGATCCACGAAGACGGCCCGGCGCAGATGGAAATCAACTTCCGTCACGGCGATGCGCTGGACCTGGCTGACCAGATCACCGTGTTCAAACGCACCATGCGTGAGGCCGCACTCAAGCACAACGTCGCCGCAACCTTTATGGCCAAGCCGATTGGCGATGAGCCGGGCAGCGCCATGCACATTCACCAGAGCGTGGTGGACATCGCCACCGGCAAGCCAGTCTTTGCCGGTGAAGACGGGCAAATGAGCGAGCTGTTCCTGCATTACATCGGTGGATTGCAGAAGTACATCCCGAAGGTGTTGCCGATGTTCGCGCCGAACGTCAACTCGTTCCGCCGCTTCCTGCCGGACACCTCCGCACCGGTCAACGTTGAATGGGGCGAAGAAAACCGCACCGTCGGCCTGCGTGTGCCGACCTCCAGCCCGGAAGCGATGCGCGTGGAAAACCGTCTGCCGGGCGCCGACGCCAACCCGTATCTGGCCATCGCGGCAAGCCTGCTTTGCGGTTACATCGGCATGGTCGAAGGCATCGCTCCGAGCACCGCCGTACAGGGCCGCGCCTACGAACGCCGCAACCTGCGCCTGCCGATCACCATCGAGGAGGCGCTGACGCAAATGGAAGAATGCGAAACCGTCGCGCAATACCTGGGCGACAAATTCGTCCGTGGCTATGTCGCGGTGAAACGCGCCGAGCATGAAAACTTCAAGCGCGTGATCAGCTCGTGGGAGCGTGAGTTCCTGATGCTGAGCGTCTAACCCGAGTCTGCACCATCCCGGTGGGAGGGGGCTTGCTCCCACCAGGGATTAGCGAACCACCTGAAAAATCCAACAATTTAAGAGGTGTTGAAATGCGTCTGTTGAAAACCATGATTCCCGCCGCTCTGGCCCTGATGTGCAGCGCCGTAGCAAACGCCCAACCCCAGGTCAGCGTTTACAATTGGACCGACTACATCGGCGAAACCACCCTCGCCGACTTCCAGACCCAAACCGGGATCAAGGTGATCTACGACGTTTTCGACTCCAACGAAACCCTCGAAGGCAAGCTCCTTGCCGGTCGCACCGGTTATGACGTGGTCGTACCCTCCAACCACTTCCTCGCCCGTCAGGTGAAGGCCGGCGCGTTCCTCAAACTGGATCGCGAACAACTGCCGAACTTCAAGAACCTTGATCCGAAACTGCTTGAGTTGCTGGAGAAGAACGACCCGGGTAACGCACATTCGGTGCCGTACCTGTGGGGTACCAACGGCATTGGCTACAACGTCGACAAGGTCAAGCAAGTGCTGGGCATCGATCACATCGATTCCTGGGCCGTGCTGTTCGAGCCTGAAAACCTGAAGAAACTCACCCAGTGCGGCGTATCGATGATGGATTCCGCCGACGAAGTCTTCCCCGCCGTGCTCAATTACATGGGCATGGACCCGCGCAGCGAAAACCCTGAAGACTATAAAAAGGCTGAAGCGAAACTGCTGAGTATCCGTCCGTACATCACCTATTTCCATTCTTCGAAATACGTGTCCGACCTGGCCAACGGCGACATCTGCGTGGCCTTCGGTTACTCCGGCGACGTGTTCCAGGCCGCCAACCGGGCCAAGGAAGCCAAAAACGGTGTAAACATCGCCTACACCATTCCGAAGGAAGGTGCCAATCTCTGGTTCGACCTGCTGGCCATCCCGGCTGACGCCGGCAACCCCAAGGAAGCCCACGCCTTCATCAATTACCTGCTCGATCCGCAAGTGATCGCCAAGGTCAGCGCGTCGGTCGGTTATGCCAACCCGAACCCGGCCGCCAAGCAGTACATGGATCAGGAACTGGTCAACAACCCTGAGGTTTATCCTTCTCAGGCCGTGCTGGACAAACTCTACATCTCCTCTACCCCGCCCCAGGCCATCATGCGTCTGATGACCCGGTCCTGGAGCAAAGTGAAGTCGAACAAATGAATCAACACACTCAGGAGCACGCCCGCTCCTACTACGCCGCTTCGGCTCGGGCGAGCACAGCCTATCCGCTGCTGGACGGTGACTTGACCGCCGATGTTTGCGTGATCGGCGGCGGATTCACCGGGGTCAATACCGCCATCGAACTGGCGCAGCGCGGGCTCTCGGTGATCCTGATCGAAGCGCGGCGCATCGGTTGGGGCGCCAGCGGGCGCAACGGTGGCCAGTTGATTCGCGGCATCGGCCATGAAGTCGAAGGCTTCGCCAGGTATGTTGGTCAGGACGGCGTGCGTTATTTGCAGCACGCCGGCATTGATTCGGTTGAACTGGTGCGCCAGCGCATCGGCGACAACAACATTGAATGCGACCTGCGCTGGGGCTTCTGCGAACTGGCCAACACCCCGGCGCAATTCGAAGCCTTCAAGGCTGAGCAAGTCGAACTCGCCGAACTCGGTTACGCCCATAAGACGCGCCTGGTCGAGGCTGAGCAGATTCGCCAGCAAGTGGTCAACGCTGCCGGGTATGCCGGCGGCCTGATCGACATGGGCTCCGGCCATCTGCATCCACTGGATCTGGTGCAGGGTGAAGCACGCTTGGCGGCCTCTCTGGGTGTGCGCATTTTCGAGCAGAGCCCGGTGCTGGAAATCATCCATGGCGCCACGGTGCAGGTGCGCTGCGCCAGCGGCACCGTGCGTGCCGGCAGCCTTGTGCTGGGGTGCAACGCGCATCTGGATGAACTCGAGCAGCAATTGAGCGGCAAAGTGCTGCCGGCCGGCAGCTATATCATCGCCACCGAGCCGCTGTCCGAAGAACGCGCCGCGCAACTGATCCCCCACAATCTGGCCCTGTGTGACCAGAAAGTCGGCCTCGATTACTACCGGCTCTCGGCGGACCGGCGTCTGCTGTTCGGCGGTGCCTGCCACTATTCCGGACGTGATCCGGCGGACATCGCCGCCTATATGCGGCCGAAGATGCTCAAAGTCTTTGCGCAACTGGCGGACGTTCGCATCGATTACCAGTGGGGCGGCAAGATCGGCATCACCGCCAACCGCTTCCCGCAGGTCGGGCGACTCAAGCAGCATCCGAACGTGTTCTACGCCCAGGGCTATTCCGGTCACGGCCTGAACGTCACGCACTGGTGCGCGAAGTTGCTGGGCGAAGCGATTCATGCCGGTCACAGCCAAGGCATGGACGTGTTCAGCGGCGTGCCGCACATGACCTTTCCTGGCGGCCCGGCACTGCGCTCGCCGCTCTTGGCACTGGGCATGTTCTGGTATCGCCTGCGCGAAATCCTCGGCTGACAGAACACACAACGCTGTCGCGACCTGATCGTTGCCACGCTCGCTTGGGAACGATCAGGCGCAGGTGAGCTATTCACATTTGCTCTATCGCAAAGCGCTTCTATATTGATGAGGAGCTTTTGCGTTCCTGACGCTCAGTGCCCAATGAATTGAGGAGGACATGGATGAAGTCGTCAGCCACCGACGAGCCGCGAGCGCCAGGCCACGCCCCAGTCAAAACCCGCCGTTTTGGTATTTCACTTGTCTGGATCGTGCCGATTGTGGCGGTGCTGGTGGGTATCTCTCTGGTGATCCATAACGTCATGCAGGAAGGGCCGACCATCGTGGTCACCTTCAAGACCGGCAGCGGGCTTGTTGCCAACAAAACCGAAGTCAAGTATCGCAACGTGGTGATCGGCCAGGTCACAGATGTTGAATTGAGCGACGACCAGAAAAGTGTCAACGCGACGGTCAAACTGGCCAAGCAGGCTGAAACCTTCACCCGCGAAGACTCGCAGTTCTGGGTCGTGCGTCCGCGTATCGGCGCGGGCGGTGTATCTGGCATCGATACCCTGCTCTCCGGCGACTACATCGGCGCCGACATCGGCCAGTCGAATGCCCGGGCGAAAAAATTCCAAGGCCTGGAAAATCCGCCACCGATCACCTATGGCGAACCGGGCAAGCGTTTCATGTTGCATGCCGCGGATCTCGGCTCGCTGGACATCGGCTCGCCGGTCTACTATCGCAAGATTCCGGTCGGTCAGGTCGTCACCTACGCCCTCGACCCGGATGGCAAAGGCGTGAATATCGAAGTGTTCATCCACGCGCCAAACGATGCCTTTGTCACCGAAAACACCCGTTTCTGGAACGCCAGCGGCATTGACGTCAACGTTGGCGCCAATGGCTTTGCGGTGAAGACCGAATCCCTCTCGACCCTGCTGGTCGGCGGCATCGCCTTCCGCGCGCCGGAATACAGCCCCAACGACGTCGCCGCAGCCGATGACAAAGACTTCGAGCTGTTCGCCGACCAGAGCACCGCTCTCGCCCCGCCCAATGGCAAGGCGCAATACCTGAGCCTGCGTTTCGACCAGTCTTTGCGCGGCCTGAAGGTCAATGCGCCGGTGGAATTCCTCGGCATGGAAATTGGCCGTGTCGTGGCGATCAATCTGGATTTCGACGCGAAGAAACGCACCTTCCCGCTGAACGTCGGCATCGTCATTTATCCGCAGCGACTGGGCATGGCCTACGGCAAGATGCTCACCGCCTTCAAGCATGATCCCAACGACGAAGCTGCCGGTATACGGCTGATCGGCACTTTCATCGAAAATGGCCTGCGCGCCCAGGCCCGCAGTGGCAACCTGCTCACCGGGCAGTTGTACATCGCGCTGGATTTCTTTCCGAAAGCCGAGAAAGTCGCGTTCGACCCGGCACAGCGTCCGGTCATGATTCCAACGGTGCCGGGCAGCCTCGAACAGTTGCAGGAAAAACTCGAAGCTGTGGTCGACAAAATCAACAAACTGCCGGTCGACCGTATCGCCAGTAATCTGGACAGCAATCTGGTCGAGCTGCGCAAGGGCCTGACCCAGTTCAACACCAAGACATTGCCCGGCGTGCAGAACACCCTCGCCGACGTCAGCAAGACCTTGCAGTCAGCCAGTTCCACCCTGGCCGAAGATTCACCGCAGCGCGAAAAACTCACCGAAACCCTCGACGAACTCGGGCGCATGTCGCGCTCGCTGCGTGAACTCTCGGATTACCTTGGCCGTCATCCGGAATCGCTGATCCGCGGGCGCCCCGACAACGCCGCGCCACTGGATCTGAAAGGACCGCCACGCAATTGAGCACAGGAGCTACCTCATGGCTGTACCGCTGAAGATCACCGTGCTCGCTGCCTGCCTGCTGCTGGGCGCCTGCCGCAGCGACCCGATCAGCTTTCACACCCTGACCCCGGCGCAACCGGGGCCGGGCCGCAGCGGTTCGGACATCGTCATCGAAGGCATCACCGTGCCGCCGCAAGTCGACCGCCCGCAGATTGTCATTCGCGAAGGCAGCAGTGGCCTGGCGATCCTCGAAACCGAATGGTGGGGCGCCAGCCTCGCCGATGAGTTACGCAGTGCGCTGGTCGATCAACTGAGCAGTGCCGGCGGCCAGCAAAAAGTCTCGGTGCGCGTCGAGGTGCAACGCTTCGACTCGATTCCCGGCCAGTATGCTTTGATGGACGTCAAATGGCGCCTGCGCCCGGCCGGCGCAACCGACAGTGCGCTGCTGACCTGTCGTTCCGTATTGCAGACGCCTTCGGGGCCGAGCATCGACGAACTGGTGACGGCCCAGCAAAACAACGTCAAACGCCTTGCCGCGCACATCACTCAAGCCGCCGGCAGCGCGCGCGGCTGCCCACCCTCTTCCTGACTTCCCCCTCCCAAAACCCGCGTCGATCAGAGATCGAAGCGATCCACCGCACGCCGCCGCTCGTTGTCATCCCGGACATCGTAGTTGGCGGTCGTCTGGATATTGCTGTGATGCGCCAGCTTCTGCGCAATCGACAGGTCGTGTTCCTCGATCACGCGAGTGATGAACGAACGGCGGAAATCGTGGGGCATGATCTTCACGCCGACCTGCGTGCCGCGCTGGCGAGCGATGTAATAGATCGCGTGTTTGGTGATGCGCTCGCGGGTAATGTGGCTGCCCCGGCGAATGCGGTTGAACAGAAAGGCATCGTCAGACTCGCCTTCCTTGAGTTGTGAACGCCGCAGTTCCAGCCAGGCGTCAAGCTTGGCGAACGCCCAGGGCGGCGCGTACTTGATAAGTTGTTTGTTGCCCTTGCCGATGACGGTCAGGCTGCGCTCGGCAAAATCGACCTGATTGAGGTCCAGATCCACCGACTCCGATTTGCGCATGCCGGTGCCGTACAACAGGGCTATCACCGCCGCATCGCGCAACCCTTGCGGACGCGGGTCAGCGGCGCAGACTTCCATCAGTTCATGAATCAGCGTGCGTTTGAGGTTGCGCCCCTGAGACAGCCGCGTGCCGGCAATGCCTTTGACCGAACGCATCTTCAATAAATGGTCCTGGCTGATCAGGCTCATGCGCCACGCTTCATTCATGACGCCGCGCACGGCGTTGACGTACAACGAAGAGGTGTTCGGCGCATAACCGTCGGCGCGCAACGCGGCGACCAACGCCACGACGTCTTCCGGTTGCAGGCCATGCCAGGGAATTTCTTCGATGTCGACGTCTTCGAAGCCGAGACGGTCGGCAGCATCCTGCAAGACATAACGCATGGTCAGTTGGCTGGAAGGCGCCAGGCGCGCCAGATAAAGCGTCAGCGGATTAGTGTTGGACGGGGTGGATTCGGTACTCGACAAGTCAATCAAACGAAACGGCCTTGAATGGTAAACAGTTCAACGAAACAACTAAAAAGTGCAAAGAAACTTATATAAAGAGCAACTCTTGCGAAGGACTTTTCTAATAACAGTACCGATAAACGGAAGAAGTCTGAACGCTGGCTGTATGGCTCACAGATAGATGAATCACCGACCGCTTTTTCATGTTCCTTTCACAAAAACCGGCATAACCTTAATTACAACAGGTTGCCCCGAAAGGCCTACAACCTGCCGTCCGTGGGCATAAAAGTCAATCAGGCATTCCCCGGCCGGTCTCCCAAACCATTGAAATCAAGTGTTTTTCAGACAACTGGCTGAAGGATGGCTGTCGCCTCGAGGTTCTTATGAGTCAAGCGTTTCTGCCGTTTTCCCGCCCCTGTATCGGTCATGAAGAAGTAGCCGCCGTCGAACAAGTTTTACGTTCGGGGTGGATCACTACCGGGCCTGAATGCCAGGCGCTGGAAGAACACTTCGCCGGTTATGTCGGTTGTCGCCATGCAGTGGCACTTTCTTCGGCCACCGGCGGCATGCATATCGCGTTACTCGCATTGGGCATTGGCCCCGGCGATGAAGTCATCACCCCGTCGCAGACTTGGGTGTCGACCGCCAACATGATCACGCTGCTCGGCGCCACAGCGATATTCGTCGACGTCGACCGCGACACGCTGATGACCGACGCCGAACGCATCGAAGCAGTGATAACCCCGCGCACCAAAGCGATCATTCCCGTGCATTACGCCGGCGCTGCATTCGACCTCGATCCGCTGTACGCCCTCGCCGAAAAGCATGGCATCGCGGTGATCGAAGACGCCGCCCACGCTGCCGGCACCCGCTACAAGGGCCGCCACGTTGGCGCAACGGGTACGGCGATTTTCTCCTTCCACGCGATCAAGAACATGACCTGTGCCGAAGGCGCGATGTTCGTCACCGACAACGACGCCCTGGCCAGTCGCGTGCGCAGGCTCAAATTCCACGGCCTGGGGGGCGACGCTTATGATCGCCTGACCGGCGGCCGCAAGCCTCAGGCCCAGGTGATTGAGCCGGGGTTCAAGTACAACCTCGCCGACATCAACGCCGCCATTGCCCTCGTGCAGCTTGAGCGTCTGGACGCCATCAACGCCCGGCGTGCCGAATTGGCCAGCGCTTACCGGCAAAAACTCGAAGGCCTGCCGGTGCAGCCACTCGCCCTGCCCGCCTACCCGCAAACCCACGCCTGGCACCTGTTCATCCTGCGCATCGACAGCGAGCACTGCGGCATGGATCGCGAAGCCTTTATGAAAGGTTTGCAGGAGCAGGGCATCGGCACCGGTATCCATTTCATCGCCACCCACCTGCACACCTGGTATCGCCAGCGCGACCCCGAGCTTTACCTGCCCAATACCGAGTGGAACTCGGCGCGGCTGTGCTCGATTCCGCTGTTCCCCGACATGACCGATCAAGACCTTGATCGCGTGGTCGGCGCCATCGCCACCCTCATGGACAAACGCCTGTGAAACCGTATCCGATCCGCTGCGTGTCAATTGTCATCCCGGTCTACAACGAGCAGGAGAGCCTGCCGGAACTGCTGCAGCGCACCGAAGCGGCGTGCCGGATGCTGCGTCACGACTACGAAATCGTGCTGGTGGACGACGGCAGCCGTGATGCGTCCGCCACTCTTCTGGAACAAGCCGCTGCCCGCGAGGACAGTCCGTTCGTGGCGGTCATCCTGAACCGCAACTACGGCCAGCACGCGGCAATCATGGCCGGTTTCGAACAGTGCAAGGGCGATCTGGTAATCACCCTGGATGCCGACTTGCAGAACCCGCCGGAAGAAATCCCGCGTCTGGTGGCCGAGGCGGAAAAAGGCTACGACGTCGTCGGCACCGTGCGTGGCAATCGTCAGGACTCGGCCTTGCGCCGTTATCCATCGAAACTCATCAACCTCGCTGTACAGCGTTCCACCGGCGTCGCCATGAGCGACTATGGCTGCATGCTCCGCGCTTACCGCCGGACGATCATCGACGCGATGCTCGCCTGCCGTGAACGCAGCACGTTCATCCCGATTCTGGCCAACAGCTTCGCCCGCCACACCACGGAAATCGTCGTCACCCACGCCGAGCGCGAACACGGTGACTCGAAGTACAGCCCGATGCGCTTGATCAATCTGATGTTCGACCTGATCACCTGCATGACCACCACGCCCCTGCGCCTGCTCAGCATTATCGGTTTCGCCATGGCCGGCCTCGGCGTGTTGTTCGCCGCTGCGCTGATCGTATTGCGCCTGGTGTTCGGTGCCGGGTGGGCCGGTGATGGTCTGTTCGTGCTGTTCGCCGTGTTGTTCGTGTTCACCGGTGGCCAGTTCATCGGCATGGGCCTGCTCGGCGAATACCTGGGGCGCATGTACAGCGACGTGCGCGCCCGCCCGCGTTTCTTCATTGAAAAAGTCGTGCGCAGCCACGCCTCCAACCCCGCGCCAGCGGTCATCGTTGATGGTCTCTCCTCTACTTCCACTACCGGTCAGGTTCACTCATGAGCGCAAAAACTGTTGTCTTCGCTTACCACGATATTGGCTGCGCCGGCCTTCAAGCCCTGCTCGACAGCGGCTACGACATTGCCGCCGTGTTCACTCACGCCGATGACCCGAAGGAAAACGCTTTCTACGCCTCGGTCGCACAACTGTGCGCCAGCCAAGGCATCCCGGTGCATGCCCCGGAAGACGTCAATCACCCGTTGTGGATCGAACGGATTGCCAGGCTGAATCCGGATTACATGTTCTCCTTCTACTACCGCCATCTGCTGAGCGAGCCGCTGCTGGCCCTGGCCCGTCAAGGCGCGTTCAACCTGCACGGTTCGCTGCTGCCCCGTTACCGTGGCCGCGCGCCAGCGAACTGGGTGCTGGTCAACGGCGAGAGCGAAACCGGCGTGACCCTGCATCGCATGGTCAAGCGTGCCGATGCCGGCGCCATCGTCGCCCAGCAACGTGTGGCCATCGAGCGCAGCGACACCGCGTTGAGCTTGCACGGCAAGTTGCGCATCGCCGCGACTGATCTGCTGCGTGACACCTTGCCGGCCATGCTGCAAGGCAAAACCAGCGAAACCCCGCAGGACGAATCGAGCGCCAGCGTATACGGTCGCCGTACTCCGGCAGACGGCAAACTGCTCTGGGCAAGACCCGCCGAGCAGCTGTTCAATCTGGTGCGCGCGGTCACTCAACCGTACCCGGGCGCCTTCTGCGCCGTGGGCGAACACACGCTCATCGTCTGGAGCGCCGAGGTGGTCAAGGGCAACGACGGGCAGGCCCCGGGCCGGGTGATCAGCGTCGATCCGCTGCGCATTGCCTGCGGCGAAGACTCGCTGGTGATCCTCTCCGGCCAGCGCAATGACAACGGCTTGTTCCTCAGCGGCCCGCAACTGGCCGGCGAACTCGGTCTGGTCGACGGTTCGCTGCTGCACGGTGCCGAATCCGGGCGGGCGCCACGGCGCACCCGCGTGCTGATCCTCGGCGTCAACGGTTTTATCGGCAATCACCTGTCCGAGCGCCTGCTGCGTGATGACCGCTACGAAGTCTACGGCCTGGACATCGGTTCCGACGCCATCGAGCGTCTGCGCCGCCATCCGCACTTCCACTATGTCGAAGGCGACATCAGCATTCACTCCGAGTGGATCGAGTACCACATCAAGAAGTGCGACGTGGTGCTGCCGCTGGTGGCCATCGCCACGCCAATCGAATACACCCGCAACCCGCTGCGCGTATTCGAGCTCGACTTCGAAGAAAACCTGAAACTGGTGCGCTACTGCGTCAAGTACAACAAGCGCGTGATCTTCCCGTCGACCTCGGAAGTCTATGGCATGTCCCAGGACAAGCACTTCGACGAAGACACTTCGAACCTGGTGGTCGGCCCGATCAACAAGCAGCGCTGGATCTACTCGGTGTCCAAGCAACTGCTCGACCGGGTGATCTGGGCCTACGGCGCCAAGGGCCTGAATTTCACCCTGTTCCGCCCGTTCAACTGGATGGGCCCGCGCCTCGACCGTCTGGACTCGGCACGTGTCGGCAGCTCCCGCGCGATTACCCAGTTGATCCTCAACCTGGTCGAAGGCACGCCGATTCGCCTGTTCGACGGCGGCGAACAGAAGCGCTGCTTCACCGACATCGCCGACGGTGTCGAGGCACTGGCGCGGATCATCGATAACGATGGCGACGTCTGTAACGGCCAGATCATCAACATCGGCAACCCGGACAACGAGGCCAGCATCCGGCAGTTGGGTGAAGAGTTGCTGCGTCAGTTCGAAGCGCACCCGCTGCGCCACAATTTCCCGCCGTTCGCCGGTTTCCGCGACGTCGAAAGCAAGGCGTTCTACGGTGCCGGTTACCAGGACGTCGAACACCGCAAACCGAGCATTGCCAACGCCAAGCGCCTGCTCGACTGGACGCCGACCGTGGAAATGCGCGAGACCATCGGCAATACGCTGGATTTCTTCCTGCGTGAAGCCATGCGTGAAATGGCCGGCCTTTCGCACAAAGAGGCGAGCTGATGCGGGCCGGCCTCCGTATCGACGTCGACACCTTTCGCGGCACCCGTGAGGGCGTGCCGCGCCTGCTGGAAATGCTCGACGAGGCGCAGATCAAGGCCACGTTTTTCTTCAGTGTCGGCCCCGACAACATGGGGCGGCATCTGTGGCGCCTGATCCGCCCGCCGTTCCTCTGGAAGATGCTGCGGTCCAACGCTGCCGGCCTGTATGGCTGGGACATTCTGCTGGCCGGCACGGCGTGGCCGGGCAAGCCGATTGGCCGCGAGCTCGGGCACCTGATGCGTCAGGCCCGCGACGCCGGTCACGAAGTCGGCCTGCACGCTTGGGATCACCACGGCTGGCAGGCCAATGCCGGGCGCTGGAGCGAGGCGCAACTGATCGAGCAAATCCGTCAGGGCGTCGACACCCTGAGCGACATTCTCGGCGAAACAGTCACCTGTTCCGCTGCCGCCGGCTGGCGTGCCGACGCGCGCGTGATCGAAGCCAAGCAAGCCTTCGGCTTTCGCTACAACAGCGATTGCCGAGGGCAACGTGTGTTCCGCCCACTGCTGGCGAACGGCACGCCGGGCACGCCGCAGATTCCGGTGGATCTGCCGACGTTCGACGAAGTCGTCGGCCCCATCGTTTCGGCGCGGGACTACAACGCGTTCCTGCTCGATCACTTCCGTGCGCAACAGCTCAACGTCTACACCGTTCATGCCGAAGTGGAAGGGATTCTGATGGCAGAGGATTTTCGTCAACTGCTGGCCGCTGCGGCTCAGCGCAACATCGACTTCAAACCGCTGGGCGATTTGTTACCCGCGTTCGTCAACACCTTGCCCGTGGGTCGCGTGCAGCGTGGCGCCCTTGATGGCCGTGAAGGCTGGCTGGGAGTGCAAGGCGCATGAGCAAACGCTGGGCGCTGCCGCTCCTGTTATTGACCATCTGCCTGCTGGCTTACCTGCTGCCGTTGAGCAGTCATGGCCTGTGGATTCCCGACGAAACCCGTTACGCGCAGATCAGCCAGGACATGCTGCTCAGTGGCAACTGGGTGTCGCCGCACTTCATGAGCCTGCGCTATTTCGAGAAGCCGATTGCCGGCTACTGGATGATTGCGATCAGTCAGCAATGGTTCGGGCAGAACCTGTTCGGCGTGCGCTTGGCCTCGGCACTCAGTACCGGTCTGAGCGTGCTGTTGTGCTACCTGATCGCGCGACGCCTGTGGAACGAGCCGCGCAAAAGTTTCGCCTGCGCCCTGCTCTACATGAGCTTCACCATCGTCGCCGGTCAGGCCGGTTACGCCAACCTCGATCCGCAATTCACCTTTTGGGTCAACCTGAGTCTGGTGGCGCTGTGGTTTGCCGTCGACAGCACCACCAGCGGCAAGCGAATGGCCGGCTGGGCGGTGCTGGGTCTGGCCTGCGGCATGGGTTTCATGACCAAGGGCTTTCTCGCCTGGCTGCTGCCGGTGCTGATCGCCTTGCCGTGGATGCTCTGGCAGAAACGCTGGCGTGAGCTGCTGATGTACGGCCCCGTGGCCGTCGCCATTGCGATCCTCATCAGCCTGCCTTGGGTGCTTTCTGTGCATGCACAGGAACCGGACTACTGGCGATTCTTCTTCTGGCATGAACACATTCGCCGCTTCGCCGGTGACAATGCCCAGCACGATGCGCCGTGGTGGTTCTACCTGCCGCTGCTGATCGCCTTCAGTCTGCCGTGGGCCGGGTTGTTGCCGGCGGCGTTCAAACAGGCGTGGCAAACCCGCGCGCAGCCCAGCGTGGTGTTCCTGCTGTTGTGGCTGCTGATGCCGCTGGTTTTTTTCAGCCTGAGCAACGGCAAATTGCCGACCTACATCCTGCCGTGCCTGCTGCCGGTGGCGTTGATGCTCGGGAGTGCGCTGGCCGACCGTTTGCGTCTGGAGCAAGGCCAGGCGCTGAGCATCAATGGCTTGCTCAACCTCGCCTTGGGCCTCGGCACGCTGATTGCGCTGGTGTACCTGCAACTGACCAACCCGGTCTACGACCACGAACTGCACAGCCTGGTCCTGGTGTTCATCGCCCTGACCGGCTGGATCATCGCCAACCTGTTGCAAGCCTTCCTGCCCTTGCAATGCTGGGCGGCGCCGGCATTCGGCAGCCTGTTGCTGATTGCCATTTTGCCGGCGGCGCTGCCCAGGTCCGTGGTCGCCAACAAGATGCCGGATCAGTTCATCAAGCATCACGTCACGGAACTGGCGCAGGCCGGGCATCTGCTGAGCAACGATCTCGGTGCTGCTTCCGCCCTCGGCTGGCGTCTGAAGCGCCCGCAAGTCGCGTTGTACAACACGATAGGCGAATTGAAATATGGCCTTGCCTATCCTGACGGCATTCAACAGCGGGTCGATCCCGATCAAGTGCAACAGTGGATGCGTGAAGCGCGCCGCAGCGGTTCGGTCGGCGTGGTGATGCGCGTCAAGGGGCAGGACGAACTGGACGAAATCGACAAGTTGCCAAAGGACGGCGTCCGTTATGAACAGGGCAACCTGGTGATCATGATTCTGCCCAAGGAGGCGTCATGAGCCTGTTGCTGCTGTTGACCGCGTGCCTGCTGATCTGTCTCGGCCAGATTGCGCAGAAATACGCTGTGGAGAGCTGGCGCGGGACAGAGTCTTCGACGGTCGCCAAGCTGCGCTCGCCGTGGCTGTGGCTGGCGTTGTGCGCCCTTGGTTCGGGCCTGCTGGTCTGGTTGCTGGTGTTGCAGCGCCTGGAAGTCGGCGTTGCCTACCCGATGCTCAGTCTCAACTTCGTCCTGATTACCCTGATCGCCCGCTTCGTCTTCCATGAGCCCATCGACCGTCAGCACTGGCTCGGCATTGCGTTGGTAATTGGCGGCGTGATGTTGCTGGGGCAACAGACATGAGTCAGCGCCGTGGCATCACCTTTGCGCTGAGCAGCGTGTCGCTGGTCAGCACAGCGCAACTGGGCATGCGCTGGAGCATGACCCGACTGCCCATGCCGGACCATTGGCTGGCGATAGACAGCCTCGACCTGCGCGCACTGGCCGTGATCATCGCATCGATTTTTGCCTACGCCGTGTCGATGTTCTGCTGGCTCGCCGCCCTGCGCGACCTGCCACTGGGCCGCGCGTACTCACTGCTGAGCATCAGCTACGCGCTGGTGTACCTGCTGGCGGCCAGCCTGCCGTTGTTCAACGAATCCTTCAGTTTCACTCAATCACTGGGCGTGGCGCTGGTCATGCTCGGGGTCATCACCATCAACACTCGCCCGGCTCGTGCGCCCGAATTCAGGAGTGCTCCATGAAAATCACAGTATTTGGCAGCGGTTACGTCGGTCTGGTGCAAGCGGCTGTGTTGGCCGAGGTCGGCCACGATGTCGTGTGCATGGACGTCGACCAAAAGAAAGTCGACCTGTTGCGCCAAGGCCACGTGAGCATCTTCGAACCGGGGCTCGCCAGCCTGGTGCGCGAAGGGCTGGATTCGAAACGTCTGTTGTTCACCACCGATGAAAAACTCGCCGTGCAACATGCTCGAGTGGCGTTCATTGCGGTGGGCACGCCCTCGCGCGAAGACGGTTCGGCGGATCTGCGCTACGTGCTTTCGGTCGGGGACGCGATTGCCCGTCACCGTGAGCAACCGCTGATTCTGGTCGAGAAATCCACGGTGCCGGTGGGCACCGGCGATACCTTGCGCACGCACATCGAAAAAGCGCTGATCAAGGTCGGTCGCCTGCTGCAGTTCGATATCGTCTCCAACCCGGAGTTTCTCAAGGAAGGCTCGGCGGTTGCCGACTGCCGCCGCCCGGATCGCATCGTCATCGGCTGTGAAGGTGATGAGGTGCGCGACGTCATGCGTGATCTGTACGCGCCGTTCAACCGCAACCATGACCGCATCATGTTCATGGACCTGCGCAGCGCCGAGCTGACCAAGTACGCCGCCAACTGCATGCTGGCGACCAAGATCAGCTTCATCAACCAGATTGCCGAACTGGCAGAACACCTGGGGGCCGACATCGAATCCGTGCGTCAGGGCATCGGCGCCGACACGCGCATCGGTTACCACTTCATTTACCCGGGCTGCGGCTATGGCGGCTCGTGCTTCCCCAAAGACATGCGCGCCTTGATCCACAGCGCCGAGGAGGCCCATTGCTCCAGCGACTTGCTGCAAGCGGTCGAGGCCATCAACCAGCGGCAGAAGCACAAATTGTTCGAACGCATCAATGCGTTCTACAGGGGGGATCTGCGCGGCAAGACCTTCGCCCTGTGGGGCCTGGCGTTCAAACCCAACACCGACGACATGCGCGACGCGCCGAGCCGCGTGCTGCTGGAAGCGTTGTGGGCCGCCGGTGCCAGCGTGCGCGCGTTCGACCCGGAAGCCATGCAGGAAACCCAGAACCTTTATCCGAACGAAGCGAAACTGATGCTGATGGGCACCCCGGAATCGGTGTTGCCCGGCGCGGATGCATTGATCATCTGCACCGAGTGGCAACAGTTCAAGGCACCGGATTTCGAGCTGATCAAACAACGTCTCAACACGGCGGTGATCTTCGACGGGCGCAACCTCTACGACGCTGATCGCCTGGCACGCAATGGCTTCCAGTATTTCCCGATGGGCCGTGGCGAATCACGCAAATTGCCGATCCCGCTGCAACAGTGGCCACACGCCTCTGACGTCGCCTGACATCCACAACGGATCTGCGGTGCGGCGGGTTGACCGGTGGCTTGTGCCCGGTGAGGATGGTCGCCGCCCTCAATTATCTTGATCGCTTCCTCGCTCTGCGCGGGAATGCAGCCTGGGACGCTCCGCGTCGCACAATCAGGATCGCAGCCGGAAACAGCTCTGACATGAACATGACCATCCGTCTTGCGCGGCACGCCGACGCGGCCGCCCTCCCCGCCATCGAACGCTCGGCCGCCGGGCTGTTTCGCCTTGATCCGCAACTGGCCTGGCTGGCCGACGCCGAAGTGGCCGACGCCGATTTGCATTGCCAGGCCATCGAGCAGGCCCGGGTCTGGGTCGCCGAGCACGTTGACGGACAACTTTCCGGGTTTCTGCGGGCCGTGACGCTAGATAACCAACTGCATATAGAGGAGCTGTCCGTCAGCCGGCACTTTCAGGGTCAGGGCATCGGTCGCAAGTTGCTGTCGGCGGCCATCGAGCATGCCCGCGCGCAACAACTTTGCGCGGTGACCCTGACCACCTTCGCGGATCTGCCGTGGAATGCGCCGTTTTATCAGAAGACCGGCTTTCAGCGTTTGAATAGCGAGGCAACAAGCGGTTATTTGGTCGACGCCTTGAACGAGGAAATTGCCCAGGGTTTACCCGGTCACCGGCGCTGCGCCATGCGACTGACGCTGCCTTGAAATCAGCCCGTTGCTTTGAGGTCGACGCCCAGCGCCTGAGCGAACGCTTTCACCAGCGGACTGCGCACGGTGTTGTGCCGCAGGATCAGATTGAACGGCGTCATGATGTTGATTCGCTCGGGCAACACCGCACGAAACTGCCCGGCGGCTACCAGCGTTGCTGCGTAATGCCGGGGCAGGAAGCCAACGAAACGGCCAGTCTTGATCAACAACGCCACGGCCTCGACCTGGGTCGCTGACGCAGAAAAACTGTCGTAGCGCGCATAGTTGAGCTTGTCGCGATGGATCGCATAGCGGTGGTTGATGCACTCGTATTCCTGCAAGACGTCACTGCCCATTTGCGCTTCGGGCATGTCGAACAAAGGGTGCCCGACCGCGCAGTAGACCTCCGAGCGCTCCTCATACAGCGGGTAATAGTCGAATTCTTCGCGGCGTTGATAAACCGGAACTATTCCGGCAACCAAGCGCCCCGGAAGAACTGCGTGGCAGCTACTACGGTGCCCAGAACCTGGCAGCGTTGGGTGGTGCTCTGAGTCCAGTGATCTGCGGCTTGCTGTTAATCCACACACCAGCACCGACGATGTTCTACGCACTGAGCGCGTTGACCGCGATGGGTGGCACGCTGTGTTTTCTGAGCGGACGACGCGCCGCTTCAGTTCAAAAATAATGCACTAAATCTGCATTAATATGAATTTGTCAGCATCGACTTTGCCCGGCAAACTGTGCGCGTTCCTCCCCCAATGCTGGAACACTTCGAGGGCTTTCCGGATATGCCGGACAAGTCCTTTTTTTTGCCCGGATTTTGTAGAAGGATCAGTTTTAAATGCTTGCTCGCTGGTTGCCCGCTGCCATCAACACCCGTCCAACCGAATGGAGCCGCGCCGCCATCGGCATGGCGCTGGGCACGCTGTTCAGTGTGTGGTTTTGCGCACAGGTGTTCGGCCATGACGTGGCTTATCACTTGATCGGGCCATTGGGAGCCTCGGCGGTGTTGCTGTTCGCCGTGTCCTCCGGCGCCCTCGCCCAGCCATGGTCGATTCTCGGTGGCTATCTGACGGCGGGAATCGTCGCGCTGCTGGTCGCTCACGTGCTCGGCCGAACCCTCGGCAGCGCTTGTCTGGCGGCGGGCATGGCATTGATTCTGATGTGCTGGCTGCGTTGTCTGCACCCGCCGGCCGGTGCACTGGCGCTGACCCTGGTGCTGGCCGATCCGGCCACCATCGCCATGGACTGGAAAGCCATGGAACCGGTGATGCTTGGCGCCGCCTGCATGCTGCTCAGCGCGTTGGCCTACAACAACCTCACGCGCATTCGCTATCCGAAACGCCCCGCGGAACCGGCGCCGGTGTTGGCCCCGGTCGACAGTCAGGCCATCACCGCCGAAGACCTCAAGCTGGCCCTGGCCGACATGGAAGCCTTCATCGACATCACCCCCGAGGATCTGGAACAACTGATCCATGCCAGCGAACTGCACGCCAAGCGCCGCAGCATTGGCGATGTTTTTTCCAGGTAACCGCGGGATTTCGATCAAGGTAAAAACGCAGACAGCCCCTGCACATATCCCCGTTGTACACGGCAAATTTGCACTGTTACGATCCGGTAACGCTCGCGCGCGAGCTTCTCGAATAAAGACAATAAAAGCAGGGAGTTACTGATGACAGCTCAGGCTTCATCCCCGCGGACACCGTCCATGGATGCGATGCAAAACGACGTGCTGGCCGAGGTTCGCAATCATATCGGTCACCTGACCCTGAACCGTCCCGCCGGCCTCAACGCCATTACCCTCGACATGGTGCGCTTGCTGCAACAGCAGCTCGATGCCTGGGCGACTGACGCCAATGTTCACGCAGTTGTGCTGCGCGGGGCCGGTGAAAAAGCCTTCTGCGCCGGCGGCGATATTCGTTCCCTTTACGACAGTTTCAAAAGCGGCGACACGCTGCACGAAGCGTTCTTCGTCGAGGAATATGCCCTCGACCTGACGATTCATCACTACCGCAAACCGGTGCTTGCGTTGATGGACGGTTTTGTCCTCGGAGGGGGGATGGGTCTGGTGCAAGGCGCCGATCTGCGTGTGGTCACCGAGAAGAGTCGGTTGGCCATGCCGGAAACGGCCATCGGTTATTTCCCGGATGTCGGCGGCAGTTACTTCCTGCCGCGCATTCCCGGTGAGCTGGGGATTTATCTGGGCGTCAGCGGCGTGCAGATCCGTGCCGCCGATGCGCTGTATTGCGGGCTGGCCGATTGGTACCTGGACAGCAGCAAACTCGCGCTGCTCGATGAAAAACTCGACGCGATGGAGTGGCAGGACACCCCTCTCAAAGCGCTGCAAAACCTGCTGGCCAAACACGCCGTGCAAACCTTGCCTGACGCACCGCTTGAGGCTTTGCGCCCCGCCATCGACCACTTCTTTGCACTGCCGGACGTACCGAGCATCGTCGAGCAATTGCGCGCTGTGACGGTTGCCGACAGCCATGAATGGGCGACCAGTACGGCGAATCTGCTGGAAACCCGCTCACCGCTGGCCATGGCCGTCACCCTGGAAATGCTCCGTCGCGGCCGCCATCTGAGCCTGGAACACTGCTTTGCGCTGGAGCTGCATCTGGATCGCCAATGGTTCACCCGTGGCGACCTGATCGAAGGTGTACGCGCGCTGCTGATCGACAAAGACAAAACACCTCGCTGGAACCCGCCGAATATCGCTGCGCTGGACGCGGCGCACGTCGCGAGTTTCTTCCACGGGTTTGATGAGAGCGGGAGCTGAGCCATGCACGATCTCGAACTGACTGAAGAACAAGTGATGATCCGCGACATGGCCCGGGACTTTGCCCGTGGCGAAATCGCCCCTCACGCGCAGGCCTGGGAAAAGGCTGGCTGGATCGACGACGCGCTCGTCGCGAAGATGGGCGAGCTGGGTCTGCTTGGCATGGTCGTCCCCGAGCAATGGGGCGGGACTTACGTTGACTATGTGGCGTATGCCTTGGCCGTGGAGGAAATCTCTGCCGGGGACGGCGCAACCGGCGCGTTCATGAGCATCCACAACTCGGTCGGCTGCGGCCCGGTGCTCAACTACGGCAGCGAAGAACAGAAACAGACCTGGCTGGCGGATCTGGCCAGCGGTCAGACCATCGGCTGCTTCTGCCTGACCGAACCCCAGGCCGGCTCGGAAGCGCATAACCTGCGCACCCGCGCCGAATTGCGCGACGGCCAGTGGGTGATCAACGGCGCCAAGCAATTTGTCAGCAACGGCAAGCGAGCGAAACTGGCGATTGTGTTTGCCGTGACCGATCCGGAGCTGGGCAAGAAAGGCCTTTCGGCGTTTCTGGTGCCAACCGACACGCCCGGTTTCATCGTTGATCGCACCGAACACAAGATGGGCATCCGCGCCTCCGACACCTGCGCAGTGACCCTGAGCAACTGCACCGTTCCCGAGGCCAATCTGCTCGGCGAACGCGGCAAAGGTCTGGCGATTGCCCTGTCCAATCTTGAAGGCGGACGCATTGGCATCGCCGCGCAGGCGCTGGGCATTGCCCGTGCGGCGTTTGAAGCGGCGCTGGCGTACTCGAAAGATCGCGTGCAGTTCGACAAGCCGATCATCGAGCACCAGAGCATCGCCAATCTGCTCGCCGACATGCACATGCAGATCAACGCAGCGCGCCTCTTGATCCTGCACGCGGCGCGACTGCGCTCAGCGGGTAAACCGTGTTTGTCGGAGGCGTCGCAGGCCAAGCTGTTTGCTTCGGAAATGGCCGAGAAGGTCTGCTCCTCAGCGATTCAGATTCATGGCGGGTATGGCTATCTGGAAGATTATCCGGTGGAGAAGTACTACCGCGACGCGCGGATCACCCAGATTTATGAAGGGTCGAGCGAGATACAGCGGATGGTGATTGCGCGGGACTTGAAGAACTACCAGTTGTAATGTGTCGTCCCTTTTCCCTCACCCCAGCCCTCTCCCAGAAGGAGAGGGAGCCGACCGGGGTGTCTGGCTTGTGTATCGACCTGAAAAACCGAGTCGATTATGGATTCAATAAAGCACTTCCCGGTCGGCGCAACGCTGAAAAATCCCCCCAATCAGTCCCCTCTCCCTCCGGGAGAGGGTCAGGGTGAGGGGCTTCAAGCAGGCTCGCGAAGGCGTCAGTCAGTTCAGCGCATTACTTGCCTTGAAATGCCGCCTCACGCTTGGCAATAAACGCCGCCATCCCTTCCTTCTGATCCTGCGTGGCAAACGCGGCATGGAACACCCGGCGCTCAAAACGCACACCTTCAGTCAGGTTCACTTCAAAGGCACGATTCACGCTTTCCTTGACCATCATTGCAATCGGCAACGACTTGCTGGCAATCACTGCGGCCACTTTCAGCGCCTCATCAAGCAACTCATCACTCGGCACAATGCGCGCGACGATGCCGCAGCGCTCGGCTTCCACCGCATCGATCAAACGACCGCTGAGACACATTTCCATCGCCTTGGCCTTGCCCACCGCGCGGGTCAGGCGCTGAGTACCGCCCATGCCCGGCAGCACGCCGAGGTTGATTTCCGGCTGGCCGAATCTGGCGTTGTCGCCGGCCAGAATGAAGTCGCACATCAGCGCCAGTTCACAACCACCACCAAGGGCAAAACCGTTGACTGCGGCGATGATCGGCTTGCGCCGATTGGCCACGCGGTCGCTGTCGCTGAACAGGTCGTCCATGTAAATCTGCGGGTAGGTCAGCTCAGCCATTTCCTTGATGTCGGCACCGGCAGCAAAGGCTTTTTTCGAACCGGTGATCACGATGCAACCGATGTTGCCATCCGCTTCCAGTGCATCGAGGGCCTGGTTCACTTCGCTGACCAGTTGCGCGTTCAGCGCATTCAGCGCCTGTGGTCGGTTGAGGGTGATCAGGCCAACGCGGCCGTGGGTTTCCAGCAGAATCGTTTCGTAAGTCATGGATAAAAATTCCTTCTCAAAGATTGCGCGAAATGACCATGCGCTGAATGTCGCTGGTGCCTTCATAGATCTGGCAAACGCGCACGTCACGGTAGATGCGCTCCAGCGGGAAGTCGTTGAGGTAACCGTAACCGCCCAGGGTTTGTAACGCCATCGAGCAGACCTTTTCGGCCATTTCCGACGCGAACAGTTTGGCCATCGACGCCTCGACCAGTGCCGGTTGGCCGCTGTCACGCAGAGCGGCGGCGTAATGCACCATTTGCCGGGCGACGGCAATCTGCGTGGCCATATCAGCCAAGCGGAATGCCACTGCCTGATGCTCGATGATCGGCTTGCCGAAGGTGTCGCGCTCGCGGGCGTAATCGCGGGCGGCTTCAAACGCCGCGCGGGCCATGCCCACCGCTTGCGAGGCGATGCCAACGCGGCCACCTTCGAGGTTGGCCAAGGCGATCTTGTAACCTTCGCCCTCTTCGCCCAAGCGGTTCGCCACTGGCACTTTTACGTCCTCGAAGAGGATCTGGCAGGTGTCGGAGGCGTGCTGGCCGAGTTTGTCTTCAACCCGCGCGACTGTGTAGCCTGGCGAATCGGTCGGCACAATGAACGCGGTAATGCCGCGTTTGCCGGCGCTCGGATCGGTGACCGCAAACACGATCACGATCCCGGCGTTCTGCCCTGAGGTGATGAACTGTTTGCAGCCGTTCAGCACGTAGTGATCGCCTTCAAGGCGTGCGCGGGTTTTCAGGCTGCTGGCATCGGACCCGGCTTGTGGTTCAGTCAGCGCAAAGGCACCGAGCATGGCGCCGCTGGCCAGCGGTTTGAGGAACCGCTCGCGCTGATCATCGTTGCCGAACTTGAGGATCGGCACGCAACCGACCGAGTTGTGCACGCTCATGATCGTTGAGCAGGCGCCGTCGCCGGCGGCGATTTCTTCCAGGGCCATGGCGTAGGCCAGGTAACCGGTGTCGCAACCGCCCCACTGTTCCGACACGAGCATGCCGAAGAAGCCCAGTTCGGCCATCTCGCCGATGGCTTCCTTGGGGAAACGGTGTTCGCGATCCCACTCGGCGGCGAACGGCTTGAGGCGTTCCTCGGCGAACTGCCGGGCCATGTCGCGGATCTGGGTTTGGTCTTCGTTGGGAATCATGGTGAATCCTTAATTCAAGTCACACCGCCTGTCCCGTGTGGGAGCGGGCTTGCTCGCGAAAGCGGTGGATCAGCACAGTAAATGTTGTCTGATACGACGCCTTCGCGAGCAACCCCGCTCCCACAGTTGGAAATGCGGGTGTTTTAGTAAACGCATTCCACGGCCATGGCCGTCGCTTCGCCGCCGCCGATGCAGATCGCGGCGATCCCTCGTTTGAGGTTTCGCTGCCGCAGGGCTGACAGTAACGTCACCAGAATCCGCGCACCGGACGCCCCAATCGGATGCCCCAGCGCACAGGCGCCACCATGCACATTGAGCTTGTCATGGGGGATTTCCAGATGGGTCATCGCCGCCATGCCCACTACCGCAAACGCTTCGTTGACTTCGAAAAGATCGACGTCACCCAGCGACCACCCGGTTTTCTTGATCAACTGCTTGATCGCCCCAATCGGCGCCACCGGGAACAGGCCTGGAGTGTCGGCGAACGCGGCGTGGCCGTGGATCACCGCCAGAGGTTTCAAGCCCAGTGTCTGCGCCTGGGACTGACGCATCAGCACCAGCGCCGCCGCACCGTCGGAGATCGAACTGGAGTTCGCCGCCGTCACCGTGCCACCTTCGCGGAACGCCGGTTTGAGCGAGGCGATCTTGTCCAGTCTGGCTTTCGGTGGCTGTTCGTCGTTGCTGATCAACACCTGCTCTTTGCCGACGGTCACGGTCAGCGGGACGATTTCGTCCTTGAAGCGACCATCCTTGATCGCCTGCTGTGCGCGGGTGGTCGAGGCAATGGCAAAAGCGTCCTGCGCTTCGCGGCTGAAGTGGTTGGTTTCGGCACAGTCTTCGGCGAAGGTGCCCATCAAACGGCCCTTGTCGTAGGCGTCTTCGAGGCCGTCGAGGAACATCGAGTCGAGCACACGGCCGTGGCCCATGCGGTACCCGGCGCGGGCACGATCCAGCAGATACGGCGAGTTGGACATGCTTTCCATGCCGCCCGCGATCACCACGTCAGCGCTGCCGGCCATCAGCATGTCATGGGCGAGAATGGTGGTTTCCATGCCCGAGCCGCACATTTTGTTGACGGTGGTGCAGCGGGTCGATTTATCCAGCCCGGCGCCCAGCGCAGCCTGACGGGCCGGGGCTTGTCCAAGGCCAGCGGGCAGCACGCAACCGAACAGCACTTCATCGACCGAATCGCTGGCGACACCGGCGCGTTCAACCGCAGCCTTGATCGCCGCCGCGCCGAGTTGCGGCGCGGTCAGGCTTTTCAGTTCGCCCTGAAAACCGCCCATCGGCGTGCGCACGGCACTGACGATAACAATCGGATCGTTGGAAATAGTCATGACAAATCCTCCTTACTTCGCGGCCATGCGCAAGGCGCCGTCGAGACGGATCACCTCGCCGTTGAGCATGCTGTTTTCGATGATATGCCGAACCAGTGCAGCGTATTCGCCAGGCTTGCCCAGACGCGGCGGGAACGGTACGCCGGCGGCCAGCGAATCGCGGACTTCCGGGGTCATGCCGGCCATCATCGGGGTTTCGAAAATCCCTGGGGCGATGGTCATCACGCGGATGCCGAAACGCGCCAGTTCGCGGGCGGCCGGCAAGGTCAGGCTGGCGATTGCGCCTTTGGACGCCGAGTACGCCGCCTGGCCGATCTGGCCGTCGAATGCAGCGACCGAAGCGGTGTTGATGATCACGCCGCGTTCACCGTCAGCGTTCGCCTCTGATTCGGCAATCGCCGCAGCAGCCAGACGCAGCATGTTGAAGCTGCCGATCAGGTTGACGTTGATCACCTGGGCGAAACTGCTCAGCGCATGCGGGCCGTTCTTGCCGAGGATCTTCTCGCCACGGACGATGCCGGCGCAGTTGACCAGACCGTTGAGACTGCCAAAGGCTGCGACAGTCGCTTGCACAGCCGCTTCGGCGGCGGCTTCGTTGCTGATGTCAGCAACCACGCTTTGTGCGCCGAGACGCTGAGCCTGCGCGGCGACCGCTTCGGCGTTCATATCCACCAGCATCACTTTGGCGCCGACACTCACCAGCAATTCAGCGGTGGCCGCACCGAGGCCGGAGGCGCCGCCGGTAACGATAAAAACCTTGTTCTCGATCTGCATGACTGTACTTCCTGATTCAAGCTGAAACGTTATGCGCCGCAGCCTCTTGAGCCTTGGCGATTTCCTGGTTGCGCAAGATAAAGCGCTGCAATTTGCCACTCGGGGTCTTGGGCAATTCACTGACAAATTCGATTTCACGCGGGTACGAATGCGCGGCCAGCCGCTTGCGCACGTGTTGACGCAGTTCTTCGGCCAACTCGGGCGCGGCGCGGTATTGCGCACTGAGCACGACAAAGGCTTTGACCAGTTCGGTGCGCTCCGGGTCCGGTTTGCCGACCACCGCCGCCTCGACCACCGCCGGGTGTTCGATCAGTGCGCTTTCCACATCGAACGGGCCGACGCGGTAGCCCGAGGTGGTAATCACATCATCGCTGCGACCGACAAAACTGATACTGCCGTCCGGGTTCCATTCCACGGTGTCGCCGCTCAAGTAGTAATCGCCGACGAAGGCCTTGGTTGGCGCGCCCTGGTAGCCGCTGAACCAGCACATCGGCGATTGCGGTCGGTCGATGGCGAGGATGCCCGGCTGGCCGACGCCGAGTTCGTTGTAGTGCTCATCAAGTACGACAATGCGATGGCCCGGCGAAGCGAAACCGGCTGCGCCGAGGTGAATCGGATGGTCGAGGCCGTGGTGATTGCACAGCACCATGCCCAGTTCGGTCTGGCCGTAATGGTCGTGAATGACCACATCGAGGTTGTCGGCGAACCAGCGAATCACTTCCGGGTTCAGCGGCTCGCCGGCGCTGCTGACGATCCGCAGCTTGCCTTTGATCGACCTGGCGAACTCGTCACCGCCGGCAATCAGCAAGCGATAAGCGGTGGGCGAACCGGTGAGGTTGGTGATGCCGTACTTGTTGATCACCCGGCAGGTGCTTTCGAGGGTGAACGGGCCATCGTAGAAAGTGATCGGGTGCCCCATCGACAACGGGCCGGTGACGCCGAAATAGATGCCGTAGGCCCAACCCGGATCGGCGACGTTCCAGAACGCATCTTCCGGGCGCAGATCCACGGCGTCGCGGGTGTAGCTCTGGAACGCGACGATGGCTTTGAGCGGCACCGACAGCGCTTTCGACGGGCCGGTGGTGCCGGAGGTGAACATCAATAGGAACGGGTCTTCGCCGGTCAGCAACACCGGTTCGCAGACGTTGGAAAAATTGGCCAGTTCGGCCCAGAAACTGAAATCGCCACGGACAATGCCCTGGCCTTTGCTGCCGCCGACGGTGACGAGGGTCGGGCAATCGGCAACTTCAGAGAGCTTTGGCCGGTTGACCGCGTCGGTGACCACGACTTTGGCGCCGGAACTGCTCAGACGATGTTCGAGGGCTTTGGGGCCGAACGCGGTAAACAGCGGCTGATACACCGCACCGATGCGCCAGGTGGCGAACACGGTGATGAGCAGTTCGATGTTGCGCGGCAGCAGACCGGCGACCTTGTCACCCTTCTGCACGCCTTGGGCAAGGAGGAAATTGGCGAAACGCGCGGCTTTGTCCTGCAGATCGCTGAAGGTGTACGTCGCACTGGCGCCGTCGCGGCCTTCCCAGAACAGCGCAATGCGCCCTGGCAAGGCATGGCGGTCACAACATTCGACGCAGGCGTTGAGCGCCTCAAGCGTGCCGCTGAGTGCGGCATCCACGGTGTGCTGATAGTTGAACTGTGCGGTGGCAGACAAGTAATCGCGCATTGCCAGAATCCCTCTGTGTTTTTATTAGGCTGGGAACCGTTAACAACACAGGGATAGTCGCGCTGCCGGGCTGTGGCGGCAATGGTCAAAGCCATCAAAGTGGCTGACTGGTTTGGCCAGGGTTCAAGTGTTGAGCCGCCTGGACTGGCGCTTTCGCGAGCAGGCCGGGTCAAACAACCTCATTCAGGATCAGCGTGCGATAGTGGCCCGGATTCGACCCCGACCACTTGCGAAACGCCTTGTAGAACGAACTGGCATCGGCAAACCCCAACCGCGCCGCAATCTCGACAAAACTGATCGAAGGCTCCGCCAGCCAGATGATCGCCAATTCCTTGCGCACACTGTCCTTGAGCCCCTGATACGTCTGCCCTTCCTCTGCCAGGCGCCGGCGCAAGGTTGACGCGGACATGCACAATTGCTGCGCCAGGGCCTCGGTTTCCGGCCATTGCTCGGCAGCTAACCGGCGTAGATCCTGCTTGATGCGGCTGGCGAGGCTTTCCGGGTCGCGGTACTTCACCAGAATGTTCGCCGGCGCCTGGGCGAGAAAGCGTTTCAGCTCGTCGGTTGTGCGCTTGATCGGCAGATCCAGGCAATCAGCGGAGAAAATCATCCGCGTGCGGGGGCGGTCGAAACGCAGGTTTTCCGAGAACATCACGCGGTAGTCATCGGTGAAATCCGGTTCAGGGCAGCGCAGTTCAATGGCCAGAATCGGTATGCGTCGCCCCGCCAGCCAACAGGCCACGCCGTGGACAATCATCCAATAGGTGAAATAGGTGAAAGCCCGGCGCGGTTCCGCGTCGTCCTCCAGCAACACAATTTCCGCCAGACTTTGCTGATGCACCAACTGCGCCGGCATGCGCTCCAGCATCAGCGACAGAAAGCCCAGACCGGTATTCAAACCCGCCGCCAGCGTTGGTTGCGCCATCGCACTGCGGCACAGGAATTCCAGGCTGCCGGACTTGAGCTTGCGCGGGTCCATGCCGAAAAATTCGTCATCGCCGCGCCGCGCCAGCAACCGCCAGAGCCTGGCGTACTGCGAAGCCGGCACGCGCGCGTGCGGCGTTTGCAGCAAGCCCGGATCAATGCCGACCTTGTTCAAGACCTCTTCCGTGACCACGCCCGGGGCACAACTCTGCAGCAGCGCTTCACGCACCAGTTGAACGGCGATGGTGTCTTTTTCCGACATGGAACCCAGTGAACCTTGTTGTTTTCGAGGGACTGGCATCTTACCCCAAACACAACGCAGATCCCGTGTGGGAGCAAACCCGCACCCGCAGGTATTCGGGTGAGGCAAAAAATCAAGGTCGGTTCAGCAACTGTTCAGGTTTGTGTCAATGATTGTCATGTGAGAATGGTTGTCATTATGTTACAACTTGTAACCTCTTCGAATGACTTATTGGATGCCGAATGCTCGTTCCCTTTCTGATCATGCTGCGCGAAGGCATTGAAGCCGCGCTGATCGTTGGCATCATCGCCAGCTACCTGCAACAGACTGGCCGTGGCCAGTGGATGCCAGCCGTGTGGATCGGTGTTTTCCTCGCCGCTGCACTGGCCCTTCTGGTTGGTGGTGGCCTGGAGCTGGTCAGCGCCGAATTCCCGCAAAAGCAGCAGGAACTGTTCGAAGGCATGGTCGGGTTGGTGGCCGTGGGCATTCTCAGTTCGATGGTGTTCTGGATGCGCAAGGTCGCGCGGTCGATCAAGCATTCGCTGCAAGCCTCACTGGACCACGCGTTGACCTCTTCGAAACATCAAGTGATCGCATTGATTGCCATGGTCTTCTTCGCCGTTGCCCGTGAAGGTCTGGAAACGGTGTTCTTTCTGCTCGCGGTGTTCCAGCAGAGCGAAGGCCCGGGCGCGCCCATCGGTGCCCTGCTTGGCCTGATTCTGGCGATCATCGTCGGCTTCCTGATCTACAGCGGCAGCATGCGCCTCAACCTTTCGGCGTTCTTCAAGTGGACCGGCCTGTTCATTCTGGTGGTCGCCGCCGGGATTCTCGCCAACTCGGTACAGGCGCTGCATGAAGCCGGGCTGTGGAATCACTTGCAGACCGTGCTCTTCGATTTCAGCGCGACGCTGCCGATGGACGGCCCGTTGGGCTCGGTGCTGGCTGGCATGTTCGGTTATCAGGACGCGCCGACCGTCAGCACCCTCGGTGCCTATCTGATCTATCTGCTGGTGGCGCTGGTGATGTTCTTCTTGCCCGCGCCAAAACCAGCCACGCAATCGTCTTCCGTTTCCAGCCAATAAGGGCATTCATGTCAAAGCCTAATACGCCTCAGGCCTCCCCTCCCCGTGCCTTGCGCTGGGCGGTGGCCGGTTCGGTGGTCATCATGATCGCCGCCGGCGGCCTCTTCTGGTACGCCTCGAAAATGGCTGCGGCCAAGCGTCAGCACAACCACGACGAAGTGGTCGTGAACATTCACCCCGGCAGTTGCGAACCGAACGCACTGACCGTACCGGCGGGCCGCGCCAGTTTCCGCATCGTCAACCGCTCTGAACGCGCGGTGGAATGGGAAATTCTTGACGGCGTGCTGGTCGTTGAAGAGCGCGAAAACATTGCGCCGGGCCTGAGCCAGGTGATCAATGCCAACCTGCAGCCCGGCGACTACGCCATCACCTGCGGCTTGTTGAGCAACCCGCGCGGTACCCTGCATGTGACGCCCACCGCGGCGTCTGACGCTGCGGCCAAGGCCAGGCCGTCGATGGTTGCCTTTGTCGGACCGCTGTCGGAATTCCGTGTGTACCTGGCGAGCCAGGGTAGCGCGCTGATCAAAGCCGTGACCGCTCTCGATCAGGCAATTGCCAGCGGTGACTTGAGCCAGGCACAAGCGCTGTATCTGCCGGCCCGTGCCGCTTACCAGCGTCTGGCCCCGGCGGCGCAGCGCCTGGCCGAGCTGGACAACAGCATCAACGCCCGCGCCGATTACTTCGAAAAACGCGAGCAAGACCCGGCTTTCGTCGGCTTCCACCGCCTCGAATACGGCCTGTTCCAGCAACGCAAACTCGACGAGTTGGCGCCCGTGGCCCAGCGCCTGCTCAGCGACGTCACCGCGCTCAAACAGCAACTGCTCGCGCAGAGTCTGCCGCCAGAGCAACTGATCAACATCGTCGTGCGCAACCTCAACAGCCTCGCCGAGGTGCGCGCCGCCAGCGGTGAAGAAGAACGCTACAGCCACAGTGACCTCAATGGCTTTGCCGCCAACGCCGAAACCGCACACAAAGTCGTCGATCTGCTCCGGCCGATGTTGACCAGGTCTGCTGCCGACCTGCTGCCGAAAATCGATAAAGCGCTGACGAACTTCGACACCGAACTCAACACCTACAAGATCAAGGACGGCTACGCCCGCTACGACTCCGTCAGCGGCGAACAACGCAAGCAGATCGCCAACAAGGCCCAGGCTCTGGCCAACGCGCTTGATGGCATTGATCCCGCCCTTGGCCTCTCCGGCCTGTAAGCAGAAGACGAATACTCGATGAACGATTCAGAACCACTCAACCTGCAACGTCGCCGTGTCCTGATGGGCATGGGCGCCGCCGGTGTCGCCCTCGCCGGCTCCGCCCTGAGCTGCCCGGCCATGGCCGCCGCACCGGCACAAGTCACCGAAGCACCGAGCAGCGAAAAAACCGAAGATCGCCACGATTTCCATGGTGTGCATCAGGCCGGCATCGTTACTCCGCGGCCAGCTTCGGGCATGCTGGTGTCGTTCGACGTGCTGGCCAGTGATCGCGAAGACCTGGAGCGCTTGTTCCGCACCCTCAACGAGCGCATCGCCTTTCTGATGAAGGGTGGCCCGGTCGCGCAGATCGATCCGAAACTGCCGCCCCCGGACTCCGGAATCCTCGGCCCGAACGTCACGCCCGACAACCTGACCATCACCGTTTCCGTCGGCGAGTCGCTGTTCGACGAGCGCTTCGGTCTGGCCGACGCCAAACCCAAGCGCCTGATCCGCATGGTCGGGTTTCCCAACGATGCGCTGGACGCCGATTGCTGCCACGGCGACCTGAGCCTGCAGTTTTGCTCCAACACCACCGACACCAACATTCACGCCCTGCGCGATATCGTCAAAAACCTGCCCGACCTGCTGCTGGTGCGCTGGAAACAGGAAGGCAGCGTGCCGCCGCAAGCTCCGGCGAAACCCGGTGTGCCGGCGCAATCGGCGCGTAATTTTCTCGGTTTTCGCGACGGCTCGGCCAACCCGAATTCCAACGATGACAAAGCCATGGACAGCATCGTCTGGGTGCAACCGGGCAGCGACGAGCCGGCCTGGGCCGCTCACGGCAGCTATCAAGCCGTGCGGATCATCCGCAACTTTGTCGAGCGCTGGGACCGCACGCCGCTGCAGGAGCAGGAAAGCATCATCGGTCGAGTCAAAACCACCGGCGCGCCGATGGGCGCCCAGCGTGAAAGCGAAGTCCCGGATTACCACAAGGACCCGGAAGGCAAGCTGACCAAACTCGACGCGCACATTCGTCTGGCCAACCCGCGCACTGCCGCAAGCCAGGCCAATCTGATCCTGCGCCGGCCATTCAACTATTCCAACGGCGTGAACAAGAACGGCCAGCTCGACATGGGCCTGCTGTTCATCTGTTACCAGGCCGACCTGGAAAAAGGCTTTATCACCGTGCAAAACCGCCTCAACGGCGAACCCCTTGAGGAATACCTCAAACCGGTCGGCGGCGGTTACTTCTTCACCCTGCCGGGTGTCACGGGCGACAAGGACTTCATCGGTCGTTCGCTGCTCAATGCCACACAACCGAAAACATCTGCATAAAACAATCCCGACACTGGAGCCGCCCCCCATGAAAAAGACGCCACTCGCGTTATTGCTGACCCTTGGTTTGCTCAACACCCCGCTGTCGGCGTTTGCCGCCACAGCCCCCCTGGATCTGGTAGGGCCGGTGTCGGACTACAAGATTTACGTCACCGAGAAACTGGATGAACTGGGCAGCCACACCCAGCAGTTCACGGATGCCGTGAAGAAAGGCGACCTGGCCACCGCGCAAAAACTCTATGCACCGACCCGCGTTTACTACGAGTCGATCGAGCCGATTGCCGAACTGTTCAGTGACCTCGATGCATCGATTGACTCCCGCGTGGACGACCACGAGAAAGGCGTGAAGGCTGAAGATTTCACCGGCTTCCACCGTCTCGAATACACGCTGTTCTCGGAGAAAAGCACTCAGGGCCTGAACGAGCTGGCGGACAAGCTCAACAGCGACGTCAAGGACCTGCAGAGCCGCGTGGCCGGCTTGACCTTCCCGCCTGAGAAGGTCGTTGGTGGCGCGGCTGCGCTGCTGGAGGAAGTCGCCGCGACCAAGATCTCCGGTGAAGAGGATCGCTACAGTCACACCGACCTGTACGATTTCCAGGGCAACATCGACGGCGCAAAGAAAATCGTTGATCTGTTCCGCCCGCAGATCGAAAAGCAGGACAAGGCATTCGTCGCGAAGGTCGACAAGAACTTTGCCACGGTCGACAGGATTCTCGCCAAGTACAAGACCAAGGACGGGGGGTTTGAGACGTATGACAAGGTCAAGGATAACGACCGTAAAGCGTTGGTCGGGCCGGTGAATACGCTGGCGGAAGACCTGTCCACGTTGCGTGGCAAACTGGGTCTGAACTAGTTTTGTAGCGTTTGAGCGGGCCGCTTCGCGAGCAAGCCCGCTCCCACCATGGAATGCATTCCAACTGTGGGAGCGGGCTTGCTTGCGAAGGCTTTGTCAGCCGCGCTCAATAACGTTGTTCCTTAGAGAATCCGGTACAGCAAGCGCTCGATCCGCACCCGGCTCACCCGCTTGAGAAACTTCGCCACCCCGGCCGGATAATCCGGCAACGTCTCCAGACTCTGGAAGCTCTCGATGCGCGTCGTATGGCGGAAAATCTCTTCCAGCTCCTTCGCCCGCGGCGCCAGCCATTCCCCTTTTGGATCATCAATCAGCAGCGCATTTTCCAGATCCAGGCGGAACGCCCGTGGATTGAGGTTGTTGCCCGTCAGCAAGGTGTAACGCTGATCGATCCACATGCCCTTGAGGTGATAGGTGTTGTCACCATCGCGCCACAGATGCAGGTTCAACTGACCGCTGTCGATATTGCGCTGATGTCGCTTGGCAAAGCGGCGCAGGCTGATCTCGTACAGGTACGGCAGCGCCGCGATCACCTTGAACGGTTCGCTCGGCGGGATATAGAAGTCGTTGGCGGTCTTGTCGCCGACCACGATGTCGATCTTCACGCCACGGGCCAGGGCGCGGTTCACTTCACGAATCACGCCCAGCGGCAAGTTGAAGTACGGCGTGCAAATGGTCAGCTGCTTTTGCGCGCTGGCGATCAGTTCAAGGATCGCCCGGTTCAGCGGGTTGTTCTTGCCCACGCCAAGCAACGGGCTGACCGACAGACCTTCCCGTGCAGTGCTGCCGGCACTGGTGTCGTAGGTGGCGTATTTGAGGCGGCTGCGCAGGTCGCCGATGTCGTTGCGCAGGCTGCGCGTGGTCGGCAGGTTCGGCAGGTCGAGGCGATGCACGGCTTTCGACTCGATCAGACCGTGCTTGACCAGGTGATGCATCGAGTCGGCCAGCTCATGGCTTTGCAGCACGTGGTAGCGGTCGAACCGGTATTTATCGAATTTGTGCAGGTAGACGTTGTTCAGGCTCGCGCCGCTGTACACCACGCATTCGTCGATCACGAAGCCTTTCAGATGCAGCACGCCGAACAGTTCGCGGGTTTGCACCGGCACGCCGTAAATCGGCACTTCGCTTTGGTGCGTGCGGGTCATCTCCTGGTACCACGCCGAATTGCCCGGCTGCTTGCCGGCACCGATCAGCCCGCGTTGCGCACGCAACCAGTCGACGACCACGGCGATTTCCAGCTCCGGACGCTTGAGCTTGGCGGCGTGAAGGGCATCGAGGATTTCCTGACCGGCTTCGTCTTGCTGCAAATACAGCGCAACGATGTAGATACGCTGGGTCGCTGCAGCGATTTTCTCGAGCAGGCAACGACGGAATTCAGCGGCGCCGGACAGAATGGTCACGGCCTCGGCGGTCAGCGGAAAGCTGCGCAGTTTGGGCAGCAAGGAACGTTTGAAAAGCAACGGCATAGGGCTCGCAATGGGTCGAATCCGAAGAACCCGAGAGCTTACACCATCACATCCTTCGGGTCTTGTGAGTGTCTGTAATGGCCCCTTCGCGAGCAGGCTTGCTCCCACAATTGAAATGCATTCACCTGTGGGAGCGAGCCTGCTCGCGAAGACGATTTCACTGCTGACAAAAATACCTGCTTGACCAAGGAGAACAATCGTTCTACTGTTCGCCACATGAACGAAATCACTAGCAACGACACACGCGACATCATTCTGGATGTCACCGAAAAGTTGATCTACAAAAGTGGCATCGCTGCCACCAGCATGGATCTTCTGGTGAAAACCGCCGGCGTCTCGAGAAAAAGCATTTACCGTTATTTTGCGGATAAAGACGAACTGGTCGCCGCCGCCCTGCAACGCCGGGATATTCGTTGGATGCACTGGTACACAAGCGCCGTCGATGAGGCCGAAACCCCCGCTGACCGGCTGCTCAACCTGTTTACCGTGCTCAAGAGCTGGTTCGCCTCGGAGGGTTTCCGTGGCTGTGCCTTCATCAATACCAGCGGCGAGACGGGTGATCCGCGAGACCCGGTGCGTGTAGTTGCCAGGGAACATAAACAGAAACTGCTCGACTATGTGTGCGAGCTGTGTACCGAACATGGCGCCGAGGAACCGCAACTGCTGGCCAGGCAGTTGCTGATCCTGATTGATGGCGCCATTACCGTAGCGCTTGTGATGGGTGATCACAGTGCCGCCGATAATGCGCAATGCATGGCGCGAAAGTTATTGGACCTGTAACACCTTGATAAGCCGAAGAAGATGTTCAATCGCTCATCAGATCGGGAAACCAAACATGTCTACTGCAGCCCAGGTACGTCCGCCATTGCCGCCGTTCAACCGCGAATCAGCCATCGAGAAAGTTCGTCTGGCCGAGGATGGCTGGAACTCTCGCGATCCGCAAAAGGTGTCGCTGGCCTACACCCTCGACACCCAGTGGCGCAACCGCGCCGAGTTCGCCAACAACCGCGAGGAAGCCAAGGCCTTCCTGACCCGTAAATGGGCAAAAGAACTGGATTACCGTTTGATCAAAGAGCTCTGGGCTTACTCCGATACCCGCATTGCCGTGCGTTATGCCTATGAATGGCACGACGATTCGGGCAACTGGTTCCGCTCCTACGGCAATGAAAACTGGGAGTTCGACGAGAACGGCCTGATGTTCCAGCGCTATGCGTGCATCAACGACATGCCGATCAAGGAAAGCGAACGCAAGTTCCACTGGCCGCTGGGGCGACGCCCCGATGACCATCCGGGACTGTCCGACCTCGGCCTTTGACCTCAACTGTGGGAGCGAGCCTGCTCGCGAAGGCGTCGTGTCAGCCAACGTTAAACTCACGGTCAGACCGCTTTCGCGAGCAAGCCCGCTCCCACAGGTGTTCACACAGGATCATGATTCGCGCTGATCCCTGTGGGAGCTGGCTTGCCAGCGATGGCGTTCGATGGCTCGCCGCAACACCTGGAAATGAGTAACATGATCGCCCTCCCCGCAGATCACGTTCTGCGCCCCTGCCGAATAAGCCGATTCCATGCCTTTCGAACTCAGCGTTGACCTCACCACCCTCGCCATCCTGGCCGCTGTCGCCTTCCTTGCCGGTTTCATCGATGCCATCGCTGGCGGTGGCGGTTTGTTGACCACGCCCGCGCTGCTGACTGCCGGCCTGCCACCGCATCTGGTGCTGGGCACCAACAAGTTGAGTTCAACGTTCGGCTCGGCCACGGCCAGTTTCACTTTCTACCGCCGCAAGCTGTTCCACCCAAGACAGTGGACCCACGCCATCGTCGGCACGCTGATCGGCGCACTGACGGGCGCCGTCGTCGCCCATTACCTGCCCGCGGAATGGCTGAACAAAATGCTCCCGGTCATCGTTTTCGCCTGCGGCGTCTACCTGTTGTTCGGCGGCACGCCAAAGGCTCCGCTGGACAGCGATGCGCCGATCAAGAAGAAATGGCAATCGACCCAAGGCTTCAGCCTCGGTTTCTACGACGGCGTGGCCGGTCCCGGCACCGGCGCGTTCTGGACCGTTAGCAGCCTGCTGCTCTACCCGATTGATCTGGTCAAGGCCAGCGGCGTGGCGCGCAGCATGAACTTCGTCAGCAACATTGCGGCGCTGTCGGTGTTCGTGTTTTCCGGGCAAGTAGACTGGATCATCGGCCTGTGCATGGGCCTGTCGGTGATGGTCGGCGCGTTCTTTGGCGCGCGCACCGCGATCAGCGGCGGCGCCAGGTTCATTCGCCCGGTGTTCATCACCGTGGTGCTCGGTTTGACCGTGCGCCTAGCCTGGCAGCACTGGTTCAGCGTGGCCTAAACGCCGCGCCACATAGACGTCGATCAGGTAACGGGCAATCGATTTGGACGCCGGCAGCGGCGGCAGATCGTGCACGTTGAACCACTGGGCGTCTTCGATTTCGTCTTCCTGACAGACAATCTCGCCCCCGGCGTACTCGGCATGGAAGCCAAGCATCATCGAATGCGGGAACGGCCAGCACTGGCTGCCCATGTACTGAATGTTCTTCACCTCGATCTGCACTTCTTCGCGCACTTCACGAATCAGGCAATCCTCAGCCGATTCGCCCGGTTCGGCGAACCCGGCCAGCGTGCTGTAGACCCCGGTGACGAATCGCGGTGAGCGCGCCAACAGAATCTCGTCGCCCCGGGTGATCAACACGATCATGCTCGGCGAAATCCGCGGGTAACTGCGCAGTTCGCACGGCTGGCAATGCATCGCGCGTTCACGCGGCACTTGCGTCATCGCCTGCCCACAATTGCCGCAGAAACGATGCTCGCGCGCCCAGGTGCCAATCTGCGCGGCGTAACCGAGCACTTTGTAGATCGTGTGCTCGCCATCGAGCATGAACGCTCGCAGGCCTTTCCAGTTGCAACCCGACACTTCGCTGGCGTTGTGCAGTTCCAGCAGGTACACCGGCTCGCCATCGAGATGACCAATGCCGTGCTCGGCGAGGACTGACAAGTCCTGACGCTTGAGCCATTCCCGGGGGAAGAGCGCGCCGTTATCGTCGAACAGAAAGCCTTCCGGGCTGCGCGCCACGGCCCAGCCGCCGGGCTGATCGGTGTCCAGTACTGCGGTGGTCCAGCGAGATGTCATGGTTTCTCAATCCAGAAATTCGGGTTTCTGTTTGCTCATATGGGCGGCCATGGCCACGCGCAAGTCGGTGGATTGCAGCATGGCGGCGTTCCACGTGGCAACGTATTCGAGACCGTCGTCGATGCGATGGTCGCGCATGTAGCTGATCATTTCCTTGGTGCCGGTGACCGCAATCGGCGACTTCGAAGCGATCTCTCGAGCGATGTCGATCACTCCTTCGAGCAGGGTGTCCTTGTCGCTGTAAACGCGATTGACCAAGCCGATACTGCGCGCCTCGTCGGCACCAAAGGTGCGTCCGGTGTAAGCCAGTTCACGCAGCATGCCGTCCCCGATGATCCGTGGCAACCGTTGCAAAGTGCCAACATCGGCGGCCATGCCGATATCGATTTCCTTGATCGAGAATTGCGCGTCTTCGGCGGCGTAGCGCATGTCGCACGCGGCGATCAGATCGATGGCGCCGCCCAGGCAATAACCCTGAATCGCCGCCAGCACCGGTTTGCGGCAGTTGTCGACGGCATTGAAGGAGGCTTGCAGGGTGAGGATCTTGCGGCGCAGCAGGCGCGCATTGCGGCCGACGTCCTTGCCCAGTTCATTGGCGACGCCGGCGAGCATCATCAGGTCGATGCCGGAAGAAAAATGTTTGCCGTTACCGCTGAGCACGACCACGCGCACTTCGTCGGTGTCGTCGATCCACTGGAAGATTTCGACGATCTCGCTCCAGAACGCCGCGTTCATCGAGTTGATCTTCTCTGGGCGATTGATCTGCACATGGGCGATGTTATCGGCCAGTTCGACGCTGAAGGCGGAGTATTGAGTCATGGCAGTGATCCTTTACCGGGCGGAATTGAGGCCCAAACTATAACAAGGCATCACAGTGGCGGTTCGGCCAAATGCGGGACTGACTTCAAGAGATGTTGCGCTGGTGATGACCCCTTCGCGAGCAAGCCCGCTCCCACAGAGGGAATGCATTTCAAATGCGGGAGCGGGCTTGCTCGCCAATAGCCGCACCGCCAATCTAACTGCCCTTCACCGCCACAAACGCCGCCGTCTCATAAGGCACGGTCACCACGTCCCTGCCCCGCAACTCAGGCTCAGAGGCGATCAACCGGCAAATCTGCTCATCGACCTTCGCCCGGTGCGCCTGCGGTAATGCCGCGATAAAACTGGTGGATCTCACTCGATTGAAAATCACATCTTCCGGCGCTCCGGTGTGGCCGTGATGAAAGCGCTGCACCTGCAACGGCCCGAACGCCGGATGCGCAAACGCCTTGCGCCATTCACCGGTGTAATAACGCGGCGTGTCGCCCTCCAGCGCATTGACGATGGCATCGAGTTTCGGCACCCAGCTCACTTGAGTATCGCGCAGATTCCAGATCAACCCGAGCTTGCCGCCGGGCTTGAGCACCCGGGCGATTTCCGTGAGCGCCTCGTCACTGGCAAACCAATGAAATGCCTGCGCGCACACCACCACGTCCACCGACGCGTCCGGCAACGGCAAATCCGTCGCAGTCCCGTGCACGGCCAGCACCTGCGGCCAGGCATCCGAGAGTTTCTCCAGCATCTGCGCCACCGGCTCAACGGCAATCACTTGCGCGCCCGTCAACACCAGTCGGCCCGTGAACTTGCCGGTGCCAGCGCCCAGATCAATTACGGTCTTGTGATGATCGAGACCCAACGTCGCGCTCAGCCACTCACTGACCTGCGGCGGATAATCCGGTCGCCCTTTGACGTAAGTGTCAGCGGCAGTTTTGTAGCCTCCGGTGGAATGGTGGAGCTGATCGTTCATGGCATTTTCCCCCTCAGATACAAGCTTCGGATCAACGGCAGACGCTGACGAGCATAGCGCCGGAATTTGTGCCTGACTTGAACAGTCACTGACAAAAGCAATGAATAAAATTTCACCCTGTGGTGTTCAAAGTGAAACATAACCCCCTGTGGAGCCTTGCCCATGACAATCCGTTCCGTTATGTTCGCCGCCCCGTTGCTGCTGGCCGCCGCGATGTCCAGTCATCTGGCGTTTGCCAACGGTGATGAAGACGAACCCGTGCAGAAGCCCGAATGCCCCAAAGGCCAGGTCTGGGACAGCAAATCGCAAAAATGCGTGCTGCAAACCAGCAGCCTGTTGCCGGACGCAGACCGCACCGATTACGCCTATCGTCTGGCGAAGGCCGGTCGCTATGAAGAGGCGCTGGCGCTGCTCGATACCCTGCAACAACCGAACACCGCCAAGGCCCTCAATTATCGCGGTTATGCCACGCGCAAACTGGGACGCACCGACGAAGGCATCGGCTATTACCTGCAATCGGTGAAACTCGATCCACAGTACGCACAGGTACGCGAATACCTCGGCGAAGCCTATGTGATCAAAGGGCGCGTCGACCTGGCGCAAGAACAGTTGCAGCAGATCCAGTCGATTTGCGGCACGTCTTGCGAGGAATATCTGGACCTGGCTGAAGCCATCAACGATTCAACGAAAACCTGACCTTAACAGGTGGAGACGATCATCCTCAGCGATCAGGCCTTCAGAGCCGAACTCGGACAGCATCTGGCGCGTTTGTGGCGCTACGGTTTGCTGCTGTCGCGCAACCGGCACGTCGCCGAAGATCTGGTGCAGGCGACCTGTGTGCGCGCACTGGAACGCTCTCGCCAGTACGTGGCCGGCACGCGCATGGATCGCTGGTTGCTGAGCATTCTGCATTCGATCTGGCTCAATGAAGTGCGCGCGCGCCGGGTGCGCCATGGCTCGGGGCACGTCGATGCCGACACGCAACTGGCGTTCGACGGTGAATACGCCGCGCAAACCCATGTGATGGCCACTCAAGTGATCCGCCGCGTCGATGCGCTGCCGGAAACCCAGCGTGAAACGGTGTATCTGGCCTATGTCGAAGGCTTGTCCTACCGCGAAGTCGCCGAGATCCTGCAAGTCCCGATCGGCACGGTAATGAGCCGTCTAGCCACGGCGCGCCTGAAACTCGCCGAATACCCGCCCTTGCAAGCGGTGCCGAAAACCACCGAAGGAGACCGTTCGTGAACACACCTTCGGACGAACAACTGGTGGCGTACCTGGATGACGAACTGGACCCGGGATATCGCAGCCAGCTGGACACGGCCATCGCCGATGACCCGCTGCTCAGCCTGCGCGTGCAATGGCTGGCGCGCAGCAACCTGCCGTTCAAGAACGCCTATGACGAACTGGTGCAACAGGCACCGCTGGATCGTCTGCAGGCACGGCTGGACGCCATTCCTTCTGCGCAAAGTCCGGGGGTGAGTCGGCGCTGGTTTATCGGCGGCGCGGCGGCAGCACTGGTGGCTGGCGGCGTACTGGCCGACCGGTTGTTCCTCGGCTGGCAGGCGCAGCAAACGCATAACTGGCGCGCTCTGGTGGGCGACTACATGGCGCTTTACGTGCCGCAAACCCTTGACCACTTGCCGACTGACGAAGCGACGCAACGGGCGCAACTGCGTAGCGTCGATGCACGTCTGGGCCTGAATCTGTCACCGGCAACCTTGAAATTGCCCGGCGCCGAGTTCAAACGGGCGCAGTTGCTTGAGTACGACGGCGTGCCGATTGCGCAAATCGTCTATCTGGATCATCGACACGGGCCGCTGGCCTTGTGTGTGACCCGCTCCAACAGCGGCAGTCAGCCATTGGCCAACGAGCGCCGGCACGGGATGAACGTCGTGCATTGGGCCGAGCGCGAACACGCGTGGATGCTGATCGGCCATGTGCCGACAGCGGATCTGCAGGCACAGGCGCAGTTGTTGAGAAGTCGTTTAAGCGCCTAGCCAGCCTTGTCACTATTCTGGGCAAGTGATTTGTCCAAGGAGGATTGCACCCATGCCGATTTCGTCTCGCACTGCATTACTGGTTATCGATGTTCAGAACGACTTCATCCCCGGCGGCAGCCTGCCGGTGCCTGAAGGTGAGCGGATCGTGCCGTTGATCAACCGGCTCGCGCATCATTTCCAGCAAGTCGTCATCGCTCAGGACTGGCACCCGCCCGGCCACACTTCGTTCGCCTCCAGCCATCCTGGTCGCCAGCCTTACGACGTCATTCAATTACCCTACGGTGAGCAGACGCTGTGGCCTGATCATTGTGTGCAAGCCAGCACCGGCGCCGGATTTCACCCGCAACTGGACCTGCCCCACGCACAACTGGTGATCCGCAAAGGCTGTAACCCGGATATCGACAGCTACTCGGCGTTTCTCGAAGCCGACCGGCGCACCACCACCGGATTGGCCGGCTATTTGTCAGAACGCGGGATCGACACCGTTTACATGGTGGGTCTCGCGCTGGATTTCTGCGTGATGTACTCGGCGCTGGATGCGCGGGCGGCGGGGTTCAATACGTTCGTGGTGCTTGATGCGTGTCGGGCGATTGATCTGGATGGATCGCTGGCGACGGCAATTGAGCGGATGCAAGCGGCTGGAGTTGAGTTGATTCAGTCCAGCGATCTGATCTGATCCCACAAAGGCATCGCCGGGTTCTCAAGCGGTTGTCGGCAACCACAACCGGAACCGCGCCCCACCCAGCGGTGAACTCTCCACCGTCAACGTGCCGCCCTGCGCTTCCAGTGCGCGGCGGCTGATGGCCAGACCCAGACCAAACCCGCCGGTGGCCCGATCACGGCTGCGATCCAGTCGATAAAACGGCTCGAAAATCCGCTCTCGCTCGTCATCGGGAATGCCGATACCGTCGTCATCCACCCAAATCTCACAGCCCTCGGCATTGACCTGCACACCGATCTGAATGCGTTTTTCGCAATAGCGCATGGCGTTGCGCAGCAGGTTCTGGATGGCTCGAGCGGTCAGGCGTGGGTCCAGCGCAAAGCGTTCGAGCTGACCGTGCAGCAGAACGTCGATGACGATTTCCGGCGATTCCAGTTCTTCATCGACGCTGCCGAGAATACTGTCGATGAATTCATCCAGCGAGACTTCGATTTGCTCAGGCAGTTGTGCCGGGTTCTGCAAACGGCTGTAGGACAGCAGCTCCAGCACCAGCTCATCCAGTTCGCGGATATGCGCGACCAACCCCAGCAAACGTTCACGACTAGGGGCCGGTAAATCATCGGACAGCGCCAGCGCCAGACCGAAATCCAGGCGCGTCAGGGGCGTGCGCAGTTCGTGGGAGACCGCATTGAGCAGATCGCGTTGTTGATTCAGCAGATTTTCGATATCACCGGCCATGGTGTCGAAGACATTGGCCAGGCTGCCGATGTTCGAGCTCGGCGTGATATTCGTCCGTTCGCCGAGATGGCCCTTGCCAAAGCGTTCGGCGGTGCCCTTGAGGCGTTCCAGATCGCGCCAGTGCGGTCGCAGCCAGAGCAGCAGGCATGCCAGCAGGCTCGCGCCGATCAACACGTTGATGCTCCAGTACAACAGATTGACGTCCATCGGGTCCGGTGGCACGACCATTTGCACGGCGGTTTCGTTGTCCAGCGGCGTGACCGCCAACGTGCGCCAGCCCCAATCTCCAATGCGCACGACGTTTTCGCCACGGCGCAAACGTTCCTGTTCGAGCGCGGTGAAGTCGGCACTGTCAATGCGGGCCAGCACGATGTGCAGCGGTTGAAAATCCTTGTCCATCGACGCAGCAAGTGCCGGCCATTGCTCATGCGGTGCGGCATGAAACTGCTTGGTAATCAGCGATTGCAGGCCGCGTGAGTAGTCGAGGTTATAGGTGACGAAACGCTCGCGGAACGCCATGACCACCAGATCCGGCACCAGATAAATCGCCGCGCTGTAAGAGACGATTGTCACCAGATACAGGCGAAAGAGGATGCGAAACATCAGCTCAGCATTCCCACTCGGAACGGCTGAACAGATAACCCTTGCCCCACACGGTCTTGATCTTGCGCGCCTCACCGGCATGGTCGTCGAACTTGCGACGCAGCTTGGAAATCGCCACGTCCACCGAGCGGTCGGTGCCGTTGAATTCGATACCGCGCAGACGTTGCAGAATCTGGTCACGGCTGAGCACTTCGCCGGCGTGCCGGGCCAGCACCACCAGCAGGTTGTATTCACCGCTGGACAGTTCGACCGGCTGATCGCGCCAGGTCACGGTGCGTTCCGACAGGTCGATGCACAGGTTGCCCATGAGGATGCGGTCGTTGGCGGTCATTGGCTCGCTGAGACTGCTGCGGCGCAGCAACGTGCGCACCCGGGCCAGCAGCACACGCGGTTCGCAAGGTTTGGTGACGTAATCGTCGGCGCCCATTTCCAGGCCCAGCACTTGATCGTGGCTGTCGTCGCGGGCCGTCAGCATCAGAATCGGCAGCGTCGCCGAATCGGCTCTGAGCAAGCGACAGACTTGCAGGCCATCAAGCCCCGGCAACATCAGGTCGAGAATCACCAGATCCGGTGGATTGAGCCGCGCCCGCTCACGCACGTGGTCACCCCGGCCAATGACGCTGACGGAATAACCGTTGCGTTCGAGGTAGCTGGAAATCAATTCGGCGAGGGCGGTGTCGTCTTCGACCAGGAGGATGTTGGGCATGGAGGTGTTCCAGATATTGCTGTGGTGGATGTCAGGCCGCTTTCGCGGGCAAGCCCGCCTCACAGTCGATTTGTGATCGACGCAAATCAACTGTGGGGCGGGCTTGCTCGCGAAGAGGGCCTGACTGTCACAAAAGAACTCAAGACCAGAAGGATATACGCCCTCACCCGTCCCTGAGCAAAACCCTTACACAATTTCACACAGCGCCTACAAAGCTTCACCGCTAACCTGCGCGTCTGGTCGTAGGATGCGGCCATCAATATTGGGGGTTGTACATGTCGAACAAACTGCTGGCCGGGCTCGGCCTGATCGCAATGGCGCTGACGCTGAGCGCCTGTGACTCATCCTCGAACGCCGAAGAGCAGGCACCGCCAGCCACGGTGCGCATCGAGACCATCGAAACCCATCCTCTGTCGATCAGCAGTGAACTGAGCGGGCGCATCGCCGCACCGCGTATTGCCGAAGTGCGGGCGCGGGTCGCAGGCGTCGTGCTGCAACGGACTTTCCGCGAAGGCAGCGACGTCAAGAAAGGTGACGTGCTGTTCCGCATCGACCCGGCTCCGTTCAAGGCTGACCTCGACAGCGCCGAAGCCGCGCTGCGCAAAGCCGAAGCCAACGCGTTCCAGGCAAAATTGCAGGAACAGCGCTACGCGCAGTTGATCGATGACAAGGCCATCAGCGCTCAGGACTACGACAACGCCCGCGCCAACGCCCGGCAAACCGCTGCCGATGTGGCCGCCAACAAGGCAGCGGTCGAACGCGCGAAGCTGAATCTTGGCTACGCGACAGTCGTCGCACCGATTTCCGGGCGGGTCGGTCGTGCGCTGGTCACCGAAGGCGCGCTGGTCGGGCAGAACGAAACCACGCCGCTGGCGCTGATCCAGCAGCTCAACCCGATCCACGCCGATGTCACGCAGTCGACCCGCGAACTCAACGCACTGCGCCGCGCCTTCCGTTCCGGGCAGTTGCAGCAGGTCGGTCAGGATCAGGTCAAAGCCACGCTGATTCAGGACGACGGCAGCCTTTATCCGTTGCCGGGCAAATTGCTGTTCGCCGACATCACAGTCGACCCGGGCACCGGCCAGATCATCCTGCGCAGCGAGTTTCCAAACCCGGATCTCGATTTGCTGCCGGGCAGCTTCGTCCGCGTGCGTCTCGAACAGGCGACCCTTCAGGACGGCATCACCGTGCCCCAACGTGCGGTGCAGCGTGACAGTGCCGGCGTGGCGCAAGTACTGACCGTCGATGAGCAGATGCGCATTGCCGAGCAACCCGTACAGCTGGGCGCCGTGCAGAACGACCGCTGGATCGTCACCGGTGGTCTGAAACCGGGCGACCGCATTGTCACCGAAGGCCTGCAACACGCCCGGCCCGGCGAAAAAGTGCAGATCGACGACACCCCTCTTCCACTTGCCCAGACTTCTGGTCAGTAAGCAGGACGCTTTTTTATGCCGCAGTTCTTTATCGACCGCCCGGTGTTTGCCTGGGTCGTCGCCCTGTTCATCCTGTTGGCCGGCGCCCTCGCCATCCCGCAGTTGCCGGTGGCGCAATACCCCGACGTCGCGCCGCCGCAGATCGAAATCTATGCCGTGTACCCCGGCGCATCGGCGCAGACCGTCGACGAAAGCGTGGTCAGCCTGATCGAGGAAGAGCTCAACGGCGCCGATCACCTGCTCTACTTCGAATCGCAAAGCAGTCTCGGCAGCGCCACGATCAAAGCCACGTTCCAGCCGGGCACCAACCCCGAACTGGCGCAGGTCGACGTGCAAAACCGCCTGAAAGTGGTCGAGTCGCGCCTGCCGCAAGCGGTCAACCAGCAAGGCCTGCAGGTGGAGAAGGTGTCTTCCGGTTTCCTGCTGCTGATCACCCTGACCTCCAGTGACGGCAAGCTCGATGACGTGGCGCTCAGTGATTATCTGGCGCGCAACGTGATGAACGAGATCAAGCGTCTGGATGGCGTGGGCAAGGCGCAACTGTATGGCGCCGAGCGGGCCATGCGTATCTGGGTCGACCCGCAGAAACTCATCGGCTTCAACCTGACCCCCGCTGACGTCAACGCCGCCATCGTCGCGCAGAACGCCCAGGTATCGGCCGGCAGCATCGGCGACCTGCCGAATCCGTCCAGCCAGGAAATCACCGCGACGATACTGGTCAAGGGTCAGTTGTCGACGCCGCAAGAGTTCGCCGACATCGTGCTCAAGGCCAATCCGGACGGTTCTACCGTGCGCATCGGTGACGTCGCGCGTGTCGAGATCGGCAGTCAGGAATACCAGTTCGGAACGCGCCTCAATGGCAAGCCATCCACCGCTGTCGGCGTGCAACTGTCGCCGGGCGCCAATGCGCTGAACACCGCGACGCTGGTGCGGGCGAAGATGGATGAGCTGTCGCGTTATTTTCCGGCGGGCGTGGAATACAAGATTCCCTACGACACCTCGCCGTTCGTCAAGGTCTCGATCACCAAAGTGGTTTACACCCTGGGTGAAGCGATGCTGCTGGTGTTTGCGGTGATGTTCCTGTTCCTGCAAAACGTGCGCTACACGCTGATTCCGACGCTGGTGGTGCCGGTGGCGCTGATGGGCACCTTCGCCACCATGCTGGCGCTGGGCTTCTCGATCAACGTGCTGACCATGTTCGGTATGGTGCTGGCCATCGGCATTCTGGTGGACGACGCCATCGTCGTGGTGGAAAACGTCGAACGCATCATGGCCACCGAAGGCTTGTCGCCCAAAGACGCCACGCGCAAGGCAATGACCCAGATCACCGGGGCAATCATCGGCATCACCCTGGTGCTGGTGGCGGTGTTTATCCCGATGGCCTTCATGCAGGGTTCGGTCGGGGTGATCTACCAGCAGTTCTCGCTGTCGATGGCCACCTCGATCCTGTTCTCGGCGTTCCTCGCCCTGACGTTGACTCCGGCGCTGTGTGCCACGTTGCTCAAGCCGATTGCCCAGGGCGAGCATCACGAAAAGTCCGGGTTCTTCGGCTGGTTCAACCGTCGTTTCGAGCACCTGACTGATCGCTATCAGGGCTGGGTGGGTTATGCGCTGAAACGTACCGGGCGCTACCTGCTGATCTACGGGATGCTGCTGATCGGTCTGGGCCTGTGCTTTGCCCGGCTACCCTCCTCGTTCCTCCCGGTGGAAGATCAGGGCTACACCATCACTGACATCCAGTTGCCACCCGGCGCGACCAAGAACCGCACGGTGCAGGTGGCCGAACAACTTGAGGCACATAATGCCGGCGAGCCGGGGATCAGTGACAGCGTGGTGATTCTCGGTTTCAGCTTCTCCGGTAGCGGGCAGAACGCAGCCTTGGCATTCTCGACGCTGAAGGACTGGTCGCAGCGCAGCAGCGATGATTCCGCCGGCTCGATTGCTGATCGCGCCAATATCGCCTTGAGTCAGATCAAGGACGCCGTGGCCTTCGCCGTGCTCCCGCCGCCCGTGGATGGTCTCGGCACGTCGAGCGGTTTCGAGTTCCGCCTGCAGGATCGCGGCGGCCTCGGCCACGCGACACTGATGCGTGCGCGCAGCGAGTTGCTGGCGGCGGCGGAAAAAAGCCCGGTGCTGATGAATGTCCGGGAAAGCGCCCTGGCCGAAGCGCCGCAGGTGCAACTCGAAGTTGACCGCAAACAGGCCAATGCGCTGGGCGTGTCGTTCGCCGACATTGGCAACGTACTGTCCACTGCCGTGGGTTCGAGCTACATCAATGACTTCCCCAACCAGGGACGCATGCAGCGCGTGGTGGTGCAGGCTGAAGGCGATCAGCGCAGTCAGGTCGATGATTTGCTGAGGATGCACGTGCGCAACAACAACGGCAAAATGGTTCCGCTGTCGGCGTTCGTCCAGGCCAAATGGATTCAGGGTCCGGCACAGCTGACCCGCTATAACGGTTATCCGGCCATCGCAATTTCCGGCGAACCGGCACCGGGACACAGCACCGGTGAGGCCATGGCGGAAATCGAGCGGCTGGTGGCACAAGGGCCGAAAGGCCTGGGCCAGGAATGGACGGGGTTGTCGCTGCAGGAACGCCTGTCCGGTAGCCAGGCGCCGATCCTGCTCGGTCTGTCGCTGCTGATCGTGTTCCTGTGTCTGGCGGCGTTGTACGAGAGCTGGTCGATCCCGACCTCGGTGCTGTTGGTGGTGCCGCTGGGTGTGCTCGGTGCGGTACTGGCGGTGACGTTGCGCGGGATGCCCAACGACGTGTTCTTCAAGGTTGGCCTGATCACCATCATCGGTCTGTCGGCAAAGAACGCGATTCTGATCATCGAATTCGCCAAGAGCCTGTATGACGAGGGCCACGACCTGATCGATGCGACCCTGCAAGCTGCCCGCCTGCGCCTTCGGCCAATCGTGATGACGTCGCTGGCCTTCATCCTCGGCGTGGTGCCGCTGGCCATTGCTACCGGCGCCAGTTCGGCGAGCCAACAGGCCATCGGCACCGGTGTGATCGGCGGCATGATCACGGCCACCCTGGCAGTCATCTTCGTCCCGGTGTTCTTCGTCGTCGTTATGAAGCTGGTACAACGCTTCACCAAGCCCCACTGATGCCCTCGCACTAGCTGCCGCAGGCTGCGATTTTCTGATCTGGGACAACATCAAAAGATCGCAGCCTGGGGCCGCTCCTACAAAAGCACGTTTGCGTGCGCTAAGGTGCAGGGATTGAACGTCACGATGAGTCAGCATGCGCCTCCTCGCCCGCACCCACCCTCGCCTCTCTGCCGCCGCCCTGCTCGGCCTTGCCACCGGCCTGCTGGTCCCGGCTGATTCAATCGTCAGCAAAATCCTCATCGGCTGGAATGCCGGGGTCTGGACCTACCTGATCCTGATGTTCTGGCTCGCCATCCGCGCCAAAGCCCCAGACGTCAGGCGCATTGCCGAGGTCGAGGATGAAAACGCCGGGCTTGTGCTGTTCGTTGTCTGCATAGCCGCCCTGGCCAGCCTTGCCACCATTGCCTTGGAACTGGCCGGCAGCAAAGACCTGGAGACCACACGCAAGCTCATTCAGTACGGTTTTACCGCCGCGACCGTGATCGGTTCATGGCTGCTGATCGGGGTAATTTTCTGCGTGCACTACGCGCGGATGTTCTACACCTGGGACGGCAAGGAACCGGCGCTGCGTTTCGCCGAAGGACTGACAACCCCCAATTACTGGGACTTCCTGTACTTCTCATTCACCATCGGCGTGGCGGTACAAACCGCTGATGTCGGCGTCGCGACGCGGGATATTCGCAAGATCGTCCTGGCGCAATCGCTGATCGGCTTTGTGTTCAACACCGCGATCCTGGGCTTCTCGATCAATATCGCCGCTGGTCTGTTTGGCTGACATACCTGTCAGGTCTGACAGTTATGCAGATCAGCGCTTCGCCGTACCCTCAGAGCTTCGAGATTCCGCTCGGTGGATCGAGTCACGGAGACGTGCGATGGAAAACATGATGCAAGCCTATGTCAATTATTTTGTTGTCGATTATGTTGGCGATAGCGAATTCGCAATAAGGAAAATCGACAACCAATTCAGAGTGACTTCCCGTGATGTTCTGGGTGATACCGGTAGTCACTACATTGACTTTTATATACCCGACAGCATTGCCGACGATGGGACGGAACAGACATTGGTGTTGGTGAGCAATCCGGATGGATCACCTGCACAGGCAAGAGCTGTATATGCCCGTTACATTTCGGGTGGAGCGAGTACATATATCTCTTCAAGCGGCACACTCACACTGAGCTACGACTGGAAACTTGCCCGTATGCGAGGCACATTCGAATTTGCGTTCCGGCTGGCCGGACAACTGCACATGGTAGAGCGTGGCTCGTTTGATATCACTGGAGTCTCCGATGGCCTGTCTGACAAGGCGGAATTCAAACGAGTTGCGATTACCGCCGCTGACATCGAATCTACGGCAACTGCCAGCGGCACCTTCAAGGCTTTCAGTCATTGGGGTAGCTTCACTGCGGATGAAGTCAGCAGGAAGTTCAAGGCAATTCCTCCGGATAATGAGCAGTACTGGGAACTTGTCGGTCGCATGGAAAAAGACGGCGACTTACCACCTTTGCCTGCACAAATCACTGTTTTCTTCAAAGAGGACGTGGGGCCCGGTGTACACGACTTGAAGGATAACGAGGATGTCTGGATTACTTACCTCAACCGCGGTGTGATCTATCAAGCCAGTGCCGGCACCCTGAGCATTATCGATCACCCCAAAGACGGTCGGGCGACAGGTACGCTATTGGCATCCTTCCCGGGCGACGGCGGCGATGGCCTCGTCAATGGCGAATTTGATATTGCCGATTAGCGCGGCCCCGTCACCACGTTGATAGCCGCGGCCACTCAAGGGTGACCGCGGTTTTACAATCGTCTGACCGAATGCCACCTTTCCCGTGAATCCTGCGTCCTCAGCAGCCCATGACCAAGACGCCAAGCTGTTTCCTTCACGCAAAAAAATGCCCCGACAACGTCGGGGCATTTTTTTGTTTAACAGAGGGCTCGTCAGAAGAAATAGCTTACTCGAAGGCTGCCACTCCAGTCCTGACTGACCGTTGAGCCTTTGCTGCCGCCCACCTGGCCGGAGACCTGCCATGTGCGTTGCGCCGGTGTCCACTTCAGTCCGGCGCCATATTCGATGGAGCTGCTGGCGCGGTCGTCATCGAAACCTTCGTCGTTGATCTTGACCTCATTGGACTTCACGAACTCGTGGTTGACTGCGGTCGACAGGCTTGGCTCCAGCAGACTGCCGTTTTCCAGCGTGAAGACCCGACCACCACGAACACCCACCTTGCCCTGGAAGGAGCGCATGGTATCGACGTCGACCCTCAGACCGTTGTCGAGGCGGTAGTCATCGCTTTGAGTGACGCCCATGGAGAGCTGCACTTGCGGCTCGACGAAGTAGTCGTCCTTGAGGCGTACATGTTTGCCAACCGCCACCGACCCACTTGCACCCAGCGCTTTGTAATCACCCTTGGCGCGGGAACCGTCACTCATGGACACCTTGGCTTTATTGTCGAACCGGTTGACCTTGGCCATGAGATTGACGAACACACCGCTCTCAACATCGAAGGTGCTGCCATAAGCACCGACACTCAGGCTATCGACAATCGCGTTGGAGCCGTATTTCAGATCGATGTTGGTACGGCTTGCGCCGACGAACCCGCCCACGACCCAGTCGCGGCCGCCCAGGTCAACAACGGAGTCAGCACCACCGGTGATACCGGTCTGATTCTGCGTATAGCCATCGCCATAAGCATTGTCGACGCTGTACTGGTTGCCATAGCTGCGAACCCAAACGCTGTTGCTCAGTTTCACCGAGCTGTCATCCATAGACCGTAACGAGGCATCCGGGCGAATGCTCAGACTGCGGTCGCCCAGTTGATCACTGAGCATCGCCGCTTCGGCGTTCAGGACGCTGCGGGCACTGCCGGCCAGAGCCAGTGCGGTGTTACTCGAGGTGCTGACGGTTTCCTTGTCCGGATTCAGATATAAACCCTCACCTTCCTTGGCCAGTCGGTAGACGAATGCACCCGCGTCCACGGTCTCACGACCGCCGAGGGAGAAGCTCGCATCGCCGGCCGCGATATTGCCGATTTTAACCGCTTCAGCCGAAACCGGTGTGGTGCCTGTGGCAGAGATTTTCAACTGATGTTGCCCGCTCGCGTTACCGGTGACGTTGAGAAAGTCGGTTTGGCCGTCGCCCAGGTCAGTGCCCATGACAAACGTGCCGTTGCCGGAAAGATCCCCAATGTTCAGTTGCTGGAACTGCTCGTTAGTACCCATTTGCACTACACCGCCATTGAAGGCGAGCCTTTGCACACTAGCGTCAGCGGTCATCAGCCATCGTGAGGCAGTGTTGATATTGACGTTGCTCGAGTTGTTGATCAGCCCGGTCAGTAGCGAACCGTTATCCAGAAGCACGCTGCCGTCGGTGGCCGCGTTGACGTCACCGGTCATGCTGCTGCCATTGTTCAACACCAGGCTGGAAACGTTTCCGATATTGCCAAAAAGCTCAGAACGATTGTCCAGCGACACGTTGCCGGTAGTTGCCGCGCTGACGTCACCCGTCAAGCGGCTGCCATTGTTCAATACCAGGCCGGAAACATTGTCAACATTGCCATGCAGTACAGAACCAGTGTCCAGCGATACTCGACCGTTAGTATCCGCGCTGATATCACCGGTCACGCGGCTGCCATTGTTCAACACCAGGCTGGAAACGTTTCCGATATTGCCAAAAAGCTCAGAACGATTGTCCAGCGATACGCG
>NZ_CAXAPT010000013.1:0-196219 GCF_963970475.1 Pseudomonas sp. EA_5y_Pfl2_R50 | reverse complement strand
ATTTAAAATTTAAATAAACTTTTTATTCTGTTTTTGAGCGATGTTTTTCTTATTTAAAAACATAAAACTAAGCGACGTTTTTAGTTAGCAAGCTAGCTACCGTCAATTTGCAGACGTCATAAGGATATTTCTGAATTGGCAATTCTGCGTTACGTATCGTAAAGAAATATTTACGAAAACCTCGTTAAAGCTCAATGGACAACCGTCGCATGGGAGGGTGTAAGGAAAAGCTGCCGGAGTCCGCGGGTCAGCGCGCCGCGAGAGGCTTTGGCGCGCTTGTTTCCGGGGCTCGGGAAGGGTGAGATGCGCCCCATGCCTGTCGTGCAGGTGCATAACAAGAAGGAGGCGCAATGAACGCCGTGACTGATCTCCACTTCTCTGCGTGGGACGGGATTTTCCTCGTCCGCGTCGAAGGCCCGCAAAGGCCTGACTCAATTTTTGCAGCCGCCCGAGCGACTCGTGGCGGACACACGCAATCCCGGCAACCGCCACGCTGATCCAGCGGGGTCTGGCAGCAGGGGGTTAGCGGTGTACAATGCGCCGCGTTTTAACTGTGACCCTCTGCGTAATCGCGCAAACCTCAAGGCTATCCGCCTTGTTCACTCCGTGGCGCCACAAGCGTTTCGGGTTCGATTTCGTCACAGATAAAAACAAACAGGTGACGCATGACCGTTGTAAATGAGCTGAACTCCTGGTGCCTGCGCTGGGGTTTGATCGGGGCTGCCTGAAATCGCAACCTTGCAGCAACGTCTACTGAACATCATCAAACCTTGCGTGAGACCTTTTTCATGAGTGGACAACCCTCGCAATCAGGTACGCTTAAACGCGGCCTGAAAAATCGCCATATTCAACTGATCGCCCTCGGTGGCGCGATCGGTACCGGATTGTTCCTCGGCTCGGCCGGGGTACTCAAATCTGCCGGCCCGTCGATGATCCTCGGCTACGCCATCTGCGGCTTCATCGCCTTCATGATCATGCGCCAGTTGGGCGAAATGATCGTCGAAGAGCCGGTGGCCGGTTCCTTCAGCCATTTCGCGCACAAGTACTGGGGCGGCTTCGCCGGTTTCCTGTCGGGCTGGAATTGCTGGATTCTGTACATTCTGGTGGGCATGTCGGAGCTGACGGCGGTCGGCAAATACATTCACTACTGGGCGCCGGACATTCCGACGTGGGCTTCTGCGGCAGCCTTCTTCGTGCTGATCAATGCGATCAACCTGGCCAACGTCAAAGTCTTCGGTGAGGCCGAATTCTGGTTCGCGATCATCAAGGTCGTGGCCATCGTCGGCATGATCGCACTCGGCAGCTACCTGCTGGTCAGCGGCCACGGCGGTCCGCAAGCCTCGGTGAGCAACCTGTGGTCCCACGGCGGTTTCTTCCCCAACGGCGTCAGCGGTCTGGTGATGGCAATGGCAATCATCATGTTCTCCTTCGGCGGTCTGGAAATGCTCGGTTTTACCGCTGCTGAAGCCGACAAGCCGAAAACCGTGATCCCGAAAGCGATCAACCAGGTGATCTACCGCATCCTGATTTTCTACATCGGTGCACTGGTGATCCTGCTGTCGCTGACCCCATGGGACAGCCTGCTGGAAACCCTCAACGCGTCCGGCGACTCCTACAGCGGCAGCCCGTTCGTGCAGGTGTTCTCGATGCTCGGCAGCAACACCGCTGCGCACATCCTCAACTTCGTGGTACTGACGGCGGCGTTGTCTGTGTACAACAGCGGCACCTACTGCAACAGCCGCATGCTGCTCGGTATGGCCGAGCAGGGTGATGCGCCGAAGGGCCTTGCGAAGATCGACAAGCGCGGCGTGCCGGTGCGTTCGATCCTGGCCTCGGCGGCAGTGACCGTGATTGCCGTGCTGCTGAACTACCTGATTCCGCACAGTGCCCTGGAACTGCTGATGTCGCTGGTGGTTGCGACGCTGGTGATCAACTGGGCGATGATCAGTTTCTCGCACTTCAAGTTCCGCCAGCACATGAACAAGACCCACCAGACGCCGCTGTTCAAAGCGCTGTGGTACCCCTACGGCAACTACATCTGCCTGGCGTTCGTGGCGTTCATTCTGGGCGTGATGCTGCTGATCCCGGGCATCCAGATCTCGGTGTACGCGATTCCGGTGTGGGTTGTGTTCATGTGGGTCTGCTACGTGATCAAGAACAAGCGCAGCGCACAAGATGCGTTGCCTGCAACCGCCAAGTAACCGCGCGCGCAGAAACAACAAACCCGGCCAAGTGCCGGGTTTGTCATTTTCAGGGTTCACACAAACCCCCACAGTTTTGATCTCCAACAGGCTGCAGGTCTGAATCAAGGTATCCTGCACGCTCTGAATACGGACGCTTTTCCATGCTGGTGATTTCCAACAATGTGCATCTGCCGGATGCCGAGATCGAATTGACGGCCATTCGCGCCCAGGGCGCCGGTGGGCAGAATGTCAACAAGGTCTCCAGCGCTGTGCACCTGCGCTTCGACATTCCGGCCTCGTCCTTGCCTGAATTTTACAAGGAGCGGCTGCTGGCGCTGCGCGACAGTCGCATCACCAGCGACGGCGTGTTGATCCTAAAGGCCCAGCAATACCGCACGCAGGAAGCCAATCGCGCCGACGCGCTGGAGCGTCTGGTCGAGCTGATCCTCAGCGCCACCAAAGTCGAAAAGAAACGCCGCCCGACCAAGCCGACCCTCGGTTCAAAGAAGCGCCGGCTGGAGTCGAAAACCAAGCGCGGCAGCATCAAGGCCGGACGTGGCAAAGTGGATTTCTAGTCTTCGCGGTATTTGGCCGTGTGTTTGTACAGGTACACGCTCAGCGCCAGACCGCTCAACGCTGCAATGGCCGCGAAAAGGAAGATCGAGGCAAAGCCGAATCCTGCCGCAATGGCCCCGGCCAACGGCCCGGTGATCCCCAGCGACAAGTCGATGAACAGTGAATAGGCGCCGACTGCCGCGCCACGGCTGGAGGCCGGCACCAGGTTCACCGCCTCCACGCCGAGCGCCGGGAATACCAGCGAGAATCCGAAACCGCTCAACGCCGCACCGGCCAGCGCCCAATGTGCATCGGGCGCCAGCCACAACAACAGCAAACCAAGGGTTTCCACCGACAGGCAGGCAATCGCCACGCGGAAGCCGCCGAGACGATTGATCAGGTTGCCGAACAGCAGGCGTGCGCCGATGAAGCTGGCGCCGAACAGGCTCAGGCACAGCACGGCGTTTTCCCAATGCTGGGTGGCGTAATACAAGGTGATGAAGGTGGCGATGGTGCCGAAACCAATCGAGCCCAGCGCCAGACCGCAGCCGTGGGGAAACACTTTGCCGAGCACATGGATGAACGGCAGACGTTCACCGGCCACAATCGGTGCGGCGGTTTTCGGCCACGCCAGCGCCAGGCCAAGCACGGCCAGCAAGATGATGCTGACGCCCATGCTCCACAAACCCAACTGAGCGACCAGCCACACGCCGAAGGGTGCGCCGACCGCCAGTGCGCCGTAACTGGCGATGCCATTCCAGGAAATCACCTTGGCCGTGTTGGCCGCGCCCACCCGGCCGATGCCCCAGCCAATCGAGCCTGAACCCACCAGGCTTTCGGCGCTGCCCAGCACCAGTCGACCGATCAGCAGGCTGATCAGGCTGAGCATCGGCAAGTTCGGTGTCCACGCCGAAATCAACATGAACACGCCGCTCAAACCGCAGCCGGCGAGGCCAATCATCACCGCACGCTTGCTGCCCTGGTTATCGATGATCTTGCCAGCGTAGGGACGACTGAGCAGGGTGGCGAGGTATTGCACGCTGATCACCAGCCCGGCGATCACCGCGCCAAAACCGAGGTCGCTGTGCACGTAACCCGGCAACACGGCGAGCGGGATGCCGATGTTCAGGTAGCCGATAAAGGTGAAGAGGACGATGGAAACGACTTGCAGCGTAACCGCCAGGGGGCGCTGGGGTGGCATAGAGGACGACATGGGTAACGATCCACGGGAACGGCAGATTAGATAGGCTGCTTATGATACCGGCGCGGACGACGCTGGGGCGGGAAAAGTAAAACTATTTGTCGGGCGGCGAGTTCAGGGCTTGGCGGGTGCAACCAGTTGCGTGGTGACCAGGGCGGCGAGAGCGTTTTCTTCGCTGCCGAAACGGGCGAGCAGGGCGGCTTGCTTCTCTGGCGAGAGGCGGTTCCAGATTTCGATCATTTTCTCGGTGGCACCGATCAGGACGGCAGCTTGGCTTTCAGAGAATTCGTCGGTCATGGCGGGCTCGAGGTTTCAGGCAGTGTGGAAAGCGCATGTTAGCGCTTTCCACACGGTCTGTACGACGGGTCTTACTCTTCGTTGTCGGCCGGGCGGCTCTCAACGGCTTCTTTCGGCTCGGGCTGTTCGGCGCCGGCTTGTTGCGTGGTCGTCTGCTCAGGTACGTGCAGGCTTGGGAAGGGGAGATTAGGAATCTCGTGCATGGTTGCGCTCCTCGCTAAGTCTGTTGATAGATCTGGTAGATCCGCGCTTTTAGAAAGCCTGCGAAGGATACAGCAGGAAAAATGACAATCAGACTTTTAATTCAAAATAATGCGACAGATGGCCGCAGGGGCACAGCTCACCGCCAGACAAAAGTGGGAGCGGGCTTGCTCGCGAAGGCGGTGTGTCAGGCAACCTGGTTGTTGAATGACACGCCGCCTTCGCGAGCAAGCCCGCTCCCACAGGGAGTTGCGGTGCTCGGACTATTGGCTGACGTCAGCGATAGCCTGAGCCAGCAGTGCAAGGCGCGTGGCGTCGATGCCGGCGACGTTCGCCCGACCGGAGCTGACCATGTATACGCTGTGCTGCTCACGCAGTTGCTTCACCTGCTCCGGCGACAGGCCGGTGTAGGAGAACATCCCGCGTTGCACGCCGATGTGTGCAAAACGCTCGCGCAAGCCGTGCGGTTCCAGCGCTTCGACCAGACCGCTGCGCAGTTGCGCAATACGCAGACGCATGGCTTCCACTTCATCGGCCCAGCGCGCTTTCAGCTCCGGGTCGGCGAGGATGGTCGCGACCACTGCCGCGCCGTGATCCGGTGGCGTCGACCACAGGTTGCGGGCGATGTTGGCCAGTTGACTGCGGATGTCGAGGAGCTTGTCGGCGCTTTTCGCGCAGACAATCAGCGCACCGGTGCGGTCGCGATACAGGCCGAAGTTCTTCGAGCAGGAGCTGGTGATCAGCAGCTCGGGAACTTGCGCTGCGAACAGCCGCGTCGACCACGCATCCTGTTCCAGACCCTCGCCAAAGCCCTGGTAGGCAAAGTCGATCAGCGGCAGCAGGTTACGGTGGCGCACCACGTCGAGCACGCGTTGCCAATCGTCGTGGTTCAAGTCAAAACCGGTCGGGTTGTGGCAGCACGCATGCAGCAGCACCACGTCACCCTTCGGCACTTCGTTGAGCACGGCGAGCATGGCGTCGACGTCGAGGCGGTTGTCGCTGCCCACATACGGGTAGTGACTGACCTTGATCCCGGCCGCGGCGAAAATGGTTTCGTGGATTGGCCAGGTCGGGTTGCTCAACCATACGCCCTTGCCCGGCAGGCACTGAGCGATGAAGTCAGCCGCCAGACGCAGGGCACCGGTGCCGCCCGGTGTTTGAGTGGCGCCGGCACGTTGCTCGGCGATCAGCTTCGAGTCGGCGCCGAGCACCAGCTCGTTGATGACTTTGCCGAACAGCGGGTTGCCGTGGCCACCGATGTAGGTCTTGGTGTCCTGGCTTTCGACCAGTCGCGCTTCGGCGATTTTCACCGCTTCGGGGATCGGTGTCAGGCCTTGGGCATCCTTGTAGACGCCAACGCCGAGGTCGAACTTGCGCGGGTTGGTGTCCTGCGCATAGGCCTCCATCAAGCCGAGGATCGGGTCGCCGGGTACCCGGCCGATGGCGTCGAAATGCATTACTTGCGTCCTTCTGCGGTCTTGGCCACTTCGTCAGTGCGCGCGGCCATGATGAAGTCGTTGCGGTGCAGGCCTTTGATCGAGTGGCTCCACCAGGTCACGGTGACTTTGCCCCACTCGGTCAGCAGGCCCGGGTGGTGACCTTCGGCCTCGGAAATCTCGCCGACCGCGTTGGTGAACGCCAGTGCGTGCTTGAAGTTCTTGAACAGGAAAACTTTCTCCAGTTGCATGATGCTGTCGCGTACTTCGATGTTCCAGTCAGGGATCTGCTTGATCAGGATCGGCAGTTCTTCGTCGCTGACTTGTGGCGCATCGGCGCGGCAGGCTTCGCAGTGGGCTTGGTTCAAAGTGGACATGGTGTATTCCTGAAATCGAGTGTGTTTTTTTTATTAAAGCGTTTGAGCCGTCAATGCCGTCACGCTAAACCAAAGTGACGGCGACGGACAGGCTCAATTGTCAGCAAAAGTCGCGGTTCACGCGGCTTTCGGTTTCGGCGGAAATTTCGGTGCGTGCAGACCCAGCTGCATGCCCTGGCGAACCATGGCCATGATGTCTTCATGGGCCACGTCGAACAGACGCTTGAGGTTCGGCAGGACAAAGTACAGCGGTTGCAGAATGTCGATGCGGTACGGCGTGCGCATCGCTTCGAGCGGGTCAAAGGTCTGGTGCTCGGGCTCGTCCGACAGCGAATAAACAGTTTCTTTTGGCGAAGACAGAATGCCGCCGCCGTAGATGCGTTTGCCTTGCGGGGTGTCGACCAGGCCGAACTCGATGGTCATCCAGTACAGGCGCGCCAGGTAGACGCGTTCTTCCTTGGTCGCTTGCAAGCCGAGCTTGCCGTAGGTGTGGGTGAATTCGGCGAACCACGGGTTGGTCAGCAGCGGGCAATGACCAAAGATCTCGTGGAAAATATCCGGCTCTTGCAGGTAGTCCAGTTCTTCGCGGGTGCGGATAAAGGTAGCGACGGGAAACTGCTTGCTGGCGAGCAATTCAAAAAAGGTCTGGAAGGGTATCAGCGCCGGGACACGGGCGACCTGCCAGCCGGTGGTCTCACCGAGTACCTTGTTGATCTCGCCCAGTTGCGGAATGCGGTCGTGGGGCAGACCGAGTTTTTCGATACCGTCCAGATATTCCTGGCAGGCACGCCCTTCGATCACTTTCAACTGGCGAGTGATCAGCGTGTTCCACACCGCGTGTTCTTCGGCGGGGTAGTCGATAAAACCTTGCGCATCGGGCTCGCGGGCCACGTATTGCGTCTGCTTCATACTGCTCTCCTGCTAGGGGAATTCGTTCTTGTTATGTCCAGCGATGGACCAAGAATTACCCGAGAGCGTGGCGCTGTGCAGTAAGTTGAGCGGGGCGTGCGTAGGAAGTTTCTCTGGATTTCGTAAAATAATCGTTACACTTTAGGCGGTATCTCGTATTTGCGGCGATTCGCAAGTTTGAAAAGCTCGGCTACTGTCACATAATCTTGACAACTATCTGCGCGCCTCGACAGAAAAGTCGGGTCATGCGCCGCCATCGGGCTCGGTATTTTTCCCTGTGGGATCGTGTCCAGCCCTTACTTTTTTATCGTCGGGTCTTTTCTATGCGCATCAAAGTCCATTGCCAGAACCGCATCGGCATCCTGCGCGACATCCTCAATCTGCTCGTGGAATACGGGATCAACGTCGCGCGCGGCGAGGTCGGTGGTGAGCATGGCAATGCGATTTACCTGCACTGCCCGAACCTCATCAACATCCAGTTTCAGGCACTGCGTCCCAAGTTCGAGGCGATTGCCGGGGTGTTCGGCGTCAAGCGGGTCGGGTTGATGCCGAGCGAGCGGCGGCATATGGAGCTGAACGCCTTGCTCGGCGCGCTGGAGTTTCCGGTGTTGTCGATCGACATGGGCGGCTCGATTGTCGCGGCCAACCGCGCGGCGGCGCAGTTGCTGGGGGTGCGGGTCGATGAAGTGCCGGGCATTCCTTTGTCACGCTACGCCGAAGATTTCGACTTGCCGGAACTGGTGCGTGCCAATAAATCGCGGATCAACGGCATGCGCGTCAAGGTCAAGGGCGACATCTTTCTCGCCGACATCGCCCCGCTGCAATCGGAACACGACGACAGCGAAGCCATGGCCGGCGCCGTGTTGACCCTGCATCGAGCGGATCGCGTTGGTGAGCGTATCTACAATGTGCGCAAGCAGGAGTTGCGCGGCTTCGACAGCATTTTCCAGAGCTCGAAAGTCATGGCAGCGGTGGTGCGCGAGGCGCGGCGCATGGCGCCCCTCGACGCGCCGCTATTGATTGAAGGTGAAACCGGAACGGGTAAAGAGTTGCTCGCACGCGCCTGCCACCTCGCCAGCCCGCGCGGGCAGTCGCCGCTGATGGCGCTCAATTGCGCAGGTTTGCCGGAATCAATGGCCGAAACCGAACTGTTCGGCTACGGCCCTGGTGCCTTTGAAGGGGCGCGCGCCGAAGGCAAGCTCGGCCTGCTGGAATTGACGGCGGGCGGCACGTTGTTCCTCGATGGCGTCGGCGAAATGAGTCCGCGTCTGCAAGTGAAGCTGTTGCGCTTTCTGCAGGACGGCTGCTTCCGTCGCGTCGGCAGTGATGAAGAGGTATATCTGGATGTGCGAGTGATCTGCGCGACTCAGGTCGATTTGTCCGAGCTCTGCGCACGGGGCGAGTTTCGCCAGGATTTGTATCACCGCTTGAACGTGCTGTCCCTGCATATCCCGCCGCTGCGCGAATGCCTCGACGGGTTGACGCCGCTGGTCGAACACTTTCTCGATCAGGCCAGTCGGCAGATCGGTTGTTCACTGCCGAAACTGGCCCCGGCGGCGATGGACCGGCTCAGCCATTACCACTGGCCGGGCAACGTGCGGCAACTGGAAAACGTGTTGTTCCAGGCGGTGTCGCTGTGCGACGGCGGCACGGTGAAGGCCGAGCATATTCGTTTGCCGGATTACGGTGTGCGTCAGCCGCTTGGCGATTTTTCTCTGGAGGGCGGGTTGGACGAGATTGTCGGGCGCTTCGAGAAAGCCGTACTGGAGCGCTTGTATTCCGAGCATCCGAGCAGTCGGCAGTTGGGCAAGCGGCTCGGGGTTTCGCACACGACGATTGCCAATAAGCTGCGCGAATATGAAGTCGGTAAAACCGGGTTGTAGCTCACGGGATGTATTGTCTGTAATGGCCTCTTCGCGGGCAGGCTCGCTCCCATAGGGGGATGCATTTCAAATGTGGGAGCGAGCCTGCTCGCGAAAGCGATAGTCCAGGCAACCTTAGCGCCAGACATTGCCACCTACCGGCATAACACCGCCGGTTTTTCGACTTCGATACATTTCCAGTTTCCCCGCAAAATCCTCCAAGTCCTTTGTTTACCGGGTCTCGCACCGCCAGAAAAAAGTTGGTCTGCAAATTGCTTATGGCTCAGCAGTACAGCGGTGGGCGGCAAACGTCCGGCATGCAGAGGAAAGAGTGTGGACAAGTACCTTTATGTGGCAATGACCGGCGCCAGCCAGAACGCACTGGCGCAAAAGGCTCATGCCAACAACCTGGCGAACATCTCTACCAACGGTTTTCAGCGCGACCTGGAGCAGGCGCGTTCGATGCCGGTGTTTGGTGACAGCTTTCCGGCGCGTGCGTTTGCGATGAGCGAACGTCCGGCCACCGACTTCACGCCGGGCTCGCTGGTGCAGACCGGTCGTGACCTCGACGTTGCGGTGACCGGCAACGGTTTTATCGCCGTGCAGAACCCTAACGGCGGTGAAAGCTACGTGCGCACCGGCAGCCTCAATATCGACGCCCTCGGCGTACTGCGCGCCGGCAACGGCATGCCGGTGCTCGGCAATGGCGGGCCGATTGCCGTGCCGCCAGAGCAGCAGGTCGAAGTCGGTGAAGACGGCACCATCAGTATTCGTGCGATGGGCGAAGGCCCGCGCGTCATGGCGGAAGTCGACCGGATCAAGCTGGTCAACCCGGACATCAAGAATATGAACAAAGGCCTCGACGGCTCGATTTACACCAAGGACGGCCAGCCTGCGCCGGCCGATGCCAACGTCAAACTGGTGTCGGGATTCCTTGAGTCGAGCAACGTCAACGCCGTGGAAGAAATGACGTCGGTGCTGGCCCTGGCCAAGCAGTTCGAATTGCACGTCAAGATGATGAACACCGCCAAAGACGACGACCAGGCCATGGCTCGGGTCTTGCAGATCAGCTAATTATCAGAACGTCGCGCCGTAAAACAGGCGCACGAGGAGAATCGAATGCTTCCGGCTCTATGGGTTGCCAAAACCGGTCTGTCCGCCCAGGACACCAACCTGACCACCATTTCCAACAACCTGGCGAACGTCTCGACCACGGGTTTCAAACGTGACCGCGCCGAGTTCCAGGACCTGCTGTACCAGATCAAGCGTCAGCCTGGCGCTCAGTCGACCCAGGACAGCGAACTGCCGTCGGGTCTGCAACTGGGTACCGGTGTGCGCATTGTCGGCACGCAGAAAAACTTCACCGCCGGCAGCCTGCAAACCACCGAGCAGCCGCTGGACATGGCCATCGACGGTCGCGGTTTCTTCCAGATCCTGCAACCGGACGGCACCACGTCCTACACCCGCGACGGCACCTTCCACCTCGACTCCAACGGCCAGATCGTCAACGCCAGCGGTTTCGCGCTGGAGCCGGCCATCGTGATCCCGAACAACGCGCAGAGCTTCACCGTCGGCACTGACGGCACCGTGTCCATCACTGTTCCGGGCAACCCGGCTGCACAGGTGATCGGCAACCTGCAAACCGCCGACTTCATCAACCCGGCCGGTCTGCAAGCCGTGGGCAACAACCTGTTCCTGGAAACCGCTGCTTCCGGCGCGCCGCAAATCGGCACCCCAGGCCTGAACGGTTTCGGCACCACGCTGCAAAACACCCTGGAAAGTTCCAACGTCAGCACCGTTGAAGAGATGGTCAACATGATCACCACTCAGCGCGCCTACGAGATGAACTCCAAGGTGATCTCCACCGCCGACCAGATGCTCTCGTTCGTAACGCAGAATCTGTAATCAAGTCTATGGGGTGGCCCTGAGGCTGCCTGCAACACCGTGAGGTAGGGTCATGAAACGCTTCGTATCTGTTCTGGCATTGGGTGGGGTCGTCTCGCTCGCGGGCTGCGTCGCACCGACGCCCAAGCCCAATGACCCTTACTATGCTCCGGTGTTGCCGCGCACGCCGTTGCCGGCAGCGGCCAACAATGGCTCGATCTATCAGGCCGGCTTCGAGCAGAATCTGTACAGCGACCGCAAGGCGTTCCGTGTCGGTGACATCATCACCATTACCCTGAACGAGCGCACGCAGGCGAGCAAAAACGCCAACTCGCAGATGGACAAGAACAGCGACAACTCGATCGGTCTGACCTCGCTGTTCGGCTCCAGCCTGACGACCAACAATCCGATTGGTGGCGGTGACCTGAGCCTTAACGCCGGCTACAGCGCTGATCGCTCGACAAAGGGTGACGCAAAATCGGGGCAGAGCAACAGCCTGACCGGTTCGATCACTGTGACCGTCGCCGACGTGTTGCCCAACGGCATCATCGCTGTGCGCGGCGAGAAGTGGCTGACCCTCAATACTGGTGACGAACTGGTGCGCATTGCCGGCATGGTCCGCGCTGATGACATCGCGACTGACAACACAGTGTCGTCGACCCGCGTCGCCGATGCCCGTATCACCTATTCGGGTACCGGCGCGTTCGCCGATACGAGTCAGCCAGGCTGGTTCGACCGTTTCTTCCTCAGCCCGCTGTTCCCTTTCTAGGTGGCTACGTTGAATCTGAAAAGCTTCATGCTGGCGGCGGCCCTGATGTCCGCAGCCTTTGGTGCCCACGCCGAGCGATTGAAAGACATCGCCAGTATTTCCGGTGTGCGTTCCAACCAGTTGATCGGTTACGGCCTGGTGGTCGGGCTTAACGGCACCGGCGACCAGACGACGCAAACCCCGTTCACCCTGCAGACCTTCAACAACATGCTCTCGCAGTTCGGCATCAAGGTGCCGCCGGGATCGGGCAACGTGCAGCTGAAAAACGTCGCGGCGGTGTCGGTCAGTGCCGATCTGCCGGCGTTCGCCAAGCCGGGTCAGCAGGTCGACATCACCGTGTCTTCCATCGGTAACTCCAAGAGCCTGCGCGGCGGCACCTTGTTGCTGACCCCGCTCAAGGGTATCGACGGCAACGTCTACGCCATCGCCCAGGGCAACCTGGTGGTCGGTGGTTTCGATGCCGAAGGTCGTGACGGTTCGAAGATCACGGTCAACGTTCCCTCGGCCGGTCGTATTCCCGGCGGTGCGTCGGTGGAGCGTTCGGTGCCGAGCGGTTTCAACCAGGGCAACAGCCTGACGCTGAACCTCAACCGCTCCGACTTCACCACCGCCAAGCGCATCGTCGACAAGATCAACGACATGCTCGGCCCTGGCGTCGCTCAAGCGATTGATGGCGGCTCGATCCGTGTGACTGCGCCGCTCGATCCGAGCCAGCGTGTCGACTACTTGTCGATCCTGGAAAACCTCGAAGTCGATCCGGGTCAGGCGGTGGCGAAAGTCATCATCAACTCGCGCACCGGCACCATCGTCATCGGCCAGAACGTCAAGGTTTCGCCGGCCGCCGTCACCCACGGCAGCCTGACCGTGACCATCACCGAAGACCCTATCGTCAGCCAGCCTGGCCCGTTGTCCAACGGACAGACCGCTGTGGTGCCGCGCTCGCGCGTCAATGCCGAGCAGGAAGCCAAACCGATGTTCAAGTTCGGCCCGGGCACCACCCTCGACGAGATCGTGCGTGCGGTGAACCAGGTCGGCGCGGCACCGGGTGACTTGATGGCGATCCTCGAAGCACTGAAGCAGGCCGGCGCATTGCAAGCCGACCTGATCGTGATCTGAGGACGACCACCATGGATATGCGCAAAGGCAGTCTGGTTGACACGGGTGATTCGGGGTCGTACTCCGACCTCAATCGTCTGAATCAGCTCAAGGTCGGCGACAAGAACAGTGATGCGAACATGCGCAAGGTTGCGCAGGAATTCGAATCGTTGTTCATCGGGGAAATGCTCAAGTCGATGCGTTCGGCCACCGAGACTCTCGGTCAGGACAATCCGCTCAACACGCCGGCCGCCAAGCAATATCAGGAAATGGCTGACCAGCAATTGGCCGTTTCCATGTCCCGCGAGGGCGGTGGTATTGGTCTGGCTGACGTGCTGTTGCGCCAGATGCAGAAGAACAAACCGCTGGCGCCGGGTGAGGCTGCTGCTGCGTCCGCCGCCAAGCAGGAAGAAGCCAGGGCGAAAGCCGCTGCCGTGGCCACGCCGATTGCTGCTGGCACGACCGCCGTCAATGGCCCGTTGTCGCGCGTCAATGGCGAGCGTCCGCTGTGGGCTTCGCGTTCCGGGCGTGTGTCGAACAGCGCCGACGTCTCCCACAGCAATGACATGGCGATGATCAACAAGCGTCGCCTGGCATTGCCGCCCAAACTCGCGGATCGCTTGCTCGCCGGTCTGGTGCCTTCGGCCACGACCAATGCCACACCAGCGCCCAATACCCTGTTGCCGCATGCCACTCACGCTGTCGCGACGGGCTCCGGTCCGTTGTACAACGGCGACTGGCTGGCCCGCGCCGAAAGCGAAAAAGCTGCCGGCGGGCAAATGCAGGTTTATGGTCGCGCCATGGCACAAATTCCGCTGGCACCGGCAAAGAAAGCCTTCAGCTCGGCCGACGAATTCGTCAACACCATGCTGCCGATGGCCAAGGAAGCCGCCGACCGTATCGGCGTCGATCCGCGTTATCTGGTGGCCCAGGCTGCGCTGGAAACCGGTTGGGGCAAATCGGTCATGCGCGCCCAGGATGGCAGCAGCAGTCACAACCTGTTCGGCATCAAGGCGAGCGCCAACTGGAAGGGCGATTCGGCCCGGGCAATCACCAGCGAGTTCCGCGACGGGCAGATGGTCAAGGAGACGGCCCAGTTCCGTTCCTACGCCTCGTACAAGGACAGCTTCCACGATCTGGTGACGTTGCTGCAGAGCAATAATCGCTATCAAGATGTCGTGAAGTCTGCCGATAACCCAGAACAGTTTGTGCGTGAGTTGCAAAAGGCCGGTTACGCCACCGACCCGAACTACGCGACAAAGATTTCGCAGATTGCCAAGCAGATGAACAGTTTCCAAAACTACGCTGCGGCGGGTGTATCCACCACGCCTTTATAAGGCACAAGGTATAAGGTCTGAACCATGAGTTTGCTCAATATCGGGATGTCGGGACTGTCGGCCAGCCAGTCCTCTTTGGCTACGACAGGCAACAACATTGCCAACGTCGACACCGCCGGTTATTCGCGTCAGCAAACCGTGCAGGGCACCAAGTCCTCGCAGCAGTTCGGCACCGTCTTCATCGGCACAGGCACGACCCTGGCTGACGTGCGCCGGGTCTACAACTCGTACCTGGAAAGCCAGTTGCGCACCGCGACTTCGCTCGACAGCGAGTCGGCTTCGTTCCTGAAACAAGCCACGCCGCTGGACTCGATGCTGTCGGACACCAACACCGGCCTGACCGGCGTGCTGCAAAAATTCTTCACCTCGATGCAGGGTGTTTCGACCTCGGCCACCGATGACACCTCCCGTCAATCGGTGCTGACCGGCGCGCAGGCACTGACCAATCGCTTCAACACCATCGCCAAGCAGCTCAACGACCAGAACTCCACCATCAATGGCAGCCTTGGCGACATGGCGGCCCAGGTGAACAAGCTGGCCACCTCGATTGCCAGTCTCAACCAGAAGATCGGTGAGATTTCCACCAGTGGCGGTGCCCCGAACGACTTGCTCGACACCCGTAACGAAGCGGTCCGTCAGTTGTCCGAGCTGGTCGGTGCGCAAGTGGTCGAGCGCGGCACCAGTTTCGACGTGTATGTCGGCAGTGGTCAGCCACTGGTCATCGGTAACACCACCAACACCCTGAGCACCGTGCCGCTCAAGGATGATCCATCGCGCATGGGCATCCAGATGGATCGCGGTTCGAGCACCATCGACATCACCTCGGCGATGACCGGTGGCGAAATCGGCGGCCTGCTGACCTATCGCAAAGAAGTCCTCGACCCGTCGCTCAACGAACTCGGTCGTGTCGCACTGGTGGTCGCTGACCAGATCAACAGCCAGCAAGCCCAGGGCATCGACAAGAACGGTGACTTCGGCGCGGCGATTTTCAACAACATCAACAGTGCCGCGCTGATCAGTCAGCGCAGCATTGCGAAGGATGGCAACAGCGCCGGCTCAGGTAACCTCGATGTCACCATCAAGGACACCGGCAAGCTCACCACCAGCGATTATCAGGTGACGTTCACCAGCGCCACCGACTACACCGTCAAGCGTTCCGACGGCACCGACCTGGGCACGTTCAGCACCACCACCAACCCGCCTCCGGTGATCGACGGCTTCAGCCTCGCGCTCAATGGCGGTGCGCTGAGCGCCGGTGACAGCTTCAAGATCACCCCGACCCGTGGGGCGGCGGCAAGCATTCAGACCGTGCTTACCGATCCGAAGAAAATCGCTGCTGCCGGCCCGCTGACCGGCGTGGCCAGCGCCAACGGTTTGGGGACGTTCACCCAGCCGACGCTGAGCGACACGATCAACATCTACAACCCGACCGCGCAGGCTGACATGCAGGCGGCGCTGAAGAATTCGACCCCGGTCAAACTGGTGTTCGGCGCGGCCAGCGGCGGCAGCCAGTCGTACAATCTGGTCGACGCCAAGGGCGCGACCATCGGCACCGGCACCATCGTGCCTGGCCAGGCGAACACGCTGAACCTGAAAGTCGGCATCGTCGATGCCAGCGGCAATCCGGTGATGGACACCACCGTCATCCCGAACGTGCAGAAGACCTTCACCGTGCAGACCACCGTTGGTGGCACGCCGAAGTCCGGCGAAACCTTCACCATGAACCTGACCGGTGCGGCGTCTTCGGACAACCGCAACGCGCAGGCGTTGGTTGGCCTGCAAACCAAGCAGACCGTCGACACCGGTTCGGCGAGCAAGGGCATCAGCCTGACCGACGCCTACAACAAACTGGTGACCAACGTCGGCACCAAGACTGCCCAGGGCAAGTCCGACAGCGCCGCCACTACAGCGATTCTGGATAACGCCAAAGGTGCCCGCGATTCGCTGTCCGGGGTCAACCTGGATGAAGAAACCGGCAATCTGGTCAAGTATCAGCAGTACTACACAGCGTCTTCGCAGATCATCAAAGCTGCGCAGGAAACTTTCGCCACGCTGATCAACAGCCTTTAAGGAGTCGTAATTCATGCGCATTTCCACCGCCCAGTATTACGGAACGCAAGCGTCGGACTATCAGCGTAACTTCAACAAGGCTGTTGCCACCGCCAGCGAGGCGAGCAGCCTGCAGCGCATCAATACCGCTGCGGATGATCCGATCGGCGCCGGTCGTTTGCTGCAATTGGGCCAGCAGGCCGCGATGCTGGATCAGTACAAGACCAACGTCGACACCACCAAAAGTTCGTTGACCGTGCAGGAATCCACGCTGGAATCCATCACCACCGCGTTGGCCCGTGCCAAGGAACTCGCCCTCGCCGCCAACAACGGCACGGCCACCGACAAGGATCGCCAGGCATACGCTTCGGAACTCGGTCAGATCCAGCAACAAGTGCTGGGCTTGATGAACGCCAAGGATGCCAACGGCAACTACCTGTTCTCCGGTTCGAAAACCGACACCGCGCCGTATTCGCAGAATGCCGATGGCACCTACACCTACAACGGTGACCAGACCACGATCAACCTGGGCATTGGCGACGGCATGACTGTCGGCACCAACACCACCGGTTGGACGGCTTTCCAGCAGACCATCAACACCGCGCGCACCAACGTCACCATGACCGCGCCGGCCGTTGATGACGGTCGCGTCGTGCTGTCCAACGGCACCGTGGGCACCGCCGCCACCTATGATTCCAAGTTCACTGCTGGCCAGCCGTACACCGTCAGCTTCATCAGCAGCACCCAGTTGCAGATTACCGATGCCCTGGGCAACGACGTCACCGCTGAAGCGAGCCAGAACGGTCTGGTCAGCAACAGCAGCGGCGCCAACCAGACGGTCAGCTTCCGTGGCGTCGACATGAAGCTGAACATCAACCTGAAGACCGGTGACACCAACCCGGATGCCGTCATCGCCGGCCACAGCTTCCAGCTGTCGACCGCGCCGGACTCGTTCACCACCACGCGTAACCCGGGCAACCCGTCGAGCGCTGTGATCACCGGTTCCAGCATCACCGATCAGGCAGCCTACACCGCAGCATTCCCGCAGGGCGGGGCCGTCCTCAAGTTCACCAGCGCCACCGCATTCGATCTGTATGCGGCGCCAGTGACCGCTGACAGCAAGCCTGTGTCCTCGGGCACTGTCGTGGGTAGCAACGCGACCGCCGCCGGTGTCACTTTCGCATTGGGTGCGGCCCCGGCAGCGGGCGATCAGTTCTCGATCCAATCGAACGATCACCAGACCCAGAACGTCCTCGACACCCTCGGTCAGATGATCACCGCCCTGAACACGCCGATTGATGGTGATCCGGTGGCCAAGCAGAAATTCCAGGGCGCGATGGAAGCGGGCCTCGGCAACATCGATGCGGCCAGCAACCAGATTGGCACAGCGGTGACCGAGATCGGTGCCCGTGGTCAGGCGCTGGACATGCAGGCCATCACCAATGACAGCCTGAGCACCGCGAACACGACCACTCAAGGTTCGATCCGCGACTCCGACCCTGCTGAAGTGATGACCCGCCTGACCCTGCAACAGACCATGCTGCAGGCCTCGCAATTGGCGTTCAGCAAGATCAGCCAGTTGGGTCTGTTCAACAAGATCTGACCCGCAACGGGCGCGTGAGCGCCCGTTTGCCCTGTCCCTCAGTCATGTTTTTTCGCGGTACCTAGGGCTCGCTTTGCCGAGCGGGCTCATACCGCCTGTGAGCCCGCCGTGAATTCACTTCCTCTTGTCAGCCTCGTCATTCCCGCCTTCAATCCGCGCTTTTTCGAGCGGGCATTGAACAGTGCTGTCAGCCAGACCTACGCGCCCCTTGAAATCATTGTCTGCGACGACAGCCGTGGCCCGCAGATCGAAGGGATTGTCGCGGCCGTGGCCGAGCAGTCCGGCGTTGCCGTGCGCTATGTGCGCAACCCACGGACCCTGGGCATGGTCGGCAACCTCAAGGCTTGCCTTGAGCAGGCGCAAGGCGAATTCATCAAGTTCCTGTGTGACGACGATCACCTCTACGCCGCCTGCATCGAGCAGCAGGCGCACGAGATGGTGCGCGAGGAAGTCAGCCTGGTGCTGGCGCAGCGACTGTTCTGGGATGCCGACGACATCATCTTGCCGGCGCGTCTGGAAAACACTTCGCTGTCACCGCTCAGCGGCCTGTTCAAGGGCGATGACCTGCTGGGCATCTTTGAAAAATTCCCGGTCAATGTGCTCGGTGGTTTTACCAACGCGTTGTTCCGTCGTGCGGATGTCGCCGAGTTGTTGCCGGCTCTGACTCAGGATGGCCACTGCTTCGTCGCGACTCTGGATTTCGCCCTGTATATCTGCCTGATGCGGCGCGGCAATGTGGCGGTGTCGAACAACGTGCTCAGTGCCGAGCGGCTCTATCCGGAGCGCCTGAGTGCGCAGCAACCGATGAAGGATGCGGTTGAGGTCGAGCGTGAGTGGATTTTGCAAATGCTCAAGGCCCGCAGCGGTGAATCCGCGCCGGCACCGGGTTGGGTTCGCTACGTTCCGTTGACCAGGGCTGACGAGTCGCCGCGGGTCTGGGAAGAGTTGCCGTTGAGCCGCACTCTCGGCACCAAACAGAGTCGCCAGGAATGGTGTGTCGGTATCGACAGCTGGAGCTTTGCCGAGCTTTATGCCCGCTGGCTCGAATGCCGCAGCCTTACTGAAGGCCAGCGCAAGGTACTGCCGGAAACCCTTGCGGCCTGGCCACAGCAGCCGCGGATCGTGCCAATCATCATTGATGCTCAAGGCAGTCGCGATGGCGTCGAGCGCACGTTGTCAGCCCTTGCAGCCCAAGACTATCCGCCGGAGCTGATTCTGCTGTTGTCCGCCGACTGCACCGAGGCAACGCTGGACGGGCGGGTGTTTCGTATGCCGTTGCAGGACAACGGCCTGGAGCAGATCAACGCGCTGTTGCCGCAACTGGAAGGCGCCGACTGGTTTTACCTGTTGCAGGCCGGTGATCGTCTGGTGGTGCCGGCATTGCTGGTCATGGCTGACCGGATTGCCCATTCGCCAGCGCTGACGTGCGTGTACAGCGATGAAGGCAGTCTGCGCGATGGCGAGTCCGCCGAGCCAGCGTTCAAACCCGATTTCAACCTTGACCTGATGCGCAGTTACCCCTACGTCGGACGTACCCTGGCGTTCCAGCGTGAACGCTTCCTCGCACTCGGCGGTTTCGACGTGACGTTCGCCGTGCTGGCGCCTCACGACATGCTGTGGCGCATGGTCGAGAGCGACGGTACGCAAGTGGTTGGACACGTTGCCGAAGTCCTGCTGGAATCGCCATTCGATCTGTCCGCATGGCTGGCCGAGCCGACGGTGCTCGAACAGAACCCGCGAGTGCTCGAAGCGCATTTGCACCGCATGGGCATTGCCCACGACATCCGCCGGGGCAGTTGCGAATTGCTCAATCGGGTCGACTATCGGCACGCCCGGCGGCCGCGGGTGTCGATCATCATCGTCACCCGCGACCAGACGGCTGCCTTGCAGCGCTGTGTCGAGACGCTGCTGGAAAAAACCGCCTACTCGGAATACGAGCTGTTGCTGGTCGACAACGGCAGTGAAAGCGCCGAGGCGCTGGCATGGCTGGACGGCATGGCGCAGTTGGGTGGCGAGCGGATTCGCGTGCTGCGTTACCCACAGCACGACAACATGGCGGCATTGCATAACTTTGCGGTGACCCAGGCCCGTGGCGAGTACGTGTTGCTGCTCAACACCTTCGCAGTGATCACCCACACCGACTGGCTCGACGAGTTGCTCAATCAGGCGCAGCGCCCGGAAGTCGGCGTGGTCGGCGCCAAGTTGTTCAATCCCGACGGTTACGTGTTGCACGCCGGGATGATCCTCGGGTTGCAAGGCGCGGTCGGCTTGCCGTTTTATGGGCAGTCGCTACAGGCCGACGGCTACATGTTCCGGCTGCAGGCGACCCACGACCTGAGTGCCGTCGGCGGTGACTGCGTGATGGTGCGCAAGACTGTTTTCGAGTCGGTCGCCGGGCTCGACGAACAGGATTTGAAGCAGGCGCTGAATATCGTCGACCTGTGTCTGCGCATCGGCCAGGAAGGCTATCTGGTGGTGTGGACGCCTTATGCCTTGCTGGCCCAAGGGGCACGGCCAAACGTAGAGGCGACAGCTGAGGAAGGTCAGCAGCACGTGCATGAGCAGGAGACCTTCTACAAGCGCTGGCTGCCGCGCATTGCCCGTGATCCGGCGTTCAACGTCAACCTGTCCTTGCAGGGTGTCGGTGCGACGAGCTTCAGCCTTGAGCCGGGCTTGCGCACCGGTTGGACGGCATTTTCCCGACCGCAATTACCCAACGTACTCGCCGTGCCGATCAACGCCTCGGCGATTGGTCACTACCGCATGAGTCAGCCGCTGATCGAACTGCAAGCGGCCAACCGCGCCGAAGGCTGTATTCGTTATGGCTTGCCGTCGCTCATTGAAATCGAGCGGCAGTCGCCGGACGTCATCGTCCTGCAAGGGCGCTACTCGCAAGGCGCCATCGACGAAATTCCGCCGCTGAAGAAGTTCTGCAATGCCCGGCGCATCTTTGAGCTGGACGACTATGTGATCGACGTGCCCCATCGCAACGCGCATATCCGCAACATGCCCAACAAGCACGAGATGGAGCGCATGGTGCGTCAGGCCATCGGCCTGTGTGACCGCGTGGTGGTGTCGACCCAGCCACTGGCCAATGCGCTGTCGGACATGCATCACGACATTCGTGTTGTCCCGAACATGCTCGCCAAGCACCTCTGGACCGGCCTGCGCGGCAAGCGCCGGACTTCCAGGAAGCCCCGCGTCGGCTGGGGCGGCGGCACCAGCCACCACGGCGACCTGGCAGTGATTGCCGATGTCGTGCGCGAGCTCGCCAACGAAGTCGACTGGGTGTTCTTCGGCATGTGCCCGGATGACCTGCGGCCGTACATGCATGAATTCCACGGGGTGATCCCGCTGGACGTCTACCCGGCGAAGCTGGCGAGTCTGAATCTCGATCTGGCCCTGGCGCCGCTGGAATTCCACATTTTCAACGACTGCAAGAGCAACCTGCGTCTACTGGAGTACGGCGCCTGCGGTTTCCCGGTGATCTGCACCGACACCGAAGCCTATCAAGGCTACCTGCCGTGCACGCGGGTCAAGACCAATAGCACCGATGAGTGGCTGCAAGCGATCCGCATGCACCTGGCCGATCCGGACGCCAGCTATCGCATGGGCGACGACTTGCACGAGGTGGTGATGCGCGACTACGTGTTGCGTGGCGACAACCTGCGCTACTGGGAAAATGGCTGGTTGGCGGATTGATCTGTTCGCAAGGCTGCACAGGAAGGCGATCTCTCGGGTCGCCTTTTTTGCAGGTTCGTTTATTTGTTCGAGTCGATCACGCGAGGGAACGCGGTCTGGACAGGCAGCGCCCTCACTGACGAATCCGGTTTCAACCACCCTGCAAGGAAGATGCAATGACAATCGTGAATGGAACGAGTGAAGCGGACGTGCTATTGGGCTCTGACGGCAATGACGAACTCTACGGACTGGCGTCGGATGATGTCCTGCTGGCAAGTGCAGGATCGGACGTGCTCGACGGCGGGGACGGCTTCGACACCGTGAACTATTACGCAATCACCTCGGGGATCAGCGTCGAGCTGGTCAATGGCGCAGCCACGGTCGCCGGGCCTGACGGCAAGCTTGATACGCTGGTGGGGGTGGAGAAGATCGTTGGGACCTTTGCCAATGATACGTTCACCAGTGCCGTGGGGGGTGTAACGCTGGAGGGCAGCAGTGGTGACGATCTGTACATCGTCAGCGCCGAGGACGTGACCGTCATCGAAGAGTACTGGGGTGGCTACGACGAACTGCGCACCAGCCTCAACAGCATCAAAATGGGCGCGCACGTCGAGAAGCTGACCTTCACCGGCGCCGGCGATTTCAAGGCTTACGGCAGCGAAACCGACAACGAGATCGTCGCTGGCGCCGGCAACGACTGGCTGTGGGGCGGCGCCGGTGCCGACCACTTCGTCGGTGGCGATGGCTACGACACGGTCAGCTACAGCGACAGTCTTGAAGGGGTAAGGGTCAATGACTACGCCAACTTCGACGGGCTGACCATTGCCAACGGTGACACCTTCACCGGTATCGAAGCCATAGAGGGCTCAGGCTTCGATGACCTGATCTATCTCAATCAGCCCGCCGACCAGGCGATGGTCATTGATGGTGCCGATGGTTATGACACGGTGAGCTATCGCAGCTCGTTAGACGCAGTGAGTGTTGAAGTCGGCGCAGGCTCGCGCCTGTTGAATGTGGAGAAAGTGATCGGCTCGTCAGGCGCCGACCATTTCACCGCCAACTCGAGCGGCCTGACATTGGCCGGTGGCATGGGCGATGACACCTACACCATCAACAGCAGTGGTGTGACCCTGGAGGAAATCGAGGGTTACATGGGTGGTACCGACCAGGTTTACACCAGCCTGTCGCAGATGCGCCTCGGCGCGTTCGTTGAAAACCTGACCTACACCGGCACTGGCGACTTCATCGGCTATGGCAATGATGAGAGCAACATCATCGTTTCGGGGGCCGGCAATGATGTGTTGTCCGGTGGCAAGGGATGGGATGTGTTGAATGGCGGCGCCGGCATCGACATTGTCAGTTATGCAGACAGCGAGGAAGGGTTGACGGCCTCTCTCAATTGGGGCCCTAAAAGCGGTGACGCGCTCTATCACACCTACATTGATATCGAAGGCCTGCGCGGCAGCCAGTTCGGTGATCAGTTGTATGGCGATTCGGGCGATAACATTCTCGAGGGTGGAGCTGGCTTCGACATGATCTACGGGGGTGACGGCAACGACCACATTTATGGCGGACTGGCGTCCGGGCTCGATACGCAAGGCTACAACTCTGATTGGCTGTCGGGAGGCGCGGGTGATGACGTCATCGTCAGCGATGCCTTTGATACGACCAGTAGCGCCAGCGGTGATGAAGGCAATGACACCATCACCATGGTCGGTGGTCAGGCTCGGGGTGGCGAGGGCAACGACGTCCTCACCGGCACGGGGCGCAACTTCATGTTGTTCGGTGACGAGGGCAACGACCTGTTGATCCTCAATCTGGCCGGCCAGTCGACCTCTGGCGGCAGCGCCTATGGCGGTCAGGGCGATGACACCTACGTGGTCAACACCACCGGGCTGGTGACGATTCAGGATGAGGGCGGGGATCTGAATGACACCTTGATCCTCAACACGGTTGCCAACGCCAGCCAGCTCAACGTCACCCGCATCGGCAACGACGCTTACCTGCACAGCGCCAATGATGGCAGCACCGGTGTGCCGAGCGGCGGCGTGAAACTGGCGGGTTGGTACGCCGGCTTCAACAACATCGAGCATATCCAGACTGCTGACGGGCTGGCCTACGATCTGCCTTCCAGCGGTGATGCGTTCGCCATGTTCGGCTAATCGCTGAGCGGTTGACCTCGCTCAAGGAAAGGGATGAATCCAGGGCTGGATTCATCCCTTTTTTCATGCCTTGTGGTGCAGCTGACGCGGGGCTCATGGAGCTGGCGCGTTTCCTGCAAGTCCCCCTCAAATCGCCATAAAACGAGCGCTCGCGGTCATTGCACCGACGCCCGTCACGGCAAACGGTTTAGCCAGATGGCCCGCGCAGCTCAAGAAAGCCGTGCGCAGCCCGGTGAAGTACGAGAGGGGAGACGATGAAGGCAGTTATTTTGGCGGGTGGCCTCGGCACGCGCATCAGTGAAGAGTCGCACCTCAAGCCCAAGCCAATGATTGAAATCGGCGGCAAGCCAATTCTCTGGCACATCATGAAGCAGTATTCCGCCCATGGAATTCACGACTTCGTGATCTGCCTCGGCTACAAGGGCTATGCGATCAAGGACTTCTTCGCCAACTACTTTCTGCACACCTCCGACGTCACCTTCAACATGCGCGAAAACCGCATGGACGTGCACCAGAACTACAGCGAGCCGTGGAGCGTCACGCTCATCGACACCGGCGAGGAAACCATGACCGGTGGCCGTCTGCTGCGCGCCGGGCGTTATCTCAAGGATGAAGAGGCGTTCTGCTTCACTTATGGCGACGGCGTTTCCGATATCAACATCGCGCAACTGGTCGATTACCACAAAGCCCACGGCCGTCTGGCGACGGTCACTGCCGTGCAGCCACCGGGCCGCTACGGCGCCCTTGAACGGCAGGGCGATCAGGTGTTGGGCTTTACCGAAAAACCTCGCGGCGACGGTGGCTGGATCAATGGCGGTTTCTTCGTGCTGTCGCCCAAAGTGCTGCCGTACATTGCTGACGACGCCACCACCTGGGAAGCCGAGCCACTGGCACGTCTGGCAGCGGACGAACAGTTGAAAGCCTTCGAGCACGAAGGCTTCTGGCATCCAATGGACACCCTGCGCGACAAGAACCACCTCGACGCACTGTGGCAGAACGGGGAGGCCCCATGGAAGCAGTGGGCCTGAGTGCGGATTTCTGGCGCGGCAAACGCGTCCTCGTCACCGGTCACACCGGTTTCAAAGGCAGTTGGCTGACCCTGTGGCTGCAAAGCCTCGGCGCGCAAGTCAGCGGCTTTTCCCTTGATCCGTCGACTGAACCAAGCCTGTTCGAACTGGCGCGGGTGCACGAAGGCATCAACGATCAGCGCGGTGATCTGCGTGACCTCGGCGCCTTGCTCGAAATCATTGTCGACACCGAGCCGGAAATCGTTTTGCACCTGGCCGCCCAGCCACTGGTGCGCGAAGGCTATCGCGATCCGCTCGGCACTTACTCCAGCAACGTCATGGGCACGCTGAACCTGCTCGAAGCGATTCGTCAGGTCGGCTGCGTGCGCGCCTGCGTGCTGGTGACCACCGACAAGGTCTACGCCAACAAGGAATGGCTGTGGCCGTACCGCGAAGACGAAGCGCTCGGTGGGCATGACCCTTACAGCAGCAGCAAGGCCTGCTGCGAGTTGCTCGCGCAGTCTTATGCCGCGTCGTTCTTTCCGGCGGACAAGTACGCCGAACACGGTCTGGCCCTGGCCACCGCGCGTGCCGGCAACGTTTTGGGCGGCGGCGATTTCGCCCCTGAGCGCCTGATTCCCGACGTGCTCAAAGCCTGGACCGCCGACGAGCCGGTGACCCTGCGTTACCCGCAAGCCGTGCGCCCGTGGCAGCACGCGCTGGAGCCGCTGGCCGGTTACCTGCAACTGGCCGCCGGCCTCTACGAACAAGGCCCGGAATACGCCGGTGCGTGGAACTTCGGCCCGGGCGAGGCAGACATGTGCAGCGTCGGCGAAGTGGTCGAACTGCTCGCCAGCCGCTGGCCGCAGGCGCGGGGTCTGCGCATCGAAAAAAGCGAACTGCACGAGGCCGGTCTGTTGCGCCTGGACAGCAGCCGCGCCCGGCAACTGCTGGGCTGGCAACCGCGCTGGACCTTGCAGCAATGCCTGACCCAGACCCTCGACTGGCACCTGGCGTGGCAGAACGGCGATGACATGCGCTCCGTGACCCTCGGCCAACTGAACCTGTACCGAGGCGCGCTGTGAGCGAGTTTTCCTTGAAAGCGTTGCCGCTGGCCGGGCTGTTCAGCGTCCAGCACAAGCGTTTTGAAGATCAGCGCGGGCACTTCGCCCGGTTGTTCTGCGAAGGCAGCCTGAGCGCGTTCGGCAGCGAATTTCACATTCGCCAGATCAACCATTCCTGCACCCGCGAGAAGGGCAGTGTGCGCGGTCTGCATTACCAGAATGGCAACGCCCCGGAAGCCAAACTGATCACCTGCCTGCGCGGTGAAGTGTGGGACGTGGCGGTGGATCTGCGCCCGGACTCCGAGACGTTTCTGCACTGGCACGCCGAGCATCTGAAGGCCGGTGATGGCCGCAGTCTGTTGATCCCGGCCGGGTTCGCCCACGGTTTTCAGACCCTCACCGAAGACGCCGAATTGCTCTACCTGCACAGCGCCGATTACGCGCCGGAGCATGAGGGCGGGCTGTCAGTGAACGATCCACGGCTGGCGATTGCCTGGCCGTTGCCTGTCAATAATTTGTCAGCGCGTGATTCCAGCCATCCCGCGCTCGATCAACACTTTGCTGGAGTGCGTCTATGAACTGCCGTGGGTGCGCCGCACCGCTGAGCCTGCCGCTGATCGACCTCGGCACCTCGCCACCGTCCAACGCCTATGTGCATGCTGATCGCCTCGAGCAGGCCGAGCAATGGGTGCCGTTGAAGGTCGCCGTGTGTCAGCAATGCTGGCTGGTACAGACCGAGGATTACACCAGCGCCGACAGCCTGTTCGACGCCGAGTACGCCTACTTCAGTTCGTTCTCCAGTACCTGGCTGGCCCACGCCGAGCGCTATGTCGCCGAGATGGTTGAACGCTTCGGCCTGACTGCCGACAGCCGTGTGGTCGAAGTCGCTGCCAACGACGGTTATCTGCTGCAATACGTGGCGGGTCGTGGCATTCCGTGCCTGGGCGTCGAGCCGACCCGCAGCACCGCGCAAGCGGCGCGGGAAAAGGGTCTGGAGATTCGTGAAGTGTTCTTCGGTCGCGACAGCGCCGCACAGCTGAAAAGCGAAGGCTGGGGCGCCGATCTGATGGCCGCCAACAACGTGCTGGCGCATGTGCCGGACATCAATGATTTCCTCGGTGGGTTTGCGGCGCTGCTCAAGCCGACCGGCGTCGCCACGTTTGAATTCCCACAACTGCTGACGCTGATGGCTGGCGCGCAGTTCGACACGCTGTATCACGAACACTATTCGTACCTGTCGCTGACCGCCGTGCAGACCCTGTGCGAGCGCAACGGTCTGGAAGTGTTCGACGTCAGCCAACTGACCACCCATGGCGGTTCGCTGCGGGTGTTCGTGCAGCGCCGGGACGGCGAGCGTCGCCCGGTGCAACCGGCGGTGCAGCAACAGTTGCAAGCCGAACTCGATGCCGGGGTAAAAACTGCCGAGTACTACGCGACCCTCGCGCCCGCCGCTGAACGCATCAAGCATGAACTGCTGCGCTTCCTGTTGCAGGCCAAGGCCGACGGCAAGCGTGTGGTCGGTTACGGCGCGGCCGCCAAGGGCAATACCTTGCTCAACTACGCCGGGGTCAAACCCGACTTGCTGGCGTGGGTGGCCGATGCCAACCCGCACAAGCAGGGCAAGTGTTTGCCGGGCAGCCGGATTCCGATTGTCGCGCCGGCGCAGATCGATATCGACAAGCCGGATTACGTGCTGGTGCTGCCATGGAACCTGCTCCACGAAGTCAGTCAGCAACTGGCGCAGGTGCGTCAGTGGGACGGGCGCTTCGTGATCGCCGTGCCTGAGTTGAAAGTGCTGTGAAGGTTCTGGTTACCGGGGCTACAGGCTTTGTTGGCCGGCATCTGGTTGCTGCCTTGCTGGCGCGTGGCTGCGAAATACGCGCCGTGGCGCGTAACGCAGAAACGGCGCAAGGCATGCCGTGGATCAACGACGTCGAGTTCGTCAGCGCAGATATTCACGCGCCCGATCTGGATGTCGCAGCGCTGGTAGAAGGCATTGATGCGCTGGCGCATCTGGCCTGGCCGGGACTGCCGAACTATCGCGCGCTGTTCCATTTCGAGCACAACCTGATGGCCGACTATCGCTTTATCAAAAGCGTGGTCAAGGCGGGTGTGCCGCAGGTGCTGATCACCGGAACCTGTTTCGAATACGGCCTGCAAAGTGGTCCGCTCAGCGAAAGCAGCGAGCCGCAGCCGAGCAATCCCTACGGTCTGGCGAAACACACGCTGCACCTGTTTTTGCAGAATCTGCAGCAGGAACAGCCGTTCACCTTGCAGTGGGCGCGGTTGTTCTACCTGCACGGCGAAGGGCAGAACCCCAACAGTCTGTTGGCGGCCCTGGACCGCGCAATCGACAGCGGCGATGCGTCGTTCAACATGTCCGCCGGCGAGCAGTTGCGTGACTTCCTGCCGGTTAAAACCGCTGCCGGACACCTCGCCGCCATCCTGCACCAGCGTGAATTCAACGGCGTGATCAATTGCGCCAGCGGGCAGCCGGTCTCGGTGCGTGCATTGGTCGAGCAACGCCTGCGCGAACGCGGCGCGACGCTGAACCTGAACCTCGGCCACTACCCGTATCCGACCCATGAGCCACTGGCGTTCTGGGCCGTGACCGAGCGTTTGCAACAGTTATTGGGAGAGTCGTCATGAGGCACGAGTTGTATCGGGTCACTGACCTGCCGGTGCTGCAGAACCGCACCTTTGCCGATGCCGCATCGGCGCAAGCCTCAGCCCGTGCCGACATGCGGTTGGTGCAGGACGAGCGCAGCGGCTTGATCTTCAACGCCGCGTTCGACGCCGACAAGCTCAGCTACGACGCCGATTACCAGAACGAACAGGCGCATTCCGGCCAGTTCCAGAAACACCTGAGCGACGTCGAAGGCATCATCGCCAGGCATTTCAAGGGCCAGGAGCTGATCGAAGTCGGCTGTGGCAAGGGCTACTTCCTTGAGCTGCTCAAAGGTCTCGGCTATTCGATCACCGGCATTGACCCGGCATACGAAGGTGAAAACGCCGACGTGATCAAGGCGCCGTTCACCCGTGGCCTCGGGCTGGCGGCGGACGCCATCGTCTTGCGCCATGTGCTGGAGCACATCCAGGACCCGGTGAGCTTCCTCGCCGAGATCGCCGAAGCCAACCAGGGCGGGCAGATCTACATCGAAGTGCCGTGCTTCGACTGGATTCTCGAGCACAAGGCCTGGTTCGATCTGTTCTACGAACACGTCAATTATTTCCGCCTCGATGACCTGCGCCGCCTGTTCGGCACCGTTCACGAGGCCGGTCACCTGTTCGGTGGCCAATACCTGTACATCGTTGCCGACCTGGCGACGTTGCGCCTGACCCCGGAACAACCGGTAGCGCGCCTGGCGCTGCCCGATGGTTTCACCGCCAGCCTTGATCGCGCGGTGCAGATTATCCAGGCGTCGCCCGAGCAGGGTTCGGCGATCTGGGGCGCGTCGTCCAAAGGCGTGATCTATTCGCTGTTCCTGCAACGCGCGGGTGTGGCGGTGGATCGCGTGGTCGACATCAACCCGGCCAAGCAAGGGCGTTATCTGCCGCTCAGCGGTGCGCGCGTGTCGTCGCCGCAAGAGGCGATGGACGCGCTGCCCGAGGGTGCCAACCTGTTTGTGATGAACTCCAATTACCTCGAAGAAATCAAGCGGATGACCGGTGGACGCTACGTCTATCACGCCGTTGACAGCGCTTCGTTCCAGTGACCATTGAGATTTTGAAAATGACCGACAACAGCATCAACAAAGCCTTCGAAGCCGAGTGCCGGGAACAGATCGCCCAGCAGGGTGACGACCAGAAACTCACTGGCCTTGCCCGTGATTTCTTCAACGAATCGGCGAAGCACAAATACAGCTACCACTTCTCGTGGATGGGCCGTCCGATCATCCAGCTGCCACAAGACATGATGGCGATGCAGGAGATCATCTGGCAGGTCAAGCCGGATCTGGTCATCGAGTGCGGCATCGCCCACGGCGGCTCGATCATCTACTACGCCTCGTTGCTCGAGCTGCAAGGCCATGGCGAAGTGCTGGGTATCGACCTCGACATTCGTCCGCACAACCGCGAAGCCATTGAGAGCCACCCGATGGCCAAGCGTATCAAGATGATCGAAGGTTCGAGCATCGACGCCGGCATCGCCGCCCAGGTGCAAGCTGCCGCCAAAGGCAAGAAAGTCATTCTGGTGCTGGACTCCAACCACACCCACGATCACGTCCTCGAAGAGCTGCGTCTGTACGCACCGTTGGTGTCGGTCGACAGCTACTGCGTGGTCATGGACACCGTGGTGGAAGACATGCCGGCCGACTTCTTCCCGGATCGTCCTTGGGGCCCGGGCGATAACCCGAAAACCGCAGTATGGAAATACCTCGAAGAGAACCAGGACTTCGAGATCGACCAGCAGTTGCAGAACAAGCTGCTGATCACCGTGGCGCCGGATGGCTATCTGCGTCGCGTCCGTTAATTCGCAACATCCCCAAAGCGTTATCTCGGCGAGTCGCCGGTTGTGGAGAGAAGTTATGCAAGGCAAGTACAGTTCTGAACTGACGCTACCGGTCAACGAGCTGTTGACGGTGGTGCTGATTACTCACAATCGGCCGGCATTCCTGCGCCGGGCGGTGAAGTATTACAGCAGCCTGCCCTGCAAGATCATGGTGCTGGACTCCACACCCGAGCGTCCGCAAGGGGATTTTTCCAGCGTCGATTATCACCACGTGCCGCAATTCGCCTATTGGGGCATGCAGGCCAAGCTAGCCTATGGCGTCGAACAACTGACCACGCCGTACATGGTGCTGGCGGCCGACGACGACTTCATCCTGCACGATTCGCTGGTCGAATCCGTGGGCTTCCTGCAGGCCAATCCGGATTACGGCATGTGCCACGGCTACTGCATGATGTACCTGACCCTGGCCGGTGGCGTCAGCTACTACCGCCGCGACAAGAAGGTCCAGGAAGACTACTGCTCGGACAACGCCCAGGAACGGGTGGTCGATTACATGAGCCAGTACATCCCGCCGTTCTATGCGGTGACCCGGACCGACCTGATGAAGCGCTGGCATTCGTCGCTGCCGCCGGGCACCAGTTTCCAGTGGCAGGAAATCGGCCACGTCTACTTCCTCCTCGCCAGTGCCAAGGCGCGGATTCTGCCGATGCCTTACGTGGTGCGCGAGATCAACTACGGCGCCTCCGAACACAGCACCGAGGTGTACCACTCGCTGACCTACGTCGATGCCAGGTCCGTCGCCGAGCGTGAAGCATTTGCCGAATTCCTCGCCGCGTTGCCTACCCAGATCAACGACCTCGATGCCAAGCAGGGCAAGGCGTTCGCCTTGCAAAGTTTCGAAGCGATGGTCGACAGCCTGCAATCGGGTCGTGCGCTGACGGCGGAACTGATCATCCAGTCCACCTGGAATCAGGAACTCAAGTACCCGGATCGCCGGTTCGGGCCGTTGCAGTACGTCGAAATGCCGTTCTACAACGAGGCGTTCTTTGATCGCCTGGCGCATTTCGAATTCATGCTGCACGCCATGCCGGCGGGGCGCATTCAACTGGAAGGGCTCGAAGGCATCTGGACCCGCCAGGCGCACTTGCTGCAGGCGCGCAACAACGACACCCCGGAAAGTGTTCTCGACCGTTTGTGGCAGGCCCATGACCTCAATGCGTTCAACCGCATCGTGGTCAAGCGTCTGGCCGCACAACTGGCGTCGATGGGCGAAGCCGAGGAAGCGCAAGACATGCTGGCGTGGATCGCGCGCCTCGAAGCGCTGACCGACGAAGATCATCAGGCGGTGATGGACACGATGCAGTCCGGTCGCCTGCTCAAGTGGCTGGCCGCGCGCGCACCCGGCGAGCACCAGATCAAGGCAATCGGCGAACATTTGTCGGTGAATGGCGGCGGCCCGCAGTTCGGCATTTTCCTGCTGGACATGGACGACGACATCGACAAGCTTCAGGTCTCTCTCGACAGCTTGCTGGAAGGCCAGTGCAAGGCCTTCCGGATTGTCGTGTTCACCACCGGCGAAGCGCCGGCCGCGACCACGGCGCAGAACATCCTGCACTTTGTCCGCGTGACCCCGGACAATCTGGTCGACAAGCTCAACCAGAGCGCGCGTCAGTCGCCGTGCGACTGGCTGTTGCTGGCCGAGGCTGGCGACGAATTCACCGCCAGCGGCCTGCTGCGCGCCAGTCTGGAACTGATGAACGCCGGCGATTGCCGCGCGGTCTCCACCGACGAAATCCAGCGCCAGGAAAACGGTGCGCTGGTCGACGTGTTCCGTCCTGGCTTCAACCTTGACCTGCTGCTGAGCCTGCCAACCCTGATGGCGCGGCACTGGCTGGTGCGCCGCGACGCCCTGGTGGAGGTCGGCGGCTACCGCGCCGACTTCAGCAAGGCGCTGGAACTCGATGTTCTGTTGCGCCTGATCGAAGAGCATGGCCTCAACAGCCTGGCGCATCTCGACGAACCGCTGCTGATTACCCAGGCGCCGGAGCTGGCCGAGAACCCTGACGAGCGCCTTGCGCTGCTGCGTCATTTGGGCAATCGCGGCTACAAGGCCAAGGTCACTTCGGCGGTGCCGGGGATTTACCAGATCGACTACCACCACAGTGAGCGCCCGCTGGTGTCGATCATTATTCCGGCGGGTAACGATCTGGCCGTGTTGCAACGCTGCCTCGATGGGGTGTTGCTGCGCACCCGTTATCACCAGTACGAAGTGCTGATCGCCGCCACGGCGGAGCAGAGCGCTGAGGTCAACGACTGGCTGGGCACTTACCAACACCCGAAAGTCGAGGTGCTGCGCAGTGATCGGGCGCTGAGCGCAACAGCGTTGTTCAACGCCGCCAGCCGTCAGGCCCGGGGCGAGTATCTGGTGCTGCTGGCCGCTGATGCCGAAGTGGTCAATCCGAACTGGCTCGACTCGCTGCTCAACCATGCCCTGCGTCCGGAGATCGGCGTGGTCGGCCCGAAACTGATCGACCGTGATCGCAAGATCAGTCAGGCCGGATTGATCCTGGGCATGAACGGCGGCGTCGGTTCGGCCTTCGTCGGTGAGAAGCACGATGCCGACGGTTACCTGCATCGCCTTGCGGTGGAGCAGAACTATTCGGCGGTATCGAACACGTGCCTGATGGTGCGCAAAGCGCTGTTCGACGCACTGGGCGGTCTGGACGAAAGTGCCTTCGTCGACGCTTTCAGCGATGTCGATCTGTGCCTCAGCGCGGCCCAGGCCGGCTACCTCACGGTGTGGACGCCAGCGGTGCAGGTCATCCATCCGGGCGGCATGCCTGAGGCGCCACAGGCCCTGGCGGCGCTGCGGGAAAAATGGCCGGCCGCGTTCGCCCAGGATCAGGCGTACAACGCCAACCTGAGCCTGAACGGCAAAGGTTTTGTGCTCAATGACAGCGCCGCGCTGAACTGGGCGCAGTTGCTCGCTTAAGCCTGCCGGACAGGGAACAGGAATCACAACATGTTCAATGGAAAATCGATCTTCATCTCCGGTGGTACCGGCTCGTTCGGGCGCAAGTTCATTGCCCGTCTGCTGGAGCAATATCAGCCCAAGCGCGTGGTGGTGTTCTCCCGCGATGAGCTCAAGCAGTACGAAATGCAGCAGACGTTCAACGCGCCGTGCATGCGTTACTTTCTCGGTGACGTGCGCGACGCCGAGCGTCTGCGTCAGGCCATGCGCGGCATCGATTACGTGGTGCATGCCGCCGCGCTGAAGCAGGTGCCGGCAGCCGAATACAACCCGACCGAATGCATCCGCACCAACGTCAATGGCGCGGAGAACATCATCGCCGCCGCCATTGATAACGGCGTGAAGAAAGTCGTGGCGCTGTCGACCGACAAGGCGGCGAGCCCGATCAACCTGTACGGCGCGACCAAGTTGCTCTCGGACAAACTGTTTGTCGCCGCCAACAATATCGCCGGTGAGCAGCCGACCCGTTTTGCCGTGGTGCGCTACGGCAACGTGGCCGGCTCCCGTGGTTCCGTGGTGCCGTTTTTCAGCCAGCTGATTGCCAGCGGCGCTCAAGAGTTGCCGATCACCGACGAGCGCATGACGCGGTTCTGGATCACCCTCGACCACGGTGTGCAATTTGTCCTCGACAGCTTTGCGCGCATGCATGGTGGCGAAGTGTTCGTGCCGAAGATCCCGTCGATTCGCATCGTCGATCTGGCGCGGGGCATGGCGCAACATCTGCCGCACAAGAACGTCGGCATTCGTCCCGGCGAAAAACTGCATGAGCTGATGGTGCCGCTGGACGATGCACGGATGACCCTTGAGTTCGAAGATCACTACACCATCCAGCCGTCGATCCGCTTCACCAGCGTCGATGTCGATTTCGCCCTCGACAAAGTCGGTGAGCGGGGGCGAGCGGTCAGCGAAGATTTCGAATACCGCTCCGACACCAATCCGCATTTCCTTTCGGTCGGGCAGATCGCCGATCTGCACGCGAAGCTCTCGGTATGATCCCTTACGGTCGGCAGAGCCTCGACCAGGCGGACATCGACGCAGTGGTCGAGGTGCTGCAATCGGATTGGCTGACCCAAGGGCCAACCATTGAGCGCTTCGAGCAGGCGATGGCCGAACGTTGTCAGGCGGATTTTGCTGTGGCGGTGTGCAATGCCACAGCGGCGTTGCACATTGCCTGCCGCGCCGCCGGCCTCGGCCCGGGCGACCGTTTGTGGACCACACCGAACACCTTTCTCGCCTCGGCCAACTGCGGACGTTATTGCGGCGCCGAGGTGGATTTCGTCGACATCGATGCGCTGACCTGGAACCTCGACGCCTTTGCCCTGGAAGCGAAACTCGGCCAGGCCGAGCGGGACGGCACGCTGCCGAAAGTGCTGGTGGCGGTGGCGTTCTCCGGGCAGAGCTGCGACCTGCGCAAGATTGCCGAACTGGCAGAGCGCTATAACTTCACCGTAATCGAAGACGCCTCGCACGCGGTAGGGGCCCGCTATGCCGGACGCCCGGTGGGTTGCGGTGAGTTTGCGGCGATGACCGTGTTCAGTTTTCACCCGGTGAAGATCATCACCAGTGCCGAAGGCGGCATGGTGCTGACCAATCACCCGCAGCTGGCCGAGCGCCTGCAACGCCTGCGCAGCCACGGCATGACCCGCGACCCGCAACAGATGACCGAACCCAGCCACGGCCCGTGGTACTACCAGCAGATCGAGCTGGGCTTCAATTACCGGATCACCGATTTGCAGGCGGCGCTGGGCTTGTCGCAACTCGGCAAACTGGACGGTTTCGTTGCCCGTCGCCGCGAACTGGCGGCGCGTTATGATCGCTTGCTGGCGTACCTGCCGCTGACGTTGCCCAGTGCGCAGCCAGAGGCGGAGTCGGCGTGGCATCTGTACGTGGTGCGCCTGCAGACCGAGCGTATCGGCCTGACCCACCGTCAGGTGTTCGAAGGTTTGCGTGCAGCCGGTATCGGCGTGAACCTGCACTATATTCCAGTACATTTGCAGCCGTACTATCGTGACCTGGGGTTCGCCGAGGGCGACTTCCCCGAAGCCGAGCGTTATTACGCTGAAGCGATCAGCCTGCCGCTGTTCCCGTTGCTCAGCGAAGAGCAGCAGGATCATGTGGTCGAGCAATTGCGCCGGCTGACCGAATAAATCCCGCTGCGGCGGTGGATGAGACTGTGCGATGCGTGATCTGAGCGAGCAGGAAAAATTCTGGCAGGGCGAGTTCGGCAACCAGTACGTTGATCGCAACGTCGGACAGCCGCTGGTGGCGGCCAATCTGGCGTTGTTCGCCAAGGCTTTGAGCCGCACCGCACGTATCGACAGCGTGGTGGAGTTGGGCACCAATGCCGGCAACAACTTGCAGGCGTTGCATCAACTGCTGCCGCAAAGTGATTTGTTCGGGGTCGAGATCAATGAAAGCGCCTGCGCGCAGGCGCGAACACTGGGCATTGCGCAGATTTGGCACGGCTCGCTGTTCGACTTTCCTCGCGAGCGCATGTATGACCTGACTCTGAGTAAAGGTGTGCTGATCCATCTGGCGCCGCAATTGTTGGCGAGCGCCTATGCGCAGTTGTACGCGCTGAGTCGGCGCTACATCCTGATCGCCGAGTACTACAACCCGGCGCCGGTAGAAGTGTCCTATCGCGGCAACAGCGGCAAGCTGTTCAAACGCGATTTCGCCGGTGAAATGCTTGATCGCTATCCCGATCTGCAATTGCTCGATTACGGCTTTGGTTATCACCGTGATCCGCGATTCCCGATAGACGACATCACTTGGTTCCTGCTGGAAAAACGTCCTTGAACTGTGTCGCGATCATCCCGGCCCGCGGCGGCAGCAAGCGCATCCCGCGCAAGAATCTGTTGCCGTTCGACGGCGTACCGATGATTGTCCGTTCGATCCGTACCGCGCTGGATTCAGGCTTGTTCGATGAAGTGGTGGTGAGCACCGACGACGCGGAAATCGCCGAGGTGGCGCGCACGCACGGGGCGCAGGTGCCATTCATGCGGCCGGCGGCGCTGGCCGATGATTTCACCGGTACCGCTGCGGTGATCGTGCATGCTCTGGAGCAACTGCCGTCGTTCGATTACGCCTGCTGCGTGTACGCCACCGCGCCGCTGTTGCAAGTGCGCTATCTGCGTGAAGGCTTCGAGTTGCTGGAGCAGCATGCGGACAAGTCGTTTGCCTTCTCGGTATGCGATTTCGGTTTTCCGGTGCAACGGGCGCTGACTCTGGACGAGCAGGGCGCCTTGACCGCTTTGTATCCGGAATTTCGCAACACCCGCTCCCAGGACCTGACCGCAGCGTTTCAGGATGCCGGCCAGTTCTATTGGGGCCGTCGCGAGGCGTGGCTGCGTGGCGAAGTGTTGTATTCGCCGGCGAGTCTGCCGGTGATCCTGCCCCGGCATCTGGTGCAGGACATCGACACGCCGCAAGACTGGAAACGCGCCGAATATTTGTACGCCGCGCTCAAGGCCGGCGGAGAACTGCAATGAGAGTGCTGATTCGTGCCGACGCCTCGCCGACCATCGGCAGTGGCCACATCGCCCGTTGCCTGACGCTCGCGCGGGTGTTGCGCGCGCAGGGCAGTCATGTCGCGTTTGCCTGTCGGCGTCTGCCGGGACATCGTCTTGATGCGCTGGGCGCCGAGGGCTTTGCAACCTTCGCGCTGCCGGAGCGTTATGCCGACGAAGACCCACAGCAAGCCATCGAGTCGATGTTGCCGTGGCAGCACGACATTGATGCGCTGGGCTCGCAGCTTGCAGGGCAAGCCGAGTTCGACTGGATCATCGTTGATCACTATGGCCTCGATCATCACTGGCAAACTGCAGCACGGCGCTGGGCGCATCGCATCGCAGCGGTGGACGATCTTGCCACCCGGCGCTACAGCGTCGATCTGCTGCTCAATCAGAACCTCTCCGGCCTCAGCGAAAACTACGCGCCGTTGCTGCCCGAGGGCTGTCGCACCTTGCTCGGCCCGCGTTATGCGATGTTGCGCGAGGAATTCAATTGCCCGGCCATCGCGATCCAGCCCAAGGCCCGGCGGGTGTTGGTGAACTTCGGCGGTTTCGACGCGGCGCGGCAAACCCATCACGCGATGCTCGCGCTGGCGGATTTCACCGAGCTGCAAGTGGATTTCGTCGCCGGGGCCGACAACCCGGCATGGGCGACAATGCAGGCGCTGGCCGAAACGCGGCCGAACTGGCGCCTGCACAGTTTTGTCAGCGATTTCTACCAGCGCATGACCGAGGCGGATCTGTTTATCGGCGCCGGTGGCGGCACCAGTTGGGAGCGCGCGGCGATGGGGCTGCCGACCATCTGCATCGCCGTGTCGAACAACCAGCAGAACAACGGCGAAGTGATGGCCGCCGCGGGGGCGCATGTGTTCATGGGCGCCCGCGAGCAGGTCAGCGTCGAGCAGTTGCGCGATGCCATCGGCTTTGTCACCGGCAATTATTTTTTGCGCCAGAGCCTGGCCGAACGCTCGCGGCAACTGGTCGACGGGCGCGGCGCGTTGCGCGTTGCCGCCGCACTGGCCGGCGCGGTGCTGACGATCCGGCCCGCCACGCCCGAGGATGCGCAGTTGTTGTTTGACGGGCGCAACGCCGAAGCGGTGCGCCGTTGGTCGCTGACGAGCGCGCCAATCGACTGGCCGCAGCACGTCAACTGGCTGACAGCGAGTTTGCGCAACCCGCAACGTCTGCTGTTGATCGCCGAGGCCGACGACGGCCCGGTCGGGGTGCTGCGCTATGACCTGCGTGGGTTTGATGCGCAAGTGTCGATCTATCTGCTCGAGGGTCGATTTGGCCTGGGTTGGGGCAAGTCGCTGCTGGCGCGGGGCGAGGCGTTCGTCACCCGTCACTGGCCGCAGGTGATTGCAATCACCGCTGATGTGCTGCCGGCCAATCGTGCCTCGTTGAATGTGTTTCGTGACGCCGGGTTCACTCAAAGTGCCTGTGCGTTCACCCGTGTTTTGAAGGATCACCCCCATGACTAGTTTCAAGATCGGCGACCGTTTGATTGGTGCCGATGCGCCGCCCTTCATCATTGCCGAGATGAGCGGCAACCATAACCAGTCGCTGGACGTCGCCCTGCAAATTGTCGAAGCGGCGGCCAGGGCCGGTGCGCATGCCTTGAAACTGCAAACCTACACCGCCGAAACCATGACCCTGGATCTGGCCGAGGGCGAATTCTTCATCAAGGACCCGAACAGCCTGTGGGCCGGGACTTCGCTGTACGACTTGTACGAGAAGGCCCACACCCCATGGGAGTGGCATGCGCCGATTTTCGCCCGGGCCAAAGCGCTGGGCATGCTCGCGTTCTCCACGCCGTTTGACGACAGCGCGGTGGACTTTCTCGAAAGCCTCGACGTGCCGGCCTACAAGATCGCCAGTTTCGAAAACACTGACCTGCCGCTGATTCGTCGCGTGGCCGCTACCGGCAAACCGTTGATCATTTCCACCGGCATGGCGAGCATCGCCGAGCTCGATGAAACCGTGCGCGCTGCTCGCGAGGCCGGTTGCAAGGATCTGGTGCTGCTCAAATGCACCAGCACCTACCCGGCGACGCCGCTCAACAGCAACGTGCGCACGATCCCGCATCTGCGTGAATTGTTCGGTTGTGAAGTGGGCCTGTCGGATCACTCCATGGGAGTTGGTGTGTCAGTGGCTGCTGTGGCGCTTGGCGCGACGGTGGTGGAAAAACACTTCACCCTCGACCGTTCAGCGGGCGGGGTGGACGCCAGCTTCTCCCTGGAACCGGCGGAAATGGCCAGTCTGGTGCTGGAAACCGAGCGCGCCTGGCAAGCGATGGGCCAGGTGCATTACGGTGTCACCGAGGCAGAACGCAAGTCGCTGGTCTATCGCCGCTCGCTGTACGTCACCGCTGACATGGCCGCTGGCGACCCCTTCACCGGGCACAACCTGCGCGCCATTCGCCCGGGCCTCGGACTGCCGCCCAAGCACGCCGAAGCGGTTCTGGGTCGCTGTGCCCGCACGGCGATCAAGCGCGGCACGCCGCTGGACTGGTCGTTGGTCGAATAACCCGATCTGCACCGATTCGGCAAAATAGCGTGACCTGCGAGTCATAACGCGCATCTTCACTGTATTGTATTGATCGGGGAGATGGCGCCTGGCTCGTATTCGATTCCAGTGATAGCCCTTTGCGCTCCCCGTGGCTGCCCGTTGTGGCGGCCGTTTTCTGTTTGTCGGCGCCCCTCGAATCCTTGCGAGCGGTGGTCTTGGGCTGTTTTTTATTGGGAAGCCGTAATGATTGGCATAAAAAGCATTGCGAGCTACGTTCCTGTAGCCGGCGTGGACAATTACGCACAAGGTGCAAAATTCGAGAAGGATGAAGAATTCATCCTTGGCAAGATCGGTTCGGCCTTCCTGCCGCGCAAAGACGCTGAACAGGAAACTTCCGATCTGTGCGTGGAAGCGGCCAATGCGCTGTTTGCCAGCAATCCTGAACTGAAGCGTGAATCGATTGACGCATTGATTGTCGTCACCCAGAACGGTGACGAAGAAGGCTTGCCACACACCGCGGCCATCGTGCAGGACAAGCTCGGTCTGCCGACCAGCGTCGCGGCGTTCGATATTTCTCTGGGTTGCTCCGGTTACGTCTACGGCATTTACGCGATCAAGGGCTTCATGGAGGCCGCCGGCCTGAAGAATGGCCTGCTGATCACCGCTGACCCGTATTCGAAAATCGTTGATCCCGAAGACCGTAACACCACCATGCTGTTCGGCGATGCCGCCACGGCTACGTGGATGGGCGAAGACCCGACCTGGGCGCTGGGCAAGGCCAAGTTCGGCACTGACGGTTCCGGCGCACCGCACTTGAAAGTGACCGATGGCGTGTTCTTCATGAACGGTCGTCAGGTGTTCAACTTTGCGTTGCTGAAAGTCCCGGCGCACTTGCATGAGCTGCTCGACGATTCCGGCCTCAAGGCCGATGACATCGACGCGTTCTGCATTCACCAGGGCAGTGCGGCCATTGTCGATGCCGTGGCGCGGCGCTTCGAAGGCGAGCCGCAGAAGTTCATCAAGGACATGGTCGAGACTGGCAACACGGTGTCGTCGAGCATTCCGTTGCTGCTGGAAAAACACGTAATCGATTCCGATTGGCAGCGTATTGCGCTCAGCGGATTTGGTGTCGGTCTGTCGTGGGGCTCGGCGATTATTTATCGCCCTTGAGCTGAATCAAAAACGGCGAATACAAAAATAGCGTTCAAGGTTAACCTTCAACGCTATTTTTTTGCCTGAAAGGGAGCGCAAGGCGCCATGAGCGAATTTTTGCAAGCCAATGCCGAAGTGTTGCAGCGGCGCTGGCCGGCGCTGTTCGAGCGACTTATGGCTGAAGACAGTGCGGCAATTCAGGCCGAACTGGTTGATGGGCTGGGCTCGACGCTGAGTGTTAACGGCATTCAACTCACCAGCCGCCACGACCGCCTCCACGAAGCCCAGGTTCAGGCGGCCAGCCTGCCCGACAAAGCGCAATTACACGTCTATGGCACTGGCCTCGGCGATCTGCCTGGTGTCCTGCTTGAGCGCGAAGGACTGCAGCGCTTGTACGTGCACATCCTCAACGGCGCCTTGTTCGCGCTGGTGCTGCAGTTGCTCGATCAGCGGGACTGGCTGGAAGATCCGCGCATCGAGTTGTTTTACGCCGGCGATCACTCGGACATGTTCACGCCGTTTTTCGCCTTGCCGGCCGAGATGCTGCTGGCCGATGACTTCAATGCGAAGATCCGTGACCGGTTGGTCAATGAAGTTCATTTGAGTTTCAACAATCGCGAGTTCGATGCGCAGTCGCCGTTCATTCAGCAGCGTTTGCAGGAGTGCTTGCCAGTGCTGTTGGGCGATGACGATGTCGCACAATTGTTCGGCAGTTGTACTGATCGCGAAATCTACGTGATCGGCACCGGCCCGACCCTTGAAGGGCACTTTGAGCGACTGGCAGCAGCGCGGGCTCAGGCGCAGCGCCCGATGTTCATCTGTGTCGACACCGCTTATCGGCCGTTGCTCGAGCACGGTATCAAGCCCGATCTGGTGGTCACCATCGATCAGCGCATCAGCTTTCGCCATTTGCCTTTTGAGCAATCTGATGGCATCGCCCTGGTGTATCTGCCGATGAGTGATCCCGAGGTTCTGGGCGCCTGGAAGGGCAGGCGTTACGGCGGCTACTCGGCCAGTCCGATCTATGCCGGCCTGCGTGAGCAGCATCCGCGCGCGCTGTTGCATGTCGGCGGCAGCGTGATTCATCCGGCGGTGGATCTGGCGGTGAAAATGGGCGCGGCCCGGATCACGCTGTTCGGTGCCGATTTCGCCTTCCCGATGAACAAGACCCACGCGGGCTGGGGCGACGGTGACCTGGGCCCAGGGGTCAATCAGGCGCGGCACTGGGTGCGCGACGGCAACGGCCAGCGGGTCAGTACCCAGCTCAATTTCCGTGGTTATTTGTGTGTACTTGAGCGCTATATCGCTGCGCACCCGCACGTGCAGTTCTTCAATAGCAGTCGGGCGGGCGCGCTGATCGCCGGCACGCAATTCAATCAGGAGTTCGTGCAATGAGCGCCATCGACCCGTCCATCGACGATTGCCGCCAGTGCGCCAGGCTGTTTCGGCTGGGGCGGGATGTCGAGGCTGCGTTGATCATGGTCGATGTCTTCGAGGGGGTGCAGGTGTCGCTGGTGTCCGCCCCGGCGAATATCCAGCAATCCTGGGCGCAGGTGCTGACCGCCATGCTCGATTGCCAGGAGCGGCAGGATTGGTTGGGGCTGGCCGACTCAATGGAATATGAGTTGCTCGAACTGCTGGAATCGGCACGCCACTGAAGTGCCTCGACAGCACTGGCCCGCAGCTTTGCGCCGCAGTCGGTTTTATGACGTCATTTTTTCGCGAAGGGAGGGCGGCTAAGCCCTTGTTTTCTCGGGGGTGGCAGGGTGATGGCAAATTTTTTTCAAAAAGCCCTCAAGCAACCTGATTACCCGACGATAACTATTACGAAGGTTCTCTAGGCCATACCCGGCGGTTGCCAGGGCCGGAAGCCGCAGTACCCAACCAACGAGGAATTCGTCATGGCTTTAACAGTAAACACCAACACCACATCGTTGAACGTTCAGAAAAACCTGAACCGCGCTTCCGACGCCCTGTCGACTTCGATGCAGCGCCTGTCTTCCGGCCTGAAAATCAACAGCGCCAAAGACGACGCCGCTGGCCTGCAGATCTCCAACCGTATGTCCTCGCAGATCCGCGGTAACACTCAGGCGATCCAGAACGCCAACGACGGTATCTCCGTTGCCCAGACCGCTGAAGGCGCTCTGCAAGCTTCGACCGACATCCTGCAGCGTATGCGTGAACTGGCTGTTAAAGCACGTAACGGTACCAACGGCACTGCTGACCAGACCGCTACCAACGCTGAATTCGCTCAGATGTCTGACGAAATCACCCGTATCTCCGCTGCTACCAACCTGAACGGCAAAAACCTGCTGGACGGTTCGGCTGGTACTGTGACCCTGCAAGTTGGCGCAAACACTGGTTCGGCTAACCACATCGACCTGGTACTGAGCTCCAAGTTCGACGCCGTCAGCCTGTCGGTTGGTAGCGGTACTGTAGTTCTGACCGGTACTTCGGGTACTGGCGCTGGTTCTGCTTCGCAGAACATCGACAACGCGATCACTGCAATCGACGCCGCTATCGCTGCAATCGGTGCAACCCGTGCCAGCCTGGGTGCTTCGCAAAACCGTCTGACCAGCACCATCTCCAACCTGCAGAACATCACTGAAAACACCACTGCTGCACAGGGTCGCGTACAAGATACCGACTTCGCCGCAGAGACTGCTAACCTGACCAAGCAGCAAACCCTGCAACAGGCTTCGACCTCTGTTCTGGCTCAAGCCAACCAACTGCCTTCCGCTGTACTGAAGCTGCTTCAGTAATTTCGGAACAGGTTTTGGCGGGGGAGTGCGCTAGTCGTGCTCTCTCGCTTTTTCACGTCAGGAGGTGATGGGCATGGACATGAGCGTAAAGCTTAACGTGTCGTATCCGGCTCCCAAGCCAGCGACCCCGGTTGCTGAAAAGCCGTCAGAGACGCCTAAAGTCACCAGCATTGCCGATGTTCCGGTTGCAAAGAACCAGGAATCGGACGATGCGAAGTTGAAGCTGGCGGTGCAAGAGATCGAAAAGTTCGTACAGTCGATCAAGCGTAATCTGGAGTTCTCGATTGATGAGCACTCTGGCAAGGTCATCGTCAAGGTGATCGCGAGCGAAACGGGTGAGGTCGTGCGACAGATCCCCTCCGCAGAAGCTCTCAAGCTGGCAGATAGTCTGGCCAATGCAAGCCATGTGTTGTTCGACGCCAAAGTCTGATAGCTGGCATGAATAGTGTTTGTCTGTCTTTATGACGCCAGGAAGGGTCAAAAGACTGGCAGCAACCTGAAGGGAGATGCACATGGCAAGTCCAATTTTACCGGGTTCGGGCCTGGGTTCCGGCCTGGACATCGGTGCAATCGTTACCGCGCTGGTGAACGCCGACAAATCGGCGAAGCAGACGCAGATCGATTCCGCCACCAAAACCAACACCCTGAAGATCTCGGGTGTGGGTACGCTGAAAAGCGCATTGGCGGCCTACCAGAAGGCAATGACCGATCTGGGTAGCAAGACCAATCCTGCGTTTGCCGGCTACACGGCGACCTCGGGAACTCCGGCAACGCTGACTGCTACCTCCGACAATACCGCGGTTTCGGGCACTTACAGCGTTGTGGTAAACAATCTGGCGACCGGCTCGAAAGTAGCCAGTGCATCCTTTGCCGGCGGTGCGGCCAGTGCCATTCCGAGTGGTACCCTGAAAATCAGTCAGAATGGCACTGATTACAATGTCGCGATTCCGGCCAATGCCACGTTGCAGAGCACTCGCGACGCCATCAACACGGCGCAGGGCAGCAACGGTATTTCCGCCAACATCGTGACTGACAGCTCGGGCGCTTCGCGTCTGGTGATCAGTTCGAACAAGACCGGTGCGGGCTCCGATCTGACAGTCAGCGGTATCGCTGGCCTGGAAATCGACGGCACCCAGGTGATGTCGGCTACGCCGACCGCCGGTGAGTCGGGTGCTGTGGGCGCCATTGCGATGGATGCCAAGCTGACCATCGATGGTCTTGCCGTGACCAGCAAAAGCAACACCGTGACCGGCGCGGTCAGTGGCCTGAACATGACGCTGGTGTCCGCCAGCGCGACCCCTGTGGTGGTCAAGGTCGACACCAACGCCACCGGTTTGCAGGCTTCGGTTCAGCAGTTTGTCGACGCCTTCAACACGTTGAAGAACACCATCGACACGCTGTCCAAGGCTACACCGGACGAAGATGGCAAGTTGACGGTGCAAGCGGCATTTACCGGCGATTCCATGCCGCGTACATTGCTCGCCGATCTTCGTGCGCAGTTGACCACTTCATCGCCAGGCGATCTGGCCGTGTTGTCTCAGCTCGGCGTCATGACCAACCGTGACACCGGTAACCTGACCCTGGACACCACAGCCTTCAACAAGGCAATGGCCCAGCCAGGCATGACCGGCAAGGTTCAGCAGTTGTTCAGCGGGACCAACGACACCAATGGTCTGCTGGCGCGCATGAGCAAGGCGGTAGACCCGTATCTGAAAGCATCCGCCGATGGCAAGACCACCAGCGGCCTGCTCGATCAGCGTCTGACCATCCTGAACAACAACACGCGCAACCTGACCTCGCAGCAATTGGCGCTGGATCTGCGTGTGGCCAACCTGACCAAGACGTTGACGGCAAAATACAACGCCATGGACTTGCTGGTAGGGCAGATGAAGGCGACGGCGAGCAACATCACCTCGTTCTTCAGCTCGCTCAACGCGCAGCAATCCGCGAAGTAACAGGCTAGAGCGACAAAAACCCGGCTACGCTTTATCGGCGTGCGCCGGGTTTTTGTCTTTTGATCTAAAGTTTTGTGATTCGTTGGCGATACACTGGTTATACGAGTCATTGTTGCAATGAGGTAGAACATGAACCCGATGTTAGCCCTTCGGCAGTACCAGAAAGTCGGTGCCCACGCGCAGACTTCCGAAGCGAGCCCGCACCGTCTGGTGCAGATGTTGATGGAAGGTGGCCTGGCCCGAATCGCTCAGGCCAAAGGCGCCATCGAGCGCAAGGATATTCCCGGCAAGTGCACTTCGATCAGCAAGGCCATTGGCATCGTGAGTGGTCTGCGTGAGGGTCTGGATCTGGAAAACAGCGCGGATACGCTGGCTGACCTGGACGGCCTGTATATCTACATGATGAAACGTCTGGCCGAGGCGAATATCAGCAGCGACCCACGCATTCTCGATGAGGTTGCAGGCCTGCTGAGCACGGTAAAAGAAGGCTGGGATGCAATTGCGCCCACGCCAGCTCCGCAGTTCTGAAGGAGATCGTCATGAGTCTTGTATTGCAGCGAATCGCCGATACCCGTGAAGCGTTGGTCAGTGCCCTGGCCGAGCGTAACTGGGAAGCCATTGGCGAGCTGGATCTGGCTTGCCGTTCCTGCATGGAAGACGTCATGGCTGAGGCTTCGCTGGACGAAGTCGCGTTGCGCGACAACCTTGAGGAGCTGCTGCACGTCTACAAAGACCTTCTTGAGGTCGCTATGGGTGAGCGGCAGGCGATAGCCAACGAGATGTCGCAGATCACCCAAGCGCAGAACGCGGCAAAGGTTTACCATCTGTTTGGTTAATTAACACCCAGTTAATCCAGACATGTGCGCCATAAATTTGACTGTGCACGGTTTTTTGACTTAACTAGTGGCTGTTTTCAGATTTCAGGCGTCTACAGGCACAAGGTGTCCTGCAAGCGTCTCGCTTGCCCCATTTTTCGGGCATTGAGTTGACTAGGGAAGTTGCTATTGCATGTGGCGTGAAACCAAAATTCTGCTGATCGATGACGATAGCGTCCGCCGCCGCGACCTGGCGGTGATTCTAAATTTTCTTGGCGAAGAAAATTTACCCTGCGGCAGCCATGACTGGCAGCAGGCAGTCGGCTCTTTATCGTCTAGTCGTGAGGTCATTTGCGTACTGATCGGGACGGTCAATGCTCCTGGTGCGCTTTTGGGCTTGCTAAAGACACTCTCGACCTGGGATGAGTTCCTTCCGGTTTTGCTGATGGGCGATAATTCTTCCGTCGACTTGCCTGAAGACCAGCGCCGCCGAGTGCTGTCGACCCTCGAGATGCCACCCAGCTACAGCAAGCTCCTCGACTCCCTGCACCGTGCCCAGGTCTATCGCGAGATGTACGACCAGGCCCGCGAACGCGGTCGCCACCGTGAACCCAATCTGTTCCGCAGCCTCGTCGGCACCAGCCGTGCGATTCAGCACGTGCGCCAGATGATGCAGCAAGTGGCCGACACCGATGCCAGCGTGTTGATCCTCGGCGAGTCCGGCACCGGCAAGGAAGTGGTCGCGCGCAACCTGCATTACCACTCCAAACGGCGCGACGCCCCCTTCGTCCCGGTCAACTGCGGGGCGATCCCTGCAGAGCTGCTGGAAAGCGAACTGTTCGGCCACGAGAAGGGCGCGTTCACCGGCGCGATCACCAGCCGTGCCGGCCGCTTCGAGCTGGCCAACGGCGGTACGTTGTTCCTCGACGAAATCGGCGATATGCCACTGCCGATGCAGGTCAAACTGCTGCGCGTCCTGCAGGAGCGCACCTTCGAGCGCGTGGGCAGCAACAAGACCCAGAGCGTCGACGTGCGCATCATTGCCGCGACCCACAAGAATCTCGAGAGCATGATCGAGATCGGCACCTTCCGCGAAGACCTCTACTATCGTCTGAATGTGTTCCCGATCGAGATGGCGCCGCTGCGTGAGCGCGTCGAAGACATTCCGTTGCTGATGAATGAACTGATCTCGCGCATGGAGCACGAGAAGCGCGGTTCGATCCGTTTCAATTCCGCCGCGATCATGTCGCTGTGCCGTCACGGCTGGCCGGGCAACGTCCGTGAACTGGCCAACCTGGTTGAGCGCATGGCGATCATGCACCCATACGGGGTCATCGGGGTCGTCGAACTGCCAAAGAAGTTCCGCTACGTCGACGACGAAGACGAGCAAATGGTCGACAGCCTGCGCAGCGATCTGGAAGAGCGTGTGGCGATCAACGGCCATACTCCGGACTTCACCGCCAACGCCATGCTGCCGCCGGAAGGCCTGGACCTGAAGGACTACCTCGGTGGTCTGGAGCAGGGCCTGATTCAGCAGGCGCTGGACGATGCCAACGGCATTGTTGCGCGTGCCGCTGAGCGTCTGCGCATCCGGCGTACCACGCTGGTGGAGAAGATGCGCAAATACGGTATGAGCCGGCGCGAAGGAGATGAACAGGCGGATGATTGACGCCTGTTTTTCAACCTCCTCATTTATAAGCGGTTTTTTTTAGGCACGGGTATTGCTACATCCCTCGCAACGTTCCGTTTCACTGACGGTCAGCCAAGCGAGAGAGCACAATGCCCCAAGCCGCCCAGATCTCTTCTGCCTCCGAGTCCGAGGGGCAACCCTCGTCCGTAGAGCACGCAAGCCGGCAGGGTCTTGAACAGGCTTTCGAGCTGTTCAATCAGATGTCCAGCCAGCTCACCGATTCCTACAGCATGCTCGAAGCGCGGGTCACCGAGCTCAAGGGCGAGCTGGCTGTGGTCAGCGCCCAGCGCATGCAGGAACTGGCGGAAAAAGAGCGCCTGGCCAACCGTCTGCAAAATCTCCTCGATCTGTTACCCGGTGGTGTCATCGTCATCGATGGTCACGGCATGGTGCGCGAAGCCAATCCAGCGGCCATCGATCTGCTCGGCCTGCCGCTGGAAGGCGAGCTGTGGCGTCAGGTGATTGCCCGCTGCTTCGCTCCCCGTGAAGACGACGGTCACGAAATCTCTCTGAAAAACGGCCGACGCCTGTCGATTGCCACCCGTTCGCTCGACGCCGAGCCGGGTCAACTGGTTCTGCTTAACGACCTGACAGAAACCCGTCATCTGCAAGATCAACTGGCGCGCCACGAGCGGCTGTCCTCGCTGGGGCGCATGGTGGCCTCGCTGGCGCATCAAATCCGCACGCCGTTGTCCGCTGCGTTGTTGTACGCCAGTCATTTGGCTGAGCAGGAACTGCCGGTCGCCACCCAGCAACGTTTCGCCGGGCGACTGAAAGAGCGCTTGCATGAACTCGAGCACCAAGTGCGCGACATGCTGGTATTCGCTCGCGGTGAGTTGCCGCTGACCGATCGCCTCACCCCCAATGCCTTGATGCAAGCGCTGCAAGCGGCGGCGCTGACGCATGTGCAGGATCTGCCCATTCGCTGGCAGTGCGACAGCCATGCCGGCGAGTTGCTGTGTAATCGCGACACGCTGGTCGGCGCACTGTTGAACCTGGTCGAAAACGCGATTCAGGCCAGCGCCGGTGATGTGCGCCTGAAAGTGCACTGCTATACCCGCGACAACGCCTTGCGCATCAGTGTCAGCGATAGCGGCAGCGGCATTGAGCCCGCCGTTCTGGCGCGATTGGGCGAACCGTTTTTCACCACCAAAGTGACCGGCACTGGCCTGGGCCTGACCGTGGTCAAGGCTGTGGCCCGGGCGCATCAGGGAGAATTGCTGCTGCGTTCGCGCGTCGGACGCGGTACGTGCGCGCAGGTCATCCTGCCGCTGTTTTCCGCTGTACAGGGAGCTGAGTGAACCCCATGGGCATCAAGGTTTTGCTGGTCGAGGATGACCGTTCGTTGCGCGAGGCGCTGACCGATACGCTGATGCTGGCCAGTCATGATTACCATGCAGTCGGCAGCGCTGAAGAGGCGTTGACGGCGGTGTCCCGCGAAGCGTTCAGTCTGGTGGTCAGCGACGTCAACATGCCCGGCATGGATGGTCATCAATTGCTCGCGCTGCTGCGGGCCCGCCAGCCGCAATTGCCGGTGTTGCTGATGACTGCGCACGGCGCCGTCGAGCGCGCAGTCGATGCGATGCGCCAGGGGGCGGCAGATTATCTGGTCAAGCCGTTCGAACCCAAGGCGTTGCTGGATCTGGTGGCACGCCATGCGCTGGGCAACATTGGCGCGAGCGAAAGCGAAGGCCCGATTGCCGTTGAGCCGGCCAGTGCGCAGCTTCTCGAATTGGCTGCGCGCGTCGCACGCAGCGATTCCACCGTATTGATCTCTGGCGAGTCCGGGACTGGCAAGGAAGTGCTGGCGCGCTACATTCATCAGCAATCCCGTCGCGCCAATCAACCGTTCATTGCGATCAACTGCGCCGCAATCCCGGACAACATGCTTGAAGCAACATTGTTCGGGCACGAGAAAGGCTCATTCACCGGCGCCATCGCTGCGCAGGCCGGCAAGTTTGAACAGGCCGACGGCGGCACCATTCTGCTCGACGAAATTTCTGAAATGCCCCTCGGCCTGCAGGCCAAGCTTTTGCGCGTCTTGCAAGAGCGTGAAGTGGAGCGTGTCGGTGCGCGCAAGCCCATTACCCTCGATATCCGTGTGGTGGCGACAACCAACCGCGACCTGGCGGGCGAGGTGGCGGCGGGGCGCTTCCGTGAAGATTTGTTTTACCGTTTGTCGGTTTTCCCCCTGGCCTGGCGTCCACTTCGCGAGCGCACTGCCGATATCTTGCCGCTGGCCGAGCGCCTGCTCGCCAAACACGTCAATAAAATGAAGCATGCGGCGGCGAAACTCTCGCCTGAGGCGCAAGCGTGCCTGACCGCTTACCCGTGGCCGGGCAACGTGCGCGAACTGGATAACGCCATTCAGCGAGCGCTGATCTTGCAGCAGGGCGGTTTGATTCAGCCGCAGGATTTCTGTCTCGCCGGTGCCGTGACGTTCGCCGCATTGCCGCTCGCAACACCGGCGCCAATGGCCGTTCGTGACGTGGGAATTGAAGCGGATTCCGCTGGCGCCTTGGGCGATGACCTGCGCCGCCGGGAGTTTCAGATGATCATCGATACGCTGCGCGCCGAACGCGGGCGACGCAAGGAGGCGGCGCAAAAGCTCGGCATCAGCCCGCGAACCCTGCGCTACAAGCTGGCGCAAATGCGCGATGCCGGGATGGACGTCGAAGGCTACCTGTTCGCCACCTGAGCTGATGCACAACCCATTGTGGGAGCGGGCTTGCTCGCGAAAGCGCTATGTCGGCTGAATAAATAACGAGTGACGCGCCGACTTCGGGAGCAGGTCCGCTCCCACAGTCGTTTTGCGTGACTGATCGTGCAGGCGGTGCTCCGATCAGCTTTTGTGAAATAACTCTGCCGAGCTGGCACCCTTGTTGCTAATACCTGTGTACCCGCCGAGTGAGTGTCAAAAAATTGCGGGCCGCCCAAGAGAGTAGACCATGAGCCAAGGTATTGAATTTAATCGGTTGATGATGGACATGCAGGCCATGAAAGTGGATGCCATGTCTGCGCCGAAATCGACGACCGCTGTCCCTGAACTGGCGGGCAGCAGCTTTTCCGACATGCTCGGTCAGGCGATCAACAAGGTCAGCGATACCCAAACGGCATCGACTCAATTGGCCAACGCCTTTGAAGTGGGCAAAAGCGGCGTCGATCTGACGGACGTGATGATCGCTTCGCAAAAAGCCAGCGTGTCGTTCCAGGCTCTGACCCAAGTGCGCAACAAACTGGTTCAGGCTTATCAAGACATCATGCAGATGCCGGTTTAAGGACGAGATTGAGTCATGGCAGAAGCAGTCGCCGATAACGTTCCGGCCAAGGCCACCCCGATAGACGGCAAACCGCCGCTGTTCGGCCTGTCCTTCCTGGAAAACCTCTCCGAGATGACCGTGCTGCGTCAGGTGGGCCTGTTGGTCGGCCTGGCTGCGAGCGTGGCGATTGGCTTTGCCGTGGTGCTGTGGTCGCAGCAGCCGGATTACCGTCCGTTGTACGGCAGCCTTGCCGGCATGGACGCCAAGCAGGTCATGGATACCCTGGCCGCCGCCGACATTCCCTACAACGTCGAACCGAACTCCGGCGCTTTGCTGGTCAAGGCCGATGACCTGTCCCGTGCGCGGATGAAACTCGCCGCCGCTGGTGTCACTCCCAGCGACGGCAACATCGGTTTCGAAATTCTCGACAAGGAACAGGGTCTGGGCACCAGCCAGTTCATGGAAGCGACCCGTTATCGTCGCGGCCTCGAAGGTGAACTGGCGCGAACCATTTCCAGCCTGAACAACGTCAAGGGTGCCCGCGTGCACCTGGCGATTCCGAAGAGTTCGGTGTTCGTCCGTGACGAACGCAAGCCAAGTGCTTCGGTGCTGGTCGAGCTGTACAACGGCCGCTCGCTGGAGCCGGGCCAGGTGGTGGCGATCATCAATCTGGTGGCGACCTCCGTTCCCGAGCTGAGCAAATCGCAGATCACCGTCGTCGACCAGAAGGGCAACCTGCTTTCTGATCAGGCGGAAAACTCCGAAATGACCATGGCCGGCAAGCAGTTCGATTACAGTCGCCGCATGGAAAGCATGCTCACCCAGCGCGTGCACAACATTCTGCAGCCGGTTTTGGGCAATGATCGCTACAAGGCTGAAGTCTCGGCCGATGTCGATTTCAGTGCTGTCGAATCCACTGCCGAGCAGTTCAACCCGGATCAACCGGCGTTGCGCAGCGAGCAGTCGGTCAACGAACAGCGCACCGCCAGCAATGGTCCGCAAGGTGTGCCGGGTGCCCTGAGCAACCAGCCACCGGCGCCAGCCTCCGCGCCGCAAACCACCGGTGGCACCGCCGCCCCGGCGGGCATGGTGCAGCCAGGTCAGCCATTGGTTGATGCCAACGGTCAGCAGATCATGGACCCGGCCACCGGCCAGCCGATGCTCGCACCTTACCCGGCGGACAAGCGTCAACAATCCACCAAGAACTTCGAGCTCGACCGTTCCATCAGCCACACCAAGCAGCAGCAGGGTCGCCTGAATCGCCTGTCGGTGTCGGTCGTTGTCGACGATCAGGTCAAGGTCAACGCGGCCAACGGTGAAACCACCCGCGCACCGTGGAGCGCCGACGAATTGGCACGTTTCACCCGCCTGGTGCAGGACGCCGTCGGTTTCGACGCCAGCCGTGGCGACAGCGTCAGCGTGATCAACATGCCGTTCTCCGCCGAGCGCGGTGAAGTGATTGCCGATATTCCGTTCTACTCCCAGCCATGGTTCTGGGACATCGTCAAACAAGTGCTGGGTGTGTTGTTCATCCTGGTGCTGGTGTTTGGTGTGCTGCGTCCGGTGCTCAACAACATCACTGGCGGCGGTAAAGGCAAGGAGCTGGCCGGTCTTGGCAGCGACGTGGAACTCGGCGGGATGGGCGGCCTGGACGGCGAACTTTCCAACGACCGCGTGAGCCTCGGTGGTCCGCAGAGCATTCTGTTGCCGAGCCCAAGTGAGGGTTATGACGCGCAACTGAATGCAATCAAGAGTCTGGTGGCCGAGGACCCGGGTCGCGTGGCTCAGGTCGTGAAAGAGTGGATTAACGCAGATGAGTGATAACCGAGCCGCAACCGTCAAACTGAACAAGGTCGACAAAGCCGCGATTCTGCTGCTGTCCCTGGGTTCGACCGATGCTGCACAAGTGCTGCGCCACATGGGCCCGAAAGAGGTTCAGCGCGTCGGCGTGGCCATGGCGCAGATGGGCAACGTCCATCGTGAACAGGTCGAGCAGGTCATGAGCGAGTTCGTCGACATCGTCGGCGACCAGACCAGCCTCGGCGTCGGTTCCGACGACTACGTGCGCAAAATGCTCACCCAGGCCCTGGGTGAAGACAAGGCCAACGGCCTGATCGACCGCATCCTGCTCGGCGGCAACACCAGCGGCCTCGACAGCCTGAAATGGATGGAGCCGCGCGCCGTTGCCGACGTGATCCGTTATGAGCACCCGCAGATCCAGGCCATCGTGGTTGCCTACCTCGACCCGGATCAGGCGGGTGAAGTGCTCGGTAACTTCGACCACAAGGTGCGTCTGGACATCATCCTGCGCGTCTCGTCGCTGAACACCGTACAGCCTGCCGCACTGAAAGAGCTCAACCAGATTCTCGAGAAGCAGTTCTCCGGCAACTCGAATGCCTCGCGCACCACCCTGGGTGGCATCAAGCGTGCGGCGGACATCATGAACTTCCTCGACAGCTCGATCGAAGGCCAGCTCATGGACTCGATCCGCGAAGTCGACGAAGACCTGTCCGGTCAGATCGAAGACCTCATGTTCGTGTTCAACAACCTCGCCGATGTCGACGACCGTGGCATTCAGGCGTTGCTGCGCGAAGTGTCCTCGGATGTGCTGGTACTGGCGCTCAAGGGTTCGGACGAAGGCGTCAAAGAGAAGATCTTCAAGAACATGTCCAAACGTGCCGCCGAACTGTTGCGCGACGACCTCGAGGCCAAAGGCCCGGTGCGCGTCAGCGATGTCGAAACGGCGCAGAAAGAAATCCTCACCATTGCCCGTCGTATGGCCGAAGCCGGCGAGATCGTGCTCGGTGGCAAGGGTGGCGAGGAAATGATCTAAGCCCATGGACAAGCACGACGACGATGTGACGGATCTGATCCGTGCCCGCGATGTCCGTGGTTTCGAATCCTGGGCCATGCCCAGCTTCGACCCGCCGAAGCCGGAACCCGAGCCAGAGCCGGAGCCCGAACCGCCGGAAATGGAAGAAGTGCCGCTGGAAGAAGTCCAGCCACTGACCCTGGAAGAGCTCGAAAGCATCCGTCAGGAAGCTTATAACGAGGGCTTCGGCATCGGCGAAAAAGAGGGTTTTCACAGCGCCACGCTCAAGGTGCGTCAGGAAGCCGAGGTGGCGCTCACCGCCAAACTCGCCAGCCTTGAGCAGTTGATGGCGAACCTGTTCGAGCCCATTGCCGAGCAGGATACCCAGATTGAAAAGTCGCTGGTCGATCTCGTGCAGCACATCACCAGACAGGTGATCAAGCGCGAACTGACCATCGATTCGAGCCAGATCGAACACGTCATGCGCGATGCCCTCAAGCTGTTGCCGCTGGGCGTCGACAACGTGCGTCTGTACGTCAATCCGCAAGACTTCGAGCAAGCCAAGGCCCTGCGCGAACGTCATGAGGAAACCTGGCGCATCGTCGAAGATGAATCATTGTTGCCGGGTGGCTGCCGGGTCGAAACCGAGCACAGCCGCATCGATGCCAGTATTGAAACCCGCGTCACGCAGGTCATGGCCAAACTGTTCGATCAGTTGCACGAACAAGCCCTGCATCCGGCTGAAGCGGATCTGAGCCTGGACATTCCCGAAGACGTAAAGCCGGCTACCACGCCTGAAGAGCCGCTCGCGGACGCCACCGATGCGCCTTGAACGGACCAGTTTCGCCAAGCGTCTGAGCACCTATGCTGAGGCCACCGAGATTGCCGGTGCGCCGATTCTCGAAGGCCGCCTGCTGCGCATGGTCGGCCTGACGCTGGAGGCTGAAGGCCTGCGCGCCGCCATGGGCACGCGCTGCATGGTGATCAACGACGACAGCTATCACCCGTCCCAGGTCGAAGCCGAAGTCATGGGCTTCTCCGGCAGCAAGGTATTTCTGATGCCTGTGGGCAGTGTCGCCGGCATCGCCCCGGGCGCCCGCGTGGTGCCGTTGGCCGATACCGGTCGCCTGCCGATGGGCATGAGCATGCTCGGGCGGGTACTCGACGGCGCCGGTCGTGCGCTGGACGGCAAGGGCGGCATGCGGGCCGAAGACTGGGTGCCGATGGACGGCCCGACGATCAACCCGCTCAACCGTGATCCGATCAGCGAGCCGCTGGACGTTGGCATCCGTTGCATCAACGGTTTGTTGACGGTGGGGCGCGGTCAGCGTCTGGGCCTGTTCGCCGGTACCGGTGTCGGTAAATCCGTGCTGTTGGGCATGATGACGCGCTTCACCGAGGCCGACATTATCGTCGTCGGGCTGATCGGTGAGCGGGGTCGTGAAGTTAAGGAGTTCATCGAGCACAGCCTCGGTGAAGAAGGTCTCCAGCGTTCCGTGGTGGTTGCCTCGCCAGCGGACGATGCGCCGCTGATGCGTCTGCGCGCAGCAATGTATTGCACGCGCATCGCCGAGTATTTTCGCGACAAGGGCAAGAACGTCCTGTTGCTGATGGATTCGCTCACCCGTTTCGCCCAGGCCCAGCGGGAAATCGCGCTGGCCATCGGCGAACCGCCGGCGACCAAGGGTTATCCGCCGTCGGTGTTCGCCAAGTTGCCGAAACTGGTGGAGCGCGCCGGTAATGCGGAGAAGGGCGGAGGTTCGATCACCGCGTTCTACACCGTGTTGTCCGAAGGCGATGACCAGCAGGACCCGATTGCCGACTCCGCGCGAGGCGTACTCGACGGGCACATCGTGCTGTCGCGGCGTCTGGCCGAGGAAGGGCACTATCCGGCCATTGATATCGAAGCCTCGATCAGCCGGGTGATGCCAGCGGTGGTCTCGCCGGAACACATGCAGCGCGCGCAGTATTTCAAACAGCTGTGGTCGCGCTATCAACAGAGTCGTGACCTGATCAGCGTCGGCGCCTACGTTGCCGGTGGCGACCGCGAAACTGACCTGGCGATTTCCCTGCAACCGCAATTGGTTCGTTACCAGCGCCAGGGCCTGAACGACAAGATCAACATGGGTGAAAGCCAGGCTTATCTGGAAACCCTGTTTGCCCCAGCGGCGGGCGGCTAACCGCTCATGGCTGCCGTCAGTCGAGCCGCACGCCTGGCGCCTGTGGTGGACATGGCCGAAAAGGCCGAGAAAACCGCCGTGCAGCGCCTGGGCTACTTCCAGGGTCAGGTCAAAGTCGCGGAGAGCAAACTGGCTGACCTCAATGCCTTTCGTCTGGATTACTCGCAGCAATGGATCGTGCGCGGCAGCACCGGCGTGACCGGACAATGGCTGTTGGGTTTTCAGGGCTTTCTGGCGCAACTCGACACCGCTGTCGACCAGCAGCGCCAGAGCCTGGTCTGGCACCAGAACAAGCTCGACAAGGCTCGTGAGGAATGGCAACAGGCGTTCGCCAAGGTCGAAGGCTTGCGCAAGCTGGTGCAGCGTTATCAGGAAGAGGCGCAGCGCCTGGAAGACAAGCGCGAGCAGAAACTGCTCGACGAGTTGTCCCAGCGATTGCCGCGGCAGAATCCGTTTTAATCCGCTGCCAGATCCCCTGTTGCGGCGGGCTTGCCCCAACCCTGTCCAGATGCTAAACCTTGTACACGTTCGTCAATGACAAGGAAGCCAGTCAATGTCAGTCGCTGAAAAAACGCCGTCAGTCGGTACCAAGCTCTCATTGGATAAACCGGACAAGCCCGAACTAACCATTTCAGTCAACGGACGATTTGATTTTGGTAAGCATCAGGCCTTTCGAGATGCCTATGAAAAGGCACGGCCGGAACCGGCATCGATCATTGTCGATTTGAAAGAAACCACCTACCTCGACAGTTCTGCACTCGGCATGTTGCTGCTATTACGTGATCACGCGGGTGGCGATGAGGCGCAAGTGCGGGTCGTCAACGTCAACTCCGACGTGCGCAAGATCCTCGCCATCTCCAATTTCGACAAGCTCTTCGACATCAGTTGACCGCCATGCAGGCGCAAGAGCCGCTGACCATTCTGATCGCCGAAGACAGCGCCGCCGACCGCCTGTTGCTCTCGACCATCGTCCGCCGTCAAGGCCATGAAGTCCTGACGGCGGCCAACGGTGCCGAAGCGGTCGAGCTGTTTCGCAGCCAGCAGCCCGATCTGGTCTTGATGGACGCGATGATGCCGGTGATGGACGGCTTCGAGGCGGCGCGGCAGATCAAGGCGCTGGCGGGCGAAACGCTGGTGCCGATCATCTTCCTCACTTCACTTACCGAGAGCGAAGCGCTGGTACGGTGTCTGGAGGCCGGGGGCGACGACTTTCTGGCGAAGCCCTACAACCAGGTGATCCTCGCCGCCAAAATCAAGGCGATGGATCGCTTGCGGCGTTTGCAGGCGACCGTGTTGCAACAGCGCGACCTGATCGCCAGACATCACGATTACCTGCTCAACGAACAGCGCGTGGCCAAAGCGGTGTTCGACAAGGTCGCGCATTCCGGTTGCCTGAGCGCGCCCAACATCCGCTACCTGCAATCGCCTTACGCGCTGTTCAACGGTGATCTGTTGTTGGCGGCGTACACGCCGGCGGGTGACATGCATGTGCTGCTCGGTGATTTCACCGGGCACGGGCTGCCGGCGGCGGTCGGCGCGATGCCACTGGCCGAAGTGTTTTACGGCATGACCGCCAAGGGCTACGGCCTGGCCGAAACCCTGCGCGAGATGAACGCCAAGCTCAAACGCATCCTGCCCGTGGACATGTTCTGCTGTGCGACGTTGTTGTGCCTGAGTTTCCAGCGGCGCTCGGTCGAGGTGTGGAACGGCGGCATGCCCGATGGCTATCTGCACCGGATCGCCACGGGCGAGCGCGTGCCGTTGGCGGCACGTCATCTGCCGCTGGGCGTGCTCAGCCCGCAGGTATTCGATGACAGCACCCAAGTGCACAAGATGGCGGCGGGCGATCGGGTGTTCCTGTTGTCTGACGGGGTCATCGACACCAGCGATGCCGGCGATCAACTGTTCGGCGTCGAGCGTTTGCAGCAGGTCTTCGCCGCCAATCGCGAGCCTGACCGGTTATTCGAGGATATCGAGCAGGCGTTGCAGGATTTTCGCGGTGAGGCCCGCGACGATGTGAGCATGGTGGAAGTCAGTCTGCTGGAGGTGGCGCAGGTCAATCCGTCGGCGCCGGTGTATTCCGACAGCGGCCAGTCCTGCCCGCTGGATTGGTCGGTGAGTTTCGAATTCCGTGGCGCCACGCTCAAGCGTTTCAATCCGTTACCGTATCTGTTGCAGTTGCTGCTTGAGGTGCACGGTTTGCGCGCGCAGAGTGGCGCGCTGTATAGCGTGCTCGCCGAGTTGTACTCCAATGCGCTGGAGCACGGTGTGCTCGGTCTGGACTCCAGCCTCAAGCGCGACGCCTCGGGATTCGCCCGTTACTACGAGCAGCGCAACGAACGGCTGGAGGCCTTGCAGGACGGTTACGTGCGGGTGCACTTGCAGGTACAGCCCAGGGGCGAGGGCGGCTGCCTGGTGATTCGGGTCGAGGACAGTGGCCAGGGATTTGATGTGGACAGGGTCATGGCGCGTCCACTGGAAAGCGTCCGTCTGTCGGGTCGTGGTGTCAGCCTGGTCCGGCAATTGGGGCGCAACGCCAGTTGGTCGGACGGCGGCCGCAGTGCCCGCGTGGAGTTTTTCTGGGAGGTTCAGGCATAATCTGCGTAATTCTTGATCAAGGAGTGAACAAGTGACAGATAAACATGTGGATCGCGAAGTACTGGATGCGTTGCGCGACGTCATGGAAGAGGCTTATCCGGATTTGCTGGATACCTTCCTGAACGATTCCGAAAGTCGCTTGCACGCACTGCAAATGACCGCCGATGCCAGCGCGTTGTCGGAAGTTGCCCATAGTTTCAAGGGCAGTGCCAGCAACATGGGCGCTGTGCGGTTGGCCGAGTTGTGCCAGGAACTGGAGGCGCAAGCGCGAGACAAGAGCCCGGCAGAAATTGTCAAACTGGTCGCCGAGATCAGCGGCGAGTTCGCCGACGTGCGCCCGGTGTACGAAGACGAGCGACAGCACGCGCTGACCCATTGATCCGGCCGTCCGGCGGTTTTCCAAAGCGCCGGACGAAACTGGCCCGGCACTTGCAGATATCTCCGCCAACTGTACCTACGATTCCAGTGCAGCGGAGACCGTTTCATGCCTGCGACCCCTAACATTCTTCTTCAGAGCGCCGCCCAGGCGAAGGCTCAGGCCGCCTCTGCAAAAACCTCGGCAGTGGCCGCAGATGCCGGGAACAAGGCCTCCAGCTTCGCTCAGGTGTTCGCCGACCAAGGGACGAAAAAGACTGTCGCGAACGCTGACAGTCCGGTGAAACCTGCCCGCGACAAAGCCGGCGATGACAGCGGCAAAAAAGACATTGGCAAGGATGCGTCTGCCGCCCCGGCGCCAGCCGTTGCCGATAGCGGCAATGCCTTGCCTGCCGATAAAACCGCCACTGGCGACGAACACGCGAGTAGCGACGACGCTGCTGATGCTGCGCAAACGCCAGTGGCGGATGCCACGCCGGTAGACCCGGCGCTGGACCCGGCCCTGGCAGAAGTCGTGCAGCCCGTAGTCGCGGCCCCGGTGGCGGCGCCGGTTGTCGACGCGAGCACTGCCGGCAAAACCGAAACGCCTGCCGTGGCTGTTTTGCCGGCGGTGGTCAAAGACCCGGCGCCTGCCGCCGACAGCGACTTCGATCCCTCCGCCGATCCGCTCGACTCGATGCCTGCCGTGCGCATGGCAATGGAGCAGGGCGGGCACATTTCCGCCGCCAGCCAGGCACAGCCCAAAGCTGCGCCGACCCAGGCTCAGGCTGACGGTGAATTGACTTCGGCGCAGAACTTCGCCGCCGGCATGGCCAGCATGCTCGACGTGCAGGCCGACAAGGACAGCACCAGCGAGGGTGGCGAGAAAGCCTTCAGCGGGCTGATCGACGACGGTCTCAAAGACCTCAAGAACGCCACCAGCGATACCCGCGTCGATGATTTCGCCAACCGTCTGGCTGCACTGACGCAGGCCGCCACGCCGAAGACCGCCAACGCGGTGCCGGTGAACCAGCCGATTGCCATGCACCAGAACGGCTGGACCGAAGAAGTGGTCAACCGCGTCATGTATCTGTCGAGTGCCAACCTGAAGTCGGCGGACATCCAGTTGCAGCCGGCGGAACTGGGGCGCCTGGATATTCGCGTGAACATGGTCCCGGATCAGCAGACGCAAGTGACGTTCATGAGCGCACACCCAAGCGTGCGTGAAGCGCTCGATGGCCAGATGCATCGCCTGCGTGAGATGTTCACCCAGCAGGGCATGGGGCAGGTCGACGTCAACGTCTCCGACCAGAACCGTGGCTGGCAAGGTCAGCAAGGGCAGGAGCAGGCGCAGCAGGGCCAGAGTGGTCGCACCAGCGCTGCCGGTGGTCGCCTCGATTCGGCGGATGAAGAATTGGCGCCTGCCGCCATTGCTGAAGCCGCCGCGCAAACGACCAGCGTGATCGGCACCAGCGCGGTCGACTATTACGCCTGAGTAAATCAAAAGCCCCTCACCCTAGCCCTCTCCCAGAGGGAGAGGGGACCGATTTGGGGATGCCCGCGAAGTACGCCGACCGGTTACTTCTGCTGTGAATCCATAATCGACGCGGTCTTTCAGGTCGACGTCTGGCAACTCGGTCCGTCCCCTCTCCCAGAGGGAGAGGGGACCGATTTGGGGATGTCCACGAAGTACGCCGACCGGCTACTTCTGCTGTGAATCCATAATCGACGCGGTCTTTCAGGTCGATGTTTGTCGCCTGACACCTCGGTCGGCCCCCTCTCCCTCCGGGAGAGGGCTGGGGTGAGGGTGCCTTTGACTTAGCCTTGTCTCCATTGCCACCGACACTTCTGGCATAACACTTGCTCTTGCCTTGCCGTGCGACTGTGAAAACCCGATTAGTGACGGATTATTGGCATGGCGAAGAGCGAAACAGCAGCAGTGAAAGACCCCGCAACCAAAGGCAAACTCAAGCTGATCATTGTGATCGTGCTGGCGTTGCTGCTGGCCGTTGGCGCATCCGTGGGGGCGACCTGGTTTTTCATGCACAGCGCTCAGAGCAAGCCCGCCGAGGCCGCCGAAGCGGCGCCCGTGGGCAAGCAACCCGCGATTTTCGAGCCGATGGCGCCAGCCTTCGTTGCCAACTACAACCAGAACGGCCGTCAGCGCTACATGCAGGTGAGCATCACCATGCTGGCGCGCAATCAGGCTGACCTGGAAGCGCTGAAAGTGCACATGCCGGTGATCCGCAACAACCTGGTGATGCTCTTCTCCGGTCAGGATTTTGCCACCTTGGCGACTCCGGTCGGTCAGGAGATGTTGCGCCAGAAGGCCACCGCCAGCGTCCAGGAAGTGGCGCAGAAAGAGCTGGGCAAAGTGGTGATCGAACAGTTGCTTTTCACTAATTTCGTACTGCAGTAGGAACACGACATGGCCGTGCAGGATCTGCTGTCCCAGGATGAGATCGACGCGCTGTTGCATGGCGTCGACGATGGTCTGGTACAGACCGATAACGCTGCCGAACCCGGCAGTGTCAAAAGCTACGACCTGACCAGCCAGGATCGCATCGTCCGTGGACGCATGCCGACTCTGGAAATGATCAACGAGCGTTTTGCCCGTTACACCCGCATCAGCATGTTCAACATGCTGCGCCGCTCGGCGGACGTTGCCGTCGGTGGCGTACAGGTGATGAAGTTCGGCGAATACGTGCACTCGCTGTACGTGCCGACCAGCCTCAACCTGGTCAAGATCAAACCGTTGCGCGGCACCGCGCTGTTCATCCTCGACGCCAAGCTGGTGTTCAAGCTGGTGGACAACTTCTTCGGCGGCGACGGCCGTCACGCGAAGATCGAAGGGCGTGAATTCACCCCGACCGAACTGCGTGTAGTGCGCATGGTGCTGGAGCAGGCTTTCGTCGATTTGAAAGAAGCCTGGCAGGCGATCATGGAAGTCAATTTCGAGTACATCAACTCGGAAGTGAACCCGGCCATGGCAAACATCGTCGGCCCGAGCGAAGCGATTGTGGTGTCGACGTTCCACATCGAACTCGATGGCGGTGGCGGCGATCTGCACGTGACCATGCCGTACTCGATGATCGAGCCGGTGCGCGAAATGCTTGATGCCGGTTTCCAGTCCGATCTCGACGACCAGGACGAACGCTGGGTCAACGCCCTGCGTCAGGACGTCCTCGATGTCGATGTGCCGATCGGCGCCACCGTCGCTCGCCGTCAGTTGAAGCTGCGCGACATCCTGCACATGCAACCGGGCGATGTGATCCCGGTCGAGATGCCGGAAGACATGATCATGCGCGCCAACGGCGTGCCGGCCTTCAAGGTCAAGATGGGCTCGCACAAAGGCAACCTCGCGTTGCAAGTGATCGAGCCGATCGAGCGTCGCTGAAGCGGCGCTCCTACCCCCCTACATTTAGCTGAATTGTTGCCCGCCGAGGACAAATGATGAACGACGATATGAACGCCCAGGACGATCAGGCACTGGCTGACGAATGGGCTGCGGCTCTGGAAGAAACCGGTGATGGCAGCCAGGCCGACATCGACGCGCTGCTGGCGGCTGACGCTGGCGCAGCGAGCTCCAACCGTTTGCCAATGGAAGAGTTCGGCAGCGTGCCGAAGAACAACGATCCGGTGACGCTGGACGGCCCGAACCTGGATGTGATCCTCGACATCCCGGTGTCCATCTCAATGGAAGTGGGCAGCACCGACATCAACATCCGCAACCTGCTGCAACTCAACCAGGGTTCGGTGATCGAGCTGGATCGTCTGGCGGGTGAGCCACTCGACGTACTGGTCAACGGCACCCTGATTGCGCATGGCGAAGTGGTGGTGGTCAACGAGAAGTTCGGCATTCGCCTGACCGACGTGATCAGCCCAAGCGAACGCATCAAGAAGCTGCGCTGAGTGAAGCGGTTCCTCTGGACTCTGCTGGCATTGCCGTTGAGCGTGCTGGCCGCCGAGCCGTCGACCACTGCCACGATGCCGGCCGCCACCGCACCGATGGTCGGCAGCGGCGTCGCCGGACAATTGACGCAGCTGGTGTTCGGTCTGTTGCTGGTGCTGGGCTTGATCTTCTTCCTCGCCTGGCTGTTGCGCCGGGTGCAGCAGGCCGGTCCTGCGGGCAAAGGCCAGGTGATCGAGCTGATCGGTTCCCGCGCACTGAGTCCGCGTGACCGGCTGTTACTGGTGCAGGTCGGCAATGAACAGATCCTGCTGGGCCTGAGCCCTGGCACCATCACCGCGCTGCATGTGCTCAAGGAGCCGGTCGAGGTGCCTGCCGCCAGCGAAAAAGCGACCCCGGAATTTGCCCAGCATCTGCTGAAGATTCTCGGCAAGGATCAGAAGGATACGAAGTAATGGGTGCGCTCCGCATCGTCTTGACGCTGGCCTTGTTGCTGGTTGCACCGCTGGCGCTCGCCGCCGATCCGTTGTCGATCCCGGCGATCACCCTGGGCACCAACGCCGACGGGGCGCAGGAATATTCGGTCAGCCTGCAGATTCTGCTGATCATGACCGCCCTGAGCTTCATTCCGGCGGCCGTGATCCTGATGACCAGTTTCACCCGGATCATCATTGTCTTCTCGATCCTGCGTCAGGCCCTCGGCCTGCAGCAGACGCCGTCGAACCAGATCCTCACCGGCATGGCGCTGTTCCTGACGCTGTTCATCATGGCTCCGGTGTTTGACCGGGTGAACAAGGACGCGCTGCAGCCGTATCTGGCAGAAACCCTCACCGCCCAGCAAGCGGTGGAAAAGGCTCAGGTGCCGATCAAGGACTTCATGCTCGCGCAGACCCGCACCAGCGACCTTGAGCTGTTCATGCGCCTGTCCAAGCGCACTGACATCGCCACGCCGGATCAGGCACCGCTGACCATTCTGGTGCCGGCGTTCGTCACGTCCGAACTGAAAACCGCGTTCCAGATCGGCTTCATGATCTTCATTCCTTTTCTGATCATCGACCTCGTCGTCGCCAGTGTGCTGATGGCGATGGGTATGATGATGCTCTCGCCGCTGATTATTTCGCTGCCGTTCAAAATCATGTTGTTCGTGCTGGTGGATGGCTGGGCGCTGATTATCGGCACCCTGGCCAGCAGTTTCGGAGGTGTCTCGCCATGACGCCGGAAGTCGCGGTCGATATCTTTCGTGAAGCGCTGTGGCTGACCACGTTGATGGTCGCGATTCTGGTGGTGCCGAGCCTGTTGGTCGGCCTGCTGGTGGCGATGTTCCAGGCCGCCACGCAGATCAACGAACAGACCCTGAGCTTCCTGCCGCGTCTGCTGGTGATGCTGGTGACGCTGATCGTCGCCGGCCCGTGGATCGTGCAGCAGTTCATGGAATACATCATCCAGTTGTACAAAAACATCCCGATGGTCATCGGCTAAGCCATGCAATCGCTGCTTCAGCTGACCGACACCCAGATCAGTACCTGGGTGGCCTCGTTCATGTTGCCGCTGTTTCGTGTCGCGTCGATGCTGATGGTGATGCCGGTGTTTGGCACCACGCTGGTGTCGCGGCGAATACGCCTGTATTTCGCCGTAGCGATCACGGTGTGCATTGCGCCGAGCCTGCCACCGCTGCCGGCGGTCAGTCCGCTGGATCTCAGCGGCTTGCTGATGATTGCCGAGCAGATTCTGGTTGGCGCCGTACTCGGCTTCTCCCTGCAGCTGTTTTTCCAGGCATTCGCTGTGGCGGGGCAGATCGTCGCGATCCAGATGGGCATGGGCTTCGCCTCGATGGTCGACCCGGCCAACGGCGTCTCGGTGGCGGTGATCGGGCAATTCTTCACCATGCTCGTGACGTTGCTGTTTCTGTCGATGAACGGCCACCTGGTGGTGTTCGAAGTGCTTACCGAGAGTTTCACCACGTTGCCTGTCGGCAGCGGGCTGATGACGGCGCATTACTGGGAGCTGGCCGGCAAACTCGGCTGGGTGCTCGGCGCGGCATTGTTGCTGGTGTTGCCGGCGGTGACCGCGCTGCTGGTGGTCAACATCGCGTTTGGCGTGATGACCCGGGCGGCGCCGCAATTGAACATCTTTTCCATCGGTTTCCCGCTGACCCTGGTGCTCGGCCTGTTTATCGTCTGGGTCGGGCTGGCGGACATTCTCAACCAGTATCAACCGCTGGCCACCGAGGCCTTGCAGTTGTTACGCGAACTGGCACGGGCGCGCTGACTCATGGCTGAGAGCGAAAGCGGTCAGGACAAAACAGAAGACCCCACGGAGAAACGTAAAAAGGACTCCCGTGAGAAGGGTGAGATTGCCCGTTCCAAAGAGCTCAACACCCTCGCTGTGATGATGGCCGGCGCCGGCGCGCTGCTGGTGTTCGGCGGCATGCTCGCCGAAGACCTGATGGAGTTGATGCGCCTGAATTTCACGCTGTCGCGCGAAGTGGTCATGGATCAGGGCGCCATGGGCCGCTTCCTGTTGCAGTCGGGGCAGATGGCGCTGTTGGCGATCCAGCCAATCATGATCACCTTGTTGCTGTCGGCGCTGATCGGGCCGATCTCCCTTGGCGGCTGGTTGTTCGCGGCAGGTTCGCTGGCGCCGAAGTTTAGCCGGATGAACCCGGCGGCGGGCCTGAAGCGGATGTTCTCGTTCAAGGCTGTGGTCGAACTGCTCAAGGCTCTGGCCAAGTTTCTGATCACCTTGGGTGTGGCGTTGCTGGTGTTGTCGGCAGACGTCGATGACCTGCTGCGCATCGCTCACGAACCGCTTGAGATGGCGATCATCCACAGCGTCACGCTGGTCGGCTGGAGCACGTTGTGGCTGGCCTGCGGCCTGATCATCATCGCCGCCGTCGACGTGCCGGTGCAACTCTGGGAAGCCCACAAGAAACTGCTGATGACCAAGCAGGAAGTGCGCGACGAGCACAAGGATCAGGAAGGGCGCCCGGAGGTCAAGCAGCGCATCCGCCAGACCCAGCGCGAAATGTCCCAACGGCGGATGATGGCGGCGATTCCCGACGCCGACGTGGTCATCACCAACCCGACCCACTACGCCGTCGCGCTCAAGTACGACTCCGAGAAGGGCGGCGCGCCGGTGCTGCTGGCCAAGGGCAGTGACTTCCTGGCGCTGAAGATCCGCGAAATCGCTGTCGCCAACAACGTCATGCTCCTCGAATCGCCGGGCCTGGCGCGGTCGATCTATTACTCCACCGAACTGGAGCAGGAAATCCCCGGCGGCCTGTATCTGGCCGTCGCCCAGGTACTGGCCTACGTCTACCAGATCCGCCAATACCGCGCCGGCAAGGGCAAGCGTCCGGACCCGCTCAAGGATGATCTGCCGATTCCGCCGGATCTGCGGCGCGATTCCTGACGATGCGGCGAAGCCATTTGTCCGAGATCACCCATTCCTGTCAACTCTGACAGGTGCAGTCGCCGTGATTTTGCAGTTTGATACAAGGTGCTGCCGCGTACCGGGCGCTGGCATGTGGGCGAGTGCAAGGGAGCACGACAATGAAAGGTATTTTCAGCAGTTATGACGAAAAAACCGGAAGGGGCACCATCACGCCGAAGCCCTCGGGGCGATGTATTTCCTTTGCTGAGGCCACGGGTTTTTTTCTGACCGCCAAAGAATACCGATTCAGCATTCCATTGGCCGATGCCCTGCAGGCGGACGTTAAAGTCGGCGGCGAGGTCGAGTTCGAATTGCCCAGAACCAAGAATGGGAAAGTAAAACTCCTTCGGTATTGACCCGCCGAGTGCTCTGGCTTCAAAACACCTGAAACGAAAAAACCGCTGTCCCGATTAAACGTGGCGGCGGTTTTTTTGCCTCAAACGTGTGTCGGCTGCGACCCGGCGCATGCGTCAGTCCAGGCGCCGAAATTTTCCCGTTACGCCCTCAGGCTGATGCCGTTGGTCTGGAAGCCGGCATGACCTGTCAACTCTGACAGGTGTATGCAGCTTTCATTTGCAGTTTGATAGCGTGGTGACTTCGCACAGTTCGCGCGACTACAGGGAGTAAGGCAATGAAAGGCACATTCAGCAGCTATGACCCGAAAACCGGTAAAGGCGCCATCACGCCAGATCCAGAGCCTGCATCGCCAGGTTTTTCTTTTGGAGCGGCGGCGGCGGGCGTCCTGTTTACGGAGGATTACCCTTTCAGCATCCCATTGGCCGAGGCCGGGCGAGTGAAGATCAAAAAGGGTAAGGCGGTCGAATTCGACAAGCCTTCAAAGGCTGGTGGCGAAGCCACGAACCTGAGGTATTAGTTTTCCCGAAATCAAAAGATCGTAACCTTCGTCAGCGCTTGCTCCGATCCATGAGCTGTCGAAGGCTGCGATCTTTTTGGTTTTTCTATCTGTGAGAGCGGGAAGGGAAGTCCAGCGCCGTGACCGCCGAAACCTTGCGAGGCAAACTCTTTCCCCTGGGGCGACTGTACCTGGCGGTCGCTCAGGTACTGGCCTACGTCTACCCGATCCGCCAATACCGTGCCGGCAAGGACACGCGTCCGGATCTTCGCCGCGATGCTTGATGGGGCCGTTCATCTGAAATGCCTGTTTACCTGTCAGCTCTATCAGTAGACGTCAATCGTCGAACGCGGTGATATGAGTGGCGGGCATATCCGCTCTCAGGGAGGCACGATGATGCAAGAGGAGCGTAGTTATCGAAAACTCGAAGGCATGGCGCTGGATTTTGTTTCAGGACGGTTGCAGAAGAATGAGTCGGAGCGGGCCATCGGTTACAGCGTAACCCTCGACATGCATCTGGACTTCACACACTTTGTGCATATGGCTAACGTTCACTCTCCGGGCTTTTTGAGCATTCGGGACAATGCCATTCGGCCAGAACTGGAAGGTCTTGCTTACCACCATGCTTACAGTTACCTGTCTGGTGCCGCTGGCAACATTCACGACAACGCAGCGTTGTTCAACCTCTTCACGCCGCCCGATTACTACATGGATCAATGGGCTGAAGGCGCTGCGCTCGATGTGCGCTACGCAAAACCGGTATTCGAAGTACAGGGGAATACGTTGCGCATTACGGCGGGTCGGGATTTCCGCTTGCCGGGCGGGACGGAGCAGATCGAAATCAGTCACCTGCCGCTCATGCAGTTTCGCTGGGCGCTTAACCTGCTGGAGAACCACGAAAAGTTTCCCGGAGATATCGCTGCGCCAGCCACCAAGGTCGTGTTCATGTACATGGATGAAGACCTGGTTGAGGTGGATGGCGAGCAACTGTATCGGGGGACGCGATACATTCACGGCAATCAGCTGCACTTTGGCGACATCGTCGCCAAGCAGGTGCTGACGGCGTAATCAGCAGCGTTTCAAGCAAAAAAGATCGCAGCCGGCGAAAATGGGGGCGAACTCAAATCGGCAACCTCCGGAACGCTCCCCGTTTAGCCTCAATGAAAGTCCGGCGCCGGCTGCGGTCACTGTGGCGAGGAGGTAAATCCCCTCGCCACAGGGTTGTCAGCTCGGCAACTCCAGATTATCCAGTGCCCGACTCACCGCCAACTCGCCAAGCATGATCAGTTGCGCGATCCCCAATAGCGTCCTGCGCTGCGATGCGGGGATGAGGTGGGCGAAGTCGTTGGCGATGGTTCGGGCTGAAGCGAGTGTTTCGCAGGCATCGGCCAGCAGTTCTTCGTTTTTGAAGTCGGCGGTGACGGCGTACATCCGGCGGGTTTTACGCGGTGGTGGGGTGGAGCCGGGTGGACAGAGGTAGTGATCGAGGGCGCGGTCTGCGGCGTCGTTGAGCTTTTTCGAATCGAGTGATTCGTAGGGGGAGGCGAGGTCGATTTCGGGAGGGTTTGGCGTTGGTTTGATCATGGTGAAGCTCCTAGAGTCATTGGAGCTGCCAGCGTTCGCTGCGAGACGAATGAAGGTGGCAGCTATACGCGGGTCGCAGACCGGGACTCTAGAACCGGCAGACCCGAAGGTCTCCCACGTACAGCCGCCATAAAGAAGCGGGTGTTGTGCGTCCAGAGATCGACGGGCTGCGAGACCCGATCGCTGATTCGTCAGCGACCGGACCACAATAGAACCCGACCCCAAGGCGCACAAGCCGGCGGATTCTGGCGTAGCTGTAGGCAATGGCGCAAGAATTTGTAGCCTGAAAGGCGTGTCTGAAGTTGTCATTTAAACGCCTGAGTTTAAAAGGCGATTGGTACTGACTTCACTGGCCCCTTCGCGAGCAGGCTCGCTCCCACACTGGATCTCCAGTGAATACAGATTTGGGGATCACACCGATCCCCTGTGGGAGCGGGCTTGCTCGCGAAGAGGCCAGAACTTGCGCCCGATTAATCAGCGGGTGTGCCCAATATCTGCCTCAGCCCGGCAATTGCAGATTATCCAGTGCCCGACTCACCGCCAACTCGCCAAGCATGATCAGTTGCGCGATCCCCAACAGCGTCCTGCGCTGCGATGCGGGGATGAGGTGGGCGAAGTCGTTGGCGATGGTTCGGGCTGAAGCGAGTGTTTCGCAGGCATCGGCCAGCAGTTCCTCGTTTTTGAAGTCGGCGGTGACGGCGTACATCCGGCGGATTTTACGCGGTGGTGGGGTGGAGCCGGGTGGGCAGAGGTAGTGACCGAGGGCGCGGTCGGCGGCGTCGTGGAGCTTTTTTGAATCGAGGGATTCGTAGGGGGAGGTGGGGTCGATTTCGGGAGGGTTTGGCGTTGGTTTGATCATGGTGAAGCTCCTTTGAAGTGGAGCCGCTACAACCTGTCGCTAAACAGGAGGGGTGGCGGCTGTACGCAGGTTAGCGAACCGGTCAAAGGTACCCGGCAGACCCGAGGGTCTCCCGCATACAGCCACCATGACGAAATCGCGAAAATACAGATCCGCAACGAAGCCTGGAACGCCGATGCACCTTTGACTTGAATTCGAGTCGCTAAACCCGATCGCTGATTCGTCAGCGACCGGACCACAATAGAACCCGACCCCAAGGCGCACAAGCCGGCGGATTCTGGCGTAGCTGTAGGCAATGGCGCAAGAATTTGTAGCCTGAAAGGCGTGTCCTGAAGTGTCTTTTAAACACCGGGGTTTAAGAGGCACTTTTTGCTGACTTCACTGGCCTCTTCGCGAGCAGGCTCGCTCCCACATTTGGAATGCATTTCCCTGTGGGAGCGAGCCTGCTCGCGAAGGCGGCATCCCGGTCAGCAGAAAACTCACGGTTAAACCCCTCTGTTTCAATCCTTGGCAAAAGTTGGAAAGCTTCTTGCAGTAGCCGCCGTGAGCCCGCTCTGGGCGTCAAAAGTTTGCTTTAAAGGAACGGGGAAAACCGGTGGATCGCTCTCAGTTATTCAACACTGCTCGCACAAACGTTGCCGACCTCAGTCGAGGCAATCTGGGCGTGCCGTTGTTGCTGCTGGTCATGCTGGCGATGATGATGTTGCCGGTGCCGCCGTTCCTGCTCGACGTGTTCTTCACCTTCAACATCGCCCTGTCGATTGTCGTCCTGCTGGTCTGCGTGTATGCGCTGCGGCCGCTGGATTTTGCCGTGTTCCCGACGATTCTGCTGGTGGCGACGCTGCTGCGGCTGGCGTTGAACGTGGCGTCGACGCGGGTGGTGATGCTCCACGGTCAGGACGGCCACGCCGCTGCCGGTAAGGTGATCCAGGCCTTCGGTGAGGTGGTGATCGGCGGTAACTACGTGGTCGGTATCGTGGTCTTCGCGATCCTGATGATCATCAACTTCGTCGTGGTGACCAAGGGTGCCGGGCGGATTTCCGAGGTGAGCGCGCGCTTCACCCTCGATGCGATGCCCGGCAAGCAAATGGCAATCGACGCCGACCTCAACGCCGGCCTGATCGACCAGAACCAAGCCAAGGCGCGTCGCCAGGAAGTCGCCCAAGAGGCCGAGTTCTACGGTTCGATGGACGGTGCCAGCAAATTCGTGCGCGGTGACGCCATCGCCGGCTTGCTGATTCTGTTCATCAACCTCATCGGCGGCGTGGCCGTCGGTATCTTCCAGCACAACATGAGCTTCGGCGATGCCGGCAAGGTTTACGCCTTGCTGACCATCGGTGACGGTTTAGTGGCGCAATTGCCATCACTGTTGTTATCTACAGCTGCAGCGATCATGGTGACCCGTGCTTCCGGTTCGGAAGACATGGGCAAGCAGATCAACCGCCAGATGTTCGCCTCGCCGAAAGCGCTGGCCGTGGCCGCCGGTTTGATGGCGGTGATGGGCCTGGTGCCGGGCATGCCGCACTTCTCGTTCCTCAGCATGGCGGCGCTCGCGGCTGGCGGTGCGTACCTGTTCTGGAAGAAGCAGAACGTCGCCAAGGTCGTGGCGCTGGAAGAGGTCAAGCGTCAGCAGGAGCTACTGCCGTCGCCGGCTCGCGCCATGGAAACCAAGGAGCTGGGCTGGGATGACGTCACGCCCATCGACATGATTGGCCTGGAAGTCGGCTATCGCCTGATTCCGCTGGTGGACCGCAATCAGGGCGGGCAATTGCTGGCGCGGATCAAGGGCGTGCGCAAGAAGCTCTCGCAGGATCTGGGCTTCCTGATGCCGACCGTGCACATCCGCGACAACCTCGATCTGGCGCCGAGCGCCTATCGCCTGACCCTGATGGGCGTGATCCTGGCGGAAGCCGAGATCTACCCGGATCGCGAACTGGCGATCAACCCGGGCCAGGTCTACGGTACGCTCAACGGCATCAACGCCAAAGATCCGGCTTTCGGCCTGGAAGCGGTGTGGATCGAAATCAGCCAGCGTGCCCAGGCGCAATCGCTGGGTTATACCGTGGTCGACGCCAGCACCGTGGTCGCGACGCACTTGAACCAGATTCTGTACAAGCATTCCAGTGAGCTGATCGGCCACGAGGAAGTGCAGCAACTCATGCAATTGCTGGCCAAAAGCTCGCCGAAACTGGCTGAAGAGCTGGTGCCGGGTGTGGTCACGTTGTCGCAGTTGCTCAAAGTCCTGCAGGCGCTGCTCGCTGAACACGTGCCGGTGCGCGATATCCGCAGCATCGCCGAAGCCATCGCCAACAACGCTGCGAAGAGTCAAGATACCGCCGCATTGGTGGCCGCTGTGCGGGTCGGTGTATCCCGCGCCATCGTCCAAAGCATTGTAGGCACTGAGTCCGAGCTGCCTGTGATCACCTTGGAACCAAGGTTGGAACAAATATTGCTCAATAGTCTGCAGAAGGCAGGACAAGGCTCGGAAGAGGGTGTTCTGCTGGAGCCAAGCATGGCCGAGAAGCTGCAGCGTTCGCTCATCGAAGCGGCGCAGCGTCAGGAAATGCAAGGTCAGCCGGTGATTCTGTTGGTAGCAGGCCCGGTTCGCGCGATGCTTTCGCGCTTTGGCCGCCTCGCCGTCCCTGGACTGCATGTGCTGGCCTACCAGGAAATACCGGACAACAAGCAAGTGACCATCGTTGCGACAGTAGGGCCCAACGGCTGAGGTAGTGGTTTATGCAAGTTAAGCGTTTCTTTGCCGCCGATATGCGTCAGGCCATGAAGCTGGTTCGTGATGAGCTGGGCGCTGATGCCGCCATCATTGGCAATCGCCGCATTGCCGGCGGTGTCGAGCTGACGGCGGCACTGGATTACAAATTGTCGGCGCTGGCGCCACGGGTTCCGAACATGGAACTCGAAGACGAGCTGCGCAAGACCCAGTCGCGCATCGTCACCGCCCAGGCCGAACTGAGCCTGCGTGGCGAAGCCGACGGCAACACCAATCGCCAGTTGTTCGCCGGGCTGCCGTTGACTGCCGGCCTGCCACTGACCGCCGCCGAACCGCTGACCGAGCCGACCTACACCGCCCCGGCGCGTCCGGCTGCGGCCCCTGCGCAGCCATCGGCCGGTGTTGATCCGCGGGCACTGGATTCGATGCGCTTCGAATTGAACAGCCTGCGCGAGCTGATGGAAGTGCAACTGGGCACCCTGGCCTGGAACCAGTTGCAAGGCAGCCGCCCGGCGCAAGCCAATCTGTATCGCCGCCTGCAGCGCATCGGTCTGTCCGGCCCGTTGTCGCGCGATCTGCTGTCGATGATCACCGATATCGAAGAACCTCGTCAGGCCTGGCGCATGCTGCTCGCGCACCTGGCGCGGATGATTGCCGTACCGGAAGTCGAGCCGCTGGAAGAGGGCGGTGTGATTGCCATGGTCGGCCCTGCCGGCATGGGCAAGACCACCACGCTGGCCAAGCTGGCCGCGCGCTACGTGCTCAAGTACGGCGCGCAGAATGTCGCGCTGGTGAGCATGGACAGTTTCCGTATCGGTGCGCAGGAACAGTTGAAGACGCTCGGTCGCATCCTCAATGTGCCGGTCACTCACGTCGATCCTGGCCAGTCGCTGGTGCAGGCGCTGGACCCACTGCTGCGCAAACGCGTGGTGCTGATCGATACCGCCGGCCTGCAAGCCAGCGATCCGGCCCTGCGCATGCAGCTCGAAAGTCTCGCCGGTCGTGGCATTCGTTCAAAAAATTATCTGGTCTTGGCAACCACCAGCCAGAAACAGGTTCTAACCGCCGCTTATCACAGTTACAAGCGTTGCGGGCTCGCCGGGTGCATCCTGACTAAACTGGATGAAACGGCAAGCCTGGGCGAAGTGTTGAGCCTGGCGATCAGTCATGAATTGCCGGTCGCGTACCTGACCGATGGCCCACGGATTCCGGATGATTTGCATCTGCCGCGCCGCCATCAACTGGTCAGCCGTGCCGTCAGCGTGCAAATGCAGGAAGAACCCAGCGAAGAAGCCATGGCCGACATGTTCGCTGATATCTATCACAGCCCGACCAAGCAGGTAGGCTGAGGTATTCATGAACAGTTTTTGTACCTACATCGATGGTCTGCCATGCATTGTTCCGGTTGTGAACGCGCAGCCAGTAATGTGGCCTCCGTCTATGCAAGACAAGGTAAAGAAATAACATGGGCAGCATGCATCCCGTACAGGTGATCGCGGTGACCGGCGGCAAAGGTGGCGTCGGGAAGACTAACGTGTCAGTGAACTTGTCTCTGGCGCTGGCAGAGCTTGGCCGTCGGGTCATGCTGCTGGACGCTGATCTGGGGCTGGCGAACGTCGACGTTCTGCTGGGGCTTACCCCGAAACGCACACTGGCCGACGTCATCGAAGGCCGTTGCGAACTGCGCGACGTGCTGTTGCAAGGCCCCGGCGGTATCCGCATCGTGCCGGCCGCTTCCGGCACGCAGAGCATGGTGCACCTGAGCCCGGCGCAACACGCCGGCCTGATCCAGGCATTCAGCGACATTGGCGACAATCTCGACGTGCTGGTGATCGACACCGCTGCGGGTATTGGTGACTCGGTAGTCAGTTTTGTGCGCGCCGCCCAGGAAGTGTTGCTGGTGGTTTGCGACGAGCCGACTTCGATCACGGACGCCTACGCGCTGATCAAGCTGCTCAACCGCGATTACGGCATGAACCGCTTCCGCGTCCTCGCCAACATGGCGCAGAGCCCGCAGGAAGGCCGCAACCTGTTCGCCAAGTTGACCAAGGTCACGGATCGCTTCCTTGACGTGGCCCTACAATACGTCGGCGCCGTGCCTTACGACGAAAGCGTGCGCAAGGCCGTGCAGAAGCAGCGTGCCGTCTACGAAGCCTTCCCGCGCTCCAAGTGCGCGCTGGCGTTCAAGGCGATTGCACAGAAGGTCGATACCTGGCCGCTGCCGGCCAACCCGCGCGGCCATCTCGAGTTTTTCGTCGAGCGTCTCGTGCAGCAAACCGCAGGGCCTGTGTTATGACCGCCAGTGGCATGAATCTCTACAAGAAGTCGGCACGTGACGCGCAGTACGAACTGATCGAGCGTTACGCACCATTGGTCAAACGCATTGCCTACCACTTGCTGGCACGCTTGCCGGCGAGTGTGCAGGTCGAAGACCTGATCCAGGCCGGCATGATCGGCCTGCTCGAAGTCTCGACCAAATACGACGCCAGCAAAGGCGCCAGTTTCGAAACATACGCGGGCATACGAATCCGCGGTGCGATGCTCGATGAAGTGCGCAAAGGGGATTGGGCGCCACGCTCGGTTCACCGCAATACCCGTATGGTCAGCGACGCAATTCGCTCAATTGAAGCTAAAACCGGCCGTGACGCTAAAGATCACGAGGTTGCAGCCGAACTCCAATTGAGTCTCGACGATTACTACGGGATTTTGAATGACACCTTGGGCAGTCGCCTGTTCAGTTTCGACGACCTGTTGCAGGACGGCGAACACGAAGGGCTGCACGAGGATGGCGCGAGTGCTCATCTTGAGCCGTCACGCGATCTGGAAGATGAACGCTTCCAGGCGGCGCTGGCGGACGCGATTGCCAATTTGCCGGAGCGTGAGCGACTGGTGTTGGCGCTGTACTACGACGAAGAGCTGAACCTCAAGGAGATCGGTGAAGTCCTTGGCGTCAGTGAATCGCGGGTCAGCCAGTTACACAGCCAGTGCGCGGCCCGTTTGCGGGGGCGTTTGGGGGAGTGGCGAGCGCGCTGAAGGCAGTGTGGGGACACTGCGAACGAGGCTGGTGCGGTGATGAACGGCACCGGTCTTGCTCTGTTGTGCTCCAGACAGTCTTCGAGTGCTGCGCCGATTGATTGAAGTGGCGCGTCCAGGTGCTGGGCGCGTTTAAGACTGCTTGGAGGTCGAATTGAACAAAGACATGAAAATCCTCATCGTTGATGACTTCTCAACGATGCGGCGGATCATCAAGAACCTGCTGCGTGATCTTGGGTTCACCAACACCGTCGAGGCCGACGATGGCACCACTGCCATTCCGGTGCTCAACAGCGGCAGCATCGACTTTCTGGTAACGGACTGGAACATGCCGGGCATGACCGGTATCGACCTGCTGCGTCACGTGCGTGCCGATGAAAAGCTCAAGCACCTGCCGGTACTGATGGTGACCGCTGAAGCCAAGCGTGAGCAGATCATCGAAGCCGCTCAGGCCGGTGTGAACGGCTACGTGGTCAAACCTTTCACGGCTCAGGCGCTGAAAGACAAAATCGAGAAGATTTTCGAACGCATCGGCTGATGAACGCGCGGGGGAGCTATGGAGCATAAAGAATCTTCACAGGGCGATTTCGAGTCGACCCTGAAAAAACACGCGGTCGAACTGGTCGAGAGCCTTGAAAAAGGCAGATTCGGTGACGCGGTGCAACTGATCCATGAGCTCAATCAGACCCGTGACCGTGGCCTGTATCAGGAAGTGGGCAAGCTCACGCGTGAACTGCACAGTGCGATCGTCAATTTCCAGATCGATCCGCACATGCCGCAGGCCGAGGAAGTGTCGCAAATCACCGACGCCACCGAACGCCTGGGCTATGTGGTCAAGCTGACGGAAGCCGCGGCCAACCGCACCATGGATCTGGTGGAAAGCGCCACGCCGGTGGTCAACGGTCTGGCTGATGAAGCCCAGACCTTGAGCGCCGATTGGAGTCGCTTCATGCGTCGCGAAGTCGGGGCTGAAGAGTTCCGCGAGCTGGCGCGCCGGGTCGACGGTTTTCTGTCACGCAGCAGCACGGACAACCGTGAAGTGTCGAGCCATCTCAACGACATCCTGCTGGCCCAGGATTACCAGGACCTCACCGGTCAGGTGATCAAGCGTGTGACCCAACTGGTCACCGAAGTCGAAAGCAATTTGCTCAAACTCGTGCTCATGGCCAGTCAGGTCGACCGCTTTGCGGGCATCGAACATGACCGCGCCGCGATGCTTGCAGAAAAAGATCCACAAAAACATCTCTCGCAGGGTGAAGGTCCGCAGATTCATGCCGATAAACGAGAAGACGTTGTGTCCGGTCAGGACGATGTGGACGATTTGTTATCCAGCCTCGGATTCTAGTGTTTTGGAATTTTAGGTTTTTTGGGTTTTTAGACCTGTAGGAGCACCCCATTAATGAGCTTCGGCGCCGATGAAGAGATCCTTCAGGATTTCCTGGTTGAGGCCGGCGAGATTCTTGAGCAACTGTCCGAACAACTGGTCGAGCTGGAAAGCCGCCCGGATGACGCAGATCTGCTCAACGCAATTTTTCGCGGTTTCCACACTGTAAAAGGGGGCGCCGGCTTCCTTCAGCTCAACGAGCTGGTGGAGTGCTGTCACATCGCCGAAAACGTGTTCGACATCCTGCGTAAGGGTGAGCGGCGCGTTGATGCAGAACTGATGGACGTTGTCCTCGAAGCACTGGACGCGGTGAACAGCATGTTCAGCGAAGTCCGCGAGCGTGCTCCGATCACCGCTGCCACCCCGGAACTGCTGGCCGCCCTGGCGCGTCTGGCCGAACCGCAATCGGCGGACGAAGCCCCGGCTTCGCCAGTGGCCGAGATGATCGAAGAGCTGGTCGTCGAGGGCGATTCCGGCGATTCCGGCGACATCACCGATAACGAATTCGAACAACTGCTGGATTCACTGAACGCCGTCAAGGCCGAAGCCGAAGCCCCGGCAGCTGCTCCTGCGCAAACGGCCAATGAAGCCGCTAGCGATGAAATCACCGACGCCGAGTTCGAGTCTCTGCTCGATCAACTGCACGGCAAAGGCCAGTTCGCCGTTGATGCGGTAGTCCCGACGGCGGCCGCTCCGGCAGCACCGGCAGCACCGGCGGCAGGCGACAGCTCGGACATCACCGACGACGAATTCGAAGCCCTGCTCGATCAGTTGCACGGCAAAGGCAACTTCGCCGTTGAAGCGCTGGAGTCGGCCATTGCCTCGGCACCGGCTGCGCCAGCCGCTCCGGCCGCCGCCGCTGCCGGCAGCGATCTGATCTCCGATCACGAATTCGAATCGCTGCTCGACGAATTGCATGGCAAAGGCAAGTTCTCCGAAGTCGGCGCCGCCACGGCGGGCAGTGCTTCGACGGTTGCCGCGCCAGCCGCCAAGGCACCGGCTGCCGCTGCGCCAGCGAAGCCCGCCGCCAAGCCTGAGCCGAAAGCCGAAGCGCCAAAACCGGCCGCTGCCGCACCGGCTCCGGCCCGCGCCGCCGCGGCACCGCCACCGGAAAAACCGGCGAGCGAAGCCGAGACCACCGTGCGGGTCGACACCGCGCGTCTCGACGAAATCATGAACATGGTTGGCGAGCTGGTACTGGTGCGTAACCGTCTGGTGCGCCTGGGTCTCAACAGCGGCGATGAAGCCATGTCCAAGGCCGTGTCGAACCTCGACGTGGTCACGGCTGACCTGCAAACCGCGGTGATGAAGACGCGGATGCAGCCGATCAAGAAGGTCTTCGGGCGCTTCCCGCGTCTGGTTCGCGACCTGGCGCGTCAGCTCAAGAAAGAGATCAACCTGGAACTGGTGGGTGAAGAAACCGACCTCGACAAAAACCTTGTCGAGGCCCTGGCCGACCCGCTGGTCCACTTGGTGCGCAACGCGGTCGACCACGGCATCGAGTCGCCGGAAGAGCGCGAAGCGTCGGGCAAGGCCCGTGGCGGTCGCGTGGTGCTGGCCGCCGAGCAGGAAGGCGATCACATCCTGCTGTCGATCTCCGATGACGGCAAAGGCATGGACCCGAACGTCCTGCGTTCCATCGCGGTAAAACGCGGTGTGATGGACAAGGACGCGGCTGATCGCCTGAGCGATACCGAGTGCTACAACCTGATTTTCGCCCCCGGTTTCTCGACCAAGACCGAGATCTCCGACGTGTCTGGCCGCGGTGTCGGCATGGACGTGGTGAAGACCAAGATTTCCCAGCTCAACGGTTCGATCAATATTTACTCGACCAAGGGCCAGGGCTCGAAGATCGTCATCAAGGTGCCGCTGACCCTCGCGATCATGCCAACCCTGATGGTCATGCTCGGCAACCAGGCGTTTGCGTTCCCGTTGGTCAACGTCAACGAAATCTTCCACCTCGACCTGTCGACCACCAACGTGGTGGACGGCCAGGAAGTGGTGATCGTGCGGGACAAGGCGCTGCCATTGTTCTATCTCAAGGGCTGGCTGGTCCGCTCTGCCGCTCACGAAGAGCAGCGCGAAGGCCATGTGGTGATCCTTTCGGTGGGCACTCAGCGGATCGGCTTCGTCGTCGATCAACTGGTCGGCCAGGAAGAAGTGGTCATCAAGCCATTGGGCAAAATGCTGCAGGGCACTCCGGGCATGTCCGGCGCCACCATCACCGGTGACGGCCGCATCGCTCTGATTCTCGATGTTCCAAGCATGCTCAAGCGTTACGCCGCACGGCGTATTTGAATCCGGGGCAGCGGGGCGATCACGCTCCGCTGCACCTAATGGAGTGTTTATGGCAGTCAAAGTCCTGGTGGTGGACGATTCGGGTTTTTTCCGCCGCCGCGTCTCGGAAATTCTTTCAGCAGATCCGAGCATCCAGGTTGTCGGCACGGCAACCAACGGTAAAGAGGCGATCGATCAGGCCCTGGCCCTCAAGCCGGACGTGATCACCATGGACTACGAGATGCCGATGATGGATGGCATCACGGCGGTGCGGCACATCATGCAGCGCTGCCCGACCCCGGTGTTGATGTTCTCCTCGCTGACTCACGAAGGCGCCCGGGTGACCCTGGATGCGCTGGACGCCGGCGCGGTGGATTTCCTGCCGAAGAATTTCGAAGACATCTCCCGTAACCCGGAGAAGGTCAAGCAACTGCTGTGCGAGAAGGTGCACAGCATCTCGCGCAGCAACCGGCGTTTCAGTGCCTACAGCGCACCGGCGCCAGTGGCTGCACCTGCACCTGCGCCGACCCCGGCGGCATCAAGCTTCAGTAGCCACAGCACCAGCGCGCCGGCACGTCCGGCGCCTGCACCGGCACCCACTCGCGCGCCGGCCGCCAGCGCGTCGTCGCCAGCGCCCAAACGCAAAGCCTACAAACTGGTTGCCATCGGCACCTCGACGGGCGGCCCGGTTGCTCTGCAGCGGGTACTCACGCAATTGCCGGCGAACTTCCCGGCGCCCATCGTGCTGATCCAGCACATGCCGGCGGCGTTTACCAAGGCCTTTGCCGAGCGACTCGACAAGCTCTGCCGCATCAGCGTCAAGGAAGCCGAGGATGGCGACATTCTGCGTCCGGGCCTGGCGTTGCTGGCGCCGGGTGGCAAGCAAATGATGATCGACGGCCGTGGCGCGGTGAAAATCCTGCCGGGCGACGAGCGTCTGAATTACAAGCCGTGCGTGGACATTACCTTCGGTTCCGCCGCGAAATCCTACGGTGACAAAGTTCTGGCGGTGGTGCTGACCGGCATGGGCGCCGATGGTCGCGAAGGCGCGCGTCTGCTCAAGCAGGGCGGCAGTTCGGTGTGGGCTCAGGATGAGGCGAGTTGCGTGATCTACGGCATGCCGATGGCCATCGTCAAAGCCGACCTCGCTGACGCGGTATACGGTCTGGACGACATCGGCAAGCACATCGTCGAGGCGTGTATCTGATGGATGTTTTAAGCCTTATCGGGATCATCATGGCGTTCGTCGCCATCATCGGCGGCAACTACCTGGAAGGTGGTCACCTCGGTGCGCTGGCCAACGGCCCGGCGGCGCTGATCGTGCTGGGCGGCACCATCGGTGCCGCGCTGCTGCAATCGCCGATGAGCGCGTTCAAGCGCGCCATGCAGATCCTGGCCTGGATTTTCTTTCCGCCTCGCGTGGACCTGGCTGGCGGTATCGACCGCGTGGTCAACTGGAGCCTTACCGCCCGTAAAGAAGGTTTGCTGGGGCTGGAAGGCGTGGCGGATGCCGAACCCGACAGCTACTCGCGCAAAGGCCTGCAATTGCTGGTCGACGGTGCAGAGCCGGAAGCGATCCGCAGCATCCTCGAAGTGGATTTCTACACGCAGGAAGCGCGCGACATCGAAGCGGCCAAGGTTTTTGAAAGCATGGGCGGCTATGCGCCGACCATCGGCATCATCGGTGCGGTGATGGGCCTGATCCACGTGATGGGCAACCTCGCTGATCCGACGCAACTGGGCAGTGGCATCGCCGTGGCGTTTGTCGCCACGATCTACGGTGTGGCGAGTGCCAACCTGATCCTGCTGCCCGTCGCCGCCAAGCTGAAGTCAATCGCGTTACGGCAGTCGCGTTATCGCGAAATGTTGCTGGAAGGCATTCTGTCGATCGCCGAAGGTGAAAACCCACGCTCCATCGAGTTGAAGCTGCAAGGCTTCATGGATTAAGGGAATAACCTCATGGCCCGTCGCAGGCATCAGGAAGAACACGTCAACCACGAGCGCTGGCTTGTGTCCTACGCGGATTTCATCACGTTGCTGTTCGCGTTCTTCGTGGTGATGTACTCGATCTCGTCGATCAACGAAGGCAAGTACAAAGTCATTTCCGAAGCGCTGATCGGAGTCTTTACCGATTCCGACCGTTCGCTTAAGCCGATTCCGATCGGAGATGAACGACCGAAAACCGTGACCCCGGCCAAGCCGCTGGTCAAGGACGCCGAGCAGGTCGACGCTGGCATCGCCGGGGCCAGCGATCCTTTGAAAAGCATCGCCGATGACATCAGCGCCGCCTTCGGCGACTTGATCAGTTCCAACCAGATGACCGTGCGCGGCAACGAGCTGTGGGTCGAGATCGAACTCAACTCCAGCCTGTTGTTCGGCAGTGGCGACGCGATGCCCAGCGACATCGCGTTCAACATCATCGACAAGGTGGCGGCGATTCTGAAACCGTTCGACAACCCGATCCACGTCGAAGGCTTTACCGACGATCAACCGATCCGCACCGCGCAGTACCCGACCAACTGGGAATTGTCCTCGGCGCGTTCGGCAAGCATCGTGCGCATGCTGGCCATGCAGGGTGTGAACCCCGGTCGCCTGGCTTCGGTGGGCTACGGCGAGTTTCAGCCGGTCGCCAATAACGCCACTGCCGAAGGCCGTGCGAAAAACCGTCGCGTGGTGTTGGTGGTGTCGCGCAATCTCGATGTTCGCCGCAGCCTCACGGGCACCGGAACCGCCAATGCGCAACCGGACGCCGCTTTGAAGCGTGCTGGCACACAAACTGCACCGACCCCGGTCAAGACGCCGGGACGCGAGAGTGCCGTCAATTCTCCGTCACCCGCATTAACACGCTGAGCTATGTCTCGGTCGAGCATATCGGCCGGGAGGAACGAACCGAATGAGAGTCTGGGCAGTCGCCAATCAAAAGGGTGGTGTCGGTAAAACCACATCTTCCATCGCTTTAGCCGGATTGCTGGCGGAGGCGGGCAAGCGTGTGGTTGTCGTCGACCTCGATCCGCACGGCTCGATGACCAGCTATTTCGGTTACGACCCCGACAGCCTCGAACACAGCAACTACGACCTGTTCCTGCACAGGGGCAGCGTGCCGCAAGGCCTGCCGGGGCAACTGCTGTTGTCGACCAGCGATGAGCGCATTTCCCTGCTGCCGTCGAGCACCGCGCTGGCCACCCTTGAGCGTCAGTCGCCAGGGCAGAGTGGCTTGGGTCTGGTGATCGCCAAGAGTCTGGCGCAGCTGTGGCAGGACTTCGATTACGCCGTCATCGACAGCCCGCCATTGCTCGGCGTGCTGATGGTCAACGCCCTCGCGGCGAGTCAGCAGCTGGTGATTCCGGTGCAGACCGAACACCTGGCTGTCAAAGGCCTGGAGCGCATGGTCAACACCCTGGCGATGATCAACCGCTCGCGCAAACAGGCGCTGCCGTTCAGCATTGTGCCGACCTTGTTTGATCGCCGTACCCAGGCATCCATGCATACCTTGCGCGTGCTGCGTGACAAGTTTCCGGACGAGATCTGGCAGGGTTACATCCCGGTCGATACCCGTCTGCGCGACGCCAGCCGTGCCGGTGTCACGCCTTCGCAATTCGACGGCAAGAGCCGGGGCGTGCTGGCCTACCGCGCGTTGCTCAAGCATCTGTTGGCGCAACAACTTGTTCCGCAGGTGGCGTGAGCATGAATCGCCCGGTCAAACTCACCTCGCGCCCGCAATTGGCCTTGCAGTCCTATCTGGAAGACCTGCTGCATGACGTTCCAGAAGCGCTGCCAGCGGTCGTTGCGGCGCAGCCTGACGTTGTGGAAAGCGCCGAGGCACTGGACGAGTTTCAGGCAGCGGTGCTGGAAGAGCAGGCGCGTGATGCGCAGAAAGCCGCCAAACCGGTTGCTGCGCCAGTCGCTGCCCCGACGCCGAAAGCGCCAGTGGCATTGATTGAAGAAACCCGCGCGCCAGTGTCGACCCTCGCGCCGCTGCTGCAAACCCAATTGCTGAAAACCGCGCTGGAACCGGCGGCGGTCGAGCCGGCTCCGGCTCCAGTTGCACCCGCGCCCGCGCCCGTCGAACAGACGCGGGTCCCGCCGCTGGTGGAAGTGCATCTGCCGCCAAGCAACACGCCGCCACCGGTGGACACCGATGGTCGTCCGGTCTGGGCTTCGGAAGCGTTCGAATGCCTGCTGTTCGACGTCGCCGGGCTGACCCTGGCCGTGCCGTTGGTGTGCCTCGGCTCGATCTATTCGCTGGCCGGCCACGAACTGACGCCGCTGTTCGGGCAGCCGGAATGGTTCCTCGGGATTCTGCCGAGCCAGGCCGGCAACCTGAAAGTGCTGGACACCGCGCGCTGGGTCATGCCGGATCGTTACCGCGATGACTTCCGTCAGGGCTTGCAGTACGTGATTTCGGTACAAGGTTACGAGTGGGGCCTGGCGGTGCATCAGGTCAGCCGCTCGTTGCGCCTGGACCCGAGTGAAATCAAATGGAGAAGTCATCGAGGTCAGCGGCCATGGCTCGCCGGCACGGTGATTGAACACATGTGCGCCTTGCTCGATGTCGCCGCACTGGCCGAGTTGATCGCCAGCGGCGGGGCAAAGCACATGTCCGGCAGTAAGCCGAACCACAAACCGACATAAACAGACACTACCGGCATCGATGTGCCGGAAAACGAAACATACACCGCTAGGGCGGTACTTCGAGGGGCTAGGGTATGAACGACAAGGCGACGGCGGCAAAGGGTTCTGAAGATCCGATCCTGCAATGGGTGACCTTCAAGCTGGACAACGAAACCTACGGCATCAACGTGATGCGCGTTCAGGAAGTGCTGCGCTACACCGAGATCGCTCCGGTGCCGGGCGCACCCAGCTACGTGCTGGGCATCATCAACCTGCGCGGTAACGTGGTCACCGTGATCGACACCCGTCAGCGCTTTGGCCTGAACAGCGGCGAGATCAGCGACAACACCCGTATCGTCATCATCGAAGCCGACAAGCAAGTCGTCGGGATCATGGTCGACAGCGTGGCTGAAGTGGTTTACCTGCGTCAGTCGGAAATCGAAACCGCACCGAACGTCGGTAACGAAGAGTCGGCCAAGTTCATCCAGGGCGTGTGCAACAAGAACAACGAGTTGCTGATCCTGGTCGAGCTGGACAAGATGATGAGCGAAGAAGAATGGTCGGAACTGGAGAGCATCTGATTGATTCTCGAGGTTGCGGTCATTGTCCTGTTCCTCTTCTGGGCAGGCACGCTGGCAATGTTTCTGGCGTACATCAAGGCGCAGCGGGTGATCGCCGCGCAACAGGCTCAGGGCGATGCGCTGCGTGATCAGCGCATCAAGGACCTGGCCAAGCGCGTCGACGATTACCAGAACGGCAACGTGCGCATGGGCGAAGCCCTGCATGAACTGCGCGCGGTGGTGAGTCCGTTGCCGGACAAGATCGTTGCGCTTGAACAGCGCGATCCCTCCAGCCTGTCGTTCGCCCAGGCGGCGAAACTGGTGGGCATGGGCGCAAGCGTTGATGAGCTGACTCAGTCCTGTGGCTTGACCCAGGCTGAGGCGGAGTTGATGCGCAAGCTTCACAAGAACTAGAAGCAAGATCAAAAGATCGCAGCCTGCGGTAGCTCCTACAGGGGAAACGCTTATCCCGATGTAGGAGCTGCCGAAGGCTGCGATTTTTTTTGCTTTTAATTGACAGTGCCGCTGGTCGGAACTGTCAGAACTGACAGTGGATATCGATCTTCGGCACTCAACATACTCGAGATGAATTCAACTTTATCAGGGTATGAACATGAAACTATTCCTGTTCCTGACTTTCGCTTTCTCCGCTGCTGTCAACGCCATGTCCGGTCAGGCATTAGTGGCGGACTTGAATGCAAAATATCAAAGCAATGTCGCGCAATGCTCAAATGGAACTCCCGCCTATTATTGTTCCGGTATCCTCCTGAGGGGGGTGGATTACAGCACGTTCTTCAAGTTTTGGGATTATGGGTCGAAAGCGACAAAGCTAGGGTCTGTGGCCTTTACCTACATACGATCTGATATTGGCAGTACCGCAGTGAACGGCAATCGTAAAAGCGGTTTTATCCTCAAGGACCAAACCTCTGCTCTTGCAGATGGCAAGGCGTTGCATCTGCGCTGCGTTTTTCCGTTTCCAACCGAGTCTCTGGATGTGCGGGCCGATCATGGGTGTGGGTTTGCACCGAAAGTGGCGAAAGCGGATCCTGATCTTGCCAACTGTGCAAAGTTATGGGGCAGTCCCACTACGGCTGCAGCATGGTTGAAGAACTTCAAGGAGCATGATTCTTTGCCAAAGAACCAATGTTCATTAAGTACGGTTGTCGCTGCACAATTCAAGGCCAGTCTGGAAGCACACAAGCTTGTGAATGCTATATGGACAGCCAAGCCCACTGAGGTTCTGGTTAAGACATGGGATGAAAGTAAACCGGAAGCGTTGCCTATAGAAGCTGTCTTTTATGATGCGTCGGTGCCAGGTAAGTTGGGGGATGCACAGAAGTTTCAACGTGAGTATTATCTGGCGACTTCGCTTTATTTGCCTATTGTCAAATTGGATCTTACTGCTCCGGACAAGAATGTGTTCAGTTTCTCTAGTGCGGAACAGGTTTATGGTCAGACCGTGGCGCAGCAATTGAATGCCCGTTTTTCGAATGTGTCTAATGACTGTGCCGGGAACGCGGCTTATTTTTGTAGTGGCGTCCTGATTCGGACAACCAAAGCAACAAAAAATTATCACGCTTGGGATCCTAGTTCTGGATCTATTTTACGCGATGGAGTTTCTTTCTCTTTTCTTCGCAAAGACGTAAAGATGAAAGGGCTTTATATTTCTGAGAAGCAGGGTTTCGTATTCAAAAGCACGGAGTTTGCCATCAAGTCCCGCGCGCATCCTATCAATGTGCGATGCTCATTTCCAGGTGATGGTGCTACTGGGACTTACAGAAAACACTCTTGTGGACGCCATAAATATTATCCAAACGAAGGGGATTCTTGTGAGGAAATGAATATTTTGACTCTATCTGCATGGAGATCCCACTATCATTCCGTAACGGGTACGGCAAATCGCTTTTACCATCAGTGCGCTTTAGGTCCGAATAGAGAGCAATTTACGATTTTCGTGCAGGGTAGAAGCAATTTCGAGTACGCCGCCGATCTGGCTTATACCAATGAAGTCGTAACAGCGGCATGGCCTCCAGGTATTCCACAGAAACTACCTTTGGAGGCGTTCGTTTATGTTTACTCTGCCAATCCAGTGGTCGCATTGGATGGAGCTCGGTTCATGCAAAACGATTATTACGAGCAAACATCGAATTATTTGCCAGTTATAAGATTGACCTTCGATGGAGAAGATGCATTGTTCAGTTTTCATGCGGCGGAACAGTCGGTCTCGGTAGTGGGTAAGTAACAAGGCCTGCATTTGATTTTAAATGAGTGTGGTGCGATTGCTGTTTTGGTTGTCCGGGTTAAAGCATGAAAAAAGCCCATAATGCGGAAGTTTTGTATCGTGGGCTTTAACGCTATGCCGCGATTTCAAAGGTTTAGGCGGAGTGCTTTCGAAAATATCAGGTTGGCGTTTGACCCTGAACGATGAACGCTGTAATTGATCAATACTGTTTTTCCAGCATTTTCTGATACCCAACTCGCTGGGATACTAAAAGGTATCGATGAATCATTCAGAATCGGTTTGCTTTCAGTGTCGCGTACAACGATGCCATGCCATCTAACTTTTGCTGTGAAACCAGTCGTCATGTTCAAGAATTTCACAGTCACTATTTTTCGGTCTTCGGACAGCCTCGGTTCAACCAGGTCGAAAGGTTGAGGATCAACTCGCAACGTCAGTGCTTTGGATATCTGCAGCGGAAGTCCAGAAGCGGTGCGCACGCTGTAGTTGAGAGCCACAAGGCCGCCAATAGCGTCGATGACTTCAATGCGAGGAATTCTAAAAACCTGTGGCGCGGGTGTGCCAACTGTCGATGTTTGCGTCTCATACACATATCGGCCACTGGTCCAGCGAACCCTTATGGTTTGCCCTTTTAACATGCCGACGTATTTCGGTACCTGAACGTTGACATGGCTGTTGGTATATACATCGTTGACGTTCAACCGGTTTCCATCGGTTCCGTAGGCTTCCAGAAGTTTTGGGGCGGTAAGATTCAGTGCGTGCGTTTCGGTGCTCATGCTTGCGATGTCCTTGTTTGGAATTTTCTGCAAGTCCCGGCTTTACAACTGCACTCTCAGAACTTGAGAGAACATGCTGTTTTCAGCGACGCCGCGGCGGTTGACGCTGTAGTTAATCAATACAGTTTTTCCGATATTTTCCTGTATCCAGCTTTTAGGAATCGAAAACTCTGCCGTTGCACCCGTCTTCAGGTCTTGCCAGTCTGTCTTCCTTGTTTCGATACCTGCGAAACGCACGCGAGCGTGATAACCCGTAGCCATTCCCGGGTATCGGACAGTGACGGTGCTGAGATCAGGCGTGAGGCGCGGAGGTGTCAGGACAAATGCTTGCGCGTCGATGGTTAAGCGCAGGGATTGCGAGCGGTGCAGCGGACCGCCAGGGAAAGTTCGAACGGTGAAGCTGACCGGCACGGTGCTCCCGATGGCATCAACTACTTCCAGCCGGGGGACTTTGAAGTTCATCGGGCCTACGTTATCGACTCTCGTAATCACGCTGTCATAGGTATTTCGTGCGGAAGCCCAGCGAGCTCGTATGGTTTGTCCGACGGCCATTCCGCCATATTGCTTTACTTGGACTGTTACATGTCGGGAGTGGTAAATATCCTCCATCTTCAAATGCTCGCCTCGTTCGCCGTACGCTTCAATGACGGCGGGTGGCGTGAGGCTGATCGTTGTTTTGACCACCAGTGCTTTAAGTTCGGAGGTGAGTTTTTCGCCCGAACGTTCTACGCGCAGGGTGATATTGACTGTGCTCGTATCGCTTTCGTGAGCCCATGCAAGAGGTATCCGGAAAGCCAACGCGCCGGTCCCTGGATAGATTTTTGCGGCAGTTTCCCTTACCTGGCGGCCTTGCCAATGGACATGGACGTTGTCTCCACTCATCAAGCCGACCCCGGACCCGATCACTTGAATCTCAGTCAAGTAGGCCGGGTCAAGGATGCCATTCTGCTCACCCGACACCGTCGGTGCCGGGATGCGATTCACGTTCACCGTGACTTCAGTGGGAATTGCCCATGGGCCATTGAAATGGGGACGGTTTCCACAACGATCAATCACCTGATAGGTGATCAAGTGAGTACCGTCACCTGCGCGTCTGATCAGATCTTCATCGAACCTGATAAGGATAGGATGATTTTGCGGATCACTGATTTGCTCGGGCGTGATCGGGTAGTGAATCACCTGTTCCTCATCCCCCCATCGCGCGACTATCCCGTCGAAAATGGTGATGTTCTGGTAAGGCAAGATACGCATGGAAACGCCTCGCCTGGCGATGTCGCCATCGACGCCATCCTTGAGATCCGGGGTCAAGGTGTAACCCAGTCCAGGGTGACCCAATGGTTCGGGTTTGCTGAGCACGCCTCCCGGCAGCGTGCGCTTGACCAAAATGTTGAGTTTGAGCGAGTCGCTTTCGTTACCGCTGTTGCGTCTGACACGGTAGAACACCGGGTAGGCTCTTCCATCATGAATTTGGGTTGCCGGAATGCGGAAGAGCACAGGAGCGTTGAGTTCTTCTGGCGTATCGATGATTTGCGAAAGGACTGGGCTTGTGTCGTCATCCCAGAATAGCTGGCATCGATGGCCCAATTCTTGGCCTGACCACGGATCAACGATAACGAGCAGTTCATTCATCAGACTTTGCGCGCCAATGCCTCCGTGGTAGCCCTCTTCGCCATCAATCGGTGTAATAAGATAGGGGATATTCGGCGGCCCAAGGGCCAGCAAATTACTTCCCGAGAGGCTGTCGTCCGCTTCGTAGGTGAGGGTCATCTGAACGCTCCTGAAAGGGCAGCGCCGACATACAACGCTGTCTGCTTATCTGACAGCAACAGCGATTTTTCGCGCCACTGTCAGATCTGACAGTGGCGACGAGCGGTATACAGTTCAGGGTATTTTCAGTCACACAGGACGCTGACGGTTTCTCGACGATCTTTGCTTTCAGGGCTTAGTAATCGTCGCCCCGCAGGGTGATGTCCTTCTCGACCGTTGGCGCATTCGGATCTTGCCCCTCGGGGAATTTGCCCTTCAGATTCCACGCAAACGCGATGATTTCGGCGATGGTGCGATACAACTCCTCTGGAATGCTGTCGCCCAGTTCCATCCGCGCCAGCAAGCGCACCAACTCGGCGTTCTCGTAGATTGGCACTTCGCAATCGCGAGCAATGCGCAGGATTTCTTCGGCCAGTTCTTCGTCGCCCTTGGCGGTGAGGGTCGGGGCGTGGTTGCCGTCGTATTTGAGGGCGATGGCCTGGCGTGGGGCAGTGGAATCGTTCATGCGGTTTCGTCGACCCAGCGGTGTTCGAGACGGGTTTGATTGCCTTGCGGCGGGGTGCCGAGATGGCAGTCGATATCGCCGACGTTCAGCCCGCGATCAAGCAGGCGCTGGCGCAGGGCGAACAGGTTGTTTTCGATCAGGTCAGCGGTGTATGGCCGTTCGGCCCACAGTTGGCTGGACAGGCTGCCGGCGATCAGTTGCGCCTGAATCTGCATCGGTCCGAGCGGTTCCATGTCGAACGCCAGATCGACGCGCCACAGGTGTTGTTTGGGCTCGCGCTCATCGCGCCGTTCGTCCGGCTGCGGTTCGCGCTCCGGCGCTTCTTCGCGCTGGAACTTGACCTGCAATGGCACGATGTCTTGCAGGTTGCGCATCGGAATTTCCAGCTGCCAGGTGCTCAGCAGGCGGCCATCGTCGGTGACGCCGGTCTGTTCAAGGCTCGACAGTTGATGGCTCTGCAGACGCGAAACCGCAGCGGCAGCCAGACGCAGCAACTGTTCCAGATCGCCTTCGCCTTCCAGATTTTGCAGCAGACGGTCGGGCAGGGGAAAGCTGCTCGGCACCGGTTTGGCGCTGACCTGGCCGAGGGTGCCGAGGGCGTTGCGGACGAAACTGGGCAGCGCCTGCGCCAGGGTGTTGGCGGCGATTATCGCGTTGAAACTGGTGCTGCTGGGCAAGCCCGGCGTCAATTGCGCGATCAGCTTGAGCAGGTCGGCCTTCATGTCCGGGGCCAGTGTCGGGTTTTGTCCGCCGAGCAGTTTCGCTTCGAGGAACGCGCCACTGTTGGCCAGGGCCAGCGCTACGCCTTTGGCGGTGCTCAGTTGCTGCACGTCGGGCAGGCTGGCGAGCAATTTGTCGACCACTGCACGCAAGTCCTGCGACGTCTGGTCGGTGTCGGCCGGCAGATTTTGCAGCGCGTTCAACAAACCCGTCAGCGAGGCTTGGCGGCTTTGCTGGCCAAGCAGTTGCTGGCTGACGGCGAGTTGCTCCTGGCGGCTGCTCAGGGGCAGGAATTTCAGGGTTTGCGCATCCTCGACCAAGGCTGACAGCAGCGTGCCGATGCGCAGCGGTTGCGGGCTGTCGATGGTCAGTGTGCTGCCGCTCTGAGCGGTGTTGAGCAAACTGACCAGCGAGCGAAACACCGTCGCTTGCCCCGGTGCCTGCGGCAGCACTTGCGAGGTCAGCACTTTGCCTTGCAGCAGCGTGCCGACCGGCAACTGCGCGGTGTCGATGCGGGTGAGGGTGGCGACGCTGCTGGCGATGGCTTGTTGCACGGTAATCGCCAGATTGCCCGCCGATGGCTGAGTGATCGCCAGACTGGTGCCCAGGGGCAACGGCAGAGTGCTGCTGGCCTGCACGGTGGTTTGACGGCCGTTGTCCAGCGTGATCTTGAGCAGCAACTGAAAGGTCTGATCCGCTTGCTTGAGCGACAACACCTCGGCCTTGGCGCTTTGCCCGGCACTGATCAACCCCTCGACGGGCGTCAACAGCTTGAGCAGCTCACCGACCTGCGGGCGAATGGTCGCCGGCGTGGTGGGCGGGAGCGGGAGGATGTTCATTTCGCCTGTCATACGCGGACACAACCTGAGGAAATTGCACGCTTGAGAGTAAGGCACGCCATGTATAATGCCGCCCGTCTTGCGCTTCGAATAAAAAAACATAGCAATTGTTGATCCAGCTCTCTGGATCAAGCCGTCATTGCATCTATGCTGCATCTCTTTAACGGCCGCGCCAGAGCCGACTTGAACCGTATAAGGCCCGTGATCCCTTGACCAGTCCTGTCCTGCAAACCGTTGCCCTTGCGTGTGAACGTGATCTTAGGCTGCTCTTCGAAAATCTCGAATTGAGACTGGCCAGTGGCGACATGGTGCAGATCAGCGGTCCCAACGGCAGCGGCAAGACCAGCCTGTTACGCCTGCTGTCCGGCCTGATGCAGCCGACCGCCGGGCAAGTCCTGCTCAATGGCCTGCCACTGCTGGATCAACGCAGCGAACTCGCGCGCAACCTGCTGTGGATCGGCCACGCCGCCGGGATCAAGGATCTGCTGACCCCGGAAGAGAATCTTTCCTGGCTCTGCGCCCTGCATCATCCCGCCGAACGCGAGGCCATTTGGCAAGCGCTGGCAGCGGTAGGATTGCGCGGATTCGAAGACGTTCCCTGCCACAGCCTCTCCGCCGGCCAGCAACGCCGTGTGGCGCTGGCGCGCCTGTATCTCGACAGTCCGCCGTTGTGGATTCTCGATGAGCCGTTCACCGCCCTCGACAAGCAGGGCGTGGCGCAACTCGAAGAGCATCTGGCCAGACACTGCGAGCGCGGCGGTCTGGTGGTCTTGACCACGCACCACACGCTGAGCCGGATGCCGGCCGGTTATCGCGACATCGATCTGGGGAACTGGGCAGTATGAGTGTGTTTGGCCTGCTGGTTGCCCGTGAATCCCGACTGCTGTTTCGCCGCCCGGCGGAACTGGCCAATCCACTGATTTTCTTCGCCATCGTCATCGCGCTGTTCCCGCTGGCCGTCGGCCCGGAAACTCAAGTGTTGCAAAACCTGTCCCCCGGGTTAGTCTGGGTGGCGGCGCTTCTGTCGGTCCTGCTCTCGCTGGACGGGCTGTTTCGCAGTGATTTCGAAGATGGCTCGCTTGAACAGTGGGTCCTTTCGCCGCACCCGCTGCCACTTCTGGTGTTGGCCAAGGTGCTGGCACACTGGCTGTTCTCCGGCCTGGCGCTGGTTTTACTCTCACCGGTGCTGGCGTTGATGCTCGGTTTGCCCGTCGCCTGCCTGCCGGTTTTGCTGCTTTCGTTGTTGTTGGGCACACCGGTGCTGAGCTTGCTCGGCGCGGTGGGCGCGGCACTGACGGTCGGTTTGAAACGCGGCGGCCTGTTGCTGGCGCTGCTGATTCTGCCGTTGTATATCCCGGTGTTGATCCTTGGCAGTGGCGCTTTGCAGGCAGCCCTCCAAGGCATGCCGGCGACCGGGTATCTGCTGTGGCTGGGTAGCCTGACCGCTCTGGCGATCACCCTGACACCTTTTGCAATAGCGGCTGGCCTGAAGATCAGCGTCGGCGAATAATGAGGTCTGGTTAAAATTTAACCAGCAAAGACCCTGAGACTGCTCACACCGATGAGCGGCATCCGTGATGGAAACAGTATGAACTGGACCTGGTTTCACAAGCTCGGCTCGCCCAAGTGGTTCTACGGCATCAGCAGCAAGTTCCTGCCGTGGTTGAGCATCGCAGCGTTGCTGCTGATTGGCGTCGGCGTCGTTTGGGGCCTGGCCTTCGCGCCGCCGGATTATCAGCAAGGCAACAGCTTTCGCATCATCTACATTCACGTGCCTGCCGCGATGCTCGCTCAGTCGATCTACGTGATGCTCGCGGTGTGCGGGATTGTGGGGCTGGTGTGGAAAATGAAACTGGCCGACGTCGCCCTGCAATGCGCCGCACCGATTGGTGCGTGGATGACCGCCGTGGCGCTGGTCACCGGAGCGATCTGGGGCAAACCGACCTGGGGTTCGTGGTGGGTCTGGGACGCGCGCCTGACCTCGATGCTGATTCTGCTGTTCCTGTATTTCGGCGTGATCGCGCTGGGCAATGCCATCAGCAACCGCGACAGCGCCGCCAAGGCTTGCGCGGTGCTGGCCATCGTCGGCGTGATCAACATTCCGATCATCAAATACTCGGTGGAGTGGTGGAACACCCTGCACCAGGGCGCGACCTTCACCCTCACGGAAAAACCGGCGATGCCTGCCGAGATGTGGCTGCCGCTGTTGCTGACCGTGCTGGGTTTCTACTGCTTCTTCGGCGCCGTGCTGTTGCTGCGCATGCGCCTTGAAGTGCTTAAGCGCGAAGCCCGCGCCAGTTGGGTGAAAGAACAAGTGCAGAACAGTCTGGAGGCCGCTCGATGAGTTTTGCTTCATTCGGCGACTTCCTCGCCATGGGCCATCATGGCCTGTATGTCTGGTCGGCTTACGGCATCTGTCTGGCGGTGCTGGCCCTCAACGTGGCGGCGCCGATCCTGGCCCGCAAGCGGTATCTGCAACAAGAGGCGCGCCGTCTGCGCCGGGAGAACGGCAAGTGAATCCGCTGCGCAAAAAACGTCTGATCATCATTCTGGCCGTACTGGTCGGGGTCGGCGCTGCCGTCGGCCTGGCCTTGAGCGCCCTGCAGCAGAACATCAATCTGTTCTACACCCCGACCCAGATCGCCAACGGCGAAGCGCCGCAGGACACGCGCATCCGTGCCGGTGGCATGGTCGAGGCCGGCTCGTTGCAACGTTCGCCGGATTCGCTGGACGTCAGATTCGTCGTTACCGACTTCAACAAGTCCGTGACCATTACCTACCGCGGCATCCTCCCGGACCTGTTCCGTGAAGGTCAGGGCATCGTCGCGCTGGGCAAGATCAACGCCGACGGCGTGGTGGTGGCCGACGAAGTGCTGGCCAAGCACGACGAGAAATACATGCCGCCAGAAGTGACCAAAGCCTTGAAAGACAGCGGTCAATCCGCGCCAACACCTGCGAAGGAGGGTTGATTGATGACGTCGGCGATTTTTATTCCTGAGTTGGGCCATCTGGCGATGATTCTGGCGCTGTGTTTTGCGCTGGTGCAGGCGGTGGTGCCATTGGTCGGTGCCTGGCGCGGCGACCGTTTCTGGATGAGCCTGGCCCAGCCGGCGGCGTGGGGGCAGTTTGCCTTTCTGCTGTTCGCCTTCGGCGCGTTGACCTACGCGTTCATGGTCGACGACTTCTCCGTCGCCTACGTGGCGAACAACTCGAATACCGCGTTACCGTGGTACTACAAGTTCAGCGCGGTGTGGGGCGCTCACGAAGGTTCGTTGTTGCTGTGGGCGCTGATCCTCGGTGGCTGGACTTTCGCGGTGTCGGTGTTCTCCCGACAGTTACCGCAAGTCATGCTCGCCCGCGTGCTGGCGGTGATGGGCATGATCAGCACCGGTTTCCTGCTGTTCCTGATCCTCACATCGAACCCGTTCAAACGTATCCTGCCGCAAATGCCGAGCAATGGCGCTGACCTCAATCCACTGTTGCAAGACATTGGCCTGATCGTTCACCCGCCGATGTTGTACATGGGCTACGTCGGTTTTTCGGTGGCCTTCGCTTTCGCCATCGCCGCGTTGATGGGCGGTCGCCTTGATGCAGCGTGGGCGCGCTGGTCGCGTCCATGGACGATTGTGGCGTGGGCCTTCCTCGGCATCGGCATCACGCTCGGTTCGTGGTGGGCGTACTACGAACTCGGTTGGGGTGGCTGGTGGTTCTGGGACCCGGTGGAAAACGCCTCCTTCATGCCGTGGCTGGTTGGCACCGCGCTGATCCACTCGCTGGCAGTCACGGAAAAACGTGGCGTGTTCAAGAGCTGGACGGTGCTGCTGGCGATTGCCGCATTCTCCTTGAGTCTGCTGGGTACGTTCCTTGTGCGCTCCGGCGTGCTGACGTCGGTCCATGCGTTCGCCTCCGATCCGGAGCGCGGCGTGTTCATCCTGATCTTCCTGCTGTTTGTCGTCGGTGGTTCGCTGACGCTGTTCGCCCTGCGCGCGCCGGTGGTCAAGAGTCAGGTCGGTTTCAACCTGTGGTCGCGGGAAACCCTGCTGCTGGGCAACAACCTGGTGTTGGTGGTGGCGGCGTCGATGATTCTGCTCGGCACCCTGTATCCGCTGATTCTCGATGCCCTGAGCGGCGCCAAGCTGTCAGTCGGCCCGCCGTACTTCAACGCGCTGTTCATTCCTTTGATGGCGTTGTTGATGCTGGTGATGGCGGTCGGTGTGATCGTGCGCTGGAAAGACACCCCGGTGAAATGGCTGGCCAGCATGCTCACGCCGGTCCTGCTCGGCAGCGTCGCGCTGGCGGTGGTGGCCGGTGTCGCTTATGGCGATTTCAATTGGGCAGTGATCGCGACGTTCCTGCTCGCTGCGTGGGTGTTGCTGGCCGGTGTACGTGACATCGTCGACAAGACTCGCCACAAGGGTCTGATCAAAGGCCTGCCGACCCTGACCCGCAGCTATTGGGGCATGCAGATCGCTCACCTGGGCATCGCCGTGTGTGCGCTCGGGGTGGTGTTGTCGAGCCAGAACAGCGCCGAACGCGACCTGCGTCTGGCGCCGGGCGAGTCGATGGATCTGGCCGGATATCACTTCGTCTTCGAAGGCGCCAGGCATTTCGAAGGGCCGAACTTCACCTCCGACAAGGGCACCATCCGTGTCATTCGTGACGGCAAGGAAATCAGCGTGCTGCACCCGGAAAAACGCCTGTACACCGTGCAGAATTCGGTGATGACCGAAGCCGGGATCGACGCCGGTTTCACCCGTGACCTCTATGTTGCCCTCGGCGAACCGCTGGACAACGGTGCGTGGGCAGTGCGGGTGCACGTCAAACCGTTCGTGCGCTGGATCTGGTTCGGCGGCTTGCTCACCGGCTTCGGAGGTTTGCTGGCGGCGCTGGATCGACGGTATCGGGTCAAAGTGAAAGCCAAGGTGCGTGAAGCCCTGGGCATGACGGGAGCAGCTGCATGAGACGTTGGTTGATGCTGGTGCCACTGGCGATTTTCCTGCTGGTGGCGGTGTTTCTTTATCGCGGTCTGTACCTCGATCCGGCAGAGCTGCCGTCGGCGATGATCAACAAGCCGTTTCCGGAGTTTTCCCTGCCAAACGTACAGGGCGACAAGACCCTGACCAAGGCTGACATTCTCGGCAAACCGGCACTGGTCAACGTCTGGGGCACCTGGTGCATTTCCTGCCGGGTCGAGCACCCGGTGCTGAACAAACTCGCCGAGCGCGGTGTGGTGATCTACGGCATCAATTACAAGGACACCAACGCCGACGCCCTGAAATGGCTGAGCGAGTTCCACAATCCCTACGTGCTGGACATCCGTGACGACGAAGGCTCGCTGGGTCTGAACCTCGGCGTGTATGGCGCCCCGGAAACCTTCTTCATCGACGCCAAGGGCATCATCCGCGACAAGTACGTCGGGGTGATCGACGAGCAGGTCTGGCGGGAAAAACTCGCGGCCAGGTATCAGGCGCTGGTCGATGAGGCCAAGCCATGAAGCGTTTTTTAGCCGCTCTGGTATTGGGCTTGAGTCTGGTCGGTGTGGCCCATGCCGCCATCGATACGTATGAATTTGCCAAAGAAGGCGACCGGGAGCGTTTCCGCGAGTTGACCAAGGAGCTGCGCTGCCCCAAGTGCCAGAACCAGGACATCGCCGACTCCAACGCGCCGATTGCCGCTGACTTGCGCAAAGAGATTTTCCGCATGCTCGGCGAAGGCAAGGACAACCAGCAGATCATCGATTTCATGGTGGATCGCTACGGCGATTTCGTCCGCTACAAACCGGCGCTCAACGCCAGTACTGCGCTGCTGTGGTTCGGCCCGGCCGGTCTGCTGCTCGGAGGCTTGGTGGTGATCGCGGTGATTGTCCGCCGTCGTCGCGGCCAGCGCGCCGAGACCCCGCAATCGCTTTCCGCCGATGAGCGTCAGCGCCTCGACCAACTGTTGGATAAAAACCAAGAATGATTGATTTCTGGCTTGCCGCAGGGCTGTTGCTTCTGGTCGCCCTGAGTTTTCTGCTGATCCCGGTACTGCGCGAACGTCGCGCCCAGCGGGAAGAGGATCGGACTGCCCTGAACGTTGCGTTGTATCAGGAGCGTGTCGCCGAGTTGCAATCGCAGCAGGCGGAAGGCGTGCTCGACGCCGCGCAAATGGACAGCGGTCGTGCCGAAGCAGCGCGTGAGTTGCTGGCGGATACCGAAGGCGTTGCCGCCGCGCGCGTTTCCCGATTGGGCAAACCGTTGCCGTTGCTTGCGGCGGTGCTGGTGCCGCTGCTGGGCCTCGGTCTGTATCTGCATTTTGGCGCTGCCGACAAGGTCGAACTGACCCGCGAATTCGCCCAGGCGCCGCAGTCGATGGAAGAGATGACCCAGCGTCTGGAACGCGCCGTGGCAGCGCAACCGGACTCTGCCGAAGGCCTGTATTTCCTCGGCCGTACCTACATGGCGCAAGAACGTCCGGCGGAGGCGGCGAAGATGTTCGAACGCGCTGCCAATCTGGCCGGGCGTCAGCCGGAACTGCTCGGGCAGTGGGCGCAGGCGCAGTATTTTGCGGACGGCAAAAAGTGGTCGGCGAAGATTCAGGCGCTGACCGACGAAGCGCTGAAGGCCGATCCGAAAGAAGTCACCAGCCTTGGTTTGCTTGGCATCGCTGCATTCGAAGGCGAGCGTTATCAGGAAGCCATCGATTACTGGAACCGTCTACTGGCGCAACTGCCGCCGCAGGACAGTTCCCGTGCTGCGCTGCAAGGTGGCATCCAACGTGCCGCCGAGCGTCTGGAGGCCAGTGGCGGCAAGGTCGCCCAGGCTCCGGTAGCGACGAAAGCCGCTCTGTTGAAAGTCAGCGTCGATCTGGCCACCGAACTCAAAGGCAAGGTGCAACCGGGCGACAGCGTGTTCATCTTTGCCCGCGCCACTTCCGGCCCACCAGCGCCATTGGCGGCCAAGCGCCTGACCGTCGCCGATCTGCCGGTGACCGTTGAACTGGGCGATGCCGACGCAATGATGCCGCAGTTGAAACTGTCGAACTTCCCTGAAGTCCAACTGGTTGCGCGCATCTCACGCGCCGGCCAACCGACTGCCGGCGAATGGGTCGGTCGCAGCGGCCCTCTGGCCAGCAGCACCACCGCGCTACAAAAACTGACCATCGACAGCCCGGACAAATAGCCGGGGCAAAACAGGAACGCGCCGCCATGCACACCATCGCCCGAATCACAGTCCTCACACTGGCCTTGGGCTTGAGTGCATGTGCGGTGCAACGACCGGAACCGACGACCAACCTGCCGCCGATTCCGCCGTCGCAACCTGGCCCGACCCCGCCGACTTCGCCGACACCGGGCAAAAGCATCCCGGCGAAACCGGCCAAACCGGTGCCGCGCACCTCGGCCAGCTTCGCGCCACCACCGGGCGGCAACAGCCATTGGGACCAGAAACTCGGCGTCTACGTCCTCGACGACCAGACCAACACCTTCTACCGTCAGCGCACCTACTACCGCTGGAACAACGGCTGGAGCCGCTCTATCAGCCCCAACGGCCCGTGGGAAGACACCAACATCCACGGCGTGCCGCCGGGGTTGGGCAAAAAATTCGGGCAGTGAATAGTGCTAACGGCGACCCTTGGGTCGCCGTTTTGTTGTCTGTGGTTTGAAAACATTTACAAGCATCCACTAGGTCAGCAACCCTTGGACATACTCGACAAACGCCCGCGCCTTGGCACTCGCCATTCTTCCCGTCGGAAACACTGCCCATAAATCCAGGTCGGGCAGCGTCCAGTCGTGCATCACGGTTTTCACCGCACCACTGGCCAGTTCAGGGGCGAACATCCATTCGGAGGCCAGGGTCAGGCCCTGATCGGCGAGTACGGCTTCGCGCACTCCCTCGGCCGCGCTGACGCGCAAACGTCCGCTGAGGATCACCGATTGTTTTTCCGTGCCTTTGGCGAACTGCCAGGCGTTGCCGCCGCCGAGGTGGTAGACGACTGCCTGGTGTTTGCTCAATTCGGCAGGACAGGCAGGTTCGCCGTGTCTGGCAAAGTAGGCCGGTGTGCCGAGCACCACGCGGCGACAGTCGGCGATTTTGCGTGCGGTCAGGCCCGAATCGGTCAGCGCACCCATGCGCAAGGCAACGTCGATGCCTTCTTCGACGAGGTTGATGTTGCGGTCGTCGAGCATCAGGTCGATGTTCAGTTGTGGATGCTGATCGAGGAACGGCCCCAATTTCGGCACGATGTGCAGGCGGCCGAAGGTCACGGCGGCGCTGATGCGCAGGTGGCCGCTCAAACCGCCGGCGGTGCCGCGCGCAGCGTTGTCGGCCTCATCGGCTTCTTCGAGTGTGCGCTTGGCCCGTTCGAAAAAAGCCAGTCCGGCTTCGGTTGGGGTCAGGCCCCGGGTCGAACGCAGGAGCAGGCTGACGGCCAGGCGTTTTTCCAGGTGAGCGATGGTTTTCGAGACGGCGGGCTGACCGATATTCAGGCGCCGAGCGGCGGCGGAAAACGAGCCGGTTTCCACAACGCAGATGAAGGTTTCCATGGCGGCGAGGCGATCCATCAATGCTCCTGTAAAAGTCTGGAAGTTATCGGGGAGCCCACAGAGGATTTAGGGCGTTGATTAGAACGCGGCTTTGCCGACCGAGGCGCCGCCATCGACAAACAGGGTTTGTCCGGTGATGAAGCCGCTCTGCTCCGAAAGCAGGAACGCTATCGCCGAAGCAATCTCCTCCGGCTGCCCAAGCCGCCCCATCGGCACCCCGGCCAGATACCGCGCCTCACCCTCGCTGCCCGCTGGATTATTGGCGCGAAACAGTTCGGTCTCGGTCGGCCCCGGTGCTACGGCGTTCACGGTGATCCCGGTCTGCGCCAGTTCCAGCGCCCACGAGCGGGTGAAGCTGACCAGCGCCGCTTTCGCCGCTGCATACGCCGTGCGCTGGGTGATGCCCAACACCGTCAGGCTGGAGATATTCACCACCCGACCCCAACCCCGTGTGCGCATCCCCGGTAACAGCGTCTGAGTCGCCTGCAGCGCCGAATGCAGATTCAACCGCATCACGTCGTCGAAGGCGTCCAGATCGATATCGCCCAACACCTGCGGACGCACCAGTCCGACATTGTTCACGAGTCCGTCGAACTCGTAGGTCCGCGCCAGCTCCGCAAGGACTTCACCGGTCAGCGTGCGATCACTCAGGTCCAGCGGGAACAGAATGCCCGGGAAGCTCAGGTCGGGCTGGCGGGCAATTCCCACCACCCGGTGCCCGGCGCGGTCCAGATGTTCAGCCAGCGCCCGGCCAATGCCTTTGCTGGCGCCGGTGATGAGGAAAGTGCGTCGGGTCATGGCAACTCCAGGGCAGATCATCGATTCAGCCACGCAATGCGTCCAGCATCGCTTCAGGCTCGGGACGCTGAGTGTAATCCGGGTTGACCTCGGCGTAACGGATCACGCCATCCTGACCGATCACGTAACGCGCGGGCATCGGCAGGGTCCAGGCGGGATCATCATTGAAGGTCGGCAGATCATTGCGCAGATTCCTGTAGAGCTCGATCAGGTAGGGCGGCAGCTCGAAGCGTAATCCGAATGCGGCTGCCACGTCATTGCGCGGGTCGCTGAGGATCGGGAATTGCAGTTCGTTGATGCGTTGCGACTTGCGGCTGTTGGCAGCGATCTGCGGTGAAATCGCCAGCAGGCTCGCCCCGGCGTCCTGAATCGCCGGTAGAAAAGCCTGCAGTGCCTGCAACTCCATGTTGCAGTACGGGCACCAGACGCCACGATAAAACGTCAGCACCAACGGCCCCTGTGCCAGCCGGTCGGCGGACGAGACCGCATTGCCCTCAGGGTCTTTGAGGGTGAACAGCGGCGCTTTATCGCCGACTTTCAACGAACGGCTGGCTGCACCGGAGGCGATCAGCTCGGCAGTGGCGCGCTCCATCACCGGGTGGATGTCGGCCGGGGCGTTGTAAGGCGGTTTGCCGGCCTTGAAGTCGGCTTTGAAGGCATCGAGTTGTGCTTGCAGGGTCATGGTCGAAAGTCCTGAAGAAACGCCGGTAGTGGCTGGGTTCAAGAGTGACCGTCAGGCGCGCGCGGGGGAACGCCGCTGCGGGGCATAGCATTTATGCTCGGGGGGAATGAAAACTTACACTCTGCAAAACAACCGGACGTCGCTTTGCGGTTTTCTGTGCGTGAGTAAAGATAACTCTCGGGTTGCTTTTAAAGGGCCGGGCCAGGGAGATCCATAATGCAATATCCAATCTGCATCGAATGGGGTGACGAAAATACCGCCATCGGTATTCAGATCCCCGATACTCCCGGCGCCGTGACAGCAGGCTCAGTGAGTAACCTGTGGGAGCGAGCCTGCTCGCGAAGCTTTTGCGGCCTTACGCCGTTGCCAGTGAGCCACGTTGCGAAGCACTTAAAAACCGCAACAACGCCAGTAGCGGAAAAGCACTGCCGACAATCACGATCCACAACCAGCCGCCATGCTCATACACCGCGCTGGCCACCGACGAGCCGAAGGCGCCGCCAATGAAGATGCTGGTCATGTACAGCGCGTTCAGGCGGCCACGGCTTTTCGCGTCCAGTGAATAAACGGCACGCTGGCCGAGGACCATGTTCATCTGCACGCAGAAGTCGAGTACCACGCCGGTGACGGCCAGGCCGATGACGCTGTAGGCCGGGTGGATGAAAGCGGGCAGGAAGCTCAGGCTGGCGAACAGCATGGCCAGCAACGAGGCGATGCGGGTGTGGCCGGCGTCGGCCAGGCGACCGCTGATTGGCGCGGCGATGGCACCGATGGCGCCGACCAGGGCGAAGATCGCGATTTCGCTTTGCGACAGGCCATGATTGCGCGCCAGTTCCAGCGGCACCGCCGTCCAGAACAGGCTGAACGTGGCGAACATGCAACCCTGATAAAACGCACGCTGACGCAGCACCGGTTGCTGGCGCAGCAGCGTCCACAATGAGCCGATCAGTTGACCATAGGTGGCGCTGTGATCCGGTTGGCGCTTGGGCACGGTCATCGCCAGCACGACGCTGATCGCCGCCATCAACGCGGCGGCAATCATGAACATCGCGCGCCAGCCCAGGTGGTCGGCAACCACGCTTGATACCGGGCGCGCCAGCAGAATCCCCAGCAGCAAGCCCCCCATGATCCCGCCAACCACGCGGCCACGGGATTCTTCCGGTGCCAAGTGTGCGGCCAGTGGAATCAGAATCTGCACCGATACCGAACTGAAGCCCACCAGCAACGAAATCAGCAGGAACACGTTCGGCTGATCGGTGAACGCTGCGCCGAGCAGGCTGGCAATTGCCACTACGGTGGTGATGATCATCAATCGGCGGTTTTCCAGCAGATCGCCCAGCGGCACCAGGAAAAACAGGCCCAGCGCATAGCCGATCTGGGTCAGCGAGACGATGAAACTGGCCATAGTGTCGGAGAGGCCGATGTCCGGCGCGATCAGGCCGATGATTGGCTGTGCGTAATAGATGTTGGCAACGATGGCGCCGCAGCAGAAAGCGAATAGCAGCACCATGCCCCGGGTCATTGCGTGAGTTGTGGCGGTCATAAGGTTTCTCGATCCAGCGAAAGGGAGTGCGGTGAGGCTATGGGACAAACCGGGCAGGCAGAAGCCGGCTTCGGTTGATATCAGTTATTCCGTTGCGGAATATCCGGGCGCTATCGGCCTGTCGTCCATCGGCAGACTTTGCGTCCGACCGGTGCGGGCCAATGATACATTCACTTACATCCTGTTCGATAGCGTGCTTATGTTTGCATCCGCGTGTTCAATATTCATGACCGGAGGATTGCCATGAAGCTTCGTCTTATCGCAATGCTCCCCGACACTAATCCCCTGTGGGAGCGGGCAGTGTTTAGTTCAGGTGTGCATGAAAAAAGGCGACCGCAGAGGATCGCCTTTGTCGTTGTCACTTAAGCCTTACTGACCGGTGTAGATCTGATCGAAAATCCCACCATCATTGAAGTGAGTCTTCTGCACGGTGCGCCAGTCCCCAAAGGTCTTCTCAACAGAGAGGAAATCAACTTTCGGGAAGCGGTCAGTGTGCTTCGCCAGGACCGCCGGATCACGCGGGCGCAAATAGTTCGCCGCCGCAATCTCCTGACCTTCCGGCGACCACAGGTACTTCAGGTATTCATCCGCCGCCGCACGCGAGCCTTTCCTATCGACCACTTTGTCGACCACTGCCACCGGTGGCTCGGCTTCAGCGGAAACGCTCGGGTAGATCACTTCAAACTGGTCACGACCAAACTCGCGGGCAATCATTTCCGCTTCATTCTCGAAGGTCACCAGCACGTCGCCGATCTGGTTGGTCATGAACGTGGTAGTGGCGGCACGGCCACCGGTGTCCAGCACTGGGGCTTGCTTGAACAGTTTGCCGACGAAGTCCTTGGCCTTGTTCTCGTCACCGCCATTCTTCAGCACGTAACCCCAGGCCGACAGGTAGGTGTAGCGTCCGTTACCCGACGTTTTCGGGTTCGGCACGATCACCTGCACGCCGTCCTTGAGCAGATCCGGCCAGTCTTTCAGGGCTTTCGGGTTGCCTTTGCGGACGATGAACACGGTGGCCGAGGTGAACGGCGCACTGTTGTTCGGCAGACGGGTGACCCAGTTTTCCGGCACCAGTTTGCCGTTGTCGGCGAGGGCATTGATGTCGGTGGCCATGTTCATGGTGATGACGTCAGCCGGCAGGCCGTCGATCACCGAGCGGGCTTGCTTGCTCGAACCGCCGAAGGACATCTGCACGGTGATGTTTTCGTTGTGCTCGGCTTGCCAGTGTTTCTGGAACGCAGTGTTGTAGTCCTTGTAGAAGTCGCGCATCACGTCGTAGGAAACGTTAAGCAGCGTCGGGGCTGCCTGAGCGATGTTGGCCAAGGCCAGGCCGGCGGCGAGAAGCGAGGCGCCAAAGAGTTTTTTCACTGCGCATTCCTTGTTTTATCTGTGTAGGGGCTGGGGGGGAGCCGTTCAATTGCCACTGACTATAACGGGGCGCACATAGTCGTTTAAAGATTAAAAAGCTCTTTGCTTATTCCAGTTTCTTGAACAGCGCATTGCCACATCGCGAGCAAAACGCCGCGCCATGCTCGTGGCTGTTTTTCTTGCACACCGGGCAGTCGTGTTGCAGCTGTTCACCGCGCATGGCGTTGGCCAGTTCGGCGGTGAAAATCCCTGTCGGCACGGCGATGATCGAGTAACCGGTGATCATCACCAGCGACGAAATCACCTGGCCTAGCGGGGTCTTCGGCACGATGTCGCCGAAGCCCACCGTGGTCAGCGTGACGATAGCCCAATAGATGCCTTTGGGAATGCTGGTGAAGCCGTGTTCCGGGCCTTCGATCACGTACATCAAGGTGCCGAACACTGTCACCAGGGTGCAGACGCTGACCAGAAACACCACGATCTTCTGCTTGCTGCCACGCAGCGCCGACATCAGGTAATTGGCTTGCTTGAGGTACGGACTGAGCTTGAGCACGCGGAAAATCCGCAGCATGCGGATGATCCGAATGATCAGCAGGTACTGCGCATCGCTGTAATACAGGGCGAGGATGCCCGGCACGATGGCCAGCAAATCCACCAGCCCATAGAAGCTGAAGGCATAGCGCAACGGCTTGGGCGAGCAGTACAGACGCAGGATGTACTCGCCGAGGAAGACGGCCGTAAAGCCCCACTCGATGTAGGCCAGCACGTCGGCGTAGTTCTGGTGGATGCTGTCGATACTGTCGAGCATCACGATCACCAGACTGGCGAGGATGATCAACAGCAGGATGCCGTCGAAGCGACGCCCGGCGAGGGTGTCGCTCTGGAAAATCATGACGTAAAGCCGTTCGCGCCAACTGTTGCTGCTGTCCATGGATAACGCCTGAATCGAAGATCAGCGCAGCCTAGGTTGATTCTCCCCGTGAGCGCAAGGCGCACGCTCGACGTTGGCTTTGCCAAGCATCTCAATCCCGGCGCGGATCAGCCACCCGGCGAGGATGAAGGGCGCGGTCAGGGTCGCGAGGCCGACCGCCGCAAACAGCGGAGTGACCAGCAACGCAAGGACGATGCCGAGCAGCGGCAGCCACGGTTGTTGACGTTGCGACGAGAAGGCGAGGGCGGCGAGCACGGCGTTGTAGCTGCCGATGCCCAGCAGCGCAACACTGGTTTCGTGGTGCAGCAGGCTCGAGCCAAGGCCGATGGCAGACGCCAGCAGTGCCCAGCAAAACGCGCGGCGATCAGCGATCAGCAAACCGATGGCGATCAGGGCGCCGGCCAATGGATGACCGAGGAACATCACCTGGCCGAGGCCACGCAGTTGGGCGGCGAGCAGGTTCAGGGTGTTCATTTCGATGGGGGCCATCGGCGCCGACGGCGCGGCGAACAGCAGTAGAACCCAACTCATGGCCACGAACGGCGAGGTATAGGCCGGTATGGCTCGGCTGCGGTATACGTGTTTAAGCCATTGCTGCGTGACCATCGCACTCAAGCCGCCAGCGGCGAGAATCAGCGGCGGCAGCATCGGCGACCAAGGGAAATACAGGCTCAGCAGCAGGCCGAGCAGCACGCCGTTGTAGCTGAACAATCCCGCCTGGCGATCAGCCTTGGCGTAATTGCGCCGTTGCGCGGTGAGCAAGCCGGCGACGGCACCGAGCAGCGCGCCGGCGAACAGCACAGGCGCGGTCAGCAGAATCGCCAACAGACACAGCAGGCCGCACAGCGGATGGCGCTGGAGGAATATTTGACTGAAACCGTTGAGCAAAGCCTCGGCCCAGTCGGGGCAGTGGGTGTTGAAGTGATTGGCAGGCATGGCAGTTCTGAAGGTCAGTGAAACCGAGTTGCCTTCTGCGCCAGCAGGCTGGCTCCCACATTGAATCTTTGTTCAGTCATTGAGTTTGTGATGCACACAAATCAACTGTGGGAGCGAGCCTGCTCGCGAAGAGGCCGGGACAGGCGCTAAATCAATGTTTCGATCCGCAGGGAGTTGGTCGAACCCGGCTGGCCAAACGGCACGCCGGCGGTGATCAGCAGCGTGTTGCCACGCTCGGCCATGCCTTGGGCCTGGGCGATTTCCAGCGCGGTCGAGCAGACTTCGTCGACCTGGCGCAGGCGATCATTGACCACCGAGTGAATCCCCCACGCCACGCTCAAACGACGTGCCGTTTGCAGGTTCGGTGTCAGGTTGAGGATCGGCGCTTTCGGCCGCTCTCGCGAGGCACGCAAACTCGACGCACCCGACTCGCTGTAGTTGACCAGCACCGCCACCGGCAGCACGTTGCTGATGCGACGGATCGCGCAACTGATCGCGTCGGAAACGGTGGCCTCGGCTTTCGGCCGGCTGACGTCGAGTTGCGTCTGATAATCCGGCCCGTTTTCCACCTGGCGAATGATCTTGCTCATCATCTGCACGGCTTCCAGCGGGTACTCGCCGGAGGCCGTTTCTGCCGACAACATCACCGCATCGGCGCCTTCGGCCACGGCGTTGGCAACGTCAGTCACCTCGGCGCGGGTCGGGGCAGGGGAGAAGCGCATCGACTCCAGCATCTGCGTCGCCACCACCACCGGTTTGCCCAGTTCGCGGCACGTGGTGATGATGTTTTTCTGAATCTGCGGCACGCTTTCCGCCGGCACTTCGACGCCGAGGTCGCCACGGGCGACCATGATCGCATCGCTCAATTCAGCGATTTCGCGCAGTTGCTTCACGGCGGATGGCTTTTCGATTTTCGCCATCAGAAAGGCCTTGTCGCCGATCAGTGCGCGGGCTTCGATGATGTCTTGCGGGCGTTGCACAAACGACAGCGCGACCCAGTCCACACCCAGCTCCAGACCGAAGCTCAGGTCGCGGCGATCCTTGGCGGTCAGCGGGCTGAGGTCGAGCACCGCTTGCGGCACGTTGACGCCTTTGCGGTCCGACAGTTCGCCGCCGTTGAGCACGGTGGTGTCGATGGCATCGGTGTATTGGGTGACCACGCGCAGACGCAGTTTGCCGTCGTCGAGCAGCAGATCCATGCCGGCTTCCAGCGCGGCGATGATTTCCGGATGCGGCAGATTTACCCGACGCTCATCGCCCGGTGTCGCGTCCAGATCCAGGCGGAACGCCTGACCACGATGCAACTGCACTTTGCCGTCAGCGAACTTGCCGACGCGCAGTTTCGGCCCTTGCAAGTCCATCAGAATGCCCAGCGGATAATTGAGCTGGCGCTCGACTTCGCGAATCCACTGATAGCGCTTGGCGTGATCGGCGTGATCACCGTGGCTGAAGTTCAGGCGGAAGATGTTGACCCCGGCTTCGACCAGTTCACGGATTTGCTCGATGCCATCGACGGCAGGCCCAAGGGTGGCGAGGATTTTGACCTTTTTATCAGGCGTCATGATTTGCAGCTCTCAAGGATCAGAATGGCGCGGAAGTCGTTGACGTTGGTGCGGGTCGGCTCGGTGACGATCAGCGCGTCGAGCGCCTCGAAATAGCCGTAGCCGTTGTTGTTATCCAGCTCGTCGCTGGCGCTCAGGCCAAGGGCGGCGGCGCGGGCGTAGCTGTCCGGGGTCATGATCGCGCCGGCGTTGTCTTCCGAACCGTCGATGCCGTCGGTGTCACCGGCCAGGGCGTAAACGCCAGGCTGGCCTTTGAGGCTGTCGGTGAGGCTCAAGAGGAATTCGGCGTTGCGGCCGCCACGGCCATTACCGCGCACGGTCACGGTGGTTTCGCCGCCGGACAAAATCACGCACGGCGCTGCCAATGGCTGGCCATGGTTGATGATCTGGCGGGCGATGCCGGCGTGGACTTTCGCCACTTCGCGCGACTCGCCTTCGAGGTCGCCGAGGATCAGCGTGCTGAAACCGGCCTGACGGCATTTCACGGCGGCGGCATCCAGCGACTGCTGAGGACGGGCGATCAACTGGAAGTGGCTGCGGGCCAACGACGGATCACCGGGTTTGACGGTTTCCGATTCAGGGCTTTGCAGCCAGGTGCGCACCGACGCCGGAATCTCGATGCCGTAGCGTTTGATGATCGCCAGCGCTTCGGCGGACGTGCTTGGATCGGCCACGGTCGGGCCGGAAGCGATGACCGTGGCGAGGTCGCCCGGTACATCGGAAATTGCGTAGGTATAAACCGTCGCCGGCCAGCAGGCCTTGCCCAGACGCCCGCCCTTGATCGCCGAGAGGTGCTTGCGCACGCAGTTCATCTCGCCGATGGTCGCGCCGGATTTGAGCAGGGCTTTGTTGATCGACTGCTTGTCGGCGAGGGTGATGCCTTCGGCCGGCAACGCCAGCAGGGCAGAGCCACCACCGGAGAGCAGGAAGATCACGCGGTCGTCTTCAGTCAGGTTGCTGACCAGTTCCAGCACCCGTTTGGCCACGGCCAGGCCGGCAGCGTCCGGTACCGGGTGCGCGGCTTCGACCACTTCGATTTTTTCGCACGGGGCGCCGTGACCGTAGCGGGTCACAACCAGGCCAGACACGTCACCTTCCCAACTGCGCTCGACCACTTGCGCCATGGCGGCAGCGGCTTTGCCGGCGCCGATGACGATGACTCGACCGGTACGATCGGCAGGCAAATGGGCTTCGAGCACTTGGTTCGGATGGGCCGCGTCGATGGCTGTGGCAAACAGCTCGCGCAGCAGTTGTTGCGGATCGACCGACATGGCGGGCTCCCGGAATTCTTGTTATTCGAAAGGGCAACTCAGATCCCTTGTGGGAGCGGGCTTGCTCGCGAAAGCGGTGGGTCAGTCAATCTCCATGTCGACTGACACGCCCTCTTCGCAAGCAAGCCCGCTCCCACATGGAAAGCGGGGCAGTGGCTTATTTGTTGTCGCGAATCGAGAAGTTGGCCATGTGCTCCAGACCTTTGATCAGCGCCGAGTGGTCCCAGTTGCTGCCACCGATGGCCGCGCAGGTGCTGAACACTTGCTGGGCGTTGGCTGTGTTCGGCAGATTGATGTTCAGCTCCTTGGCGCCTTGCAGGGCCAGGTTGAGGTCTTTCTGGTGCAGGCTGATGCGGAAGCCTGGATCGAAGGTGCCTTTGATCATGCGTTCGCCGTGCACTTGGAGGATTTTCGAGGACGCGAAACCGCCCATCAGCGCTTCACGCACCTTGGCCGGATCGGCACCGTTTTTCGAAGCGAACAGCAGGGCTTCAGCGACGGCCTGAATGTTCAGGGCCACGATGATCTGGTTCGCGACCTTGGCGGTTTGACCGTCGCCATTGCCACCGACCAGGGTGATGTTCTTGCCCATCGCCTGGAACAGCGGCAGCGCGCGTTCGAAGGCATCGGCGTCGCCACCGATCATGATGCTCAGGGTCGCGGCTTTGGCGCCGACTTCACCGCCGGATACCGGTGCGTCGAGGTATTGCGCGCCTTTCTCGTTGATCTTCGCCGCGAACGCTTTGGTGGCGGTTGGCGAGATCGAGCTCATGTCGATGACGACTTTGCCTTTGCTCAGGCCTGCTGCAACGCCGTCGGCGCGGAACAGTACGTCTTCAACCTGCGGGGTATCCGGGACCATGACGATGATGAATTCAGCTTCCTGCGCCACTTCGCGCGGGTTGGCCAGCGCGACGGCGCCAGCGGCCACCAGGTCAGCAGGGGCGGCGTCGTGGTGCGCCGACAGGAACAGGCTGTGACCGGCTTTCTGCAGGTTCGAAGCCATTGGGTGGCCCATGATGCCGGTGCCGATAAATCCGATTTTAGCCATGAGAAAATCCTCTTGTTTTTGTCTTGCTCAAGCAAATAGGGGAGCTGCTTTTATGTGGGAGCGAGCCTGCTCGCGAATGCGATATGCCAGGCGCCACTGATGGTGAATGTGCCGGCCTCTTCGCGAGCAGGCTCGCGCCCGCAGGGTTTTGCAGTGTTCTTTAGATTGCGTTGTGGGTTTTCAACCAGCCGAGGCCAGCTTCGGTGGTGGTCAGCGGCTTGTATTCACAGCCAACCCAACCCTGATAACCGATGCGATCCAGGTGTTCGAACAGGAAGCGGTAGTTGATTTCGCCGGTGCCTGGTTCGTTGCGCCCCGGGTTGTCCGCGAGCTGCACATGGTTGATCTCGCCCAGGTGCGATTGCAGGGTGCGGGCCAGATCGCCTTCCATGATTTGCATGTGATAGATGTCGTATTGCAGGAACAGGTTGGCGCTGCCGACCTGTTCGCGAATCGACAGGGCTTGCGCCGTGTTGTTCAGATAGAAACCCGGGATGTCACGGGTGTTGATCGCTTCCATCACCAGTTTGATGCCCGCTGCCTGCAGCTTGTCGGCGGCGTATTTCAGGTTGGCGACGAAGGTCTTTTCCACGGTGGCATCGTCAACGCCTTGCGGGCGGATACCGGCCAGGCAGTTGACCTGGGTGTTGCCCAGCACTTGTGCGTAGGCAATCGCCAGATCGACACCAGCGCGGAATTCTTCAACACGATCCGGTAGACACGCGATACCGCGCTCGCCCTTGGCCCAGTCACCGGCCGGCAGGTTGAACAGCACTTGTGTCAGACCGTTGGCGTCGAGCCTGGCCTTGATTTCAGCGGAGCTGAAGTCGTAGGGAAACAGGTACTCGACACCGCTGAAGCCGGCCTTGGCGGCGGCGTCGAAACGGGCGAGGAAATCCTGTTCGGTGAACAGCATGGACAGGTTGGCTGCAAAACGCGGCATGGTGGTCTCCCGTAAATCTTGTGAGGTTCCCCCTGTGGGAGCGAGCAGGCTCGCTCCCACAGGGGGAGCAGTCAGCAGTTAATCAAGCAGCGAAATCGCCGTTGGCGCATCGTTGCCGACCAGCGCCAGGTCTTCGAATTCGTTGACGGCGTTGATCTCGGTACCCATGGAGATGTTGGTCACACGCTCCAGAATGATCTCGACGATCACCGGTACTTTGAACTCTTCGATCATCTGTTCGGCCTTGCGCAGGGCAGGGGCGATTTCCGAGGGTTCGAACACACGCAGTGCCTTGCAGCCCAGGCCTTCAGCCACGGCGATGTGGTCAACACCGTAACCGTTGAGTTCCGGCGCGTTCAGGTTATCGAAGGACAGTTGCACGCAGTAGTCCATTTCGAACCCGCGCTGTGCCTGACGGATCAGGCCCAGGTACGAGTTGTTCACCACGACGTGGATGTACGGCAGTTTGAACTGAGCGCCGACCGCCAGTTCTTCGATCATGAACTGGAAGTCATAGTCCCCCGACAGGGCCACGACTTTACGGCTCGGATCGGCCTTGACCACGCCCAGCGCTGCCGGAATGGTCCAGCCCAATGGGCCGGCCTGACCACAGTTGATCCAGTGACGCGGCTTGTAGACATGCAGGAACTGCGCGCCGGCAATCTGCGACAGACCAATGGTGCTGACGTAGCAGGTGTCCTTGCCGAACACCTGGTTCATTTCTTCGTAAACGCGCTGTGGCTTGACCGGCACGTTGTCGAAGTGGGTCTTGCGGTGCAGGCTGGCTTTGCGCTGCTGGCAGTCTTGCAGCCAGGCACTGCGGTTTTTCAGCTTGCCGGCAGCTTGCCATTCACGGGCCACTTCGATGAACACGGTCAGTGCTGCAGCGGCGTCGGAAACGATGCCCAGATCCGGCGTGAACACACGGCCGATCTGCGTGCCTTCGATGTCGACGTGGATGAACTTGCGGCCTTCGGTGTAGACATCCACCGAACCGGTGTGGCGGTTGGCCCAACGGTTACCGATACCCAACACCACGTCGGATTTGAGCATCGTCGCGTTGCCGTAACGGTGCGAAGTCTGCAAACCCACCATGCCGACCATCAACGGGTGATCGTCCGGGATGGTGCCCCAGCCCATCAGGGTCGGGATCACCGGGATGCCGGTCAGTTCAGCGAATTCAACCAGCAGGTCGCTGGCGTCGGCGTTGATGATGCCGCCACCGGCCACCAGCAATGGACGCTCAGCCTGATCCAGCAAAGCCAAAGCCTTTTCAACCTGAACGCGGGTCGCGGTCGGTTTGGCCAATGGCAGCGGCTGGTAAGCGTCGATGTCGAATTCGATCTCGGCCATCTGCACGTCGAACGGCAGGTCGATCAGCACCGGGCCTGGGCGACCGGAGCGCATTTCGTAGAACGCTTTCTGGAACGCGTAAGGCACTTGGCCCGGCTCCAGAACCGTGGTCGCCCACTTGGTGACTGGCTTGACGATGCTGGTGATGTCGACAGCCTGGAAGTCTTCCTTGTGCATACGGGCGCGGGGTGCCTGGCCGGTAATGCAGAGGATTGGAATCGAGTCGGCCGAGGCGCTGTAGAGCCCGGTGACCATGTCGGTACCGGCAGGGCCGGAAGTCCCGATGCACACGCCGATGTTGCCGGCCTTGGTGCGGGTGTAGCCCTCGGCCATGTGCGAGGCGCCTTCAACGTGGCGAGCAAGGACGTGATCGATGCCACCGACTTTCTGCAAGGCGGAGTACAGCGGGTTGATGGCAGCACCCGGGATGCCAAAAGCGGTATCAACCCCTTCACGGCGCATCACCAGAACGGCGGCTTCGATTGCTCTCATTTTGCTCATGGTTTTGTGCCTCTTTACGTTTTGTAATTGTATACAAGTGGCTTTGCGCAGAGTGTATTCACGGCGGACGGCGCAGGTCAATCCATTTTCTCAAGCGCCTGTTTCATTCGTCGGAAGCCTGTCTGAGTGTGGCTTTTCGTCGCATGTGGCGCTTTTCGAGAATTATTGTATACAAAAAAATAACTCATTGTGTTCTATTTGTTGCATCGGGCTGCGGCAGAAAAGCGCAGCCCCACGACTTTCCCTATAACAAAATGAGGACGGCACCATGAGCGCTTTAACCTTGAAAGTCGCAGTCAACCTGGTCAATGAAGCCATCAACGCAGGGCGCGGCATCAACGCCGCGCCGCTGACCATCGCGGTGCTCGACAGCGGCGGCCATCTGGTCACCCTGCAACGCGAAGACGGCGCCAGCCTGCTACGCCCGCAAATCGCCATCGGCAAAGCCTGGGGCGCGATTGCGCTGGGCAAGGGCTCACGCCTGCTGGCGCTGGACGCCCAACAACGCCCGGCCTTCATTGCCTCACTGAACAGCATGGGCCAGGGCAGCGTCGTGCCCGCACCGGGTGGTGTGTTGATTCGTGATCAGGCCGGGAACGTGCTGGGCGCTATCGGCATCAGCGGCGATCTGTCGGATATTGATGAGCAGGTGGCGATCAAAGCGGTGGAGGCGCTGGAGTTGCGGGCGGATGCGGGGGTGGCGGCTTGATTTGTAGCGTCTGATTAACCGCCTTCGCGAGCAGGCTCGCTCCCACACTGGATTTGTGTTCAGACGCAAAATGTTTGAATACCCCAAATCCCCTGTAGGAGCGAGCCTGCTCGCGAAGGCGATTCAACGGACACATCTGGCTAACAGTCTTGGCGCTTTCTCCCCGGGTGCACATCTAACCTTTCAGGTCATCTCTTGAAAGGGGCAAAGGAATGCCGAAACTGTCCGCTTCACATCGCTTGCGCATAGGCCGTTACTCCGAACACACCCGCATCTACCTACTGACTACCAATACAGCGGGAAGGCAACCTGTTTTCAGCGACTTTGCACTGGGTCGATTGGTCGTCAGCCAATTTCGCGTCGCAGAGGAAATGGGGTTTGCCAAGACGTTGGCCTGGGTTGTGATGCCGGATCATTTTCACTGGCTGGTTGAATTGAAGCGCGGTTCGCTTGGCGAGTTGATGCAACGAACCAAATCCCTCAGCACCAAAGCCGTGATACTCGCGACCGGTCGACAGACCAGTCTTTGGCAATCAGGCTTTCATGATCGTGCATTGCGCAGAGAGGAAGATCTGGTGAAGCTGGCTCGGTATATCGTGGCCAACCCGCTGCGGGCTGGTCTGGTCGAGAAAATTGGCGACTATCCCCTGTGGGATGCGATCTGGATTTGAGCGTTATTCTGTGTTGCCGCCATTCGCGAGCAGGCTCGCTCCCACATGGGATCTGTGTCGTTCATAAGTTCCTGTGGGAGCGAGCCTGCTCGCGAAGCGGTCAACGCGGTATTCAGTCCGGCTCACATCCCTTCAACACCAACCGGATAATCGTCTGCGCCGCCGCCTCATAATCCGCCTCGTCGAGCTTGTCCTTGCCGGTCACAGCAGAAATCTGCCAATCGAAGTCGGCGTAGGTCTGGGTCGCGGCCCAGATGCTGAACATCAGGTGATTGGGGTCGATGGGGGCGATCTGGCCGCGGTTGATCCAGGTCTGGATGCAGTCGATATTGTGCTTGGCCTGGCCGTTGAGCTGCTCGACCAGATCGGCACTCAGGTGCGGGGCGCCGTGCATGATTTCGCTGGCGAACACCTTGGAGGCGAAAGGCAGGTCGCGGGAGATGCGGATCTTCGAGCGGATGTAGCCGCTCAGCACTTCGCTCGGTACGCCGTCCGGATTGAACGGTGTCGACGCCTGCAGGATCGGCACGATGATGCTTTCCAGAACCTCGCGGTAGAGGTTCTCCTTGGACTTGAAATAGTAGTAGACGTTGGGCTTGGGCAAGCCCGCCTTGGCGGCGATGTCGCTGGTTTTGGTCGCAGCGAAGCCCTTGTCGGCAAACTCCTCGCTGGCGGCACGCAGGATCAGTTCTTTGTTGCGCTCGCGGATTGTGCTCATAAACCCGGTGGTTCCTTGCCTGTTCTGGCGGTGGCGCATGGTAGCACCGGCCTCGCGCAGCGCTCAAGAATGCCCCGTGTGGTCGGTGGTCGCGTTATGCTTCGCAACATTCATACATAAAAGGAAACAGGATTCATGGCAGGAAGCAGTTTGCTGGTGTTGGTCGACGATATTGCCACCGTGCTGGATGACGTGGCGTTGATGAGCAAAATGGCCGCCAAGAAGACTGCCGGCGTACTCGGCGACGACCTGGCGCTCAATGCCCAGCAGGTCTCCGGCGTGCGTGCCGAGCGGGAAATCCCCGTGGTCTGGGCGGTGGCCAAGGGTTCTTTCGTCAACAAACTGATTCTGGTGCCCTCGGCGCTGGCGATCAGTGCGTTCGTGCCGTGGTTGGTGACGCCGTTGTTGATGGTCGGGGGCGCGTATTTGTGCTTCGAGGGGTTCGAGAAGCTCGCGCACAAGTTTTTGCACAGCAAGGCCGAAGATGAGGCCGAGCATGCACAACTGACTGAGGCGGTAGCCGATCCGGCGACTGATCTGGTGGCATACGAGAAAGACAAGATCAAAGGCGCGATTCGCACGGACTTCATCCTGTCTGCAGAAATCATCGCCATCACCCTTGGCACCGTGGCCGATGCCTCGCTGACGCAGCAAGTGATCGTGATGTCGGGCATTGCCATCGTCATGACCGTGGGCGTTTATGGCCTGGTCGCCGGTATCGTCAAACTCGACGACCTCGGTTTGTGGCTGACACAGAAGCCTGGGCAAGCGGCGAAAAAGATCGGCAGCGGCATTCTCAGTGCGGCGCCGTACATGATGAAAACCCTGTCGGTGGTGGGCACGGCGGCGATGTTCCTGGTCGGCGGCGGCATCCTGACCCACGGCGTGCCCGTGGTGCATCACTGGATTGAAGGCGTTGGCGCCGCGGCGGGAAGCGCCGGTTTTGTGGTGCCGATGTTGCTCAATGGCGTTGCGGGGATCATTGCCGGTGCGGCGGTGTTGGCGGTTGTTTCTGTCGTCGGCAGGATCTGGCGCGCCATCAAAGGCTGAATGCATCACCCTGTGGGAGCGGGTGATGCCATGAAAAAGGGCCATTCGACTCGCATCGAATGGCCCTTTTTTGTACCTGCCGAAAATTATTCGGCGATCTGCAACTTGCGCGCTTCGGTGTACACGTAACGCACTTTTTCATACTCGAACGGCGAGTTCATCTGGCCGTAACGGAAGCTGGTCTGATAGCGCTTGTCGACCGCGCGCAATGCCCAGACTTCCGGGTGGTTGGAGCTGACTTCCGAAACGTTGAGGAAGTTGATCGCTGAATCAGCGGTGTAGTCCACGGCCAGGCCGGCGGTGTCGCGGATGTTCGACGGGCCGAAGATCGGCAGGACGAAGTAGGCGCCACCCGGTACACCGTAGAAGCCCAAGGTCTGGCCGAAGTCTTCGCTTTGACGCGGCAGCCCCATGGCGGTGGCCGGGTCCCACAGTCCGGCGATGCCGATGGTGGTGTTGAGCAGCAGGCGCGCGGTGGTTTCCATCGAGCGCTGGCCCTTGAACTGCAACAGACTGTTGACCAGGTTCGGCACGTCACCGAGGTTGTTGAAGAAGTTGCTCACCCCGGTCCGCACAAAGCTTGGCGTGATGTAGCGGTAGCCATCGACCACCGGCAGGAACACCCATTGGTCGAAGCGGTAGTTGAAGTGGTAAACCCGACGGTTCCACGACTCGAGCGGGTCGTAGACGTTCAGCGCGTTGAGCGTCGAGCGCTCGAATTCGCGCTGATCCAGCCCCGGGTTGAACTTGAGTTTGGACAGCGGCTCTTTGAAACCGTCGCTGTCGACCACCACGGGCGCATTAGCTTTACTGTTGTCGGCCTGGGCCACGCCTGCGCAGAGTAGCGCTGCAGTCAGCAGGAGATATTTAGCCACGGAAGAACTCCAGCATGGCGTCGCTGTTGACGCGGTAGTTAAGGTTGCCGCAATGGCCGCCCAGTGGGTAAACGGTCAGGCGCTCGCCAAAAGTCTTGCGCAGGAACCCGAGGTCGCCCGGGCCGAGGATCACGTCGTCGGCGTTGTGCATCACGGCAATTTTCGGGCTGTCGTGCAGGTAATCCTTGAGTGCATAGAGGCTGACCTGATCGATCAGTTGCAGCAGGCTGCCGCCGTCGGTGCGGGCGCGCCACATCGGAATCACCTGCTCGGTCAGGTAGCAGTCGAAGTCGCACTGCAGGGCGCGCTTGAGGAACGGCGTCAGGCTGGTGCCTTCAGTGATCGGGAATTTCGGCGGGGTGATCAGGCCGCGACGGTTGATCAGGTCCGAGGTGAAGGCAATATCGGCCGCCGAGAAGCGGAACGAGGTGCCGATCAGCATCGCCATCTGTTCGTTGGTCAGGTGCTGCTTGGACTGCTGAAAGTCATAGAGCAGGGCATCGTTGAGGTCGATGTAGCCTTTCTGCTGGAAGTAACGGGTCAACTTGCTCAGCACCAGCTCATAGAATGTCGTGCTGTTGTTGATGCCTTTAACTTCGGTTTGTACCAGCTTGTCGAGGTTGGTGATCGAGGTGTAGAGATTGACCGGCGGATTGAGCAGCAGGACTTTCTTGAAGTTGAAGCTGCGGCGAGTCTCGTCCAGATGCGCGACGAAGGCAGCATCCAGAGCGCCGAGGCTGTAGCCGGTCAGGTAATACTCGGTAACCGGCAGTTTCGGGTTTTGCGCCCGGACAGCCTGCATCACCCGGTACATGTCTTCGGCATCTTCCTTGGTCACGCCCGGGGTGGCGAAACGTGAGGCGGCGCTGATGAAGTCGAAGCTGGTCGGCGACGACAATTGCACGACGTGGTAGCCAGCTTTGTAGTAGAGCTTTTTCAGGTATTCGTTGAGCGTGCTGTCATAGCGCGCGCCGGTGCCGGCGATCAGGAAGATCAGCGGTGCCGGTTTGTCTTGTGTGGCGATGCGGTAGGTGAGTTTCTTCACTGCCCAGAAATTGTCCGGCAGGATGAACTCGCGCTCCGGGCGCAGCGTCAGGCTGCGGTCAGACTGATTGATGTCATCGTCCAGCGGCAACTCCGGGCGCAAATCCGGCGGGGTCGTGGCGATGGTCGCCTCGAACGGGTTGGTCAGGGGGTAGCCATAACTGGCGGCGTCGATATCCACCGCCAGTGCGGACGCACTCAAAATAAGGCCGCTGAACAGCGCGGCGAAGCGCAAGGAACGGAGCATGACTAGATCCCTTAGAGGAAGGTGCCGAATAAAGTTCGCAGGCTATGACCACCGGGTTTACGCCAAAGTGCCATGCATCGGCACCAAAGAGGCAGAATTCGGAGTAATAGTAGCTGGACGATACACTTTGCACCGCCTTCATGAACAGTTAACAGTTGTTAGTGCTTGCGTATGGCCGTTGGCGGATTAAGCTGGCCGCCGATTTCTCATGTTTGGAGTGCTACATGTCCCACCGCTTGCCCGTGATTCTGCTGATCGTTCTGCTGCCGTTGTGGCTGGCGGCCAGTTATGGCGCGCGTTATGGCTTCATGGAGGATGGGCAATGGGTCGGCATCTGCGTCGATGAGGCCAGCCGCTGGGAATGCCAGTTGCGTTCGAACCTTGGGCTGATGATCCATTTCAAGGTGTTGGGCTGGGCGGCGCTCGTTGCGGCGCTGGTCGGGTTTGTCTTGCCCGCACGGACAGGGTGGTGGCTGGCCGTGCTGGCGCTGGTGTTCGGCGTGCCGGCGCTGGCGTTGTACAACACGACGTTGGCAGTGTTTGCGTTGGTGATTGCCGGGTTGCGTCTGGTTCGCGAGTCTCGCAGTGCCTGAAAGCAGGTCTTCGCGAGCAAGCCCGCTCCCACCTTGGAACGCAATCCCCTGTGGGAGCGAGCCTGCTCGCGAAGAGGCCTGATGCCTCGCTGACTATCAGCCCTTGCGAACACGCAGGCAGCGCCACATCGCAGCGGCCATCAACCCGCTCACCAGTGCCCAACCCCAAGCCTGCTGATTCTGCAACCCTTCCTGATACAACTGCGGCGCAATCCCTGCACCGACTATAAAGGTCAGCAGGGCAATCTCCCGACGCGGCACGCTGACCGGCCGGCACAGATACACCAGCGCCGGCAGCACGAATGCCATGCTGGCAAAGCTGCGATAACGCGGATCGAACACCATCTCCAGCACCATCACCGCCGCCGCAAAACCTGCCGACGCAACCAGCCAGCCCGCGCGGCGCTCCAACAGATTGAATGCCCGCTCACGCCAGCCACTGCGTGCACTCAGCGTCAAGGCAGCGTGAGCCAGCACCAACAGATTCAGCGCCGTCAGCAGTCCGACCCACAGCCATTCGCCGGCGAATCGCGTGGTCACCCGGGCCAGATCACCCCAGGCGGCAATCGAGCAGGCGGCGAGGGCCGCCAGCAGCGGCAGGACCAGTGCCGAACGCGTATTGCGCACCCGGCCGCCGAGGAACAGCGTGCCGAGGAAAATCAAACTACCCACCGCCAGCCATTCTTTCCAGAACGGCACGTTGGTCACCGGCCCGGCCAGCACGCCCTTGTCCTGACGGTCGGCATCAAACAGCCCCCAATACCCGCCAACGGCACCTTCACTGCCACGTTTCCAGGGCTGGTCGAATGCTTCGATCAGGTTGTAGTGCCAGCCTTCCTTCTCGGCCATCGTCACAAAACCGCGAATGAACCTGGCTTCGTTGACCCGGCTCGGCAGCGCCGTCTCGCGCTGGCGGCCTTCGCTCGGCCAGCCGGTTTCACCGATCATCACATCCTTGGGGGCGAACTTGTTGCCGAACACCTGACGCACATCGGCGACATGCTGCAGCGCCACATCGATGTTCGACGGGTCATCTTCCCAGTACGGCAGCAGGTGAATGGTCAGAAAATCCACCGCCGGCGCGACTTCCGGGTGCTTGAGCCAGAATTCCCAGACATCGGCGTAGGTGACCGGTTGCTTGACCTGGCTTTTGACTTTATTGATCAGTCGAACCAGTTGCGCTGCGGTGACTTCCTTGCGCAGCAAGGCTTCGTTGCCGACGATCACCGCGCTGACCACGTCCGGGTTGGCATTGGCCGAGTGGATCAGCAGGTCGACTTCTTTCTCGGTGTCCACCGGGTTGCTGTTGACCCAGGCACCGATCATCAATTTCAGACCATGTTTGCGCGCCAGATCCGGCAAGGCTTCCAGGCCCGTCATCGAATAGGTGCGGATGCATTCGAAACGCGTTGCGAGCAGGGCGAGGTCGGCATCCATGCGCTCCGGGCGCAGTTTGAACGGCACGTCGAACGGCGACTGGTCCTTGTCAAACGGGGTGTAGGAGGCGCATTGCAGCTTGTGCGTCGGGGTCGCGGCGTCCGGCAGGATCACCGGTTTGCCGAGGCCGTACCAGAAGCCGCAAAGGGCAAAGAGACCGAGCAGGCAAGCGAAGGCGTAAGGCAGAAAAGGAAAACGGGAAGTCGCGGACATGGTCAGGCCGAGTGGCTGCAAAGCGACGCATGTTACCTGCATTTATAGAGGGGTTGGTGGCGCGCATGATTTTGACATGCAAAGTTCGGGCGGATTGTCTGGCGCCAATTATCCGAAGAGGGTTAATGGCTTTCTGATGTCGTTTCTCGTTGTCTTGAGGTCGCTGACAGAGCAGGTCGTTGTGATCGTGAGGTTGATGATCGAAAGCGTCAGCACTCCACTGATGTTCGAACGAGTTTGCGGTGAGGCGTGATGGAGGCGCTGTGCACCATAACAATACGTTGACGATGTCCGGCATCCGTCGGACGCAGCATTTCGGGGAAGTAACGATGAAGATGCGACGACTTTTAGGCGCGAGTGCCGCTCTGGTGCTGGCGATGAGCTCCACGTTTGCCAGCGCAGAAAAACAGACCCTGAACATCGGTTACGTTGACGGCTGGTCCGACAGCGTCGCGACCACCCACGTGGCGGCCGAAGTGATCAAGCAGAAACTCGGCTACGACGTGAAGCTGCAAGCCGTCGCCACCGGGATCATGTGGCAAGGCGTCGCCACCGGTAAACTCGACGCCATGCTCTCGGCCTGGCTGCCCGTGACCCACGGCGAATACTGGACGAAGAACAAGGATCTGGTCGTCGATTATGGCCCGAACTTCAAGGACGCAAAAATCGGCCTGATCGTGCCTGAATACGTCAAAGCCAAATCCATCGAAGACCTGAAAACCGACGACACCTTCAAAAACCGCATCGTCGGTATCGACGCCGGTTCAGGCGTGATGCTCAAAACCGATCAGGCCATCAAGGATTACGGCCTCGATAAATACAGCCTCAAGGCCAGTTCTGGCGCCGGCATGATCGCCGAGCTGACCCGTGCCGAGAAGAAAAACGAATCCATCGCCGTGACCGGTTGGGTGCCGCACTGGATGTTCGCCAAGTGGAAGCTGCGCTTCCTCGACGACCCGAAAGGCGTTTACGGCGCGGCTGAAACCGTGAACAGCATCGGCAGCAAGGAGCTGGAAGCCAAGGCGCCGGAAGTGGCCAGGTTCCTGAAGAACTTCCAGTGGGCCTCGAAAGACGAAATCGGCGAAGTCATGCTGGCGATTCAGGACGGTGCCAAGCCTGAAGCCGCAGCGAAAGATTGGGTCGCCAAACACCCGGATCGCGTGGCTGACTGGACCAAATAAACGCTTCACCGCCTGACCCTGTGGGAGCGGGCTTGCTCGCGAATGCGATCTGTCAGTTGATACCGATATCGACTGAGCTGACGCCTTCGCGAGCAGGCTCGCTCTCACAGTTGTTTTGGCTGTGCTGAAAAATGGCGAATACGTCATGTCGTTCTACTACTAAGGTCGTCTGTTACCGCGCTCGCAGCCGCATACATTAGCTATGTTCCAACAATAATCTGTGCTGCGAGGATAAAAACAATGAACGACAGCATTTACCTCTCGATTCAAAACAGCCCGCGCTTCAAGGAGCTGGTCTCGAAAAGGGAACGATTCGCCTGGATTCTCTCGGCAATCATGCTCGGGCTTTACTCCGCATTCATCTTGCTGATTGCATATGGGCCGCATGTGCTCGGTGCGAAAATCAGTCCTGAATCTTCGATTACCTGGGGTATTCCGATCGGTGTCGGTCTGATTGTCTCGGCCTTCGTCCTGACCGGCATCTACGTGCGCCGCGCCAATGGCGAATTTGACGACCTGAACAATGCGATTCTCAAGGAGGCTCAGCAATGATCCGGCGCCTGTTGGCTTTATTGAGTGTTGCGGCTTTCGCGCCAGGTGCCTGGGCGGCTGACGCATTGACCGGGGAAGTGACCAGACAGCCACTGAACATCCCTGCGATTCTGATGTTCGTCGCGTTCGTTGGCGCGACCTTGTACATCACCTACTGGGCTTCGAAGAAAAACAACTCGGCTGCCGACTACTATGCGGCGGGCGGCAAGATCACCGGTTTCCAGAACGGTCTGGCGATTGCCGGCGACTACATGTCGGCGGCGTCTTTTCTGGGCATTTCCGCGCTGGTATTCACCTCCGGCTACGATGGCCTGATCTACTCGATCGGCTTCCTGGTCGGCTGGCCGATCATTCTGTTCCTGATCGCCGAGCGTCTGCGTAATCTGGGTAAATACACCTTTGCCGACGTGGCGTCCTACCGCCTCGGGCAAACCCAGATTCGCACATTGTCCGCCTGCGGTTCGCTGGTGGTGGTGGCGTTCTACCTGATCGCGCAAATGGTCGGTGCCGGCAAGCTGATCCAGCTGTTGTTCGGCCTCGATTACCACGTTGCGGTGATTCTGGTCGGTGTGCTGATGTGCATGTACGTGCTGTTCGGCGGCATGCTGGCGACCACCTGGGTGCAGATCATCAAGGCAGTGCTGTTGCTGTCCGGCGCCTCGTTCATGGCGCTGATGGTGATGAAGCACGTTGGCTTCGACTTCAACACGCTGTTCTCCGAGGCGATCAAGGTTCACGCCAAAGGCGAAGCGATCATGAGTCCGGGCGGTCTGGTCAAGGACCCGATCTCGGCATTCTCGCTGGGTCTGGCGTTGATGTTCGGCACCGCTGGCCTGCCGCACATTCTGATGCGCTTCTTCACCGTGAGTGACGCGAAAGAAGCGCGCAAGAGCGTGCTCTACGCAACGGGCTTCATTGGTTACTTCTACATTCTGACCTTCATCATCGGCTTCGGCGCGATCCTGCTGGTCAGCACTAACCCGGCCTTTAAAGATGCTGCTGGCGCGCTGTTGGGCGGCAACAACATGGCGGCGGTGCACCTGGCCAACGCGGTCGGCGGTAGTATCTTCCTCGGCTTTATCTCGGCGGTGGCGTTCGCGACCATTCTGGCGGTTGTGGCAGGCCTGACACTGGCCGGTGCTTCGGCGGTTTCTCACGACCTGTATGCCAGTGTGATCAAGAAGGGCAAGGCCAACGAGAAGGACGAGATTCGCGTTTCGAAGATCACCACCATTGCCTTGGCGGTGCTGGCGATTGGTCTGGGTATTCTGTTCGAAAGCCAGAACATCGCGTTCATGGTCGGCCTGGCATTCTCGATCGCGGCGAGCTGCAACTTCCCGGTGCTGCTGCTTTCGATGTACTGGAAGAAGCTGACCACCCGTGGCGCGATGATTGGCGGCTGGCTGGGTCTGGTGAGTGCGGTTGGCCTGATGATTCTTGGCCCGACCATCTGGGTGCAGATCCTGCATCACGAGAAGGCGATCTTCCCTTACGAGTACCCGGCGCTGTTTTCGATGATCATTGCCTTTGTCGGGATCTGGTTCTTCTCGATTACTGACAAGTCGGCGGCGGCGGATAACGAGCGGGCGCTGTTCTTCCCGCAGTTTGTGCGTTCGCAGACCGGGTTGGGGGCGAGTGGGGCGGTTTCGCATTGATGGGTTGATGGTTTTGTAATGTTGTGCTGAATGCCCCGGTTGAGAGATCGGGGCATTTTTTGTGGGCGGTTATCGGACTGGGGGGATTGGGTGTATATCCGTTGCTGCGGTAACGGCTGCTTAAGGTTTCGCCCTTACGACGACCCACTTTTTTACAAGTGCCTAAATTTGTGGTGGATTTGCCCCTCACCCCAGCCCTCTCCCTAAGGAGAGGGAGCCGATTTGTGAGTCTTTCAGAATCTGAGTTCAACACGGTATCGCATATCGGCGTACCTCCCCCAAACACCTCGATCAGTTCACTCTCCCTCCGGAAGAGGGCTAGGGTGAGGGGCTCTTGATCTGGCTTTTGATTTTGCTTTGGCTTTTGATCTTTTGCCCCATCGGCAGGCCGAACGCCGGGGGAAGCCTTTTTGGTTACTTTTTTCTGGGCCGGCATTCCGGGCGTTTGGAAAAAGTGACCCACCGTAAGGGCGCGACCTTAGGCGGCCATAACCGCAGCAACGGGTATGCCCCCAAATCCCGGACAAACAAAAACGGCCCCTATATAAATAGAGGCCGTTCTCGATACAACTTAAGAACTTATCGCAAGACAGGTCTTATTTGCGGTCTTCCAGCTTGGTAATGTCACGCGACTCGTAGCCGGTGTACAGCTGGCGCGGACGGCCAATCTTGTACGGGCTGGAGAGCATTTCTTTCCAGTGGGAAATCCAGCCAACAGTACGTGCCAGCGCGAAGATCACGGTGAACATGCTGGTCGGAATGCCGATCGCCTTGAGGATAATCCCCGAGTAGAAGTCGACGTTCGGATACAGCGAGCGTTCGATGAAGTACGGGTCGGTCAGCGCGATCTCTTCCAGGCGCATGGCCAGTTCGAGTTGCGGATCGTTGTTGATGCCCAGTTCCTTCAGCACTTCGTCGCAGGTCTGCTTCATTACAGTCGCGCGAGGATCGCGGTTCTTGTAAACGCGGTGACCGAAGCCCATCAGCTTGAACGGATCGTTCTTGTCCTTGGCCTTGGCGATGAACTTGTCGATGTTCGAAACATCGCCAATTTCATCAAGCATGGTCAGAACGGCTTCGTTCGCACCACCGTGAGCAGGGCCCCACAGTGCGGCGATACCGGCGGCGATACAGGCGAATGGGTTGGCACCCGAAGAGCCCGCCAGACGCACGGTGGAAGTCGAGGCGTTCTGTTCGTGGTCGGCGTGGAGGATGAAGATCCGGTCCATGGCCTTGGCGAGTACCGGGCTGATCGGTTTGATCTCGCACGGGGTGTTGAACATCATGTGCAGGAAGTTTTCCGCGTATGTCAGGTCATTGCGCGGGTACATCATGGGCTGGCCCATGGAGTACTTGTAAACCATCGCTGCCAGGGTCGGCATCTTCGCAACCAGACGGATCGCGGAGATTTCGCGATGCTGCGGGTTATTGATGTCGAGGGAGTCGTGGTAGAAGGCCGAGAGGGCGCCGACTACACCGCACATGACGGCCATTGGGTGGGCGTCACGACGGAAGCCGTTGAAGAAGGTTTTCAGCTGCTCGTGAACCATGGTGTGGTTTTTCACGGTGCTGACGAACTGGGCCTTCTGTTCTGCTGTCGGCAGTTCGCCGTTGAGCAGCAGGTAGCAGGTTTCCAGGTAGTCCGACTTTTCAGCCAGCTGTTCGATCGGGTAGCCGCGGTGCAACAGAATGCCGTTGTCGCCGTCGATATAGGTGATCTTCGACTCGCACGAGGCGGTCGACATGAAACCCGGGTCGAAAGTGAAGCGGCCCGTGGCCGTCAGGCCCCGAACATCGATTACATCGGGACCAACGGTGCCGGTTAAAATGGGCAGCTCGACGGGGGCTGCGCCCTCGATGATCAACTGCGCTTTTTTGTCAGCCATGTGGCCTCCTATTTATGCTTGAACCATCAGACAGACCCCCCACGCAGGGCCCGCACCACTATAGTGAGATAAATTCGAATGTCAATTTGCCTAAAGTCTTGCTCCAGAAGGCTTTAAGCGCACTTTTTCCTCGAAATTGACTGCCATTTACGCCTTTTATACGACTTGTGCAATCAGCTATTTGGGGTAGGTGATTGCGTTGTCATTAGTAGCCTAACTGTCTATACTCGGCCACCGACCGCCAAGGGCTTTTGGGCCTGCTTTATTGGGGGTCGCATCCCTGGGTGGTGGTTACCTGACCAGTGCACTCCCCAACAACTTTGCCCTGATTGTTAGGGGCTCTTCAGTGTGAAAAAAAAGCCGTGAAAAGCCAACGACCTGTAAACCTAGACCTAAGGACCATCAAACTCCCCATCACCGGCGTTACGTCGTTTCTTCACCGTGTTTCCGGCATCATCCTCTTCCTGGGTATCGGCTTCATGCTTTATGCATTGGGCAAGTCTCTGGGTTCCGAGGAAGGTTTTGCCGAAGTGAAGGCATGCTTGACCAGCCCGCTGGCCAAGTTCGTAGCATGGGGCCTCCTGTCCGCTCTGCTGTATCACCTGGTAGCCGGTGTGCGCCACTTGATCATGGATATGGGCATCGGTGAGACGCTGGAAGGCGGCCGCCTGGGCTCGAAAATTATCATCGCCGTTTCCGTGGTGCTGATCGTTCTGGCAGGAGTTTGGATATGGTAACCAGCGTTACGAACCTTTCGCGTTCGGGCCTCTATGACTGGATGGCGCAACGTGTGTCTGCGGTTGTTCTCGCGGCTTATTTCATCTTCCTGATCGGATACCTCGCAGCGAATCCGGGCATCGGCTACGACCAGTGGCACGGCCTGTTCGCTCACAACGGGATGCGTATCTTCAGTCTGCTGGCCCTCGTTGCCCTTGGCGCTCACGCCTGGGTCGGCATGTGGACCATCGCGACCGACTACCTGACGCCAATGGCGCTGGGCAAGTCCGCGACCGCAGTACGTTTCCTTTTCCAGGCAGTTTGCGGCATCGCGATGTTCGCTTACTTCGTCTGGGGTGTGCAGATTCTCTGGGGTATCTGATTCATGGCTAACATTCCAACGATTTCTTTCGACGCCATCATTATTGGTGGTGGCGGTGCCGGCATGCGCGCTGCGCTGCAACTGGCGCAGGGCGGTCACAAGACTGCCGTGATCACCAAGGTTTTCCCGACCCGTTCGCACACTGTGTCCGCCCAGGGCGGCATTACTTGCGCCATCGCGTCGGCTGACCCGAACGATGACTGGCGCTGGCACATGTACGATACCGTCAAGGGTTCCGACTACATCGGTGACCAGGACGCTATCGAATACATGTGTCAGGAAGGCCCGGCTGCCGTGTTCGAGCTGGACCACATGGGTCTGCCGTTCTCGCGTACCGAGCAAGGCCGTATCTACCAGCGTCCATTCGGTGGTCAGTCCAAGGACTACGGTAAAGGTGGCCAGGCTGCACGTACTTGCGCCGCTTCCGACCGTACCGGTCACGCCCTGCTGCACACTCTTTATCAGGGCAACCTGAAAGCCGGTACCACGTTCCTGAACGAGTACTACGCTGTCGACCTGGTGAAAAACCAGGAAGGCGAATTTGTCGGTGTGATCGCTATCTGCATCGAAACCGGCGAAACCACCTACATCCGCGCCAAGGCCACCGTACTGGCTACCGGCGGTGCAGGTCGTATCTACGCTTCCACCACCAACGCCCTGATCAACACCGGTGACGGCGTCGGCATGGCTCTGCGTGCAGGCGTGCCGGTGCAGGACATCGAAATGTGGCAGTTCCACCCGACCGGCATCGCCGGCGCCGGTGTACTGGTTACAGAAGGTTGCCGTGGTGAAGGTGGTTACCTGATCAACAAGCACGGCGAGCGTTTCATGGAGCGTTATGCTCCGAACGCCAAAGACCTTGCCGGTCGTGACGTGGTTGCTCGCTCGATGGTCAAGGAAATCATCGCCGGCAACGGTTGTGGTCCGAATGGCGACCACGTAATGCTCAAACTCGACCACTTGGGCGAGGAAGTGCTGCACAGCCGTCTGCCAGGCATCTGCGAACTGTCGAAGACGTTCGCTCACGTTGACCCGGTTGTTGCGCCGGTTCCGGTTGTTCCGACTTGCCACTATATGATGGGCGGTGTTGCCACCAACATTCATGGTCAGGCGATCACTCAGGACGCCGACGGCGTGGATCAGATCATTCCTGGTCTGTTCGCGGTAGGTGAAGTGGCTTGCGTATCGGTGCACGGTGCCAACCGTCTGGGCGGCAACTCGCTGCTCGACCTGGTGGTATTCGGCCGCGCTGCCGGCCTGCACCTGGAAAAAGCGCTGACCGACGGCATCGAATACGACGACGCTACCGAAGCTGACATCGAAGCGGCCCTGGCGCGCTTGAACGCGCTGAACAGCCGTACCGATGGCGAAGACGTGGCTACCCTGCGTCGCGAGCTGCAGAGCTGCATGCAGAACTACTTCGGTGTATTCCGTACTGGCGAATACATGCAGAAAGGTATCGCTCAGCTGGCCGATCTGCGCAAGCGTATCGCCAACGTGAAGATCAACGATAAGTCGCAGGCGTTCAACACTGCACGTATCGAAGCGCTGGAACTGCAAAACCTGCTGGAAGTGGCTGAAGCTACCGCCATCGCGGCCGAAGTACGTAAAGAGTCCCGCGGCGCTCACGCCCGTGAAGACTTTGAAGACCGTGACGACGAAAACTGGCTGTGCCACACCCTGTACTTCCCGGGTGACAAGCGCGTCACCAAGCGTGCCGTGAACTTCTCGCCGAAGACTGTTCCGACTTTCGAACCTAAAGTCCGGACTTATTAAGGGTGACCGCCATGTTGAATGTCAGTGTTTATCGCTACAACCCTGATCAGGACGCTGCGCCGTTCATGCAGGAATTCCAGGTCGATACCGGTGGTAAAGACCTGATGGTGCTGGACGTGCTGGCCCTGATCAAAGAGCAGGACGAGGGTTTCTCCTATCGTCGCTCTTGCCGTGAAGGCGTCTGCGGCTCCGATGGCATGAACATCAACGGCAAGAACGGTCTGGCGTGCATCACGCCGCTGTCCGCCGTTGTGAAAGGTAACAAGTTGATCGTTCGTCCTCTGCCAGGTTTGCCGGTGATCCGTGACCTGGTCGTCGATATGAGCATCTTCTACAAGCAATACGAGAAGGTGAAGCCATACCTGCAGAACGACACGCCGGCTCCGGCCATCGAGCGTCTGCAGTCCCCTGAAGAGCGTGAAAAGCTCGACGGTCTGTACGAGTGCATCCTGTGCGCTTGCTGCTCGACCTCTTGCCCGTCCTTCTGGTGGAACCCGGACAAGTTCCTGGGTCCGGCTGCTCTGCTGCAAGCCTACCGCTTCCTGGCAGATAGCCGTGACACCAAGACCAACGAGCGTCTGGCTTCGCTCGATGACCCGTTCAGCGTATTCCGCTGCCGGGGCATCATGAACTGCGTCAACGTATGTCCGAAAGGCCTGAACCCGACTAAGGCCATCGGTCACATCCGTAACATGCTGCTTTCGAGCGGCGTGTGATTCAGCTGCTGTAACCGCTGTACCGTAGAGGCTGTGGCGCGGGCTTCAACCCGCGTCATGGCTATAACCAGAGCAGTAGCCACAAGCTGCAGCTCTTATTTTGAAGAAATGAGACAAGCAGGGGCATCCGGGCTGGTACCCGGACTATCAGTGTGATCCTAAGTGGCTTGTTTTAGTCGCTGCATTCGGACTTCTGCAAGTTTGCTCGGTGTCGACACCGATGGTGTTCCCCTAACCGAGGGTGACCAAGCATGCAAGAAAGCGTGATGCAGCGCATGTGGAACAGCGCCTACCTTTCAGGTGGAAACGCTGCCTATGTGGAAGAGCTTTATGAGCTCTACCTGCACGACCCTAACGCTGTGCCAGAAGAGTGGCGCACCTACTTTCAGAAGTTGCCTGCCGACGGCAACTCTGCCACTGATGTTTCGCACTCCACAATTCGCGATCATTTCGTGCTGCTGGCAAAGAACCAGCGCCGCGCCCAACCGGTTTCCGCCGGCAGCGTGAGCAGTGAGCACGAGAAGAAGCAAGTTGAAGTGCTGCGATTGATTCAGGCCTACCGTATGCGTGGCCACCAGGCAGCCCAGCTTGACCCGCTGGGGCTGTGGCAGCGTCCTGCACCTGCAGACCTGTCGATCAATCATTACGGCTTGACCAATGCCGATCTTGATACGACCTTCCGTGCCGGCGACCTGTTCATCGGCAAAGAGGAAGCGAGCCTACGCGAAATTCACGAAGCGTTGCAGCAGACATATTGCCGCACCATCGGCGCTGAATTTACGCACATCACCGATTCCGAGCAGCGCCAGTGGTTCCAGCAGCGTCTGGAAAGCGTGCGTGGTCGTCCGACGTACTCCGCCGACATCAAGAGCCACCTGCTTGAGCGCGTGACTGCCGGTGAAGGCCTGGAAAAATACCTGGGCACCAAATACCCGGGCACCAAGCGTTTCGGTCTGGAAGGCGGCGAAAGCCTGATTCCGATGCTCGACGAACTGATCCAGCGTTCCGGTTCCTACGGCACCAAGGAAGTCGTCATCGGCATGGCCCACCGTGGCCGTCTGAACGTACTGGTCAACACCTTCGGCAAGAACCCGCGCGAGCTGTTCGACGAGTTCGAAGGCAAGAAGAAGGTTGAGTTGGGTTCCGGTGACGTTAAATACCACCAGGGCTTCTCGTCCAACGTGATGACCACCGGCGGTGAAGTTCACCTGGCCATGGCGTTCAACCCGTCCCACCTGGAAATCGTTTCGCCGGTGGTCGAAGGTTCGGTTCGCGCCCGTCAGGATCGTCGTAACGACGCCACTGGCGAGAAGGTTCTGCCGATCTCCATCCACGGTGACGCTGCTTTCGCAGGTCAGGGCGTGGTCATGGAAACCTTCCAGATGTCGCAGACCCGCGGTTTCAAGACCGGCGGTACCGTGCACATCGTGATCAACAACCAGGTTGGTTTCACCATCAGCAACCCGCTGGACTCGCGTTCCACCGAGTACGCCACCGACGTTGCCAAGATGATCCAGGCACCGATCCTCCATGTGAATGGTGATGATCCGGAAGCCGTGTTGTTCGTGACCCAGTTGGCCATCGACTACCGCATGCAGTTCAAGCGTGACGTGGTGATCGACCTGGTCTGCTACCGTCGTCGCGGCCACAACGAAGCCGACGAACCAAGCGGCACCCAGCCTCTGATGTATCAGCAGATCACCAAGCAGCGCACCACTCGTGAGCTGTACGCTGAGCGTCTGACCCAGGCCGGTGTGCTCGACGCAGAGCGTGTTCAGGCGAAAGTCGATGAATATCGCAACGCGCTGGACAACGGCCTGCACGTAGTGAAATCGCTGGTCAAGGAACCGAACAAAGAGTTGTTCGTGGACTGGCGTCCGTATCTGGGCCATGCCTGGACTGCACGTCACGACACTCGCTTTGATCTGAAGACCCTGCAGGAACTGTCCGCCAAGCTGCTGGAAATTCCGGAAGGCTTCGTGGTTCAGCGTCAGGTCGCGAAGATCTACGAAGACCGTCAGAAGATGCAAGCCGGCGGCCTGCCGATCAACTGGGGTTATGCCGAGACAATGGCATACGCGACCCTGGCGTTCGAAGGTCACCCGATCCGCATGACCGGTCAGGACATCGGCCGCGGTACGTTCTCGCACCGTCACGCTGTGCTGCACAACCAGAAAGACGCGGGTACCTACATTCCTCTGGCGCACTTGTACGACGGTCAGCCACGCTTTGACCTGTATGACTCGTTCCTGTCGGAAGAGGCGGTACTGGCATTCGAATACGGTTACTCGACCACCACGCCAAACGCGCTGGTGATCTGGGAAGCCCAGTTCGGTGACTTCGCCAACGGTGCACAGGTTGTTATCGACCAGTTCATCACCAGCGGCGAGCACAAGTGGGGCCGTCTCTGCGGTCTGACCATGTTGCTGCCACACGGTTATGAAGGTCAGGGCCCTGAGCACAGCTCGGCACGTCTTGAGCGTTACCTGCAGCTGTGCGCCGAGCACAACATTCAGGTGTGCATGCCGACCACCCCTGCGCAGATCTACCACTTGCTGCGTCGTCAGGTGATTCGCCCGCTGCGCAAACCTCTGGTAGTGCTGACGCCGAAGTCGCTGCTGCGCCACAAGCTGGCCATCTCGACCCTGGAAGATCTGGCCGAAGGTTCGTTCCAGACCGTGATCCCGGAAATCGATGCCCTGGACCCGAAAAAGGTCGAGCGCATTGTTCTGTGTAGCGGCAAGGTCTACTACGACCTGCTGGAAAAACGCCGTGCCGAAGGCCGCGAAGATATCGCCATCGTGCGTATCGAGCAGCTGTATCCATTCCCTGAGGACGACTTGAAAGAAGTCCTGGCTCCTTATACCAACGCCAAGCATGCCGTTTGGTGTCAGGAAGAGCCGATGAACCAGGGCGCGTGGTACTGCAGCCAGCATCACTTGCGTCGCAGCATCGGTAACCTCGACAAGTCTCTCGTACTCGAGTACGCGGGCCGCGAGGCTTCTGCTGCCCCAGCTTGTGGTTACGCTTCGATGCACGCCGAGCAGCAGGAAAAACTGCTGCAAGACGCGTTTACCGTTTAATGCCTTCGCGCACCTGAAACCGAATTTAAGGAACTACAGATAATGGCTATCGAGATCAAAGCCCCCACTTTCCCGGAATCGGTTGCCGATGGCACCGTTGCCACCTGGCACAAGCAACCGGGCGACGCCGTCAAGCGCGACGAACTGATCGTCGACATCGAAACTGACAAGGTCGTACTGGAAGTTCTGGCTACCGCCGATGGCGTGCTGGGCGCAATCGTCAAGGGCGAGGGCGAAACCGTCCTGTCCGACGAAGTGCTGGGCTCCATCCAGGAAGGTGGTGCTGCTGCCGCCGCTCCAGCCGCCGCCGCTGCTCCGGCCGCCGCAGCCGCTGCACCAGCTGCACCAGCTGCCGCCGAAGGCGAAGACGATCCTGTTGCTGCTCCAGCCGCGCGCAAGCTGGCTGAAGAAAACGGCATCAACATCGCTTCCGTTGCCGGCACCGGCAAAGGCGGTCGCGTGACCAAGGAAGACGTGGTTGCTGCTGTTGCTGCCAAGAAAGCCGCTCCGGCTGCCGCGCCTGCCAAGGCTGCTGCTCCTTCGGCTGCCGCTCCTGTGTTCGCCGCTGGCGACCGCATCGAGAAGCGCGTACCGATGACCCGCGTTCGTGCCACCGTGGCCAAGCGTCTGGTTGAAGCTCAGTCGAACATGGCGATGCTGACCACCTTCAACGAAGTCGACATGACTGAAGTGATGGCGCTGCGTTCGAAGTACAAAGACCTGTTCGAGAAGTCCCACAACGGCGTGCGCCTGGGCTTCATGTCGTTCTTCGTGAAAGCTGCTACCGAAGCGCTGAAACGCTTCCCGGCGGTCAACGCGTCGATCGACGGCGGCGACATCGTTTACCACGGTTACGCGGACATCGGCGTTGCCGTTTCCAGCGACCGTGGCCTGGTTGTTCCGGTTCTGCGTAACGCCGAACTGATGAGCCTGGCTGAAATCGAAGGCGGCATCGCAACATTCGGCAAAAAAGCTCGTGACGGCAAACTGTCGATGGACGAGATGACCGGTGGTACCTTCACCATCACCAACGGTGGTACCTTCGGTTCGATGATGTCGACCCCGATCGTCAACCCGCCGCAGGCAGCGATTCTGGGCATGCACAACATTATCCAGCGTCCTATGGCCGTCAACGGTCAGGTCGTTATCCGTCCGATGATGTACCTGGCACTGTCCTACGATCACCGTCTGATCGATGGCAAAGAAGCTGTGACCTTCCTGGTGACCATCAAGAACCTGCTGGAAGATCCGGCTCGTCTGTTGCTGGATATCTAAAAAACAGCGGCAAGCTTCAAGTTTCAAGCCACAAGCTCAAAGCGAGCGGGGTGGGCTTGGAGCTTGTGGCTTGCGGCTTGTAGCTTTATTGCTAAAGAGGATTTTTTGAATGTCGCAGAAATTTGACGTAGTAGTGATCGGTGCTGGCCCTGGTGGCTACGTAGCTGCCATCAAGGCCGCGCAGCTGGGTCTGACCACTGCCTGCATCGAGAAGTACACCGACGCTGAAGGCAAGCAGGCCCTGGGCGGCACCTGCCTGAACGTGGGCTGCATTCCTTCCAAGGCACTGCTCGACAGCTCCTGGAAATACAAGGAAGCGAAAGAAAGCTTCAACGTTCACGGTATCTCGACCGGCGAAGTCAAAATGGACGTTGCTGCGATGGTTGGCCGCAAGGCTGGCATCGTCAAGAACCTGACCGGCGGCGTTGCCACCCTGTTCAAGGCCAACGGCGTTACTTCGATCCAGGGCCACGGCAAACTGCTGGCTGGCAAGAAAGTCGAAGTCACCAAGCCAGACGGTTCGGTTGAAGTCATCGAAGCTGAAAACGTCATCCTGGCTCCAGGTTCGCGTCCTATCGACATTCCACCGGCTCCGGTTGATCAGAAAGTCATCGTTGATTCGACTGGCGCACTGGAATTCCAAACCGTACCCAAGCGTCTGGGCGTGATCGGCGCTGGCGTGATCGGTCTGGAACTGGGCTCGGTATGGTCGCGTCTGGGCTCCGAAGTGGTTGTCCTGGAAGCTCTGGACACTTTCCTGATGGCAGCGGACACCGCTGTTTCCAAGGAAGCGCTGAAAACCCTGACCAAACAAGGTCTGGACATCAAGCTGGGCGCTCGTGTGACCGGCTCGAAAGTGAACGGCGACGAAGTCGTTGTGAGCTACACCGATGCCAACGGCGAACAGACCATCACTTTCGACAAGCTGATCGTAGCCGTTGGTCGCCGTCCGGTGACCACTGATCTGCTGGCGGCCGACAGCGGTGTGACCCTGGACGAGCGCGGTTTCGTGCACGTTGACGATCACTGCGCCACCACCGTACCGGGCGTTTTCGCCATCGGTGACGTGGTTCGCGGCATGATGCTGGCTCACAAGGCATCCGAAGAAGGCATCATGGTTGTCGAGCGCATCAAGGGCCACAAGGCCCAGATGAACTATGACCTGATCCCTTCGGTTATTTATACTCACCCGGAAATCGCGTGGGTTGGCAAAACCGAGCAGGCCTTGAAAGCTGAAGGCGTTGAAGTTAACGTCGGCACCTTCCCGTTCGCCGCTTCCGGCCGTGCCATGGCCGCCAACGATACCGGTGGTTTCGTCAAGGTCATCGCTGATGCCAAGACTGACCGCGTATTGGGCGTGCACGTGATTGGCCCGAGCGCTGCAGAACTCGTTCAGCAGGGCGCGATCGGTATGGAATTCGGCACCAGCGCTGAAGACCTGGGCATGATGGTTTTCTCCCATCCGACCCTGTCTGAAGCCTTGCACGAAGCTGCTTTGGCTGTGAATGGCGGCGCCATCCACATTGCCAACCGCAAGAAGCGTTAAGACACAATAAGAAACCACGGCGGTAACGGCCCGTCGTGAGCCTTGCGAGCAAGTCTCACCGCGGAATGTCCGCTGGACGCAGTCTTGCGTAGCTGAACCGGTTAGCCGGGAAGGCTGCGCAAGCAGCAGTCACAGGTGGCGCGGCACTCAAATGAGCGCAGCGCCGAATGCGCAGTACCTAACGAAGACGGTAAAAAGCATGAATCTTCACGAGTATCAGGGTAAGCAGCTGTTCGCTGAATACGGCCTGCCAGTTTCCACTGGTTATGCAGTAGACACCCCGGAAGCAGCAGCAGAAGCTTGCGACAAAATCGGCGGCAGCGAGTGGGTTGTCAAAGCCCAGGTCCACGCCGGTGGTCGCGGTAAAGCGGGCGGCGTCAAGCTGGTTCGCAACAAAGAAGACGCCAAAGCCTTCGCACAGCAGTGGCTGGGCAAGCGTCTGGTGACTTACCAGACTGACGCCAATGGCCAGCCAGTCACCAAGATCCTGGTTGAATCGTGCACTGATATCGCTAAAGAGCTGTACCTGGGCGCTGTCGTTGACCGTTCGAGCCGTCGCATCGTGTTCATGGCTTCCACCGAAGGTGGCGTGGACATCGAGAAAATCGCTCACGACACTCCAGAAAAAATTCTGAAAGCCACTATCGATCCACTGGTTGGCGCTCAGCCATTCCAGGGTCGCGAGCTGGCATTCCAGCTGGGTCTGGAAGGCAAGCAGGTTACTCAGTTCGCCAAGATCTTCGTAGGTCTGGCCAAACTGTTCAAGGATCACGACCTGGCTCTGCTGGAAGTGAACCCGCTGGTGATCAAGGCTGACGGCGATCTGCACTGCCTGGACGCCAAGATCAACATCGACGCCAACGCAATGTACCGTCAGCCCAAGCTGAAGACTTTCCATGATCCGTCGCAGGACGATCCGCGCGAAGCGCACGCTGCCAAGTTCGAACTGAACTACGTAGCGCTGGAAGGCAACATCGGCTGCATGGTCAACGGTGCTGGCCTGGCCATGGGTACCATGGACATCGTCAACCTGCATGGCGGCAAGCCAGCTAACTTCCTCGACGTAGGTGGTGGTGCTACCAAGGAACGCGTAACCGAAGCGTTCAAGATCATCCTGTCCGACAGCAATGTCGCTGCAGTACTGGTCAACATCTTCGGCGGCATCGTTCGCTGCGACATGATTGCCGAAGGCATCATCGGCGCTGTGAAAGAAGTCGGCGTGAAAATCCCGGTTGTTGTTCGTCTTGAAGGCAACAACGCTGAACTGGGCGCTAAAGTACTGGCAGAAAGCGGTTTGAACATCATCGCTGCTACCAGCCTGACCGACGCTGCTCAACAAGTCGTTAAAGCTGCGGAGGGCAAGTAATGAGCGTCCTGATCAATAAAGACACCAAGGTCATCTGCCAGGGCTTCACCGGCGCGCAGGGTACTTTCCACTCCGAGCAAGCCATTGCCTACGGCACCAAAATGGTTGGCGGCGTGACGCCAGGCAAGGGCGGTACTACCCACCTGAACCTGCCTGTGTTCAACACCGTGAAAGAAGCCGTAGAAGCTACTGGCGCTACCGCCAGCGTGATCTACGTTCCGGCTGCTTTCTGCAAGGACTCGATCCTGGAAGCAGCATTCGGCGGTATCAAGCTGATCGTCTGCATCACCGAAGGCATTCCTACCCTGGACATGCTGGACGCCAAAGTTAAGTGCGACGAGCTGGGTGTTACCCTGATCGGCCCTAACTGCCCAGGTGTGATCACCCCAGGCGAGTGCAAGATCGGCATCATGCCAGGTCACATTCATTTGCCAGGCAAGGTCGGTATCGTTTCGCGTTCCGGCACCCTGACCTACGAAGCTGTGAAGCAGACCACTGACGCCGGTTTCGGTCAGTCGACTTGCGTCGGCATCGGTGGTGACCCGATCCCGGGTTCGAACTTCATCGACATCCTGAAGCTGTTCCAGGAAGACCCGAAGACCGAAGCGATCGTCATGATCGGCGAGATCGGCGGTTCGGCTGAAGAAGAAGCGGCTGCCTACATCAAGGCACACGTGACCAAGCCGGTTGTTTCCTACATCGCTGGTGTGACTGCTCCTCCGGGCAAGCGCATGGGCCATGCTGGCGCAATCATCTCTGGCGGCAAAGGCACTGCAGACGAGAAATTCGCTGCACTGCAAGACGCAGGCGTAAAAACCGTGCGTTCGCTGGCAGACATCGGCAAGGCCCTGGCCGAGCTGACGGGTTGGGCTGTCAAGTAAGCCTCGCGCTTAGCTGACGCTTCACCAAACAAAGGCCACCTTCGGGTGGCCTTTGTCGTTCAAGAGCAGTTGATAGCGACAAGCTGCTAGTGGCAAGACAAAAGCTTGTCGCTTGAAACTTGCAGCTTGCGGCTGCTTTTCATACATAAACGCGACACGGAAATGTCGCGTATCGGATAGTTCGCCCTCTAACAGTGCGTTTGCGGGCCAAATTCGTTAGGCTAGCAGCCATTTTTGCGTCTGCCGCCCACAAGGCATGCAACGCGCTTTAAGGGTCAGTCCCATACGGATCGACAGCATTTCCCTAATCCCACAGGGCAATCCCCCTCTAAATTCCGATTCAGTAGTGTGGTATTACCTTAATGAAAGTTTTGAAAGGTCAGGACATCCTGGCACTTGGTTTTATGACGTTTGCCCTGTTTGTCGGGGCCGGTAACATCATTTTCCCGCCTATCGTTGGCTTGCAGGCCGGGCCTCACGTGTGGATGGCCGCGCTGGGCTTTCTGATCACGGCGGTAGGCCTGCCGGTTGTCACCGTCGTTGCACTGGCCAAGGTCGGTGGGGCGATGGACGCATTGAGCAGTCCGATCGGCAAAGTTGCTGGCGGCATTCTCGCTGCTGCGTGCTATCTGGCGGTCGGTCCGTTGTTCGCCACCCCGCGTACCGCGACCGTATCCTTCGAAGTAGGTCTGGCTCCGCTCACCGGCGAGAGCCCCTTGGCCCTGTTTCTCTACAGCTCGGTGTACTTCCTGCTGGTGTTCTTCATCTCGCTCTACCCTGGGCGTTTGCTGGACACGGTCGGTCGTTTCCTCGCGCCGTTGAAGATCATCGCACTCGCCGTTCTGGGCATCGCTGCATTCGCCTTGCCGGCGGGTGACATTGGTCACGGCACGCCGGAATACGTCGCTGCGCCGTTCTCCCAGGGTTTCATCAATGGTTACCTGACCATGGATACCTTGGGCGCACTGGTGTTCGGTATCGTCATCGTTAACGCGATCCGCTCCCGTGGCGTCGAGTCGCCGAAGTTGATCACCCGTTACGCGATCATCGCCGGTCTGATCGCCGGTGTCGGTCTGGCGCTGGTGTATGTCAGCCTGTTCCGTCTCGGTTCCGGCAGTCACGAAGTGGCGGTCGGCGCAACGAACGGCGCAGCGGTATTGCACGCTTATGTTCAGCACACCTTCGGTTCGCTGGGCAGCGGTTTCCTTGCGGTGCTGATCTCGCTGGCGTGTCTGGTGACGGCGGTCGGTCTGACCTGCGCCTGTGCCGAATACTTCAGCCGCTTGCTGCCACTGTCCTACAAGACCCTGGTGATCATCCTGGCGGCATTCTCGCTGCTGGTGTCCAACCTCGGCCTGACCAAGCTGATCGCGTTCTCGATCCCGGTGCTGACCGCGATCTATCCACCGTGCATCGTGCTGGTGGCATTGAGCTTCTGCAAAGACTTCTGGCATGAACACGGGCGCATTCTCGGCCCTGTGATGCTGGTGTCTTTTGTGTTCGGCAGCATTGACGCGCTCAAAGGTGCTGGTCTGGCTGACTGGATGCCAACGCAACTGGCGCACCTGCCACTGAGCGAGCAGGGGCTGGCGTGGCTGGTACCGTGTGTAATGACTCTCGTGGTCGCGGTTGTTTGTGATCGCCTGCTGGGCAAACGCAGCGAAGCGGTTGCCTGACGTTGGCTGACCCGCCATACGCGGGTCTTCAGCGCTTGAACAGAAATGCCCCGTATCAATCGATACGGGGCATTTTTTATGGGCGTCGGGCAGTGTCTTTTTCCCTGAGCCAACGTCGAAGGGGTGCCGAAATCTTAATGTGGGAGCGAGCGTGCTCGCGAAAGCGGCGTATCACGCAACGTTGATGGCGGCTGACATGACTCTTTCGCGAGCAGGCTCGCTCCCACAAGTCATCAGTGCCGTGTACACACCTCACAAGGAATTGCATGTCGTTCATCCAAGCCAACCTGATTCACTTGCTCGCCGCTGTCTGGTTCGTCATCTGCTGGGGCGGCTACACCCGTTATGCCTCATGGAAGGCCCGCGACACCGCGTGCCTGGCCAGCGTATTGCACCTGTATCGCGAAGACTGGATGCGTCGCATGCTGCTGCGCGACAACCGCATCGCCGATGCCAGCGTGATCGGCAATCTGGAACGTAATGCCTCGTTCTTCGCCTCCAGCACGTTGATCATTCTCGCCGGTATTCTCACCGTACTCGGTGCGTCTGAGCGGGCAGTGTCGTTGTTGGCGGATATTCCGATGGTGCAGCAGGCGTCGCAGGGCATGTCGGAGATCAAACTGCTGTGTCTGGCGCTGGTGTTCGTCTACGCCTTCTTCACCTTCAGTTGGTGCATGCGTCAGTACAACTTTGCTGCGGTGCTGGTAGGCTCGGCGCCGATGGTCGGTGAGCGGCAAGTTTCCGAGCAGGAGCGCAAGGCTTTTGCTGCGCGAGCAGCGCGGGTGATTTCGATGGCCGCCAATCAGTTCAACTTCGGTCTGCGTTCCTACTATTTCGGCATGAGCATGCTGGCGTGGTTCGTCAGCCCTTGGCTGTTCATGCTGATGAGTGCTGGCGTGGTCGTGGTTCTGTACCGCCGCGAGTTTCATTCCGACGTTCTCGACGTAATGGTCTATACCCCTACAGAGACGCCCATCCCCGAGGCGAACAAAGAGGCCGCTTGATGAGTATTCCGTTTTGGTGCGTGTTTATCAGTGCTGTGTTGATCTATGTGGCGCGTATGCCGGTGGCCAAGGCCATGAAAGAGCAGGGTGGTTACGACAACCACGCGCCGCGTCAGCAACAGGCGAAACTCACCGGTTACGGCGCCAGGGCGCTGGCGGCTCACCAGAACAGCATTGAAGCGTTCATGTTGTTTGCGGTGGGCGTGCTGATGGCGCACACCACACAAACGGCGGGATGGCTGATCGATACATTGGCGATCATCTTTGTGATCGCACGGATTCTCTACTTGTGGCTCTATCTGGCGGATCAGCCGTCACTGCGAAGTCTGGTCTGGATTGTCGGCGTAGTGTGTTCGTTATTGCTGATGATTAGTCCGACTTTTAGAACCGTCTTGATCTAACGCGCAATTGCAGATAAATCCCGGATAAAAGAAAACCCGCACTTGGCGGGTTTCCTTTTTCTGCAGCAAAAAGCGATTTATTGCTTCTTGGCAGCTTCTTCTTGAGCGGCAGCGTTCGATTCAGCCTGAGCTTTGGCAGCTTCGGCGTTTTCTTTCGCTGCGTCGTTCACCTTATCCTGAGCTTTGTTCATGTCTTGCTGAGCTTGCTCAGCGTGTTGGTTAGCATCTTGAGCTTTGTCCTCGGATTTTTTATCGCAGGCAGCGAGACCGAGGGAAGCGGTCAACATCAAGGCAACAGCAAAAGTCTTACGCATGGGGTGTTTCTCCTTATGGAAAGTAACTACTGGCCTTAAGAACTCTGCGCTGAGGGTTAAGTTCCTCATTTCTTTCAGATATATAAGTTTGTTTTCAATTGGAACTTTTGCTGTTTCCCTCACTACTGGCAAATGGCTTTAACGAGAGTAATTATCAAATGGCCGAAAGCCCCGTTTTTGAGCGTGCGACGCGATTCCTGTCCGCGCTGCGCCACTGTCAGGTACTCGGATTACGCGTGCACAGCGCTTCCAATGAAGGGCTCACTGTCATCCTTCCCTACAGCCCGCACATCGTCGGTAATCCCGAAACGGGAGTCATCCATGGCGGCGCAATCACCTCGTTGATGGACACCGCCTGCGGTATGTCGACTTTGTGCGTGCTGCCGGAGTTCGAAGTCTGTCCGACCCTGGACCTGCGTATCGACTACATGCACGCCGCCGAGCCGCACAAGGACGTTTACGGTTTCGCGCAGTGCTATCGGGTCACCACCGACGTGATCTTCGCCCGTGGTTTCGCCTATCAGGACGACCCCGAGCAGCCGATTGCGCACGTCGTCGGCACGTTCATGCGCATGGGCAAGGGCCTCAAGGGTACCAAGGGCTTCGGCGGCGCGATCAAGGGAGCAGGTCAATGAGCAACGACCTCAAGGCGCAATTGCAACAGGCCCATGCGCAGGGTGACTACGCGCCATTGTTGCAGCTCATTCCCTACGCCGGGCTGATCGGCATCGAGTGCGCACGGGTCGGTGATGAGTTGCTGTTCAAGCTGCCGGCCAACAAGGACAACATTGGTAACCCTTTATTGCCGGCCATCCACGGTGGCGTGATCGCCGGGTTCATGGAGCTCGCCGCTGCCCTGCATCTTTTGATCTTCACTGACGCGCCGAGTGTGCCGAAGATCATTGACTTCTCCCTGGATTACCTGCGTGCCGGGCAGTTTCGCGACACTTGGGCCAAGTGTCAGGTGTGTCGCCAGGGCCGGCGCGTGGCCAACGTTGCCGTGACGGCATGGCAGAGCACCGAAAGCGAGCCGATTGCCACCGCCCGTGCACACTTCAAAATCGATGAGCCCTTGAAATCCTGAACAGCGCCCCCAACTCAGATGACAACCCGCCGCAGACCATTTCGGGTCGCGGCCACTGCCATCTGATTGGAGTTTGATGACCATGAGTGTGGAAACTCAAAAGGAAACCCTGGGCTTCCAGACCGAGGTAAAGCAGCTGCTGCACCTCATGATCCATTCGCTGTATTCCAACAAGGAAATTTTCCTTCGCGAATTGATCTCGAACGCCTCTGACGCTGTCGACAAGCTGCGCTTCGAAGCCCTGGCCAAGCCAGAGTTGCTAGAGGGCGGCGCTGATCTGAAAATCCGTGTGAGCTTCGACAAGGACGCCAAGACCGTCACCCTCGAAGACAACGGTATCGGCATGAACCGTGACGATGTGATCACCCACCTGGGTACCATCGCCAAATCCGGCACCGCCGACTTCATGAAGAACCTGTCCGGCGATCAGAAGAAGGATTCGCACCTGATCGGCCAGTTTGGTGTGGGCTTCTATTCCGCCTTCATCGTTGCCAACCAGGTTGACGTGTATAGCCGCCGTGCCGGCACTCCAGCCAGCGAAGGCGTGCACTGGTCGTCGAAAGGCGAGGGCGAGTTCGAAGTCGCCACCATCGAAAAACCAGAGCGCGGCACTCGAATCGTCCTGCACCTGAAAGCTGCAGAAGACGAGTTCGCTGATGGCTGGCGTCTGCGCAACATCATCAAGAAGTACTCCGACCACATCGCTTTGCCGATCGAGCTGCCGAAAGAAGCGGCCGCCGCCGAAGGCGAAGAGGCCCCGGCCGTTGAATGGGAAACCGTCAACCGCGCCAGTGCCCTGTGGACCCGTCCGCGCACTGACGTGAAGGACGAGGAATACCAGGAGTTCTACAAACACATCGCCCACGACTTTGAAAATCCTCTGGCCTGGAGCCACAACAAAGTCGAAGGCAAGCTTGAATACAGCTCGCTGCTGTATGTGCCGGCCCGTGCACCGTTCGATCTGTACCAGCGTGAAGCGCCCAAAGGCTTGAAGCTGTATGTGCAGCGCGTGTTCGTCATGGATCAGGCTGAGTCGTTCCTGCCGCTGTACCTGCGCTTCATCAAAGGTGTGGTCGATTCCAATGACCTGTCGCTGAACGTGTCGCGGGAAATTCTGCAGAAAGACCCGATCATCGACTCGATGAAGACCGCACTGACCAAGCGCGTTCTCGACATGCTGGAAAAACTGGCGAAGAACGAGCCTGAGCAATACAAAGGCTTCTGGAAGAACTTCGGTCAGGTCATGAAAGAAGGCCCGGCAGAAGACTTCGCCAACAAGGAAAAAATTGCCGGTCTGCTGCGTTTCGCATCGACCCAAGGCGACGACGGTGAGCAGGTCGTCGGTCTGGCTGACTACCTGGCACGCGCCAAGGAAGGTCAGGACAAGATCTACTACCTTACCGGCGAAACCTACGCGCAGGTCAAGAACAGCCCGCACCTGGAAGTCTTCCGCAAGAAAGGCATCGAAGTGCTGCTGCTGACCGACCGCATCGATGAGTGGCTGATGAGCTACCTCAGCGAGTTTGACGGCAAGACCTTTGTCGACGTGGCGCGCGGTGACCTCGATCTGGGCAACCTGGACTCGGAAGAGGACAAGAAAGCCGCAGAAGAAGTCGCCAAGTCCAAAGAAGGCCTGGTTGAGCGTCTGAAAACCGCGCTGGGCGATTGCGTGGCGGAAGTCCGCGTATCGCATCGTCTGACCGATTCGCCGGCCATTCTGGCCATCGGCGAGCAGGATCTGGGTCTGCAAATGCGTCAGATCCTCGAAGCCAGCGGTCAGAAGGTTCCGGATTCGAAGCCGATCTTCGAATTCAACCCAAGCCACCCGCTGATCGAGAAACTCGACGGCGAGCAAAGCGAAGAGCGTTTTGGCGACCTGTCGCACATCCTCTTCGATCAGGCAGCCCTGGCTGCTGGTGACAGCTTGAAAGATCCGGCGGCTTACGTGCGCCGTCTGAACAAGCTGCTGGTTGAACTGTCGGTTTAACCAGGTTGCAGAAAAAACCCGCTTCGGCGGGTTTTTTCATTTTGGTGTTTAACCAATCAGGAGTCAGAAATGAGCCAAGTCACTGTACGTTCCGTGGTTTATCAGATTGACGGGCAGCCTTATGAAGGTCGCCTGGCGTTCGACGCCGAGCACAAGGGCGCGCGTCCGGGTTTGTTGATGGCGCCGAACTGGATGGGCGTCAGCGCCGGAGCAGAAGAGATCGCCAAATCGGTCGCGGCCAAGGGCTACGTGGTGTTGATCGCTGACGTGTACGGTCAGGCTGTGCGTCCGCAAGATGCCGATCAGGCTGGCGCGGCGATGATGCCGTTGAAGAATGATCGCGCGCTGCTGCGCAAGCGCATGCAAGCGGCGTTCGAGCAGTTGCAGAAGCAGGGCGAGGCGGCGGTCGATACGTCGAAACTGGCGGTGTTCGGTTTCTGCTTCGGTGGTTGCTGTGCGCTGGATCTGGCGCGCACCGGTGCGCCGGTGAAGGCGGCGGTATCGTTCCACGGCACGCTGGATTCGCCGAATCCTGCCGATGCGCAGAACATCAAGGGTTCGGTGTTGGTCCTGCACGGCGCAGCCGATCCGTTGGTGCCGAAAGAGCAACTGCCGGCGTTTGAAGACGAGATGAATGCGGCGAAAGTTGATTGGCAATTGCTGAGCTACGGCGGCGCGGTGCACTCGTTTACTGACCCGCACGCGAATGTGCCGGGCAAGATGATGTACGACGCGAAGACCGCCAAGCGCGCATTCCAGTCGATGCATGATTTGCTGGATGAAGTGTTCAAGGGCTGATTGAGGTGTCAGGCACTGACTTTTGTGGTGCCTGGCCGGGCCTCTTCGCGAGCAGGCTCGCTCCCACAGGGAATTTATGGTGTCCAGGGATTCCGGGCGCAGCACCAATTTCTGTGGGAGCGAGCCTGCTCGTGATGACTGACTAAGTCGCTATACAAAATTCAGGGCAATTCGATCCGCTCAATTTCACCTGGCACCGTCGGCCAATCCCCGGCCGCCCACTTGCGCCGCGCTTCATCAATAGCCGCCGGATCGCTCGCAACAAAATTCCAGTTGATCCGCCGGGGCCCGTCCAGCGGCGCGCCGCCGAACACCACCGCGTGCACATCGCTTTCGGCAAACAGGCTCATCTCTTCCCCGGCCGGCAATACCACCAACGCATGCGGTTCAATGATTTCGCCATTCAACTGCGCTTCCCCGCTCAGCACATAAACCGCCCGCTCTTCATGCTCGGTCGGAATCAGCAAAGTGGTCGCCGTTTGCATCTTCACTTCCGCATACAGCGTAGGAGAAAGCACTGGCACCGGCGATTCCAGGCAAAAGCCTGACCCGGCAATCATACGGATCTGTACACCGAGGTTATCGCTGACCGGCAACGTCGCTGCCGGGTGATGGCTGTAATGCCCGGGGCCTTGTTCATGATCCTTGGGCGAGGCCAGCCAGATCTGCAAGCCGTGCATCATGAAGCTTTCGTCCCATAACGGCTCTGGTGTCCGCTCGACGTGCGCAATCGCGCTGCCAGCGGTCATCCAGCTGACATCGCCAGCGCCAACAACCTGATCCGAGCCGAGGCTGTCCTTGTGCTGAATCTGCCCTTCAAACAAATACGTAAGGGTCGACAGACCGATGTGCGGATGCTGTCGGATGTTCATGCCTTTGCCTGTCGGATAAACCGTTTCAAGCATGTGGTCGAAAAACACGAACGGCCCGACGCTGCGGCATTTGGCAGACGGTAACGGGCGCAGTATCGGCTGGCCTTCGACGTCTTCGGCGCGCGGGCGGATGATCAGAGGTTGCGTGTCCATGGTGCATTCCAGGCTGAGCGGGTTGCGAAGAGCATAACCCGCCGCAGCCCTTGTGTTGATTACTGGCTGTCGAAGCCTAGCGGGGCGTGGGTTTCGATAGTCACTTCGCTGGTGGTCATCAGCTTGTGGATCGGGCAGCGATCAGCGACGCGTAACAACTCTTCGCGTTGCGCGTCGGTGAGGACACCTTTGAGGGTGAGGGTTACGTGCAGGACGTATTTGCCTTTCTGCTCTTCGCTGTTGTCGCGTTTGACGTCGACACCCACGCCGGTCAGCGGGATATCTTTTTTCTTCGCGTACATTTTCAGGGTCAGGGCTTTGCATGCGCCGAGGGCCGCATCGAAGTAATCGTGGGGCTCAGGGGCCGAGCCTTCGCCGCCGGCAGACGTTGGTACGTCGGCAAACAATTCGTGGTCATCGATCTGTACGGTATGACGAAAACCTTCGGCGGAGACGGTATTGACGGTAACAGTCATGGGAACCTCACAGGCAGTAGGAAAAGTCGTTCGATCAAACAGGATCTTGCAGTTGTAGAGCATTCCCACCGGCATGCGTTCCACTTTCCTGCGTGGTGAACCCTTGTTGCCGGGGCGGGGTCTAGGCTATGCCTACCTCTCGGAGATTACTTGTGTCCCTGTATCATTTGAGTCTCGCCTGCCTCCTGATGTTGGCCGCAAACGCCAGCGCCCGGGAATACACCTACAGCGATGCGCACCTGCACTACGTGGATTTTTTCCAGGAAACGGCCGGCATGGCGAAACTGCTGACGGCGATGAAGGACAATTCCGTCGAGCATGTGATGATTTCCGGCATCCCCGTGGCGAAGAAATGGCACGAAGATGAACCCAAGCGCCCACGCTACTACGCCGGAGACGATGCCGATGCTTACTGGTACAGCGCAACTGACGTGATCGTTGCTGAGGCGGTGCAAAAGCTCAGCGTCGAGCAGCGTCCGTACTTTCATCCATTCCTGTCGGGTTTCAATCCCAACGACAAGAATTCCGCCGCGCACATCCAGCGCATGCTTGATCTCTATCCGGGGCTCTGGCAGGGCATCGGCGAAGTGTTTACACGGCATGACGATCTCACGGCGCTGACTGCCGGCGACACGCCGCGGGCCAACAACGAGGCGATGACCAAGATCTATCACCTCGCGGCGGAAAACGATTTACCGGTGATGCTGCATTCGAACATCACGTCCAAACGCGAGAAAAATCCGCTGTATCTGAAGGAGATCGAAGAGCCGCTACGCAATCACCCGCACACACGTTTTATCTGGGCGCACGCGGGCACCAGCGCGGAAATCCATAGGCATCAGACGCAGTTGAACTTCTTGCTGCCCACCCTGACCCGCATGCTTGAGGCCTATCCGAATCTGTATATCGACTTGTCGTGGAGCATGCTCACCCCGTACCTGCTGGACGAACAGGGCAAGCCGCGTTCGGAATGGCTCGCTCTGGTCGAAAAATACCCGGAGCGGTTCATGCTCGGCTCCGACGTCGTAGGGCGTTTCAACAAGCTCGGTCAGGAGATGCACAGTTTCAAACCGTTTCTTGATGCCTTGCCCGAGCAAGTTGCGCGTAAAGTCGCACGGGATAATTTCTTGGCGATCCTGCCGAGAACGGTGCTGAAGTCCGGGGAAACCATGCTGAATCGTTAACGTGGCGAGTTCGAAGGATCAAGGCCTTTTGATATCGCCTTTTCGTCTTACGCAAATTTCTGCCGGGCCGATACCTTCTAAAGCAACCAGCTGCAGGGTTGATGCAGCGCTTTTGGAAGGAGCCAGAGCAATGAGTATCCGTAGTCTCAATATTGCCCCGCGTGCCGGACTGGGTTTTGGCCTGCTGGCGCTGATGGTGTTTGCCCTTGGGGCGTTCGCCTTGCTGCAAATGTCGAACATGCGCGCGCAATCCGACGAGGTCGACAATAACTGGCTGCCGAGTGTCATGGCGGTCGGTGAGATGAGTCAGGACATGCTGCGCTTGCGGGCGTTGACCATGCGCCTGTTGCTCAACCGTGATCCGCAGGCACTTGACCAGAACGTTGCCAAGATCAATGAGTTGCGCGGTGTGCTCAGTGAAGCCCAGCAGCGCTATGACGTGCTGATTGTGCTGCCCGAGGAGCGCAAGCTGTTCGACCGCTTCAAGGTGGCTGAGCACCAGTACCTGGAGTTTCAGGCGCAGGTCATGCAGCTCTCCGCGCAGAATCGGATCGAGGAGGCGGCGAGCATTCTCAATGGTCAGATGAGTCCGTTGGCGGATGAAATCGCTGTGCTTTTGCGCGAGCTGGTTGAGCTCAATAAACACAATGCCAATCTCGCCACCGAAGCGGCGCGGCTGGTGTTCATCAATTCGCGGGTGTGGGTCGGGGTGATGATCGCTATTACCGCGCTGATCACCATGGGGCTGGCGCTGTTGCTCACGCGCAGCATCGTACTGCCGCTGGCGCAATCGCTGGGCGTGGCTGAGGTGGTGGCCGGTGGTGATCTGACCGGCGATATCAGCATCTCCGGCAAAGACGAGCCGGCGCGGCTGCTGCACGCGCTCAAGAGCATGCAGCACAATCTGCGCGACACCATCCGCCAGATCTCCGAATCCTCCAGCCAGTTGGCGTCGGCCTCCGAGGAGCTCAGTTGTGTCACCGAGGACGCCACTCGCGGGCTGCATCAGCAGAGTCTGGAAATCGAGCAAGCGGCCACGGCGGTGAATCAGATGACCGCTGCCGTTGAAGAGGTGGCGAGCAATGCCGTGGCGACGTCCGAAGCGTCGCGCGAGTCGGATCGCATTGCCCAGCATGGGCGCGAGCAGGTCCAGCAGACCGTGACGTCAATTGAATTTCTGGCAGAGGATGTCACGTCCAACGCAACGCAGGTGGAGGATCTGGCGCAGAAGGTTCACGGCATCAGCAAGGTGCTGGACGTGATCCGTTCGATTGCCGAACAGACCAACCTGCTGGCACTGAACGCCGCGATTGAAGCGGCGCGCGCCGGTGATGCCGGGCGCGGGTTCGCCGTGGTGGCCGATGAGGTGCGGGCATTGGCGCACCGCACGCAGCAATCGACACAGGAAATCGAGCAGATGATCGGCGGGATTCAGCAGGGCACTGACTCGGCGGTGAGTTCGATGCAGCAGAGCAATGCCCGCGCGCGCTCGACACTGGAGCTGGCCAAAGCCGCCGGTGTGGCCCTGGAGGAGATCGCCTCGGCGTTCACCGTGATCAATGAGCGCAATCTGGTGATCGCCAGTGCTTCGGAGGAACAGGCGGCGGTGGCGCGGGAGGTCGACCGCAACCTGATGAATATCCGTGATCTGGCGATGCAGACCTCGGCAGGGGCTAATCAGACCAGTGCAGCGAGTCAGGAGTTGTCGCGGCTGGCGGTGGATTTGAACAGTATGGTGGCGAAATTCTCTGTCTGAAATTGCTACAACCTTGTGGGAGCGAGCTTGCTCGCGAATGCGTCCGATCAGTCAGCAGCGTGTTGAATGACACGCCGCCTTCGCGAGCAAGCTCGCTCCCACATTGGTTGGTGGTGCTGCAGAAGTCCTAGGCAAAAAAAGCCCCGCATTTCGCGGGGCTCTTTGATTTTCCAGTGGATCAGCTGCCTTTAACGGTTTTGCCGTTGACCGTGCCGTCCTGGAGCATGATGTTGTACTCCTTGCCGTCGGTTTCAACCTGTCGCAGGCGGACCAGCAGGTAATCCCAATCCTTGGCGAACCACAGGACGGTGATGCGCTTGCTTTGTGTCGGGTCGCGCACGCGCTCGACCTTGATCGCTTCGACCTGGCCAGCCTTGGTGTCGATCTTTTCCGAGCCCAGCACGCGGAAATCATAGGTATCGACTTCGCCGTCATCGACCACTTGATAGCTCATGGTCTTCTTGCCGGCGGCGACGTCATGCTGCAACGCCAACTGGTACGTGGACTTGTCGACCATGCCACGGTTCAGTGGGATTTTCACCGCGTCGCCACGGTCGGTGCCGGTGACCATTTTGCTGTTCCAGTCGAAATCCAGGTCAGCCTTCTTGGCTTTGCTAAGACCACCACGTTCGAAGTGGTAGGACTGCGGCAGCAAAGTGTCCTTGTCCAGGGTCAGGGTGCTTTCTTCACTCAGGCTGGCGATCATCATCGAGGCCTTGAAGCTGAGTCTCCAGACGCCGTTGGCTTCCTTGGTCAGGCTGCGTTCAGCGGTGCCGCTCATGGGCACCGCGTTCCAGTCGGCGGTGTAGCTGGCAGAGAACGGTTGAAGATCCGCTGCCTGCGCGAAGGGCAGGGCGAGCAGAGCGCAAGCGAAGAGCAGGGCGCGACGCATAATATCTCCTAGTTTCGAATCAAGTGGCCGCTGGCTGCGAGTAACTGGCCATCCAGTGAAGCACCGTGTTCCCCGAGTGCCAGTCTGCCTTCGGCGAACCAGCGTACTGCCATCGGGTAGATCAGGTGTTCCTGAACATGCACTCGCTGCGCGAGACTCTGCGGCGTGTCGTGCAACTCTACCGGTAATACTGCCTGTACGACCAGTGGTCCGCCATCGAGTTCCTCGGTGACGAAGTGCACGGAGCAGCCGTGCTCAGTGTCGCCGGCCTCCAGCGCGCGCTGATGAGTGTGTAACCCTTTGTATTTGGGTAGCAGCGACGGGTGGATATTAAGCAGACGGCCCTGGTAGTGGCGAACGAAATCAGCGCTGAGAATGCGCATGAAGCCGGCCAGTACCACGAGTTTCGGATTGAATTCGTCGATCAGTTCGATCAGAGCAGCATCGAAAGCCTCGCGGCCTTCGAATGCCTTGTGATCCAGTGAGCGGGTGGCGATACCCGCGTCACTGGCGCGTTGCAGGCCGTAGGCGTCGGCGCGGTTGGAAATCACCGCAGCGATGCGGACCGGGCTGTCGCCGGTCCGCGTGCTGTCGATCAGAGCCTGCAAGTTACTGCCGGTGCCGGACAGCAGCACCACGACATCACAGGTTGCGGACATTAATGAGCCTTAAGGTTCTGCAGATCAACCTGAGCGGCACCTTCGGCGGCGGCAGCGATCTGGCCGATGACCCAAGGCTGCTCGCCAGCGTCACGCAGGGTGTTCAGTGCCACGTCAACGTGTTCCTGAGCCACGCAGATGACCATGCCGACACCGCAGTTCAGTACGCGGTGCATCTCGGTTTCGTCAACGTTGCCTTTCTCTTGCAGCCAGTCGAACACGGCAGGGCGAGTCCAGCTTGCTACGTCAACCACGGCCTGAGCGCCTTTTGGCAGAACGCGCGGGATATTGTCGAGCAGACCGCCACCGGTGATGTGGGCCATGGCTTTGACGGCGCCGGTGTCTTTGATCAGCTTGAGCAGCGGCTTCACGTAGATGCGGGTCGGGGCCATCAGCAGGTCGGTCAGCGGTTTGCCGTCGAGCTGGGTGTTTTCGATGTCGGCGCCGGAGACTTCGATGATCTTGCGGATCAGCGAGTAGCCGTTGGAGTGCGGGCCGGACGATGGCAGCGCGATCAGGGCGTCACCGGTGGCGACCTTCGAGCCGTCGATGATTTCCGATTTTTCCACGACGCCGACGCAGAAGCCGGCCAGGTCGTAGTCTTCGCCTTCGTACATGCCAGGCATTTCAGCGGTTTCGCCGCCAACCAGCGAGCAACCCGACAGTTCGCAGCCAGCGCCGATGCCGGTTACTACCTGGGCGGCGGTGTCGACATTGAGTTTGCCGGTGGCGTAGTAGTCGAGGAAGAACAGTGGCTCAGCGCCGCAAACCACGAGGTCGTTCACGCACATGGCAACCAGGTCGATGCCGATGCTGTCGTGCTTGTTCAGGTTCAGCGCCAGACGCAGCTTGGTGCCGACGCCGTCGGTGCCGGAAACCAGCACTGGCTGTTTGTAGCCGGCCGGGATTTCGCAGAGGGCGCCGAAACCGCCCAGGCCGCCCATGACTTCCGGGCGCGCAGTGCGCTTGGCGACGCTCTTGATGCGTTCGACCAATGCTTCACCGGCGTCGATGTCTACACCGGCGTCCTTGTAGCTCAGGGAGGGTTGCTTGCTCATGATCCAGGCCTTTAGGGGAGGGGATTCAGGGGTAACGACCGAGTTCAGCGGGAACATCGAAATCGAGGGGCGAGTGCCTCACGCGAGTTTCGAAGGGCCCGGCTGTTGCCGGTCTGCGAAGGCGCGCGATTTTATCAGGCTTGAGGGGCAGCGGCCATCCTCGCACCGACGGGCAGGGCCATATCTCGGGAAATTTTTTGCAATTAAGGCCTGCGGGTGCCTGTATAAGGTGTGGCCATTAACCGTCTATCGTTATCACGGTGCAAAAACTTATCGCCGCCGGGTGAATGTTTGGTGCTGGCAGATTGTCACAGCCTTGCTCAACCGGTTCACGCGGCCTGTTCCAGCCGCTCTTGTCGACGGGAATTTTCCATGCGTTTTTGTAAATTGTTGTTTGTGGGTTGTTTGTCTCTGATCAGCCTGGCGAGTCACGCCGAAAATCTCAAAGGCCTCTATCAAGTGCGTGAGCCGGTCAGCGGTCAGGCTCCAGAGGAGCGTGATCGTGCCACTCAGGCGGCACTCGATACGTTGGTGTTGCGCTTGACCGGCGATCCAAAGGCCCCGCAAAACCCGGGGCTGGCGGCGATTCGCAAGGACCCGCAGCAAATCATCAGTCAGTTTGGTTTTGATGCCGGGCCGCCGGAAGTGTTGAAGGTCGATTTCGATCCGGCAACCACCGAGCAGGCGTTGCGTCGCGCCGGTTTGGCCTTGTGGGGCGCCAGTCGCCCGTCGATTCTGAGCTGGTGGCTGAACGATTCGGCCGAGGGTTCGAGTCTGGTGGGTGATGGTCAGGCTGCCGCCGCGTCATTGCGCACAGCGGCACAGCACCGGGGCTTGCCGTTGCGTCTGCCGTTGGCTGATTTGAGTGAACAACTGGTGGCCACCGCGCCTGCGCTGGAAGGCACAGACCCGGCGCCGCTGCGCGGTGCTTCGGAGCGCTACAATGCCGACGCCTTGCTGGCCGTGCATGCCCGTGAGGAAGGCGGGCAATGGCAAGCCAAATGGCACTTATGGCTGGGCGATCAAAAAGAGGCGGGCAGCGTGCAGGGGGGCGATCAGGCAGCCGTCGCTGACGCGGTGATGCTGGCGGTGGCCGAGCGTCTGGCGCCACGTTTTGTCGTCAGGCCCGGCGCTTCGGGTCAGCAGACCCTGGAAGTGCAGGGCATGAATCTTGAGCATTACGCGGCGTTGTTGCGGTTGCTCGAGCCGTTTGGGGTGCGTCTGCAAAGTGTAGAGGGTGATCGTATCGTTTATCGGGTCAACGGCAGCGCCGATCAGATGCGCGCGCAGTTGTCGCTGGCCAGGTTGCAGGAACTGCCCGCCGAAGCCCCGGCGCCGGTGGCAGCGCCACAGCCGTCGGCGCCTGGCGCGGCACCTGTCGTGGCGCCGGCCCCGACAGCGGCAGCGCCGTCGTTGCGGTTCCGCTGGTAAGTCTTTCCTTATATAGAAGAAGCAGGAGTGGTACATGGCCGATACGCGGCGTTGGTTCTGGCTCGGTGGGGTAGTCCTGCTTTGCGCGTTTGTGTGGTTGCTGCACCCGATCCTCACGCCATTTCTGGTGGCGCTGCTGCTCGCTTATCTGTTCGATCCGCTGGTGGATCGCCTGGAACGACTCGGCTTGTCGCGCACTTGGGGAGTGATCACGGTGTTCGCCCTGTTCACCCTGATCGTCACGGCGATGCTGCTGGTGTTGGTGCCGATGCTCGCCAAGCAATTGCTGCGTCTGTATGAGCTGGCGCCGCAGATGCTCGACTGGTTGCAACACTCGGCATTGCCGTGGGTGCAGGCCAAGCTGGGCTTGTCCGATGGCTTCTGGAAGTTCGACAAGGTCAAGGCGGCGATCAGCGAGCACATGGGCCAGACCACCGACATTGTCAGTGTGGTGCTGAGTCAGGCAACGGCTTCCAGTCTGGCGCTGATCGGCCTGCTGGCGAATCTGGTACTGATTCCGGTGGTGAGTTTCTACCTGCTGCGCGATTGGGACGTGATGATGGCAAAGATCCGCAGCCTGCTGCCCCGTGATCGCGAAGAGCGGGTGGTGGCGCTGGCTGGTGAATGTCATGAAGTGCTCGGTGCGTTCGTGCGTGGCCAGTTGCTGGTGATGCTGGCGTTGGGGGTGATCTACGCAGCGGGCCTGATGATTGTCGGCCTCGAGCTGGGCCTGTTGATCGGTCTGATCGCGGGTCTTGCGGCGATTGTGCCGTACATGGGGTTTGTCATCGGGATCGGCGCGGCGCTGATCGCCGGGTTGTTCCAGTTTGGTGGCGATCTGTACCCGATGGTCGGGATCGTTGCGGTGTTCATGGTCGGTCAGGCGCTGGAGGGCATGGTGCTGACGCCGTTGCTGGTGGGGGATCGGATCGGTCTGCATCCGGTGGCGGTGATCTTCGCCATTCTCGCCGGGGGCGAACTGTTCGGCTTTACCGGCGTACTGCTGGCGCTGCCGGTGGCTGCGGTGATCATGGTGCTGGTGCGCCATGTGCACGACCTCTACAAGGACTCCGACATCTATAGTGGTGTCGACGAGCTGGAGTTGTAGTTGTACAGCGGGCGCAGCCCGGTGGATCGCCGGGTTGGCCCATGTCCTGCAGGAAGCTCGCGTCAGAGAAACTGTCATAAAACCAGTGTGTTAACGCAAACCTTTGATTTTGCTTGGACTCTGTCGCATTGTGCGCTCAGCTTCACGGGTATAAACTTCGCCAACTTTACACAGAGGCCACTAACGGTTCCTTGAGAACTGTTCAGTCAGCATGAAACCGATTCAGCTGCCCCTAGGTGTGCGTCTGCGTGACGACGCCACCTTCATCAACTACTACCCAGGCGCCAATGCCGCTGCACTCGGCTATGTCGAGCGTCTATGCGAAGCCGACGCCGGCTGGACCGAGAGCCTGATCTACCTGTGGGGCAAGCACGGCGTAGGGCGCACGCACTTGTTGCAGGCAGCCTGCTTGCGTTTCGAACAGATGGGTGAACCGGCGGTGTACCTGCCGCTGGCCGAGTTGATGGATCGCGGCGTGGAAATCCTCGACAACCTTGAACAGTACGAACTGGTTTGCCTGGACGATCTGCAGGTGATTGCCGGCAAGGCTGACTGGGAAGAGGCGATGTTTCACCTGTTCAATCGCCTGCGGGACAGCGGTCGGCGGTTGCTGATTGCCGCTTCAACCTCTCCACGTGAACTGCCGGTCAAACTGGCTGACCTGAAGTCCCGCCTGACCCTGGCGCTGATTTTCCAGATGCGTCCTCTCTCCGATGAAGACAAATTGCGTGCCCTGCAATTGCGCGCATCGCGTCGCGGCCTGCACCTGACCGATGAGGTCGGGCATTTTATTCTGACTCGCGGTACCCGCAGCATGAGTGCGCTGTTTGACCTGCTTGAGCAGCTCGATCAGGCCTCTCTGCAGGCTCAGCGCAAGCTGACGATTCCTTTCCTGAAAGAAACGCTGGGCTGGTAACGGCGCGGCCTTCAGCGCGTTTCGGCATATTTCAGGCGCCAGAAAATCCGCTTTCCTGCACGTTCTGCAAGCTGCGTCCTGGTTCAAATAGGCTTAAGCGCTTAGATGTTAACGAGAAACCGGGAAGTCACAAAAAGATCGATTGAATTTGCAAATGAGGCTCATAGCGGGCATAGTCTCGGCTTCTTTACAACTATCAGCCACGGTCGTGCCCATGCTAAAGCGCTTCGCACCCCTCGTGCCTCTCGCACTCGTCACCCTGTTGTTCGGTTGCGCTGCTCATTCTCCAGTTCAAGAGCAGCCTCAACAGGTTAAAAATTCTGCCACGGCCCAGTCTTCCGTTATTTATCAGGAAGAGCTGGACACCGAAAAAGAACTCAACGAATTCAATGGCAAGAAGCCGTATCAGCTTCCTGTTCTGGCCGACAGCATTCTCGAACGCGGTATGTCCCTGATCGGTACCCGTTACCGTTTCGGCGGTACCTCTGAAGCCGGTTTCGATTGCAGCGGCTTCATCGGTTATCTGTTCCGCGAAGAAGCTGGCATGAACCTGCCGCGCTCGACCCGCGAAATGATCAACGTGGATGCGCCGCTGGTATCGCGCAGCAACCTTGAGCCGGGCGATCTGCTGTTCTTCGCCACCAACGGCCGTCGCGGTCGCGTCAGCCACGCCGGTATCTATCTGGGTGACAATCAGTTCATCCACTCCAGCAGTCGTCGCAGCGGCGGTGTTCGCATCGACAGCCTGGGTGACAGCTACTGGAGCAAGACCTTCATCGAAGCGAAGCGCGCATTGGCGAACGCTCCGACGGTGGTCACCGCTCGCAAGTAATTCCCCGTTGTCGCTGCATTCGCGGCGACATCTGTCTGCCGGCAACGGAGTAGACCTAAACTTTACAGGGTGAAGTTAAAGTCTTACTTGAAGTTTGCCGCGTAGCCGCTAGAATCCTGAATCTATATTGATGGCAAACCGCCTGCGTGTTGCGCAGGCGGTTTTGTTTTCTGTCCATTCGGCAGAGAAAGCCGCAGCCAGATCAGGATGTTCTGCTTATGACCATGTCGGCCCGCCTCGCATTGATGTTCTTCGCAGCGCTGCTCAGCGCCTGCGCCAGTCGCACGCCGCCCCCTGCGCCGGTGGTTCGCGCTCCGATAGTATTCGGCCCCTCACAATCCTTTTCGCCTGCTGCTGAAGACGTGCTGTTTCGCGCGCTCGGGCTGGTGGGCACACCTTACCGCTGGGGTGGCAACACGCCGGATTCAGGGTTTGATTGCAGTGGTTTGATTGGCTTCGTCTACCGCGATGCAGCGGGCATTTCCCTGCCGCGAACCACTCGCGACCTGATCGTGATGCAGGCGCCGAACGTCGGTAAGGAAGGCTTGCAGAGCGGTGACCTGGTGTTCTTCGCCACCAATGGCGGCTCGCAAGTGAGTCATGCGGGGATTTATGTCGGCGAAGGGCGCTTTGTGCATGCCCCGGCAACGGGCGGCACGGTGAAGCTCGATAGCCTGTCGAAGGCGTATTGGCAGAAGGCTTATCTAAGCGCGAAGCGAGTGTTGCAGCCGGAGCATTTGGCGCATAACCCGTAACAAGGCCAACACAAAACCCGATGTGGGAGCGAGCAAGCCCGCTCCCACATTCGTTATGGGTAAGGCGCTACATTATTTGGCAGAAGTGACCCGCCACACTTTATTGCCAACATCATCCGCGACCAGCAATCCACCCTGCTGATCGATCACCACGCCCACCGGGCGACCCAATGCGTTCTCGTCCTTGTCGAGGAAGCCGGTCAGCACGTCTACCGGTTGACCGCTCGGCTTGCCGCCGGTAAACGGCACGAAAATCACTTTATAACCACTGTGCGGTTTACGGTTCCATGAGCCGTGCTGGCCGATGAAGGCGCCTTCCTTGAACGGTGCTGGCAATGTGTTGCCCTCGGCGAAGCTCAGGCCCAGCGATGCAGTGTGCGGGCCGACCGCGTAATCCGGGGCGATGGCCTTGGCGACCAGATCCGGGTTTTGCGGCGAAACGCGCACATCAACATGCTGACCGTAATAGCTGAACGGCCAACCGTAAAAACCACCGTCCTTGACTGAGGTGATGTAGTCCGGCACCAGATCACTGCCAATCTCGTCACGTTCGTTGACCGCCGTCCACAGCGCGCCACTGGTGGGTTCCCAGGCCAGGCCGTTGGGGTTGCGGATGCCGGAAGCAAAGATCCGGTGATTGCCGGTCGCCCGATCCACTTCCCAGATCGCCGCGCGGCCTTCTTCCTTGTCCAGGCCATTTTCGCCGACGTTGCTGTTCGAGCCGACCGTGACGTACAGCTTGTTGCCGTCCTTGCTGGCGATCACGTTTTTGGTCCAGTGATGGTTCAGCGTGCCGCCGGGCAGGTCGACGACCTTGATCGGCTGCGTCTTGATCTCCGTCGCGCCAGGCTCGTAATGGAAGCGCAACAGGCGGTCGGTGTCGGCGACGTAGAGGTCGTTGCCGACCAGGGTCATGCCGAAGGGTGAATTGAGGTTCTGCAGAAACACAGTACGCGTCTCGGCCACGCCATCGTGGTCGGCGTCACGCAACAACGTGATGCGATTCGGGCTCGGTACGCCCGCACCGGCCTTGCCCATGACCTTCTTCATGACCCAGCCACGGATGCCGCTGCTGTCGTCAGGTTTTGGCGGGGCATTGGTTTCCGCCACCAGCACATCGCCATTCGGCAGCACGTAGAGCCAGCGTGGATGATCGAGGTCTTCGGCGAATGCCGCGACCTGGGTGCCGACTGCGGCCGTCGGTTTGGCGCCCTCGGGCCAGCCGATTGCCGGGGCGATGTTCACCGTTGGAATCAGGGTTTTGTTTGGTTCCGGCAATTTCGGTGACGGGCCAGTGCCGTCGGAGACTTGCAGGCTGGAGGTTTCACCACAGGCGGCGAGCCCTCCGGCGAAGGCGATGACAAAAACGAACTGGGGCTTGCGCATTGCTGATCTTCCCTATGAATGCATTCCTAAACATAGAGGAGGGCGCAAGCCCGATGGTTCAACTGCTCAACCGCGGGCTTCCTTGAACAGTACGGCAATGCCCGGATGGTAGTTGCCGGCCTCGCTGCGCAACTTGCGGTAGGCATAGGGGAAATACCAGGCGACCGCGCAGGTGTGTTCCTTTTGCAGATCATCGACCATGTCCTGCAGTTCTTCAGGGCTGGCGCTGTGCTGGGCTTTCTGCGGGGCGACGAACAGGCAGCCTAGCTTGAGGTCGCTGGCGTAGCTGATGCGTTTGGCGTCGCTGGTGATGTCCGCCAACGCTTGGGTCAGGTTGAGATTGTTCACTCGGGGCCAGCGCTGCGTGGCCTGGATATACGCCCGATCGTCGGCGCCGGCAACGAACAGATCGGCGCGAGCGTTGCGTTCGCCTTCTTCGTTCTGTTTGCGTGTAGTCGTTTCGTTCAGAGTGACCAGTTCGGCCATCCATGCTGCTGCGGTCAGCAATCCGAGATTGGCTTTCTCGTCATGCCAGTAGGGCGTGTCGCTATCACCGCGAACGGCGTTGTAGCGGTCGATACAGTCAAACCAGCGTTCAAGCACCGGGCGCAGGAATTCCAGGCGCGGGTTGCTGATGATCATGCCTTGCATCGTCATCATCCTTTTATTGTTGTGGTGAGCTTTTCAAGAAAAGCATGGCTCTTTGATATCATTTGTATCAGCGTGGCACAAGATTGGCGCCAGATAATTGATCGACGGCAGTTATTCGCCCGCTGGCCGCCTCTTTAATTGACGCTCCACCCCCAACCCTCTAACCTTCGCCGCTTGTTTCAGGTGCTCTGTGACCCTTGTCGACAGAGTGAAACAGGGAAGCCGGTGAGGGTTGTCTTCAAGCGAAGAATGACCACGATCCCGGCGCTGCCCCCGCAACGGTAAATGAGTGAAAACTGCGCCTTGAGCCACTGCCTCGAATGAAGCGGGAAGGCGCGCAGTCAGGCATGCGCCGCTCATGAGCCCGGAGACCGGCCTGATCCATCCAGCGGCATCACGGTGGGCGATGCCAGGCTTTTTGCCGTCTATTCCTGTGCCCGCCCGCCGTTATTCAGCCTCAACGGAGAGCTCCCCATGACTGATTCCCCCGAGCGCGACGAACGCCATCTGGCGCGCATGCAGCGCAAAAAAGCCGTGATCGACGAACGCATCGCCAATTCGCCGGACGAGTGCGGCCTGGTGCTGGTGCTGACCGGCAACGGCAAAGGCAAAAGCAGCTCGGCGTTCGGCATGCTCGCCCGCGCCATGGGCCACGGCATGCAATGTGGCGTGGTGCAGTTCATCAAGGGGCGCAACAGCACCGGGGAAGAATTGTTCTTCCGCCGCTTCCCTGAGCAAGTGCGCTACCACGTGATGGGCGAGGGCTTCACTTGGGAAACCCAGGATCGTCAACGCGACATTGCCGCCGCCGAAGCTGCGTGGGCCGTCTCCCGCGAACTGCTGCGTGATCCGTCGATTGGTCTGGTGGTGCTTGATGAACTGAATATTGCCCTTAAGCACGGTTATCTCGATCTCGATCAGGTGCTCAGCGATTTGCAGGCCCGTCCGCCGATGCAGCACGTGATCGTCACCGGGCGTGCCGCCAAGCCGGAAATGATCGAAATGGGCGATACGGTCACCGAAATGGGCATGCTCAAACACGCCTTCCAGGCCGGTATCAAAGCGCAGAAAGGCGTCGAACTTTGAATCAACCACGTCACTGCCCGGCGGTCCTCATTGCCGCGCCGGCCTCCGGTCAGGGCAAGACCACCGTCACCGCCGCGCTCGCCCGTTTGCATCGCAATCAGGGGCGCAAGGTGCGCGTGTTCAAATGCGGCCCGGACTTTCTCGACCCGATGATCCTCGAGCGCGCCAGCGGTGCGCCGGTGTATCAGCTGGACATGTGGATGGTCGGCGAGCAGGAAAGTCGGCGTCTGTTGTGGGAAGCCGCCGCCGAGGCGGATCTGATTCTGATCGAAGGCGTGATGGGCCTGTTCGACGGCACGCCGTCCAGTGCCGATCTGGCGCGGCATTTCGGTGTGCCGGTGCTCGGGGTGATCGACGGCACGGCGATGGCACAGACCTTTGGTGCGTTGGCGCTGGGCCTGGCGAAGTATCAATCTGATCTGCCGTTTGCCGGCGTGTTGGCCAACCGCGTTGGCACGCTGCGCCATGCGCAGTTGCTCGAAGGCAGTCTGACGCAAGGTTTGCGTTGGTACGGCGCGCTGTCCCGTGAGACCGGTATCGAACTGCCGAGCCGGCATCTCGGCCTGGTCCAGGCCAGTGAATTGAATGACCTCGATGTGCGCCTCGACGCAGCGGCCGACGCCCTCGGCAGCAGCTGCGAGGTAGCGCTGCCACCGGCCGTGGAGTTTGCCGCTCCGGACCTGATGAGCGTTGAACCGTTGCTCAACGGTGTGCGAATCGCCGTTGCCCGTGATGAGGCATTTGCCTTTACCTACGGCGCGAGTCTCGACTTGTTGCGGGCGATGGGCGCCGAGTTGAGCTTCTTCTCGCCAATCCGCGACACCCAATTGCCTGACGCCGACAGTCTGTATCTGCCCGGTGGTTACCCGGAATTGCATCACGTTGCACTGTCGCAGAACACCGCGATGCTTGAGGCGATTCGTGCGCATCATGCAGCGGGCAAACCCTTACTGGCTGAGTGTGGCGGCATGCTGTATCTGCTCGATTCGTTGACTGACGTTGAAGGCACTCGCGCTGCGTTGGTTGGGTTGCTCAAGGGCGACGCGGTGATGCAAAAGCGCTTGGCAGCGCTGGCGTTGCAAGCGGTCGATCTGCCGGAAGGTTCGTTGCGTGGGCACACTTATCACCATTCGCTGACGACCACTGAGCTGACGCCGATTGCCCGTGGCTTGAGCCCGAATGGCGGGCGCGGCGCCGAGGCGGTTTATCGTGAGGGGCGGATGACGGCCTCTTATGTGCACTTTTATTTTCCGTCGAATCCGACGGCGATTGCTGCATTGCTTGGGCCAGCCCGTGAGGCCGCCTTCGCGAGCAAGCCCGCTCCCACATTGAGCGGTGAGCTTCCTGACGAAATGCAATCCCTTGTGGGAGCTGGCTTGCCAGCGATGGGGCCATGACAGACAACGCATTCTCCGAAGCCGAACGCCAAGCGGTCTACAAAGCCATCGCCGAACGCCGCGACATGCGCCACTTCACCGGGGGCACCGTGGAGCCGGAGTTGCTGCGCCGTCTGCTCGAAGCCGCCCATCAGGCCCCAAGTGTCGGCCTCATGCAGCCTTGGCGTTTCATCCGCATCAGCGACCGCAGCCTGCGCGGGCAGATCCAGAGTCTGGTGGAAGCAGAGCGCATCCGCACAGCCCAAGCCCTCGGCGAGCGCAGCGACGAGTTCATGAAACTGAAGGTCGAAGGCATCAACGATTGCGCCGAAGTGCTGGTCGCGGCGCTGATGGATGATCGCGAAAAACACATTTTCGGGCGCCGCACGCTTCCGGAAATGGACATGGCGTCGTTGTCCTGTGCGATCCAGAATCTGTGGCTGGCGTCCCGTGCCGAAGGCTTGGGCATGGGCTGGGTGTCGCTGTTCGAGCCGCAGGCGCTGGCCGACCTGCTGAAATTGCCGGAGGGCGCCAAGCCGTTGGCCGTCTTGTGCCTGGGCCCGGTCAAGGAATTCTATCCGGCGCCGATGCTGGTACTCGAAGGGTGGGCTCAGGCGCGTCCGCTCAATGAGTTGCTGTACGAAAATTATTGGGGAGTGAGTCAATGAGTGTGGCGTTGTTGAGTGTCGCCGCAGTGGCGCTGGATGCGCTGCTGGGTGAACCTAAACGCTGGCATCCGCTGGTGGCGTTCGGCAATTTTGCCGGGCGCATCGAGCAACGTTTCAACGCCGGGGGGCGTGGCTGGCGCAGCCATGGCGTCACCGCCTGGGTAATTGCGGTGCTGCCGCTGACCTTGTTCGCCACGGCGCTTTCCTGGGCGCCGTATGTGGGCTGGGTCGTCGAGATTGTTGCGCTGTATTGTGCCCTCGGCATGCGTAGCCTCGGCGAGCATGTCGCGCCGGTGGCGGCTGCCTTGCGTGCGGATGATCTGGACGAGGCGCGCAAGCGTGTCGGCTATCTGGTCAGCCGTCAGACCGACGAACTCGACAGCACCGCCGTCGCCCGTGCCGCGACTGAATCCGTGCTGGAAAACGGCAGTGACGCGGTGTTCGCCGCGCTGTTCTGGTTTGTCGTCGCCGGTGCGCCGGGCGTGGTCCTCTATCGCTTGAGCAACACGCTCGACGCGATGTGGGGTTATCGCAACGAACGTTTCGAACGGTTCGGTTGGGCCGCAGCAAAAATCGACGACGTGCTGAACTACATTCCTGCACGCTTGGTGGCGTTGACCTACGCGCTGCTCGGTAAAACCCGACTCGCGCTGCAGTGCTGGCGGACCCAGGCACCTCAATGGGACAGCCCCAACGCCGGCCCGGTGATGGCGTCAGGCGCTGGCGCTCTGGGTGTGGAATTGGGTGGCCCGGCGATCTATCACGGCGAACTGCATGAGCGTCCGCAACTCGGTGAAGGCGAACCGGCCAGTGCCGATTCCATTGATCATGGCTGGCAATTGGTTCAGCGCGGGGTATGGTTATGGCTGCTGATTCTCTGCGTGGGAGCTGAATTCTATGCTTGAGCACGGTGGCCGACTGCGCAAGGCTGCACTTGATTACGGCATTGCCGAGGCCGACTGGCTCGACCTGTCCAGCGGTCTGGCGCCGTGGCCGTTTCCGATCCCGCAGATTCCGTTGCGCGCCTGGGCGCGACTGCCGGAAACCGATGACGGTCTGGAGCAAGCCGCGTGCGACTACTACGGTGCCACGCAAGTGTTGCCGGTGGCCGGTTCGCAGATGGCCATCCAGTTGCTGCCGCGTTTGCGTCGGGCCGGCAAGGTCGGCGTGTTGTCGCCGTGCTATGCCGAACATGCCGAAGCCTGGCGCCGCAGCGGTTACATTGTGCGTGAAGTGCTGGAGCAGGAAGTCGAATTCTTTCTCGACAGCCTCGATGTGCTGGTAGTGGTCAACCCGAACAACCCCACCGGTCTGAGCCTGACGCCGGCGCGCCTGCTCGACTGGCATGCGCGGCTCGCACAACGTGGCGGCTGGCTGGTGGTCGATGAGGCGTTCATGGACAACACGCCGCACCTGAGCCTGGCGGCGCATGCCCATCAAGTCGGGCTGATCGTGCTGCGATCATTTGGCAAGTTTTTCGGCCTGGCCGGTGTGCGTCTGGGCTTTGTCCTGGCCGAGCGCAAGTTGCTCCGACTGCTCGCCGAACAGGTCGGGCCGTGGGTCGTGAGCGGGCCGACGCGGGTGTTGGGCCAGGCCTGTCTGCAAGACACTGAAAACCATACACGCCAGCGCATTCGCAGTGATGAAGCCAGTGAGCGGCTGGCCGCGCTGCTTGAACGTTACGGCTTCAAACCTCAGGGTGGTTGCGCGTTGTTTCAGTGGCTGATCACCGAACACGCACACGCGCTGCACGAATTCATGGCCCGACGCGGGATCCTCCTGCGCCTTTTCACCCACAGCAGCAGTCTGCGTTTCGGTCTGCCTGCCAATGCGGCGGAAGAGGCGCGCCTCGAACAGGCGTTAATCGCTTTCACCAAGGACAACCCATGACCACGCTGATGGTGCAGGGCACCACTTCCGATGCCGGTAAAAGCACGCTGGTAACGGCGCTGTGCCGCTGGGCGACGCGCCAGGGTCTGGCGGTCGTCCCGTTCAAGCCGCAGAACATGGCGCTCAACAGCGCGGTAACGGCGGATGGCGGCGAGATTGGCCGCGCCCAGGCGGTGCAGGCGCAAGCGGCGTTTCTCGAGCCGCACACCGACATGAATCCGGTGCTGCTCAAACCGAACAGCGACACCGGCGCTCAGGTGATCATTCATGGTCGTGCGGTGACGTCGATGAATGCCGTGGCCTATCACGACTACAAAGCCATCGCCATGCAAGCGGTGCTGGCGTCCCATCAACGGCTGAGCGCCGCGTATCCGCTGGTGATGGTCGAAGGTGCCGGCTCGCCCGCCGAGATCAACCTGCGCGCTGGCGATATCGCCAACATGGGCTTTGCCGAGGCGGTGGATTGCCCGGTGCTGCTGATTGCCGACATCAATCGTGGTGGGGTTTTTGCCCATCTGGTCGGCACGCTGGAGTTGCTGTCGCCGAGCGAACAGGCACGGGTCAAAGGTTTCATCATCAACCGTTTTCGTGGTGACATCGCGCTGCTGCAACCGGGCCTCGACTGGCTCGAACAGCGCACCGGCAAACCGGTGGTCGGCGTGCTGCCGTATGTGATGGACCTGCATCTGGAGGCCGAGGACGGCATCGATCAGCGTCAGACCGACAAGGCCGAACAGGTGTTGAAAGTGCTGGTGCCGGTGCTGCCGCGCATCAGCAACCATACCGACTTCGATCCGTTGCGCCTGCATCCGCAGGTCGATCTGCAGTTCATCGGCCCGGGTATGGCGATCCCGCCTGCCGATCTGATCATCCTGCCCGGCTCGAAAAGTGTGCGCAGCGATCTGGCCTGTCTGCGCGCCAACGGCTGGGACGCGGCGATCAATCGTCACCTGCGTTACGGCGGCAAGGTGCTGGGGATTTGCGGCGGTCTGCAGATGCTCGGTGAGCAGGTGCACGATCCGCTCGGCCTCGAAGGCGCCCCCGGTTCCAGTGCCGGGCTTGGCTTGCTGGCGTTCGAAACGCAGCTCGAAGCCGAGAAGCAATTGCGCAATGTGCGCGGGCGTCTGGCGCTGGAGGATGCCGAGGTCCACGGTTATGAAATTCATGCTGGCGTGACCAGCGGGCCAGCGTTGGAAAACGCGGCGGTGCATCTGGATGACGGTCGTTGCGACGGTGCGCAGAGTGCCGACGCACAAGTGTTCGGCACTTATCTGCATGGCCTGTTCGAATCGCCGGCGGCGAGTGCGGCGTTGCTGCGCTGGGCGGGGTTGAGCGACGTGCAGGAGGTCGATTATCACGGCTTGCGCGAGCGCGATATCGAGCGCCTGGCGGATCTGGTAGAGCAGCATTTGGATACCGGTCTTTTGCGAAAACTCTGTGGGATCTGATTGGCCTGTGCCGGCCTCTCGCGAGCAATCCCGCTCCCCTATTGAAACACCTGCCCCCTGTGGGAGCGGGCTTGCCCGCGAATAGGCCAGTCGACTCAACACATAAAATTCAGGATGCCTCCATGCTCCAACTGATCCTCGGCGGCGCCCGCTCCGGCAAAAGTCGTCTGGCGGAAAAACTCGCCAGCGAAAGCAACCTCGCGGTCACCTACATTGCCACCAGCCAACCACTCGATGGCGAGATGAACGAGCGCGTTGCCCATCACCGCGCCCGTCGTCCGGGCGAATGGGCGCTGATCGAAGAACCGCTGCAACTGGCCCGCGTCCTGCGTGAAAACGCGAGTGCCGAGCGTTGCCTGTTGGTCGATTGCCTGACCCTGTGGCTGACTAATCTGCTGATGCTCGACGACGCCGAACGCCTCGCCGCCGAGCGCGAAGCCCTGCTCGAATGCCTGGCTACGCTGCCGGGTGAAATCATTTTTGTCAGCAACGAGACCGGGATGGGTGTCGTGCCGCTGGGCGAATTGACTCGCCGCTACGTCGATGAAGCCGGTTGGCTGCATCAAGCTCTGGCCGGGCGCTGTCAGCGTGTTGTCCTGACCGTCGCCGGCTTGCCCCTGACTCTGAAAGGATCTGCGTTATGACTCAATCGTGGTGGCTCAACCCCTGCAAACCGGTGAATGCCGCTGTCGTCGAACAAGCGGCGGCCCGCCAGCAGCAACTGACCAAACCGTCGGGTTCGCTGGGGCGGCTGGAATCGGCTGCGGTGCAACTGGCCGGCCTGCAGGGCCAGGTCAAACCGACGCTGGAGCAGGTCTGGATCGCGATTTTCGCTGGCGATCACGGCGTTGTCGCCGAAGGGGTTTCGGCGTTCCCACAGGCAGTCACCGGGCAGATGCTACTGAACTTCGTCAGCGGCGGCGCAGCGATCAGCGTTTTGGCGCGCCAGCTCGGTGCCGAACTCGAAGTGGTCGACCTGGGTACCGTGACGCCGGCGCTGAACCTGCCGGGCGTGCGTCATTTGAACATTGGCCTGGGCACGGCGAATTTCGCCAAAGAGTCGGCGATGACCGAGGCGCAGGGCGGGCTCGCATTACAGGCAGGTCGTGATAGCGTTCTGCGCGCGAAAGCGGCCGGCGCACAGCTATTCATTGGCGGTGAAATGGGCATCGGCAACACCACGGCGGCCAGTGCGCTGGCGTGTGCCTTGCTCGATTGCCCGGTGGCGCATTTGACCGGCCCGGGCACGGGTCTGAATGCCGAGGGTGTCAGCCACAAGGCGCACGTGATCGAGCGCGCGCTGGCGCTGCACTCGGCGCAACGCGGGGAGGTCTTGCAGACGCTGTTCAATCTCGGCGGTTTTGAAATCGCTGCGCTGGTCGGCGCTTATGTGGCCGCGGCGCAGGAAGGCGTCGCGGTGATGGTCGACGGTTTCATCTGCACGGTCGCCGCGCTGGTCGCGGTACGCTTGAATCCGGCTTGCCGTGAGTGGCTGCTGTTCGGTCATCGCGGTGCCGAGCCGGGCCATCGGCATGTCCTCGAAACCCTGAAAGCCGAGCCCTTGCTGGAACTGGATCTGCGTCTGGGTGAGGGCAGCGGGGCGGCGCTGGCGGTGCCGCTGTTGCGTCTGGCCTGCGACCTGCACGGGCAGATGGCGACCTTCGCCGAGGCGGCCGTGGCGGATCGTCCGGCATGACCTTGCGCCTGGATCTGTTGCGCCACGGTGAAACCGAACTCGGCGGTGGCCTGCGTGGCAGCCTCGACGATGCGCTGACCGAAAAGGGCTGGGCGCAGATGCGCGCGGCGGTGATTGATGGCGGGCCGTGGGATCGGCTGGTCAGCTCGCCGTTGCAACGGTGCGCGCGGTTCGCCGCAGAACTGGGTGAGCAACTCGATTTGCCGGTGCAACTGGAAAAGGATCTGCAAGAGCTGCATTTCGGTGCGTGGGAAGGACAGAGCGCGGCGGCGCTGATGGAGACCGATGCGCAGGCGTTGGGGCTGTTCTGGGCCGATCCTTACTCGTTCACGCCGCCTCAGGGTGAACCGGTCAGCGCGTTCTCGGCGCGGGTGCTGACTGCGGTTGCCCGACTGCAGGCGGCGTATGCCGGTGAGCGCGTTCTGCTGATCAGCCATGGGGGGGTGATGCGCTTGTTGCTGGCTCAAGCGCGCGGCTTGCCCCGCGAACAGTTGCTCAATGTCGAGGTCGCTCATGGTGCGTTGTTTGCGCTTACCGTCGAGGCCGAAGGCTCGCTCAAGGAAGGTCACTAAGATGCTGCCGCTGTGGATCGCCTTGCAGTTTCTCAGCAGCCTGCCGATTCGTTTGCCGGGCATGCCAGAGCCGGATCAACTGGGCCGTTCACTGCTGTTTTATCCGCTGGTGGGCTTGCTGTTCGGCCTCATCCTGTGGGGGGTGAACCTGGTATTGAGCGGCGCGCCTTTGCTGCTGCACGCGGCGCTGCTGTTGACGGTGTGGGTGCTGCTCAGCGGTGCGCTGCACCTCGACGGTCTGGCCGACAGCGCCGATGCCTGGCTGGGCGGCTTCGGTGATCGCGAACGCACGCTGACTATCATGAAGGACCCACGCAGCGGGCCGATTGCGGTGGTGACGCTGGTGCTGGTGTTGCTGCTCAAGTTCGCTGCGCTGCTGGCGTTGATCGAGCAGGGGCACGGGTTGGCGTTGATCATTGTGCCGCTGCTCGGGCGGACGGCGCTGTTGGGGTTGTTTCTGACGACGCCGTATGTGCGTACCGGTGGGTTGGGGCAAGCGTTGGCGGACCATTTGCCGCGCAAGGCCGGTTGGTGGGTGTTGGGCGCGACTGCGCTGGGCTGCGTGTTGATCGCCGGGTTTGGCGCGGTTGTTGCGCTGGTGATTTCGCTCGTTGTGTTTGTCTGGCTGCGCCGGGTGATGATGCGGCGGCTGGGCGGGACGACCGGCGATACGGCGGGGGCGTTGCTGGAAGTGCTGGAGATGGTGGTATTAGCGGGATTGGCACTGGCCTGACAGTTGTTTTGTATCGGCGGTGCCGGCCCCTTCGCGAGCAAGCCCGCTCCCTCGTTGGGAATGTGGTCTGATGTGGGGGCGGGCTTGCTTACGAAGGCGGTCTGACAGACGCCGAATAATCTTGGGTAAACTCATCTGTAACTTGATTTAACACAGTCGCGGGTATATACACGCATCATGCTTCCTTCTCAGTGTTTGTGCACCAACCTGCGTCGCGCCGCTCGTGGCGTCAGCAGGCATTATGACGGCGCTCTCGATGGCTTCGGGATTAACGTTGCCCAGTATTCTCTGCTGTGCAATCTGCAACGCCTCGACCAACCGAGCATCTCGGAACTCGCCGAAGCGATGGGGCTGGACCGCAGCACCCTGGGGCGCAATCTGCGGGTGCTGGAAGGCGAAGGGCTGGTCGCGCTGGCCGAGGGCGAGGACATGCGTAACCGCATCGTCAAGCTCACCGAAACCGGCGAGCAACGGCTGGCCGCAGCACTGCCTGCCTGGGAAGCGGCGCAACAGCGGTTGATTGATCGCCTGGGCGCCGAGAAGCGTGAAACCTTGCTCAAATTGCTGGACGAACTGGCGTAACGGCCGGTTTTTCCGACCTCAAGCGGGTATATACCCGCGACTGGAGAACAAGAATGACATCGATGTGGCGTGCGTGCGGTTGGGTATTGGTCGGCAGTGCGCTGATTCTTGCGTTGTCGTTGGGTGTGCGGCATGGCTTCGGCCTGTTCCTGTCACCGATGAGCGCGCAATTCGGTTGGGGCCGCGAGGTGTTTGCCTTCGCCATCGCCCTGCAGAACCTGATCTGGGGCCTGGCGCAGCCGTTTACCGGGGCGCTGGCTGATCGCTTCGGTGCGGCGAAAGTGGTGCTGATCGGTGGAGTCCTCTATGCCGCCGGCCTGGTGTGCATGGGCTTGTCGGATTCGGCGGTGACGTTGTCGCTGAGTGCCGGTTTGCTGATCGGTATCGGCCTGTCTGGCACCTCGTTCTCGGTGATCCTCGGCGTCGTCGGCCGTGCGGTGCCGCCAGAGAAACGCAGCATGGGCATGGGCATTGCCAGTGCTGCCGGCTCCTTCGGTCAGTTCGCCATGTTGCCTGGCACCCTCGGGCTGATCGGCTGGCTCGGCTGGTCGGCGGCGTTGTTGGTGCTGGGCCTGCTGGTCGCGCTGATCGTGCCACTGGTGAGCATGCTCAAGGACAAGCCGCTGCCGGTGCTCGGCCATGAACAAACCCTGTCCGAAGCGTTGCGTGAAGCCTGCTCGCATTCAGGATTCTGGCTGCTGGCGTTCGGTTTTTTTGTCTGCGGATTTCAAGTGGTGTTCATCGGCGTGCACTTGCCGGCGTATCTGGTCGATCAGCACTTGCCGGCCAGCGTCGGCACTACGGTGCTGGCGCTGATCGGCCTGTTCAATATCTTCGGCACCTACACAGCGGGATGGTTGGGCGGGCGTATGTCCAAACCACGCTTGCTCACCGCTTTGTATCTGTTGCGAGCGGTGGTGATTGTGCTGTTCCTGTGGCTGCCGGTAACCACCACGTCGGCCTATCTGTTCGGCATGGCGATGGGCTTCTTGTGGCTGTCGACGGTGCCGTTGACCAACGGTACGGTGGCGACCTTGTTCGGTGTGCGCAATTTGTCCATGCTCGGCGGTATCGTGTTCCTGTTCCACCAGCTTGGCTCGTTCCTCGGCGGCTGGCTGGGCGGGGTGGTGTATGACCGAACCGGGAATTATGACTTGATCTGGCAGGTGGCGATTCTGTTGAGTCTGTTGGCGGCCGCGTTGAACTGGCCGGTGCGCGAGCGTCCGGTCGCGCGTTTGCAAACCGCTGCGAGCGCCGCATGAACCGAATCTGGCCACGATTGGCCTTCACCGCACTCGGCGCCGCGCTGCTGGCGCTGGTGTGGTGGGGCTGGCAGCAGGGCGGCCTGGCTTTGATGCAGTTGGGCATGAGCATTTGCTAGAAACAGGTATCGCGAGTAACGTCGAAATCTGACGACTTCTCAAGGATGCCCGACATGCTGATGCGCTGGTGTGCTGTTCCCGCGTTGCTGATGACGTTGACTGGTCTGGCCCAGGCCGCTGAGTGCCCGGAAGTGTTGCAAGGTTCCTTGCCTAAATTGCGGGCCAAGGAATCCATCGACCTGTGCAAGCAGTACGCCGACAAACCGCTGGTGGTGGTCAACACGGCCAGTTTCTGTGGTTTTGCACCGCAGTTCGAAGGTCTTGAGGCGCTGCATAAGCGCTACGAATCGCAAGGCCTGGAAATGCTCGGCGTGCCGTCCAATGACTTCAAGCAAGAGTCCAAGGACAGCGCCGAGACTGCCAAAGTCTGCTACGCCAACTACGGCGTGACATTCGCCATGACCGAGCCGCAGAAGGTTCGCGGTGATGACGCCACGCACCTGTTTCAGGTACTGGCCGCACAAAGCAGTGCGCCGAAATGGAATTTCTACAAGTACGTGGTGGATCGCCAGGGCAAGGTCATTGCCAGTTTTTCCAGCCTGACCAAGCCGGACGATCCGGAACTCATCGCCGCGATCGAAAAAGCCATCGCCTCCAAACCCTTGAAGCCATAATGCGCTGTGCTTTGGGTAGGGGCGGGCTTGCTCGCGGATGCGGTGCATCAGTCAGCATCTTTGTTAGATGACAAACCGCGTTCGCGAGCAAGCCCGCTCCCACAAGGGGTTCAGTGTTGAGTTCAGGCATAAAAAAGCCCCGCTTTCTGCAAAGAGAGCGGGGCTTTTTGGTGGGCGAGGGATCAGCCTCGCCCTGCAGCATCAGAAGCGGTAGGTCGCGCCGACACCGAAACCGTTTGCCGAGTTTTCATACTTGGAGTTGTAGCTCTGGCCACGGTCGTTCTGGTTGCGGATGTTGACCGACTCTTCCTTCAGGTACGAGTACGCAACGTCGATGGTCAGGTCTTCGGTCGGGCTCCAGCCGGCACCGATGCTGAAGATGGTACGGTCGCCAGTCGGGATACGCGGCGAACGGTCGACGTTGTTGGTCGGCGACTGGTCGAAGGTCAGACCGGTGCGCAGGACCCATTCCTTGTTCAACTGATACGAAGTACCCACGGCGTAAGCCCACGAGTCGTGCCAGTTCTGGTCTTCGGTGATCTCGCCGAACTGGCCAGCCAGCAGCGGCTGTACACCGGAGTTCTTGACCGTGATCTTTTCCAGTTGGCTCCAGCGGGTCCAGGTGGTACCAGCGTAGACGTTCCACCGATCGTTGATCGCCTGGGTCACCGAGAGGTCGACCGATTCAGGTGTAGTGATTTTCAGCGAAGCGTCGTACTTCTGGCTGGCGCCCAGACCGACCAGGGCCAGCGCGTTGTAGTTGACCTTGGTATCGCCTTCCAGCTTGTAGTCGACTTTCGAGTGGTAGGTCAGACCGACGCGAGTGCTGTCGGTGGCTTGTACCAGCAGACCGACGTTGTAGCCCAGTGCGGTGTCATCACCCTTGATCTTGACCTTGCCGTCCGGCAGGGCCTGAGTGATCGACAGGTTGGACTCCAGCGAACCGTCGATGCGGTTGATGGTCGGGCCGAAACCGATCGACACCTTGTCGTTGAAGGCATAGCTGACGGTCGGTTGGAAGGTGATGACTTGTACTTCGGACTTGCTGCCGAAGTAACGGCCGGCAAAGCCGTTTTCGTAGTCGGTGATCAGGCCGAACGGTACGTATACGCCGAGGCCGAATGCCCAGTGATCATCAATCGGTTTGACGTAGAAGCCCATAGGTACGGAGGTGAAGGGCACCATGTCGCCTTTGTTGCTGCCGCCGTTAGGGCTGGAGCTGGCATCGCTGATATCGGTCTTGGCATCGAGAAATGCAACACCGCCGGTGACTTGTTCGCGCTTGAGGCGCGACATGCCGGCAGGGTTGCCATAAACAGTGCTTGCGTCGTCGGCAGAAGAAGATCGCCCGGCGTAACCCGTCCCCATCCCGCTAATGCTGTGTTCGTTGATGGCAAAGCCAGCGGCGAAAATCTGCGTGGATGCCATGGCAACGGCGAGGCTAAGGGTGGTTTTGAGCATTACTTTTTTCATTATTAGAACTCCTGGTGATCACCGGGGCGAAAATTACCAACATTTTCGTCCCAGCGCTATAGTCCGTATAGCTTGAGTTAGAGCGGTTTTGTAGGACAATCCGACCAGAATTGCGACCTGTTGGAAGAACTTCCGAAACCGGTCAGTCAGCAGGCGACCTGATTCAACGGTGAAACACAGGTTTGCCACGCGCAGGTGAAATCACGCAGGCGACCCTGAGGATGGAAAGTCTGGCGCCAGATGCGCGCCATACCGAGCAAATCGTCGGGGTCGGGGAGGGTGGGGTTTTGTTCTTCCACCAGCAGCCAGGCAATGGCAGTGGCGTAACGCAGGTTAACGGTCAATTCGAGGTGCGGACCACTCAGGAAAGCATGCTGGCTGGCGAGACCGCGAACCAGGCTGGCGCGTTCCGGATCGAGCGCCAGATAGTCGTCCCACACGGCCTGATGGCGATGCTCGGCAATGCGGTACAGCCCGTGACCACGGCGGTCATGCAGGGCGGACCCGAGGGCGGATTGGCTGGCGGCGATGCCCAGCAACAGGGATTCGGCGGTTGCACAGTGGCGTCCCAGATAAATCAATGTAGGACGAATCACATAGCGGCACAGTTCGCTGGCAGCGATACCCATAAAGCCCTCGGATCTTGTCATTGATCGGCGAGTCCTGAAGGGGCCTTGGCAGCAGTGGATCGACTCAGGCTCGCCGCAAGCGGATCATGCCGCTTGAGTTCAAGTGTAGTGTCATATTCGAAGCGTAAAGGTCTGTTTTTAAAATATTTCCGGCTTCGAGTTATAGCCCTTATATCCGACGGTGCTTAAGCGCGAGGGTAAAAAGGTGAAACATCGGGCAATAAAAAGCCCCGCATTTTTATGCGAGGCTTTTGCTTTTGCGGCCTTTTCGGCTTTCAGGCAACCAGTGCCTGACGTGTACGGTCGATCACGGCCTGCAGCGGTTCGGCGCTGGAGTATTGATCTGGGTACAGACGCTCGCTGTGGCGGGCGATCCCGTGTTCATTGACCACGGTGAAGCTGAAGCAGCCTTTGCGAGCGGCCATGATCAGGCAGTTCATTGGTGCAAAAGCGTTGGTTAGGGTGCGAATGGCATCCTGAGTCTGGATTTGAGTAGACATAGTTATTAGGTGTTCCTACAAATGACACGGATAAGAACCGTGCAACGTTAAAACGTTCCAGTAACGTCGATCACCATTGATCGAACGAAGAACCCGACTGGAACAAAGCAGCCAGTTTGAAGCGCTGATAAATTGGCGCGCTTGGGCTGGCAGGTAGGTACTTAGGAGGGCAGGCATCACAACGAGGGCAAAGGTTCTGGGCCCGGGGTGAAGATCCTGATCAATTTGCAGGCTGGTTCGGTCAGAGTAAGTGGTCTTCGCAACACCCTTTGCATCATTCAAAGGCAGTGTTGTCGCAAGATTTACCTGGAAACCATCGAGGGGTCGTTCCCGCTTTTTTCGGTGAAGGCTTCCTGAAGGAAGGTTGACCGTGGGGAGGTGTTCGACCGGAATTGACTTTCAGCTTGGTACTAACGCCGCGGATACTAACGGATCGATTACAGCAAAGCAAATCGAATGTGGAAAAGATTGCCGTCGCGCCTGCGTTCTGCTTTCAGCTTCTCGCATACGCCCTGGATTGGCTCGTTTCTCGACCGTCTGTCGGTGAAGAATTCTTCATCAAGCAGCGCCACAGGCTTGCTTATCCCCAGATAGAGAATGAAAACGACCCGAAAAAGCGCAGCGATATAACCGGGTAACAGGTACTTGTGCACATTAGTGGCGCGGGCTGTCACGGCGCTGTCATATCAATCCTGACCGCGATGGCTGCCTGTTTCAAAAGTTTAAGTCAATGAAAAACATCGCATTTTTTTGTTGGTGAAAAAATCGTCAGTTTGACTGCGAGCCCCATTCCACAAGGCTTTGCGAGGGTTGAAGGGCGGTTGTCCACTGAGTTATCCACAGCTTCTGTGGATTGTCCCTAGCGCTTGCTCTAGGACGGGCGTGCCGGGTAATTTTTCGACTTTACCTGTAAGAAAAAGAGAGTAGAGTGGCGCGCCTTCCGATCTGTCCCACAGTGCTTTATGAAGTTTCGCTCAGTATCAGACTCTGTTACCTCACAACCCCCGCGTGTTACCAGCCCCAAGCGATTTTCCGTGCGCGTGGCCGAATGGCTGCTCGACAGCCCGCGCTTGAGTGATAGCCATAACGCCAAGCACCTCGCCGGACGCCTGCTCAAGCAGCCGGCACGCGAAGGTGTGGTCGTCGCCCAAAGCCGCCTCGGCCAGTTGATGTGCCGTGAATGCGGCAACGCCCGCGATCGTCGCATCGGTCAGGACCTGTTGCGCCAGGCTGCCCGCGCTGGCGACGTGCGTGCGCAACAGGAACTCGGTCTGATCGAAGACTGAGCTGTCCAAGCCCTGACACCTTGGTTAACCTTCAGGCTTTATAAGATCGGCAGGAGTCGCTATGGCTATGGACTTGACCAGCGTGTTGCTCGGTCTCGCAGGGGCGGGGTTGCCGCTGTTGGCGCTGGCCTGGCAACTGCAACGTCGGGCGAGCAACGGCCAGGCCGAGGTGGCGCTGCTCGAAGAGCGCCTGGCGATGGCACAACTGGCGCAGGACGGACTCACGGCGCAACTGGATGCCAGCCGCGATGAGGTCGCCGACCTGGGTCAGGCTAACGCCGCCAAACAGGCGGATCTGGCGGCTTTGCGCCGCGAAGTCGAGCTCCTGCAAATCGAACGCGACGACGCCCGCGATGCCTCCCACGCGTGGAACATCGAGCGCGGCAACAAGGAAGCCGAACTGCGCCGTCTCGACGCGCAGGCAGCCTCGTTGAGCGCCGAACTGCGCGAGCAACAGGAAAGCCATCAACAGCGCCTCAATGACCTGCAAGGCTCGCGCGATGAGCTGCGCGCGCAATTCGCCGAACTGGCCGCAAAGATCTTCGATGAGCGTGAGCAGCGCTTTGCCGAGACCAGTCAACAGCGTTTGGGGCAGTTGCTCGATCCGCTGAAAGAGCGCATTCAATCCTTCGAAAAACGCGTGGAAGAAAGCTATCAGGCCGAGGCGCGCGAACGCTTTTCGCTGGCGAAGGAACTGGAGCGCTTGCAGGCGCTCAATCTGCGCCTGAGCGACGAGGCGACCAATCTGACCCGTGCGCTGAAAGGCCAGAAGACCCAGGGTAACTGGGGCGAGTTGATCCTTGAGCGCGTACTCGAACACGCGGGCCTGGAGAAAGGGCGCGAGTACCAGACGCAGGTCAACCTCAAGGGCCCGGACGGCGAGCGTTTCCAGCCGGACGTGATCATTTACCTGCCGGGCGACAAGCAGGTGGTGGTCGATTCGAAGGTCAGCCTGACCGCGTATCAGCAATACGTCGCGGCAGACGACGACACCCTGGGCCAAATTGCGATCAAGCAGCACGTGCTGTCCTTGCGTAATCACGTCAAAGGCCTGGCCGGCAAGGATTACAAACGTCTGGAGGGGCTGCACAGCCTCGATTTCGTTTTGCTGTTCGTGCCCATCGAGGCAGCGTTTTCCGCCGCTCTGCAGGCCGAGCCGGCACTGTTTCAGGAAGCGTTCGACCGCAACATCGTCATCGTCAGCCCCACCACCTTGCTGGCCACGTTGCGGGTGATCGACAGCCTGTGGAAGCAGGAACGACAAAGCCAGAACGCCCGGGAAATCGCCGAGCGCGCCGGGTGGCTGTACGACAAGTTTGTGTTGTTCATTCAGGATCTGGACGAGGTCGGTAATCGCCTGCAGCAACTGGATAAAGCCTACAGCTCGGCGCGAAACAAGTTGACCGAAGGGCGCGGTAACCTGGTCAGCCGCAGTGAACAACTCAAGTTGCTGGGTGCGCGGGCGAGCAAGAGCTTGCCCGCGGATTTGCTGGAGCGGGCGATGACCGATGTTGATGGTCTCGTCGAACTTCCCGAGTAGCCCAAAAACTTCGTCGGATCGCCGCCCGGAGCAAGCCCGCTCCCACAGGTTGAAATACGTTCCCCTGTGGGAGCGGGCTTGCTCGCGAAGACGTCAGTGAAGTCAGCACCTACAATGGCACATACCGGCTCAATAACGCCCGCAATGCCGCCGGTTTCACCGGTTTGGCCAGATAATCCAGCCCCGCCGCATGCACCAGCGCCACCGTCTCCGGCCGCCCATCTGCACTGATCACCACGCCCGGTACCGGCTCGCCCAGCGTCGTGCGCAACCACGCCATCAATTCGGTACCGGTATCGCCGTGATCGAGGTGATAGTCAACCAGCGCCAGTTGCGGGCGCACGCCGTCATTCAACAGTGCGGCGCATTCTTCGCGGTTGCGCGCCGTCCACACCTGGCAGCCCCAGCGACTCAAGAGACTGTTCATGCCGATCAGAATGCTGTCTTCGTTATCGATGCACAGTACCTGCGCGCCGCCCAGCAACTTGCCATTCAACTCAACAGCGGTGCTGACCGGCACGGTTTGCGTCGGGGCCAACGGCACGCTGACGCTGAACACACTGCCGCGCCCCGGCGACGAACGCACCCGTAACGTATGACCGAGTACGCGGCACAAACCATCGGCAATCGCCAAGCCAAGCCCCAGGCCTTTTTCGGCGCGGGTCTGGTGACTGTCGAGGCGTTTGAATTCCTCGAAAATCACCTGCAGTTTGTCCTGCGCAATGCCTGGCCCGCGATCCCATACTTCCAGCGACAACTCTTGCCCACGCCGACGCACGCCCAGCAGCACCGGGCCCTTGGCGTAGCGGAACGCATTGGTCAGGAAGTTCTGCAGAATCCGCCGCAGTAATTTGCTGTCGCTGTCGATGCGCAGGTGACTGCCGCGCACGCGGAAGGTCAGGCCTTGTTCTTGCGCCAGCGCCTTGAATTCGGCGCCGAGAATATCGAACAGTTCGTTGAGCGCAAACGGCTTGCGATCCGGGTTGATCTTGCCGTTTTCCAGGCGCGAGATGTCCAGCAGATCGCTGATCAAATCCTCGGCCGAGCGCAGTGAGCTGTCCAGATGCTGCACCAGTTTCTGTGCCTCGCTGCTCAGTCCGTCGTCCTGGTGGGAGAGGGCGGCGGAGAACAGTCGTGCCGCGTTCAGGGGCTGCATCAGGTCATGGCTGACGGCGGCGAGGAAACGGGTTTTCGACTGGTTTGCCGCCTCGGCGGTGCCCTTGGCTTCGGTCAGCGCGACGTTGAGTTGCGACAGTTCCTGCGTGCGCTCGCTGACTCGTTGCTCCAGCCCTTCGTTGGCCTCGGTCAGCGCCTGTTCGGCTTCGCGGAACGCGGTGATGTCGGTGAAACTCATGACGAAGCCGCCGCCGGGCATCGGGTTGCCGATCAGCTCAATCACCCGCCCGTTGGGGAACAGCCGTTCCGAAGTGTGCGCGCGGCCTTGGCGCATCCAGTGCAGACGTCGCGCAACGTGAACCTCCGCTTCGCCGGGGCCGCACAGACCGCGTTCGGCGTTGTAGCGAATGATGTCGGCAATCGGTCGACCGACGCTGATCAAACCATCGGGATAGTTGAACAGCTCCAGATAGCGACGGTTCCAGGCCACCAGTTTCAGTGACTGGTCGACCACGCTGATGCCCTGGGTGATGTTTTCAATCGCGCCTTGCAGCAGGGCGCGGTTGAATTGCAGCACTTCCGAGGCTTCGTCAGCGATTCGGACGACATCCTCCAGTTGCATTTCCCGACCTTCGATGGCGGCTTTTACCACCGCGCGCGTCGAAGAAGCGCCGAGCACACCGGCCAGCAAGCGCTCGGTATGGGCGATCCACTCGCCGTCGGCATTCTGGTTCGGGTTGAAACCTTTACCTTGGCGGTAAGCGAAACGGATGAAGCTCTGGCGCGCGCGTTCCTCACCGACAAAGCGTGCAGCCAGTTGCAGTAAATCGTTGATCTGCACCGCGAGCATCGAGCGCGCACTCGGGCGCGCGCTGATTTCCTGACCGATGAAACGCCCGGCTTGCCAGTGCTCCGACACCCGTGTGCGCGACAGCACCGAAACCCAGGCGAACAACGTGAAGTTACCGGCCAGCGACAGCACCACGCCTTGGGTCAGCGGCGAAATCGGCAGGTTCAGCGGGTTACTGTGCAACCACGCAAGCCCCGGGAAACTGCTCAGCGACCAGCCGAGACTGTGCGCGGCAATCGGCAGAATCAGCGTGTAGAACCACAGGAAAGTACCGGCGGCGAGGCCGGCAAACACGCCGCGACGGTTGGCCTGTTTCCAGTACAGCGCGCCGAGCATCGCCGGTGCCAGTTGGGTGACGGCGGCGAAAGCGATCTGGCCGATGGTCGCCAGGCTAGCGGTCGAGCCGAGCAAGCGATAGCTGACGTAGGCCAGCAACAAAATCACCACGATGCTCACTCGTCGCACCGACAGCATCCACTGGCGGAACACTTCGAACGGCCGCTCGGCATTGTTGCGCCGCAGCAACCACGGCAGCAGCATGTCATTCGACACCATGGTCGACAGCGCCACGCTGGCAACAATCACCATGCCGGTGGCCGCCGACGCGCCGCCGATAAATGCCAGCACAGCCAGCGCCGGATGGGCTTGCGCCAGCGGCAGGCTGATCACGAACGAGTCGGGCAATACATCGCTGGGCAGCAACATCTGCCCGGCCAGCGCGATAGGCACGACAAACAGCGCCGCCAAGGCGAGGTAGGCGGGGAACACCCACTTGGCCAGGCGCAGATCCTGCGGATCGATGTTCTCCACCACGGTGACGTGGAATTGCCGGGGCAGGCAGATAATCGCCATCATCGCCACGCCGGTCTGTACCACCATCGACGGCCAGTTGATCGTTTCTTGCCAGTATTCCTCAAGGCGCGGGGCGAGCATCGCCTGATTGAACAGGTCGTCGAAACCGTCATACAGACCAAAGGTGACGAAGGCGCCGACGGCGAGAAAGGCGAACAGCTTGACCAGCGATTCGAAGGCAATCGCCAGCACCATGCCACGGTGGTGTTCAGTGGCGTCGAGGTTGCGTGTGCCGAAGACAATGGTGAACAGCGCCAGCACCAGCGAGACGATCAGTGCGGTGTCCTGGGCGCGGGTGCCCATGGCGTCTGCACCGGCGCCGATCAGCAGGTTCACGCCGAGCACAATGCCTTTGAGTTGCAGAGCGATGTAGGGCAACACGCCCACCAGGCAGATCAGCGCGACCACCACCGCCAGCGATTGCGACTTGCCATAACGCGCGGCGATGAAGTCGGCGATGGAGGTGATGTTCTCCTGTTTGCTGATCATCACCATTTTTTGCAGCACCCACGGCGCACCCACCAACAGCAGGATCGGCCCGAGGTAAATCGGCAGGAATGACCACAATTGCTCGGCGGCCTGGCCGACCGCGCCAAAGAATGTCCAACTGGTGCAATAAACCGCCAGCGACAGGCTGTACACCCAGGCACGCATGCGCGGCGGCAACGGCGCGCTGCGCCGGTCGCCGTAGAAGGCGATGGCGAACATGATGGCCATGTAGGCAAGGGCAACGGCGGCGATCAGCCCGGTGGACAACGACATGCAACACTCCCGACAGAAGACTCCCCGGCACTCCTGCCCGGGCGGACAGTCTCGCACGCGCGGGGCGGTTAGTCAGTGTCGACCAAGGTCGTGGCGTGGCGGGGTGTCGCATGTGGGGAACCGGATGGTTTTTGTTGTGACTGGCAGGGCCTCATCGCTGGCCTGCCAGCGATGGCGTCAGTCCTGCTGCAAAGCAATATCGATCAGACGATGAAGCTCATCCACCTCCAGCGCCACTGCCGAAAACAGAATGCGGAACACCACCGGCGCCACCACCAGATTGATCAGGTGATCGACACTCGGCGCGGCTTCATTCGGATGCCGCTCAATGATCGTCTGCAACTGCGCGGCAATGATCGTCACGCAATACCCCGGCGTCGCACTCGCCTGCACATCACGCATCATGTTGCGCCCGGGCTCGGAGCTCATCTCGTCAAGGTATTGCTCGGCCCAGGCGCGAATATCGCTGCGCAGACTGCCGGTTTGCGCCGGCTCGCTGTCCGGCCGCATGCGGGCGAGGGCGACGTCTGCCAGCAACGCTGCCAGATCGCCCCAGCGACGATAAATCGTCGACGGCGTGACGCCTGCCCGTGCCGCGATCTGCGGAACGGTCACGGCCGAGCGCTCCTGTTCCTGCAACAGCGCACGGACAGCCGAATGAATCGACTCTTGAACCCGGGCACTGCGGCCACCGGGGCGTAAACCTTCTTTAATAGCCATGGGGCAGACCTTAACACAAAGAATTTGCTTTAAGCGCGGAGCGGTAGCACACTCCACAAAAGCAAAAAATTAGCTTTTGCGGAGTGTGCACATGCCCAGCCTTGCTTCCAACCGTTTCAGCCTGTGGTTTCTGGCGATCACTTTACTGAGTTTTCTCGCCGCCTCCACCGCGCCGACACCGCTCTACCATCTCTATCAGGATCAATTGCAGTTTTCGTCAGCCATGCTGACCCTGATTTTCGCTGTCTACGCCTTCAGCCTGTTAGCCGCGTTATTGACCGTGGGCTCGTTGTCCGATCACCTCGGGCGCAAACCGGTGATCTTCAGCGCGGTGCTGCTCAATGCCCTGGCGATGCTGCTGTTCATCTATGCCGACAGTGTGGCGTGGCTGATCGGCGCGCGGGTGCTGCAAGGTTTTGCCACCGGCATGGCCACGGCGGTGCTGAGTGCAACGCTGCTCGACACGGATCGCCAGCAGGGGCCGTTGATCAACAGCGTCGCACCGCTGTTGGGCATGGCGCTGGGTGGGATGGGCTGTGGCGTGCTGGCGGAATTCGCCCCGGCGCCGCTGCAACTCACCTACTGTCTGCTGCTCGCATTGTTTGTCTTGCAGGCGCTGTACGTCTGGCGTTTGCCGGAAAGCGTCAATCCACAGCCCGGCGCATGGGCTTCGTTGCGGCCGACGCTGCATGTACCGACCCAGGCGCGCTCGACGTTGTGGCGCGTGCTGCCGCTGAACACCGCGACCTGGGCCCTCGGCGGTTTCTATGCGTCGCTGGCGCCGTCGTTGGTGCGCACCGCCACCGGCTCGACCTCCAATCTGATCGGCGGCGCCACCGTGGCGGCGCTGACCGTGACCGGCGCGCTGATGATCTTCACCCTGCGCAACCGCAGCGCCAAGCGCACCTTGCAACTGGGCGCGAGCCTGCTGCCAGTGGGGTTGGTGCTGATTCTGCTGGGTGTGCACAGCGCCAGTCTGGCGCTGTTTTTCCTCGGCACGTTGGTCGCCGGTTGCGGTTTCGGCTCGGGCTTCCTGGGTGCCGTGCGCAGCCTCGTGCCGCTGGCCTTGCCCCACGAGCGGGCGGGTTTGATGTCGGCGTATTACGTGCTGAGTTACCTGGCGTTCTGCCTGCCGGCGTTGCTTGCCGGGCATCTGGCGCGCAACTACGGTTTGCTGGCGACCACCGATGGTTACGGCGCGACTTTGATCGTATTGGCTGTCGGCGCGCTGCTGCTGAGCCTGCGCCCGGCAGCCGCCCAAGTGTGCCGCGCTCCCTAAACGGCGGGCTTTCGGTTAGCCTTGCCCAGCCTTCTTCTCACGGATCGAACCATGAAGATTATTCGCAGCAAGACCTTCACCGCCGAGCGAGCCTGGGGCGCACTGGATATCGCCAGCATGAACGGCATCACCACGCGCCTGCACTGGACCGATCAACCCTACAAGTGGCACGTCAACGATGGCGAGGAAGTGTTCGTGGTGCTCGATGGCCAGGTGCTGATGCATTACCGCGAACAGGGTGAAGAAAAACAGGTGCAGTTGGACGTCGGCGATATCTTTTACGCCTCGGTCGGCACTGAACATGTCGCCCATCCTCAGGGCGCGGCGCGGATTCTGGTGATCGAGAGCGAAGGGAGCATTTGACTGCTTATCGGTACAATAGATAACAGTTAGAGATATTACCCGTTATATAGATATTCGATTCGGTTCTACCATGAACTCAACCTCACCAGAGGATAGGAGTTCATGATGATTTGCCCCAACAGCGCCAAACCCGGCATCAAGCTTTTCAGTCAACTTCAGCACCCGCGTGAAGTGATCCGTCAATTCACCCCCAACTGGTTCGCCGCGACCATGGGCACCGGCGTGTTGGCGCTGGCGTTGGCGCAATTGCCCATCGCCATCCCGGGCATGCACGCTGTGGCCGAAGGACTGTGGCTGTTCAATATTCTGTTGTTCACTGTGTTTGCCGCTGCTTATGCCGCGCGCTGGATCGTGTTTTTCGACGAAGCGCGGCGCATTTTCGGGCATTCCACGGTATCGATGTTCTTCGGCACTATCCCCATGGGCCTGGCGACCATCATCAACGGCTTTCTGGTGTTTGGCTTACCGCGTTGGGGCGATGGGGTGATTCACCTGGCCGAAGTGCTGTGGTGGATGGATGTGGCGATGTCGCTGGCCTGCGGCGTGTTGATTCCGTACATGATGTTCACCCGTCAGGAGCACAGCATCGATCAGATGACGGCGGTCTGGCTGTTGCCGGTCGTGGCGGCGGAAGTTGCAGCGGCCAGCGGCGGTTTGCTCGCGCCGCACCTCACCGATGCCCACTCGCAACTGGTGATGTTGACCACAAGCTACGTGCTCTGGGCATTTTCCCTACCGGTAGCGTTCAGCATTCTGACGATCCTGTTGCTGCGCATGGCCTTGCACAAACTGCCCCACGAAAGCATGGCCGCCTCGAGCTGGCTGGCCCTCGGCCCGATTGGCACCGGTGCGCTCGGCATGTTGTTGCTCGGCGCTGATGCGCCGGCGATTTTCGCGGCCAATGGTTTGTCGGGCGTCGGTGAAATCGCCGCAGGTCTGGGACTTGTGGCCGGGATAACCCTGTGGGGCTTTGGTCTGTGGTGGATGCTGATGGCTTTGCTGATCACCGTGCGCTACTTGCGTGACGGCATTCCGTTCAACCTTGGCTGGTGGGGCTTCACCTTTCCATTGGGCGTGTATTCGCTGGCGACCTTGAAGCTGGCGAGCGTGTTGAACTTGAGCTTTTTCAGTGTTTTCGGCACCGCGCTGGTGACTTTATTGGCGGTAATGTGGCTGATCGTCGGCAAACGCACCCTGCAAGGCGCATGGCGCGGTGAGCTGTTTGTCTCGCCCTGCATCGCAGGATTGAAGAAATAACCTGAAAAGTTTAGGTAAGGTGTGGCCTGGATCGCACTTCGAGATTCCAATAAGCAGATCCAGGCCATTCTCTACCGACATCAGGGAAACACGGAAGATGAGTCACCCCTCACAGTTCAACCTGCTTCGCACCCGGCGCTTTCTGCCGTTCTTCATCACCCAGTCGCTGGGTGCATTTAACGACAACGTGTTTAAACAGTCGTTGATCCTCGCAATTCTGTACCGGCTGACCATCGAGGGTGACCGCTCGATCTGGGTCAACCTGTGTGCGCTGCTGTTTATCCTGCCGTTTTTCCTGTTTTCGGCGCTGGCCGGACAGTTTGGGGAAAAATTCGCCAAGGACGCGCTGATCCGTCTGATCAAACTCGCGGAAATTGCGATCATGGCCGTAGGATCGGTCGGTTTCCTCTTCGATCATTTATCGCTGATGCTGGTGGCCCTGTTTGCGATGGGCACGCACTCCGCGCTGTTCGGGCCGGTGAAGTATTCGATCCTGCCGCAGGCGTTGCGCGAGGATGAACTGGTTGGTGGCAACGGACTGGTGGAGATGGGCACCTTTCTGGCAATTCTTGCCGGCACCATCGGCGCTGGGGTCATCATGTCCTCGAGTCATTACGCGCCACTGGTGTCGACCGCCATTGTCGGTATCGCGGTACTGGGTTATCTGGCCAGCCGGGGTATTCCGCGCGCGGCAGCGGCCTCTCCGCAAATGCGCCTGAACTGGAACATCTTCAGTCAATCCTGGGCCACTCTGAAACTCGGTTTGGGCCAGACGCCAGCGGTGTCGCGCTCGATTGTCGGCAATTCCTGGTTCTGGTTTGTCGGGGCGATTTACCTGACGCAGATTCCGGCTTATGCCAAGGAGTGGATGCACGGCGACGAAACCGTGGTCACCCTGATTCTGACGGTGTTCTCGGTCGGTATCGCGATGGGTTCGATGCTGTGCGAGAAGCTGTCCGGGCGTAAGGTCGAGATCGGCCTTGTGCCGTTCGGCTCGTTTGGTCTGACGGTGTTTGGCCTGTTGCTGTGGTGGCATTCCGGCGGCATCCCCGACAGCGTCACCGGTCATGGCTGGATCGAAGTGTTGGGCTTCGTTCACACTTGGGCGGTGCTGATCGACATCCTCGGCCTCGGCATCTTTGGCGGCTTCTATATCGTGCCGCTGTACGCGTTGATCCAGTCGCGCACGGCCGAGAACGAACGGGCCCGGGTGATTGCCGCCAACAATATTCTCAACGCGCTGTTCATGGTGATCTCGGCAGTCGTGTCCATCGTGTTGCTGAGCGTGGTGAAACTGTCGATTCCACAGCTGTTCCTGGTGGTGTCGCTGCTGAACATCGGCGTCAACGCCTATATCTTCAAAATCGTTCCCGAGTTCAGCATGCGCTTCCTGATCTGGCTGCTCAGCCATTCCATGTACCGCGTCGAACATCGCAATCTTGAGGCGATTCCCGATGAGGGCGCGGCATTGCTGGTGTGCAACCATGTATCGTTCGTCGATGCCTTGCTGATTGGTGGCGCGGTACGTCGGCCGATTCGCTTTGTCATGTACTACAAGATCTACAACCTGCCGGTGCTGAACTTTATCTTCCGCACGGCGGGCGCTATTCCTATCGCTGGCCGCCAGGAAGACATCCAGATCTACGAAAGGGCCTTCACGCGTATTGCCCAGTATCTGCAGGACGGTGAGCTGGTGTGTATTTTCCCGGAGGGCAAGTTGACCGCCGACGGCGAGATGAACGAATTCAAGGGCGGGCTGACGCGGATTCTTGAAGAGACCCCGGTGCCGGTGATTCCGCTGGCGTTGCAGGGGTTGTGGGGGAGTTTCTTCAGTCGCGATCCGAACAAGGGTTTTTTTCACCGATTGTGGTCGCGCGTGACGTTGGTGGCGGGAGCGCCGGTGGACGTTGATGCGGCGGAGCCGGCGCATTTGCAGGGGTTGGTAGGGGCGTTGCGCGGGGCAGTCAGATAGTCGGCGTTTCAAGGGCCTCTTCGCGAGCAGGCTCGCTCCCACAGTTGATCGTATTCCTCTGACGGAGCGCGGTTTAATGTGGGCGCGAGCCTGCTCGCGAAAGCGGTAGTGGCCTAAGCGCTGATCTTAAGGCCAATCAAACCGGTAATGATCAACGCCACACTCGCCAGCCGAATCAGCGCCATCGACTCGCCAAACAGAATGATCCCGGCAATCACCGTGCCCACGGCACCGACGCCGGTCCAGATCGCATACGCCGTGCCCAGCGGCAGTTCCTTCATCGCAAGGCCCAGCAGGCCAAGGCTGATGGCCATGGCCGCAACGGTCAGAACGGTGGGGAGTGGGCGAGTGAAACCGTCGGTGTATTTCAGGCCGACAGCCCAGCCGACTTCGAACAGGCCAGCGAAAAACAGAATGATCCAGGACATGAAAGACCTCCATCGATTGACGGGGTCGTCCCCAGATTAATGACTTGATCGAGCCGCAGGGTCGTCCCTGCGCTGCGCCAAGTTTGCCGAGCATTAATCCGGGGATCAAGTTTACGGCTCAGTCGGCCGCCTGTTGCGCTAAGGTCTCGCGATCTTCCTTTTCGCTCATGCGGCGGAAGTAGGTCGAAAGTAGCGCCCCGGAAATGTTGTGCCACACGCTGAACAAAGCACTCGGCACCGCCGCCAATGGCGAAAAGTGTGCACTGGCCAGTGCCGCGCCCAAGCCCGAATTCTGCATGCCGACTTCCAGTGCCAGTGACTTGCGCTGGGTCAGTGGCAACTTGAACAAACGTCCGGTGAAGTAACCCAGCAGATAACCGAAGCTGTTATGCAGCATCACCACGGCCATGATCAACAGACCGGATTCGGCAATCTTCGCCTGGCTGGCGGCGACGACAGCGGTCACGATGATCACGATGCTGACCACCGACACCAACGGCAATACCTCCACTGCATGGCGAACCTTGTCACCGAGCAGACGTTGGGCGACCACGCCGAGAATGATCGGCAGCAGTACCACTTGCAGGATCGACCAGAACAGCTCCATGAATGACACCGGCAGCCATGCCGAAGCCAGCAGCCAGATCAGTGCCGGCGTCAGCAGTGGAGCGAGGAGGGTGGTCACGGCGGCAATGGCCACCGACAGCGCCAGATCGCCACGCGCCAGCCAGGTCATCACGTTGGACGAGGTGCCACTCGGACAGCAACCTACCAGAATGACGCCGACGGCGATTTCCGCAGGCAGGTGAAACACCTGGCAGAGCAACCATGCCATGCCGGGCATGATCACGAAATGTGCAACCACGCCGAGCGCCACACGCCACGGATGGCGGGCGACAGCAGCGAAGTCATCGAGTTTGAGGGTCAGGCCCATGCCAAACATCACCAGACCCAGCAGCGGCACGATCGCGCTTTTGAGACCTAGGAACCATGCCGGTTGCAGGAACGCTACCACCGCAAAAATCAGAACCCAGTAAGCGAAAGTGTTGCCGACGAAACGGCTGAGTGCAGCCAGTGGGCGCATGGCCTGATCCTTATTATTGAATGAACACCACAGAACCAATTGTGGGAGCGGGCTTGCTTGCAAAAGCGGGCTGACATTCAACGAGGATGTTGACTGTTATGACGCCTTCGCGAGCAAGCCCGCTCCCACCGTTTTGAAACTCGCCAGAGGTCAGATCCCCTGCGGCGTCTCTTCGCCACCCAGCGCGTCGACCAGCGCCGGCAGGAAGTCACCGAAGGTCAGCATCATCAGGGTGAAGCTGGCGTCCAGTTGGCCGAGGGCCTCATCGCCGCCGTCCTGCTCCGCCTGATCCTGCAGCAGATCTTCGAACTTCAGACGCTTGACGGTCATCTTGTCATCAAGCATGAACGACAGTTTGTCCTGCCAGGCCAGCGACAACTGCGTGACCACTTTGCCGGTGCTCAAGTGCAACTGGATCTCTTCGCTGGTCAGGTCCTGACGTTTGCAACGCACGATGCCGCCGTCTTCGTGAGTGTCACGCAGCTCGCACTCGTCCAGTACATAGAAGTCGTCGGCGGCTTTTTGCGTGGTGACCCAGTCAGTCATGACCGCGGTCGGTGCCATTTTCACGGTCAGCGGACGGACAGGCAGGGTGCCGATCACTTCGCGCAGGGTGGAGAGCAGGTCTTCAGCGCGTTTCGGGCTGGCCGAGTTGACCAGGATCAGGCCCTGTTTCGGCGCGATGGCGGCGAAGGTCGACGAACGACGAATAAAGGCGCGCGGCAGGAAGGCCTGGATGATTTCATCCTTGATCTGATCGCGTTCCTTCTTATAGACCTTGCGCATCTGTTCGGCTTCGATCTCTTCGACCTTTTCCTTGACCGCGTCACGCACGACGCTGCCCGGCAGAATGCGTTCTTCTTTACGGGCCGCGATCAGCAGGAAGTCACCGCTGACGTGCACCAATGGAGCATCTTCGCCTTTGCCGAACGGCGCGACGAAACCGTAGGTGGTCAACTCCTGGCTTGCACATGGACGCGCCAGTTTGGTGGCCAGTGCAGTTTCCAGCGCCTCGGCATCGACAGGCAGGTCTTGGGTCAGGCGATAGATAAGCAGGTTTTTGAACCACATGGGGTGAGTCTCTCCTTTATACAAAGGGGGGCATTATTGTCTTCGCCGGGTCATAGGCCAACCCTTCTCTAAGCCTTTGGAAGGCCTGAGAAAATTATTTAAAAAAGTGCTTGCCAGAGGTTGGGTCGCTCCGTAGAATGCGCGCCACACCGAAGCGAAGGGTGATTAGCTCAGCTGGGAGAGCGTCTGCCTTACAAGCAGAATGTCGGCGGTTCGATCCCGTCATCACCCACCATTCGTTTCAAGTGTTTAGCGCAGCGGTAGTTCAGTCGGTTAGAATACCGGCCTGTCACGCCGGGGGTCGCGGGTTCGAGTCCCGTCCGCTGCGCCATATTCGGTAACCTGGACCACTGAACGCCAGGTCACCACGGAAAAACCCGCCAAGGCGGGTTTTTTTCTGCTCCAAGGTTGTACCCGCGGGATGTGTCGTTTTATCGGTTTTCGGATTTATTTGAAAAAAACTTCAATTAAATCAACACTTTACGAAAACTTGTGGCATAATGCGTCCCGTAACGAAGCGAAGCAATGGGTGATTAGCTCAGCTGGGAGAGCGTCTGCCTTACAAGCAGAATGTCGGCGGTTCGATCCCGTCATCACCCACCATTCGTTTCAAGCGTTTAGCGCAGCGGTAGTTCAGTCGGTTAGAATACCGGCCTGTCACGCCGGGGGTCGCGGGTTCGAGTCCCGTCCGCTGCGCCATATTCGGAATCTGGAACACTGAACGCCAGATTCCACAGAGAGCCCGCCTAGTGCGGGCTTTTTGCTGTCCGGGATTCAGGAAATCATCTGCCGGCCACTACTGGGTGGCGTTCTGGCTGTGCCGGTAATCGCTCACTGCCTCATACACCGCTTTGCGCAAGCGATTGATCCCGCCAATCGGCCGGTGCGCCTCAATCCCGAACCACGGATTGAACGACAGGTTGTCACAAGCCAGATTCAGCGCCGGTGTGTCGAAGTCCTGCGGCGGCAACGTTATCCGCGCAACCGTTGCAAACGGTGAATCCTGCTCACGCCATTCAATACTCGTGTCTTCAATTGGCATGTATTTGTTCGCATCCTGCCGCTGGATCTGCAGAACGAAACACGCCGGCACCCGATCCGTTGACAACTGCTGATTCAAAGCGCTGCGCAGGAAGTTCGGCAAGTCTTGATTCTGCCGGGGCAGGGTGTAGGCCGGGCAATTGTCCGGGGCCGGCGCGACCCGAAACTTTGCATTGGCCTCGCCAAATTTGTAGGGCGAAACCGAAAAGTAGGTCGTCCCCGTCGGACTGTCTGGCGGTGGCGACAGCGTGGCCAGGGCGATGAACAGATGACGGACCTGCCAGGTGCGCGGGTCCCACCCCGGAAAGAACGCCATGACTTTCTTTCCATCAGCCTGCGCCGCCACATTCTGACGGTACTCGGCGACATCGCTGACAAAGAAGTTCGGATGACTGAACATCACGAAATCCTGTTCGTGTTGTGCCTGGCGGTCACTGAGCAAGGATTTTCCCGGCACCTCCAGCAACTTGATTGCCATGCCCCGGGCATCGCGCATGCTGTCGAATTGCGGGTAGGCATTGCCGTTGGAGAAACGGATCATCGCCTGCCAGGTTTTCCCAGGTTCACTGAAAACCCCCTGCCGCAGCGACTGTTCCAGTTCCGGCAACACCTGCACCTGCGCCTTTACACAGCCATGTGCCTTGGCATGGGCATCGCGCAGATATCGCGTGCCCTCTCGATGCTGATCGACGATGCGCACGGCGGTCTGGATCACGTCCTGAGTCATCGCCGCTTCGCCGGGTGGAATCTGTTCCAGCGCGGAGACCGGGCCACGGTGCTGCCAGGCGAACCAGGCGGCGGCGACGGCCCAACCCGACAACGCGATAACGAGGACAATCAGCAGCGTTTTGCCCAGCAGGCGCCCCAGCCATAACCAGAGTCGCGCCAGCAACGGCAGTTCCTTCTTGAAGGTCGGCATGATCATGGCAATTGCGCCTCCAGTGGACCGCCAAGAACTTTCAGGTATTCGAGCAAGGCCCAGCGTTCTTCCGGCAGCAGCAACCGGCCGATAACGCCATTGCCGCGTTCGCCGGCGCGGAATTCGTGACCGCTGTTGTGGTTGCCGCTGATGCGCGTGTCGAACAGGAAACCATTGGTAAAGGCTTCGGTGCGATACCCCAGGTGTCCCGGATCGTATTCGAACGTACCTTTATAGAAGGTGGTCGCGCGTTCATCCTGCGGCGACAGCAACTGATAAATGTTCGGCACCGAACCGTTGTGCAGAAAAGGCGCAGTGGCCCAAACGCCGTCCAGCGGTCGCGCCTTGTAGGCAACCTTTTCGCGCACCCCGATGGGCAGGCCAAAACCGTCGAGTTTCGGCTTCTCTTCGGGGCTGACGTTGGCCTCGCGGTACGCGCGTTTTTCGACGAAGGCAGTGACGTATGCCAGGCCTTTGGCCACAGACAATTGGCTCAGATCGAGCGGTTCCGTGGGCTTCGGATGCAATTTTACGTCCATGTTTTCCAGCTCTTTCAGATCCCATTGCAAGGGCGTCAGGTCGAAGCGATGGCTGGCGATGTTGTTGGCTGCATTCGGATCGGTGCCGATAACGTCCACTGGCAGCATGTGCAAATGCTGCACCCAGCGTCCGTCTGTTTCGGTTTTGCGCGGAACGTGGCAGCTCGCGCAGTTCTCGGCAAACAGATTGCGTCCCTTGGCGGCCAGTGGTTTGTCGACCACGCCCAATAGTTCTTCCGGCCAGGCGGGCGGCTTGAGTTGTTGCAGGGTTTCTTCGATTTTGTGCAGATCGCGGACACGAACGCTGGAGGCATAACGTGCATCGCCTTGCAGTGGCTGGCCATTGGCGTCGAAGAAGCTCAGGGTTGCGCCCACGCCCAGCGCCTCGCCGATATTGCGCGCCATCGGCTGCTGCGCTGAGCCGTTCCATTGCACCCAATCGAAGGTCCACATGTCCCACAGTTGCGGGTAATCCACTGGCGCATTGGCGACGCGGTAGTTGGCGGGGGAAATCGCATCGCCGAATGTGGCGTTGGCAATCCGCCCGAACGCGTCGGTGCGGCCCGGGCCCTCCTCGGTCGGGTAAAGGCCGCGATGGGTGTCGTTCCAGGCGACTTTGAGGAAGGTATCCAGCGCGGTTTTAAAGTCTTTGCGCAGTTGCTCATGGCGGGCGTCGTACTCATTGCCCAGCACGTTGCGGGCGAAGCGCTCGAATTTCCACGGGTTGTAGTAAGTCGATGTCAGGCTCGCGACCAACGCCTGTCCGAAGCTGCCGCCGCGTAATGTAGGAACACTGGAAGGCAATACGTGCTGAGCCGTGCCACCGTCGATGCGGATCGCCTGGCCTTTGAAGCGCAATTCACCGGTATGGCAAGCGGCGCAGGTGATGTCGAGGTATTGCTCCGTGCCGCCAGTATTCTGATGGCGGGCAAAACCTACGGGCAGGTTGCCGGGATTGATCGACGTGGCTTGTTGTTGCGGGTCGACGAGAAAACCGAAACGGGCGAGGTAGTCGGGAGAGGCGAAGCGTTGTTCGGAGAACGGCAGTTCCAGTGCCTGGAACCACTCATACCGCAAGCCTTTGACCTGCGTACCCTGAGGGGTGAAGTAATAGGTTTGCCGCTCGTCTTCACTCCATTGATTGAGGTAGTGCACCTGTTGCGCCGGGGTGTAGAAGGGCAACTTCGGATTGGCGACGTAATACAAAACCACTGCCAGGACGAGTCCCGCCAGCACCGCGATCAGAGTCAGCACACGAAATAAGAGGCGCAAGATAAACATCCTTGTCGATTTGTTACGTTGTTATGCCTGAGTCAGTCCGTGTGGGCAAGTGGCCATTACGCCAGATGTTGAGGGAACGCGATTTGATCGTTGTCAGGCGCAGATGACAGAAGCTTCATCGTGGCGTTGCCTTAATGCGTTTTAATCCCTGAACTTATCGGAAGATTCCTGCTCTCATGCCGGTAGCCATTGGTCGTGGCGGCCTGATAAGCTCGCGGCTTTACTCGATTGCCCATTCGGCGCATGAACAAGGAAATAGCATGAAACAGCATCGGTTGGCGGCGGCGGTTGCCCTGGTTAGCCTGGTCCTCGCGGGTTGTGATTCGCAGACCAGCGTAGAGCTTAAAACCCCGGCGCAAAAAGCTTCCTACGGTATCGGCCTGAACATGGGCAAGAGCCTTGCTCAGGAAGGCATGGATGATCTGGACTCCAAAGCGGTAGCCCAGGGCATCGAAGATGCCGTCGGCAAGAAAGAACAGAAGCTGAAAGATGAAGAGCTGGTCGAAGCCTTCGCCGCGCTGCAAAAGCGCGCTGAAGAGCGCATGGCCAAGATGAGCGAAGAGTCGGCAGCCGCCGGCAAGAAATTCCTCGAAGAAAACGGCAAGAAGGCCGGTGTCACTACCACCGCTTCCGGCCTGCAGTACGAAGTGATCAAGAAAGCTGACGGTCCACAGCCTAAGCCGACCGACGTAGTGACCGTTCACTACACCGGCAAGCTGACCAACGGCACCGTATTCGACAGCTCCGTCGAGCGCGGCAGCCCGATCGATCTGCCAGTCAGCGGTGTGATCCCGGGTTGGGTTGAAGGTCTGCAATTGATGCACGTTGGCGAGAAGTACAAGCTGTACATCCCTAGCGATCTGGCTTACGGCGCACAATCGCCAAGCCCGGCAATCCCGGCCAACTCGGTTCTGGTTTTCGACCTGGAACTGCTGGCCATCAAGGACCCGGCTAAAGAAGACGCTGCTGCTGCGAAGTAATCAGCATCGTTTAAACAACGCCTCGCTTATGCGGGGCGTTGTTGCATCCGGACCATGGCAAGGTTAAACAGAGCGAACCGATGCGCACTGGGAGAGTCATAGCTTTGAGGCTGCCCGCACTAGACGCCCTGAGCTGCCAAGTCAATGAAATATTGGGGTTTTTTATGTGAGTAAAAAACGCCCGATCTGAGCGCAGCCCTTATGAAACGGGGCTCTCAGCGCTGAAATGCAGCTCTGTTCACAAGGTTATCCACAATTTGTGTGGATAACATTTCAAAGGGAGGAATAGATGAAAGCTCCGTGGAATTTCGCTCGATTCCTGCCCCTGGCCGGTCGATTGCTGGCCCGTGGCCGCTTGCCGACCCTGTTGTTCGCCGTGGCCAGCAAAGGGGCCGCGCAAGGCAATCGCCTCGGCAAGCTCAAGGACGACCTGCGCCTGCTCCAGGCGCTGTGCCTGGCCTATTGGCGTGGCGAGTACCGCGCGATCAGTCCGAAAGCACTGATCTCGGTGGTTGCGGGTTTGATGTACTTCCTCAGTCCGGTGGATGCGATCCCGGATTTCATTCCGATGTTCGGCATGCTCGATGACATTGCCGTGCTCGCCTGGCTGATGAAAACCCTCGACGACGAGCTCAACGCCTTCCGGCTCTGGCGCAATCGCCAGCGCCCGGAAAAACTCGCCGTCGTCGAACGTCTGCCTGATACCCCCGAGCAATTGCAGATTCAGGGTCCGAAAAAGCCCTGATTCCCCCATCCCGTTTGCAGATAGATACCCCCCGCGACCTTGGCCGCTGTTAGGATTACACTTCTAGGGAAAAGTGCCGACTCGCTAAGTGTTGTTGTCCTACGGGGTAGTCATGGATATTCAGATAATTGCACGCGATGGCGAGCCCGAATACGCGGTTCTGCCATGGGCTCAGTATCAGGCTCTACTGAAAGCAGCAGGCATCAACGAAGCACCGTCGCAGCCGGCTCCAGCGCCACTTGCGGCATCACCAGACCCGATTCTTCCCGGTCTGGATCAACTACGCAGTTTGCGCGAAGGGAAGGGCATCGCCATCGAGGCGCTCGCCCGCACGGTAGGCATCAGCCCGTCTTATCTGGCCATGATCGAAAGTGGTGAGCGTCTGCCCGACGCCGCGATTCGCCGCAGCCTGGCCTGGGAATTGACGGTGCCAGGGTGGAGGGACGAATCGTGAGCGTTCGCATCAGTCGTCAACATTGGGACGGATTGCTGGGGGAACTGGATCAGGCCCGCAGGCAGCGCCATTTGCTGACCTACCGGGCTTTGCTCGAACGGTTGCAATTGCCGACGCCGGCGATGCAAACCTTGACCGCCGCGCTTGAGCATCTGGCCGCACTCGACGCCAAGGCCGAACAGCCATTGCGCAGTTCGCTGGTCATCAGCCAAGGCGCCAGTCGCCTGCCGCGCACCGGTTTTTTTGAATGTGTCGAGCGTCTGGGGCGGTTTTCCGGCCCGTCCGATGGGGTGGCCGCCGCGTCGTGGCATGCGTCGGAAGTGGTCAGAGTCTTCGAGTACGAATACCCGGAATCGGCGGAGGCCTGAGTGTTTTTACACCTCAAGGCGCGGGCCGGTTACTGGCTGGCCCGGCGGCTGTTTCACTGGTCCTGGTTCGTGCGTCAGCCCCGCGGCTGGCGCTGGCTCGAGGGCCAGTTCGCGCGCATGGCTGCCCTCGGCGATGTCGGCGCGCAAAGTTTCTACGGACACATCCTGATGTTTCGGGGTGTGGGGCTGGGAGCCCGTGAAGAGGGCGTGCGCTTGTTGCGTCTGGCGGCATTGGCGGGCGATGGCAAAGCAGCCTATCAGATCGGCGTGATCAGCCTCGCTGGCTCGCCGAGCAAAGCGCCGGATGCCGTTGAGGCCGCCCGCTGGTGGCGCATGGCGGCTAACGCCGGGCATCCGTTGGCCGAGCTGAAATTGAAAGAGCTGAGCGCCGGGAACTCAACGCAGTAAATCCATTTGTGTCGATCAATAAACGGGGCGTGAGGAAAACTCACGCCCCGTTTTCGTCTGTTGGTTTTGCATAAATATACGTGTTGCAGACTTCTCCTACAGCAATCGCCTACTCGTCTGACTTCTTTCCTGAGTGATCCCCCGCAAAGTCCTCGCGCCTAATTTCTGCGCGAGGGAACGCTCATGTTCGACCCGGTTATTCAGTCCATCCCGCACCCAAGCGTGCGCTGATGGAAGCCATCACCCGCATCGAGCAAGCACTCGACAGCTTTCCCGACACGCTCAATCTCTATCGCGAGCAACTCAAGCACTGGGCCAGCCGTTCCGCGGACACAGTCAGCCATGCTGCCGATCTGCCGTCGTTGATGGGCATGGAGCGGATCATCCGCTTTGGCGAGAGCAATATCGCCGTCAGCAGCAGCGACGACCAGTTTTTCTCCAGCGTCGTCCAGTGCCCGAAGGGCGGGCTGATGTTGATCGAGAGCAAGTTTGAATCGGTGTATGACATCCCGCTGGGCAACATCAAGGTCGATGTGGTGGCGGTGGATGGCGGCGAAAAAACACCGGTGACCCTTGATGCCCAGGGCAAGGGTGAGTTCAAGGGCGCAGAGGGCAAGTTCTACCGGGTGCAAGTGCACGGTGCTGTCAGCCCGGAACAGGTTGAAGATCTTTTTGAGTCCTACGATGGCCTGACCCTTGAGCTGGATGATTGGCTGCGTAGTGAGTGGCAGGGGTTCAAGCCGCAGTGGTCGCAGTCGGTGGCGACTGCGGCGAGCAACGGCTTGCTCGCCGGGAGTTGGGCGGCGATTGAGAGGGTGTGGGACAGCATCGGGATGCTGTCGGACATTCTCAAAGATCCTGGGGCGTTCGCCGAGCAATTAGGCAGTGGTGCAACTGATCTGATCAATCTGGCAGCTACCGCGCCTGAGGTGATGGAGAAGCTTCAACTGCTGGTCAGTGACGAGGCGGCTCTGTGTTTGCTGCTACGCACGGCGAGTCTCTGGCTGGAGATGTTGCCGCCCAGTGAGATCGCCGGCAAAACCGCTCAAGCGGCGTCGATGATGATCGTGCAAATACTGATCGATGTGCTGATCAGCGTTGTGCTGACTTTCGCCAGTGGTGGCGCAGGGATCGCTTATCTGACGCTGCGTCTTGCAGATCGCGCGGTTCAATTGCTGTCAGCGGTGACGCGGTTGGTGAAGGCGCTGTTCACCATCGTCAACGGCTTCATCAAGTACGTTGATCAATACAAAACCGTTGCCGCGCGCGGCATAGCGGCCGGCGTGAAAAAAGGCCGGATGCAACTTCGCTGGAATGCGAGGCGCAACGCCTCGCTGAAGAAAGACGAACCTCACGACGATAAGCCCGATCAGGCGAAAAACCCCAACGGCGACAGCACCGACTGCGTAACGCTCACCTGCACCAACGGCTGCCCGGTGTCGATGGTCACCGGCGAAGAACTGCTGACCCTCAACGATGCTGTGCTCGATGGCGTGTTGCCGTTCGAGTTCACCCGCTTGTATCGCACCAGTGCCGCTGAAATCGACGTCGGGCTGGGCTTTGGCTGGAGCCATTCGCTGGCGCATCGGCTGGAGTTCGATGGCGATTTCGTGGTTTGGGTCGACCATGAGAACCGGCGTACCCGGTTTCCAATGCCGAGCGTCGCGCGGCCGGCGATTCACAACAGCCTGTCGCGGGCAGCGATTTTTCTCGGGGATGAGCCGCAGGAGTTGATTCTTGCGCTGGCCGGGGCAGTTGCGGGGTTTTATCACTTTCGCAACGGGCGGCTGACGGCGATCAGTGATGCGTATGACAACCGATTGCGCATTTCCCGGGATCGTCAGGAGCGTGTTCAGCGTCTGGACAACGGCGCCGGCCGGGCGTTGTTATTGCGTTACGACCGCTCACACCTGATCGCGGTTGATTACCAGCGTTTTGACCCGTCGCAGAACCTGGCCGAGCCTTGGCTCACTGAGCAAACCCTCGTCAGCTACCGCTACG